>CAVVVS010000054.1:0-57854 GCA_963751355.1 uncultured Ignavibacteriales bacterium | reverse complement strand
AAAAAAAATTCACTTTCATCATAGTTCGGTACAAAATCAACGGTGTCTTTATCAAGATCAGCTAGCAATGAATGTGCAAATTTGCTCATGCGAATTTCGGTGTAACGCATAGCCGCGGGTGCATCACCATCTACTGAACCAAAGTTACCTTGACCATCGACCAGCATGTAACGCAAGCTAAATGGTTGCGCCATACGGTACCATAGTGTCGTACACAGCCGATGTCACCATGCGGGTGATATTTACCGATAACATCACCGACAATATGCGCCGATTTTTTGTGTGGGTTTTTATCAATCGTTACCCAACTCTATTCATCGCAAATAACACACGACGATGCACGGGCTTTAAGCGATCATGTACATCGGGTAAAGCACGACCGATGATAACGCTCATCGCGTAATCAAGGTAAGATTGCTTTAATGTTCGTTTTCAATTGTAAGTCTGGGCGATTTCTTTTGCTAATTGCACTATATTTTTAAGCCTTTTTTGTAAACTTTTTTGCGTATTGATACCACCGTGGATGACCACGCAAAGCGTGTTCACCATGGCGGGAAAGCGCTTTACGCTGACCACCCTAAAAATGCACGTATAGTGTACCATAATCACACTTAAAATGTTAGGATATAGCGTTTAAAATCAAATAAAAAAGGACACAGAATGCAAACCGTTAACCTCATCTTTCACCACGCTGGCTAGTGCCGCCCATCGCACCCCAAATAGCGTGCTTGAAAATCAATCCCTTATCGTGAAAGAAGATCGAATAATAGACACTCTGTCCCATAAAGATGCAGCTAAAAATACAAGCCAACGAACGCCCAATCTCCCCAATCATGTCCTAATGCCAGGCTTAGTAAATACGCATACACACACCCCAATGAGCCTTTTTCGCGAACTCGCAGATGACCTAGATCTCATGGATTGGCTACAAAATTACATCTGGCCAACAGAAGGCAGCATCATTAATGAAGAATCAGTAAAAGACGGATCTGAACTTGCATAGCCAAACCATGATTCGTGACGGTACCACCTGCTTTAGTGATCATTATATGATGCCCCATGTAACTGTAGAATTATCTCGTCAATGCGGCATGCGCGCTGTGATCGGATTGCAAATGATGGACGTCCCCACTTTATGGGCAGAAAATGGCGCACAAGCAATGCAAAAAGGATTAGAAATATTTCGCAACACACCAAGCCACCCTCTCATTAATTGTGTTGGGCCCCACATGCACCTTACACCACCACTGATGAAACATTTACCAAATTAAAAATATTGCGGCTGAAACAAATCTACCTATCCATATCCACTTAAATGAAACACAAGCTGAAATACAACAAGATCTAGAAAAATATGGCAAACGCCCAGTGGCGCGCTTAAATGATCTTGGCATTATTACAGACAAACTAATTGCTGTGCATATGGTTCATTTGAATGACGAAGAAATTAAACTCATCAAGAAAAGGAACACATGTTGTTCATTGCCCAGAATCCAATATGAAACTGGCCAGCGGATTAGCCCCCATTTCTAAACTATTAGAAAATGGCGTGAACGTTGCACTTGGCACCGATGGCGCAGCCAGCAATAACGACCTTGATATGTTTGGTGAATTGCAAACTGCCGCCTTTATGGCCAAAGTACAAAGCGGCAATCCAACTCCTTACCAGCACCAGAGGCACTTAAAATGGCAACTTTAAATGGCGCTAAAGCATTAGGGCTAGATAAAGAAATTGGATCATTAGAAAAAGGCAAAGCCGCTGACATGATTGCAGTGGATTTAAGCTCTTATCTCACACAACCTGTTTATCACCCAATGTCTCAACTAGCGTACGCTGTAAACCGTTTGCAAGTAAGTGATGTATGGGTTGCCGGAAAGCGCTTATTAAAACAAGGCGAGCTAACTACAATAAATGCAGATAATGTAGCAAATCGTGCGCATAAATGGGCAAAACAAGCTGAGCAATTTAAATCTGAGGCGAGCACTGTTACAGCTTAATACAACAATAAATGTAGGGTGGTCACGCGTAGCGTGCCCACCGTGGTGGGCAGCGCTTTGCGCTGACCACCCTACAAACAGGGTGCAAACAAAAAGGAATTCATATGTCACTACCCAATCAAGTTAAAATTGTCGAAGTCAGCCCACGCGATGGACTACAAAACGAACTCGAAACAATTCGACCGACCTTAAAGTAAAATACATCAACGCCCTATCCGACACCGGCCTCAGCGTTATTGAAACCACAAGCTTTGTCTCTCCCAAATGGGTTCCACAAATGGCAGATCACAGTGAAATAATGCAAAACATTAAACAAAAAAAAGGTGTACACTATCCTGCATTAGTGCCGAATGAAAAAGGTTTTGAAGCCGCCCTTCATGCAGGCGCAAAAGATATTGCCGTATTCACCGCTGCATCTGAAACTTTTTCACATAAAAATACCAACAGTTCTATTTCTCTGAGCTTAAAACACATTGAAAAAGTCATTGAACTTGCCAAACAAAATAACATTAATGTACGCGGCTATGTATCATGCGTTATCGCTTGTCCTTATGAAGGCCCAATCAAACCACAACGCGTCAGCGACGTGGCGCAAGCACTTTATAGAATGGGCGCACAAGAAATATCTTTAGGTGACACCATCGGCGTTGGCACACCCCTTCTTTGCCAAACCATGTTAGAAACTGTTGCCAAGCATATTCCCATCAATAAATTAGCCGTGCATTACCACGATACCTACGGCCAAGCTCTAGCCAATATTTATGCTAGCCTACAATTGGGTATTTCCATTATCGACAGCTGCAGTTGCCGGCCTTGGTGGCTGCCCTTATGCAATAGGCGCCACCGGGGATGCTGCCACAGAAGACGTATTATATTTATTAAATGGTCTTGGCATTCAAACGGATGTGGACTTAACAAAAATCATTACCGCAAGTGGCATCCTATTAGATTATTTACAACGCCCTGCAAATCCAAAGTGGCATTGGCTATGTTGGGCACACAAGACCTCTCATGTCCGAGAGCATGGCGGTGAATGTTCAAATTTATAAAATAAAACCACTTCACTACGACGCAACCACAAACCTTAAAAGCTTAAATGGGTTGATTTTTTCACTTATTTTTGGTATTATTAACTTTACATGGAGTGCTGCATTTTATGGATAGTCCCTCCCAGCTCGGAGATCAGCCATGAGTAAAGAAAAAGCTTAAAAATAAAGACCTTAAAAAAGCATCTGGCGGGCGGAACGCACGTCCACTTTCACCCCCAACCCCTGGAAATCGCAAGTAAAGATTATTGATAGATAAACTTGAGGTGTTCATTATGAAAAAAACCAAAAAAGTAATAAAAAATAAAGACTTAAAGAAAACTTCTGGTGGCGTCCAAACCCATACCGGCCAAAGGCGTCAAGGTTACATGGGCAATAAACGGGGATAATCAATAACATAAAAAAAACGCCGCATAATGCGGCGTTTTTTTATCATAAACACAATACGTATTAGCTAAATTTAGCGGAATCTACAATTCCCTTCATTATCTTGCCATCATCCGTATTCACATAACTTGTCATAAACATAAGCAAATAGTTATCGCGCTTAGCCGCATAATAGTGTTGTGTGACTTTCATTGAGCCAATTTTCATTGCTACCGCCATTTGCGAAAACTTCAAGCCACCAATCTTAACCTTGGGTAACTTTGTAGTCACTGATGCTTTAAATTGACTTAAACGAGTTAGCCCAAACTTAACAACCTTCAAATATTGTTGGGGTGATTGTATTTTAGAATGTATTTTTTTTAAATTAATTACTTTTGCTTGCACTGAAGCATTAGGTGTTTGCCCAATAGGCTTTTTGTAACAACAAAAAGATAATAGGCTTTTAATGAATTTGAAGCGACCAATTTTTTAAGGCTTAATTTTTTCTGGCGCGGTTTTAATTTTGCACCTAGCGTAGAAAAGCTTGCGCAAATGGTTGTTATCTAATGCATACCATGTTTTTGGAAATTGCATCGTAAAACCAAAAAAAGCGTTTTTATATTGGTGTTCATGCATCTCACCCAATCTATCTTGAGCAGCAGCAAGCGCGTTAACAGAGAAAAGCAAACCAATAATGATGCTGACAACAAAGCGTGTTTTCCTAAACATATTTCTTCCTTGGGTTAATTTAAAATCGCCATTGTAACATAAGTGCGGGCAATGAATGTAGGGTGGTCACGCGTAGCGTGCCCACCATGGTGGGCAGCGCTTCGCGCTGACCACCCTACACGGCCTTAAACTCGAGAGGCGCGCTTGCGCTCATGTTCTAATAATAATTTCTTACGCAAACGTATCGACTCTGGAGTGACCTCCACCAATTCATCATCATTAATAAATTCCAACGCTTGCTCTAACGTTAACAATAAAGGTGGCGTTAAAATAATATTTTCATCAAAACCAGAGGCTCGCACGTTAGTTAATTGCTTACCTTTAGAAACATTCACCACTAAATCATTATCTCGTGAATTCATTCCAACGATCATCCCTTCATATACATCTGTTTGTGGACCAATCAATAAACTCACCACGTTCTTGTAAATTCCATAAAGCATAAGCCGCTGCTACACCTTTACCATTTGCAATCAACACACCTCGTGTTCGACTCGCCACAGCCTGACCTGCATAAGGACCATAATGATCAAAAACATGATGCATCACACCTGTTCCCGAGGTCATAGTTAAAAATTTAGAATGAAAACCAATTAATCCACGCGTTGGAATCACATAATCTAAACGCACACGACCCTTACCATCTGGTACCATGTTAGCAAGTTCACCCTTACGTTCAGCTAAATATTGCATAATACTACCTTGATGCTCCTCTTCCACATCCACCATTAATTCTTCATAAGGCTCACATAACTGACCATCAATTTCTTTGGTAATCACTTGTGGACGCGAAACCGCCAGTTGAAAACCTTCGCGGCGCATGGTTTCAATCAAAATCGAAACGCAGTTCCCCGCGGCCTGACAATAAAACAATCGCCCCCTTCACCGTCACGCACACGCAACGCTACGTTTGCAATCAACGCGCTGCAAACGATCGCGAATTTGACGACTCGTCACATATTTATGAACTTTTTCCAGTCGTTTATTCGACATGGTGTTGTCGGCATTCGGAATTAACCGGGTGAGTATAATAATTTTGGGTTTTGCATTTAACCCGGATTCTTTCAATGACTTTATAAGTTTTTGTTCAAGCGCCTTTACCTGATCAAGTATATACACGACCTGTCCGCCTGTATCAGGCTTGCCAAGTACACCTTCCTGTCCAAAATAACCGTGTACCGAAACAATTGTAATATTAAATATCATTGGGATGCGGGATAAAAATTCTTTCAATGCTTGATGATCCGGGGTTTGCAGCAATCCGTCGAGCATTTCAAGACTTTCGACAATGCGACCCACGTTATCGCCCAATCCGGGCTCAAAACCTAATTCCTGCAGTTGATGTTTAAATTTGTTGTAAGGCTCTTCTTCGTCTTTTTTGCGCAGAAATGAAAGTGCTCTATCTATTTGATTGCTTAGTTGTTCGGGAGTATTTATCCGTGAATTTAGTATTAGTTGTTCGGCATTATGCTTGTGAACAAAAAGAAAATCAAATAGAGCTTTCCGAAGTTTTTCCGGCTGTGTAAACATGTTGCTGGAGAGATAACGGTTTAAGTACTCAACTCCCCTTCCGATACTTTTGGATTCTCTTATACTGGGGAATTTATCGTAAAAAGTACTGAAATTGATGCTTAGTATATTATTTTCGCCATTTGGATTTACAAACCGCTCTTTAACTTTCAAATATTCTCTTACATTAATAACTTCGAAAAAATGCTCTTCGATATTAAAATGATAAAATTGGGAATTGGCTATTTTCTCCCGGATTTCGAAGTAAAGTGAATTACCTAAACTAACAGATTCATTTATCTTATGTATTACTTCTTCTATTGCCTTGAAATTAGCTTTTTCGTCATCATTTTTAAATTTTTCAAAAATATCAAAAAGGTCTCCTTTTACCAGTAATTTTTTATCGTGAGATGTAACTTTAGTAAGATATCTAAAAAAGTCTTTTTTATTTTCCTCTATTAATATTCTGACACTCTTAATCAAATCGATCATCCTTTCCAAAATTTAAAAGTTGTAATATTTTATCCCATCAACTATTCCCCCGGCATAAGATCTTTCTGCAAAATAAATTCTTTTACTTCCCCTTAAAGCTTCAAGTTCATGGCTATAGTTGGCTACAACCACACCTAAAAGTTCACCTTTTAACATTTCCATATCATTTCCCGAGTCGCCCGCTACAAGTATATTTTCATAAGGAAGGTTCCACCGGTAACATAGATACCTGATCGCTTTTCCTTTTGACGCGCGGTACGGAAGAATATCTAAAAATTGCCCGTGGCTAAATATGACATTTGCTTTCAATTTGTTTTTAATCAATGTCTCTTTTATTAAGTCGAGATATTCCGACACTTCCTGAGTATAATAACTGATTTTAAATTTTCTTTGTGTTTCTTCTTCCTGGTATTGAAGAAAATCAAATTGATTCAGTAGATTAACAATTTTATCTCTTTGCCATTGATTGGAGATATGAGCATCCCAGCCCTTGGAATATATTAAGTCACCTTTATAGTTGTAATAAATTTCAGAACCGACCGATGAAATAATAACATCCGGCAGAGGGACATTATTATCATTCAAAACATCGAAAGCCGATTTTACAGTTCTACCAGTGGCTACTGCGAATCCGGTTTTTTGTTCGCAATTATGCAATACTTCTTTAAACTCATTCAATCCCACATCATCGCCAAGTAGAGTATGATCTATATCGCTTACAATTAATTTTTCCATATCCATCAATTTTCTACCGACTGTTGCAAAAGTATTTTCTTTAACAAGTTCTTTGCTCAAAAGTCTGTCGATTTCGTCAAGATATGTATCTGCATGTGCGATCCATGTATAATATTTTTTAACATTCTTGATGCCGTTTTCAGAATATTCTATCCATAATTTCTTATCATTTAAAATATTATTCAGTGCCTCAGATATATTTTTTGAATCTGCTACATCAACAAGTAACCCGTTTTTTAAATTTGATATTATATCTCTGGGTCCGCCGTCATCTGTTGCTACAACCGGTACTCCTGAACCCGCAGCCTCAATTAAAGTTAATCCGAATGGTTCGGTTAATGCAGCGTTTACAAATATTCCGCCGTATTCAGCCGCTATCCTGTAAAGTTCGGGAACCTCAAATTGAGTGTTGTGCCTTTTGGGAATTGCCATTTTACCGTAAAGATTATATTTGTCCATCAACAATAAAATTTCGGTTAAGACTTCCCTTTCATTATCGGGCATTTCCTGGATATCTTTTCTAATACCTGCAAAGATTGCCAGGTTAGCTTTTTTTTGTAATTCTTTATCCTCCCCGTATGCGGTAATTAACCCGGAAATATTTTTCCTTTTATCGGGACGGCAGATAGTAAGTATCAAAGGCTTATCTACATCTATAAAAAACTTTAGAAGTTTTTCAGTTATAATCCCTTTAAATTTTTCCGCTTCCGGATGAGCTAGCTTTTTGTCATTAAACGGATAAAATTTTTCTATATTAACACCCGGAGGGATTACTTTAAATTTTTCTTTCTGGCTATTATTATATTCGCCGTATTGTTTTTGAATTTCCTGGTGCGTGCTTGTAATAATCAAATCGGCATAATAAATTACGCTCTCTTCCACATCAATGCGATGACTAATTTTATATCTTTTTTCAATATCTTCTTCAGATACACCGTCATGCAGTAATTTTTTCAGCTTACTTCTTCCAAGGGAATGTCCTGTATGAATAAACGGTATCCCGAAAAATTTTGTAAGCTCACTGCACACATAACCGGCATCAGCATAATGACTGTGTATAATATCAGGAAGCCTCCCCTGAGATTTTATATACTTTATACTTTTATCGACAAATTCTTCAAGGTGATTCCAAAGTAATTCTTTTCTGATATATTTACCTCCCCCGCAGCGAATCCTTATAATACTGAATTTATCGTTTACGTTTTCGATTGATTGTGAATAATCAGTAGAAACGTTTTTATCTTTTATTCTCCTGGTTAACAATTCAACTTTATCCACCCTAGGATCTTCACTTAGTGTTTTGGCAAGTTCAAGTACATATGTAATTTGTCCTCCCGTATCAGCATCGCGTCCAAGTTCCGGATCATACCCCCTAATCAGTCCGTGTAGACTATAGAGTTGTATGTACAGTCCGCCATTTTTATCACTTATATTATTCATTTTTAATTTTGTCTTTAAACTTGTTATAAAATGATTCGTCCTTCGGTAAAGCACCTTCAACTTTTACTATCTCACCGGCGAACTCGGAGGCGAGCTTATTTATCCGGTCAATATCCCATTCTTTAAGGTATCCTATACATAGAATAGCGGCATATGCATCACCCGCGCCCACCGTATCAATTATCTCATCAATTTTGATATTGTAGCTATTCATTTTCTGTTCGGTAAACAGAACAGCACCATCACTGCCTTTAGTTACACAAAGCAGATTAATATCAAATTCAGAAATTAATTTCTCAGCAATTTTGTTAATTTCGAAAGTATCTTTTAAGAGGAGATCATTTATAAGTCCCAATTCATCAATATTAATTTTTAAAACATTTGCTGCGCTTAAAGAACTTTTTAATACATCAACAGAATAAAAATTTTGTCTGATGTTTAGATCGCAGAAATATTTTATATCACGGTTGAGAAGAGATTGGATCGTCTCCCGCGATTTTAACTCTCTTTGTGCAAGCGTTCCGAAATACATACAATCGGTATTTTTTATTAAGTGATCTATGTTTTTAGATTGTTCGATATAATCATAAGCCGCGCTAAGCTCTATTGTAAATGTCGGCACCTTTTGTTCATCTAATATTGTTTTTGCTACTCCGGTTTTGTGTGTCTCGTCAATCTGTATATTCTCAACAGAAATTTTTTGCATTTTCAAGAATTCAATTATTTCCTTGCCAGGGCCATCACTTCCTACTCTGCTGATGAAATTGCCTTTTCCCGTTAACTTAATTATATGATAAATAAAGTTGAACGGTGCTCCGCCAAGGTTCTTTCCATCAGGATAAACATCGAATAAAATTTCTCCTATAGATGTAACTTGTTTCATATCTAACCACCGTGTAGTATTGTAATATAGACATAAATAATAAGATATTTTATTTGAATAGCAAGTTATCCACAACACTTACAAATCGATCTTTTCTCAGATAGACTGTTTTATTGGAATTTTTGTTTCGCTATAGAGATGATTGGCTGAACCTAATCTCGTTTTTATGTGCAATTATGCTTTTGAGTTTATTGTTTATGTGATTTCAAGTACAAATGCTTTTTATAAAAGTAAATAGGTCATATTAATTGAACCTTTTGTTAAACGATAAGAGAACTCCCTGTATTATTCAGACACAAATTCAAATAGCTTTTCAAATGATTATTTGTGAAATTTACTTATAATTTGGTTGTGTAGGATTTTTTGTATGTTTTATTAATTGTTGCAGGATATCATTCGTTTTTTGTTAAAAAATAGCAACTATTAAATTTATTCAAATTATCTGCAAGTCAGAATTGATCACTATTCGTCTTGCCTGCCTCTATGGTAATCCAAAATTTCACACGATTGATTTTATTTGGTCGATTTTATGATTCCTTGAGATTCTGGTATTTATCGCTTTGCGACCGGATGGGTGAGTTCAGAATGCCATATTATAGTTATTTGTAATGTATCTTACCTCAATGATGGTAAGGCATAATAACGGTTTTGATGTTTTTCAAAAATAAACAGCCAACTTGAGTAAATTTATCTTCTAAATAATACGGTATAAAATCAAATAATTTCAGAATTATATTTTTTAATTATTTACATATTCAAAGCTTTAACAAAAAAGCCAAACCTGAAAAATTATAATTTAGTAGACTATTTTCAGGTCCGGCTTTTAACAAATAAATATTATTTAAGAACTCTTGTATTGTACACCGAACAATACGAATAATAAATGAAAACTAATAAACACATCAACTAATCACTTTAGCAATCTGTTCATCAGTTAATATGGGCGTAGCCTTGAAATTTAAAACATCAGACCAATCTTGAATCCACTTTCCGATTGCTTCTACATTCGAAGTTTCGGCAATAATAAACCCCCGGTCGCCATCTACACTGTGCCAGCGGTCTTTCATAGTAACCCCTTCAGTTGGTGGAGCTCCTGTTTTTTTGAATCGCTCTTGTGCAGCATCGCGTTGTCCGAACGGAACTTTATAAGTTATATGAAAAAGCATTTTATTTCTCCTTTCTTTTAGTTATTGTTTAATAATTTTAATCAACCTGGGCATCCATCATATCAGAAGGTTTGATGTTTTAATTAAACCGGAACAATTTTGCCGGATCATATTTGGACTTAACAGCCGCGAGCTGTTCTTAGTTGTCCCGGTAAGCTGCTTTTACCTGATCCGGAGTTTCGTCCATCGTCATATTTACGTAGGCTCCTCCTGCAGAATTAGTTGGCTTCTCAATCGATTTTTAAATTTTTCTATTATTTCTTCATTTATCATTTTAAAACCCAGGTTTTGTTGATGAATTATTCTATTCAAATCTAAAGAAATTTTGTAGAAGGCTTAGGTATAGGATAATTGAATGATTTTTAATAATAATTAATTATCCGGTTCAATTATCTCTATGCGAAAGATTTTTCTCCATAACACCAACGGCGGATCCTTTCTTAGGCGGCAACGGAATAATTTGTGAAACTTCCTGCTGGTATCTAATATAATCCTGTCCATGAAACCTTACCATATCGCGTTCTTCTAATTGAATTGCAACGAGTATATACCCGGTTGTGGCAAAGGCAAATAAAAGATGGCCTACAGTCATTTGAGGCGCAGCCCAAAACGCAATTATAAAGCCCAGCATTAAAGGATGTCTGACCACTTTATAAAGCAGTGGCTTTACAAATTTCGGGTACTCCTGCTCTCGTTTTTTTAAATTAAGGTAGACTTGTTGTAATCCGAATAGATGAAAATGGTTAATGAGAAATGTATCAAACAAAACTATGAACATGCCAACAAAATACAGCCATGTGAGCACTGATCCAAGTATGGTATTTTGTGCATCCCAAACTACGCCTGACATTGGTCGCCAAAACATGAATAACAATATTAGTGCAATGCTGGAAAACAAAACATAAGTACTTCTCTCAATCGGTTTGGGAACAATTTTAGTCCACGCTTTTTTAAATCCCTGGCGCGCCATTACGCTATGTTGAATTGCAAACAAAGATAGAAGAAGTATATCTATAAGCCATGCATATTCCCTACCTCCCTGATATCCGAAATCAATTGACTTAGGGACTGCCAAATTTATAACAAATCCGATTGCATACAGAAATGTTGCAAAAAATATGAGGTAGCATATTACCCCATACAGAAAAAATATTATTCTTTTCACAAGTGCCTCCTTTAAATGATTTACTCAGGTTTTTTATTTATAAATAAAATCTTCCGCATAGATTTTATTCTGAAAGAAAATTCACAAATTATCAGAGGGAAAAAATTTTGTATTAATTTTAATTAATCTTTTTCTCTGCAGTAAAACAAACCGATTCAAGCTGAAAATATCTTTCATCATCGTGAATAACATTTTCAAGTTTTTTATCAGCAGCTAATAGATTAAATCCGCTCCTTTCCAAAATTGATCTCCAATCTTCCGTCTCATAAAAATTGAATCCATATTTTGCAAAAGGAAATCTTAGCGTGCTGTCTTTCGTCCGGCATAGAATTTACCGTCGGGTTTTAAAACTCTCCTTATTTCTTTAAGATAATTTTCGGGATTGTCCCAGAAATAAATGACCATATTACAAAAAACTTTATCAAATACATTTTCCGGGAAAGGAAGATTATCACTGCTTCTATTGTAAAGTTTAAGTGCTCGCGTTGATATTAATGATTGATTATTCAGTTCTGCCTCTTCAATCATTTCATCGGAAAAATCTACCCCTTTAACACTCAAAAGTTTTGCAGTGGTAAATAATTTGTTAAAGAATTTTCCGTTACCAAATCCTATTTCAAGAATATGATCATAATCTTCTATTTGCATCAAGCTGAATACAAAATCATAAAGCACTTCATTAAATTTATTCATTTGTTCCCCTACCTTTTGGGCAAATTCTCCGCTCGGCTTGCGCAACTGTTGAGCCATGAATTGGGTATTTTTTTCATTAGATTTTATAAGATCCGGTTTTGTTTGTGTTTCCATTTTAAATTGTTGCATTTAAATTTTTTCACCGAGGGATATTCTTTTTTTAATTATTGTAGAATTCATCCTCGATAGAAACGGATACCGGAAAAGAACGTGTGTCATCTTCCATTTCTGCTCCGTAAAATCCCTTGATAACAGAACGGCTGTGCCCACCGTTCATCCATGTATTTTTAGCGCGAAACTGAAATTTTGCTAAATTCGGTTTCTCTTTTATTACATTCATTATTTCAAACAACCGGTCAGCATCAATGCCATTAATATGTTTTTGTTTATTCATATGAATAGATATAATAACCTCTGCAATTATAGAAATGCATACATTATGCCATATGCATCAATTAAATAAAGAATCGTTTTTATCAGATAATTGGAATAAATATTTGAGTTGTGGATTACGAGATTTCGTAAATGACGAATTTTCGAGAGTGGAAATTACGAAATTTGATGAAGAGACTTAGAAGTTTAAATGAAAATTTTTGAATAAAAAGGAATGGTAGACTTTGTGCACACAATGCCGAATTCAACTATTTTTTAATTTTCATTGATTTAATTTTTGAATTCAGCGTAGTTGGGGGCATGCCTAATAATTTTGCAGCTCCGTTTTCTCCCGATATCTTCCAGTTGGTCGAATCTAAAGCACGCTTAATATTTTCTTTTTCCAAGTTTATTAGTTCTTTCTGAGACAATATTTTTTTAGTTTCGTCATCTTTATTAACAGGATACTCATCAAATTTAGAACCTCCGGCAGGAATAATATCAAAATTTAATTTACCATCTTTTGATGTGATGACAGCTCTTTCAATTACATTTTGAAGTTCGCGTACATTGCCAGGCCAATTGTATGTTAATAATTTTTTTTTAGTTTGTTCAGGTATAACAGGGATGTTCATGCCCAACATTTTCGAAGACCTTTTCAGAAATTCATTTGCCAATTTTATTATGTCGCTTCCTCTTTCCCGCAGCGGCGGAACGGTGATCGGGTAAACATTCAATCGGTAAAACAAATCTTCTCTAAATCTTCCCATTCTAATTTCTTCTCCAAGATCCCGGTTAGTCGCAACAATAACTCTAACATCGACCTTCTTTGTTTCCGAGCTGCCTATAGGTTCGAACTCCCCTTCCTGCAGAACACGAAGTAATTTAGACTGCAAATCTAAATGTAAATCCCCAATCTCATCCAAAAAAATTGTTCCGTCGTCTGCCAATTCGAATCTGCCGATTCTTCTTTTTGTTGCACCGGTAAAAGCCCCGGGAATATGTCCGAAAAATTCACTTTCAATAAGAGAAGAAGGAATAGCCGAACAATTTACTTTTATTAAAGGATTATTTTTTCTGCTGCCTGCTGAATGAATTGCTCTTGCTACTAATTCTTTGCCTGTTCCTGTTTCACCAGATATTAAAACAGTTGAGTCGGTTTTAGCTACCAGGTTTACTTCATGAAGCAACTTCATAATCGGTCTACTTTGACCAATTATTTCATCAAAATTATTTAGTAATTTTAATTCCTCTTTTAAGTATTCGGCTTCAAGTTCAAGAGAATGAATTTTATTTTCGGCTTCAAGTTTATCATTAGTATTTCTCAGAATCACCGTATAGAAAATTTCATTGTTCATATCATGTTGAGATACAGTGGCTTCTGATGGAAAAACAACTCCATTCTTACAACAAATGTTTAGACTGTCGGTAATCCAGATATACTTTTCGCCCTGAGGCATTCTCTCTAAATCTTTAATGGAGCTTTCGAAAATCTTTTTACCTTTTTTCGATAGCAGGTTCAGGAAGCAATTACCTATTATTTCATCCAATTTGCATTTAAACAATTTTAATCCTGCCGGATTGATAAATGTAATTATGAAATTTTTATCCAGTTCAATAATACAATCCATAACACTATTGACCAACCGTCGGAGTTTATTTTCTTTTTCCTCAACTTCCTTTTCGGCTTGAAGCCTTTGCATTTCTGCAGTAGCCCGGGAAGCAAAAATGTGGAATATAGTTTCGTTGTTAGGTTTTTCCGGCATCGGTTTATCATCAATTACACCTAGAAGACCAAGCGTTTGACCGTTAATATTTAATAACGGCGCACCCATATAACTAATTATATTCAATCCGAACTCAGGACCATCAGGGAATAATTCTGCAACATTTTCTTTGATGTGAACAAATTGTGATTTTTCAATAACATCTTCACACGGGGTTCCATCTATTTTGTATCCGAATCCTTCAATCCATCGGTCATCATACCAAAAAGCCCTTGCACGAAGAAATCGTATTTCTTCTAAATACTCAGTAATCCATGCTCCTTTAGTTTTTAGAATTTTGCATAAATTCTTGACGAGAGCGTTAAAAAACTCGGCGCCTGTTGCAGAAGATGTTCCCTCCAAAATTGCTCTTATTTCGGAATCTTCTTCCATATTACCCGATAGATTCTTAATATTGTCAACCATTATATTACCCAGTTTAATAATTGGATAAGGGGAAATAAAAAAGAAACTTTTAACTTTTGCTGTAATTTCGGAATGAGTTTATTCGATATTTGATCCGCTATGTTGTTATAATATAAAATAATTTTTACTCCATCGCAACAATCTCGATTATAATTCCAAATAATCTTTTAGCTAGGTTTTTACAGAGCTACCCCTGACGTAAGTAAATTTTGATATTAAAAACAGTTAATTAAAGCAGGCAGAAATGTGTATAATTAATTTCCGCAGCTTGGAATTTTATTTCCATTTTCCTTGTTAATGAAGAGTGTTTAATAAAATAATATAATCCGGAAGTATGAAAATTTATCGATTCGAGGCAAATCAAATTTTACCTATGAATATTAGCGACGCATGGACATTTTTTTCTAATCCAAATAATTTAAGTTTAATTACACCGCCCCAACTTAATTTCAAAATCAAAACAAAATTAAACGAAAAAATTTATGCAGGGATGATAATTGATTACACTGTTAGTCCCGTATTAAAATTCCCTTTAACTTGGGTTACGGAAATAACTCATGTTAATGAGCCGATTATGTTTATCGATGAACAGAGGTTCGGACCGTATAAATTTTGGCATCACGAGCATAAGTTCAAACAAACAAACCGCGGGGTGGGAATGAGCGATATAGTGACATACGCATTGTACGGCGGAATAACAGCAAACGTAATCAACGATTTTATCGTAAAGAAAAAATTACGTGAGATATTTGATTACAGGAGAAAAATTATCGAGCAAAAATTCGGGATGAAAAAAGTATGAGGCTATCCAAAATTGGATAGCCTCGTGGATAAAAATTAATTACTGCTCGTCCCCTTCATCTCCTTCTTTTTCCATCATTTTCCAGGGGTTTGTGTCCGTGTTCCATATATCGGCTTTTATTTTATAGCTTCCGTCCGCTTGTTTTTCATAGATAGTTACATACTTACCCATATCATGGTAAGGATCTCTCATATTTTTCATTTCCATAGTCAAATGGTATTTCCCCACTTCTACAAGAAGATTACCGCTGCCGAAAACATCCAGTGTTTCAAGCTTGAATTCGGTCATCTTGTTGCCGGATTCTTTATCCATCATCATGGCTTTTTTTAGAGCATTTTTACCTTCGACCATCGGTGAGTAACTGGGCAAACTGTATGCATCATCGGCATACATAGAAAGAAGTTTTTCATCATCTCCGTTCATCATTGCCTTTGCAAAATTGTCATTCCATTTTTGCACTTCAGCTTTCATATTGCTCATATCATCTTGAGCAAGATTTTTTGTTACCGGTATGCTAACAATACATAGTAATAGAAAATATTTTAACCCGCGGTAAAACATAGAAGCCTCCTATGAATTGATTTAATTGATAGTTATTTATCAGGATAAGAAAAATGAAATATTTGGAATCATCGAATGTTCGTAATCTCATTCCGCCAAGAGATAACGAGAATAAGGAATGTTTAAATTCTTATACCGAAGATAATCTCTATTAAATAAGAAGCAAGAGAATAATTGTTTTTCAACGACAATCTTTAAATTGTGGACATTAACAATTAACAGCATAAATCAATTCCCCAGTTCGATTTAATATAAAGTTAACTCAAAGGGTTTGTTTACAATAGGTAAGTGCAAATATTGCCGAAGAAAAAATTGATTTCGTTATTTTCTTTTAGGATCCGCTTGAACCACTGCCGCATGATTCTGATATAAAAGCTTTATTAAGAAGTACAGTTGTTTATAATATTCCTGTCGCATGTAATGGATCTTCTGCAGATTTTATTATTTCTTCTGCCTTGATGTCTTCCGAGTATGAAAGAGAGATTATCGATTACAAGGAGAGAATTAAGAAAGCTGAAAAAGGAAATTTTCTTGTTGACTAACGGTTCTGGTTTGGCCTATTAAAACTTAACACACAAGGACAATTTCTAAAAAAATATTATTCATAAATCAGATGTTAGCCGAATATTAATTAATGTGCAATAATTCAAATTATTTTTATTTAAAGATGAACTGCTCTAAAACCCGATTAAAAAAATTATTACGCACAAGCTTACTAAAGCAAGAGTAAATTTTGCCGTTATTTCACGATACTTTTTCTTAAAGTTTCCCCAAAGCCTGGCAACCGGCACCATGATAGCTGCCAATAGAAGCGTAAAAATAATTGCTTCCGTAATACTGAAACTTTGATTTACTAATGATACGACACTATTTCCGTTCCAAAAAATTCTGTATATAATTTGAAGGTGCAGCCAGTAAACTAATAACGATTCCCTGCCAACGTCTAGTACAAATGAACGTTTTGTGTCCCTAAAATCGGAGTAATACCAGCATACACCCAGAAGTAATAAAACTAATCCCAATCGCAGAATTACAAAAGCAGGATGAGGTCTTATCATTTGAAAAGATACCGGGAAAATACCTGACAGGAAAAATTTTCCCAAAACGGTAAAAGCTAAGCCGGCAATGCTGAGATTTAAAACAAATTTTTTCTCGTTGTTTTTCTCTCTTGCATTCAAATAAAAATATGAAGTGACCGCCCCGGCAAACAAGAATGCCAGCCATGGAAAAAGAGGGAAAAATGATCCGTAGTTATTATTTAAGTATGCCGCAAAAGGAACCGGCAAAAACTTTCCCCAATTTATACTGTAGGCTGCCGGTGAAAGAAAAATAACTATAAAAATAAGAGCAAAGATAATTCTATTGTATGTTTGATTCGATTTGATAATAAGTTTTAAAACCAGCAGGATTAAAAGACCTGCTGCAATACACTGCAATATATCAACATTATAAAAACGAAGAATGACATCATAACTATAATAATTAATCATTCTTCTGAGAGAAAGTATGGGAAGATGTAATGAGTAACCGGCTAAAAAAACAAGAGTAATTCTTCCTAATTTTTTCCAAAACCTACTGCCGAATTTCCGGAGTTCCGCGGTGTCATTTTTTGTGGACAACATAAACGCGAAACCCGAAACAAATAAAAAAGCAGGAGCTACCAATCCATTTACATAATTCAATACCTGAAACCAGCCGGTCTGTTTTAAGGAAGGCATGAGCATTGAATTAAATACGTGGACTTCAATCATTACGAGTAATGCCCATCCCCGAAGTAAATCTACAAATATAAAGCGCTTTTTCTCTTTCAAATTTTATATCAAAATTGAGTGAAATAAAAATTAATAGGCTGTAAATTATACAGAAGTATTCTCTAAAAAAATATTTTTATGGTGATAAATTTTAATTGGGACAAAATTAATAAATTTAGATATTTTTGTTGTACGGACTATTGATCTTGCTATATTGTAAAAATTAGGAAGCGTGAAGCATCGAGAAAACACTCAATGTTAAACTATATTTTTAGGGTTAAATCAAATTAATTTTTTTCGTAATCATGAAGAGTTTTCCGGGAGAGATCTGCGACTGCTAATTCATAATCAATTAATGCGCTTAGGCTGTTTATTTTGGCATCGGTTAACCTTAGCTGCATCTGGGAAAGGTCGAAACTGGTGATAGTGCCGGACTCGAATCTTGATAGACTTATGTTGTAACTTTTTTGCGCGAGTTCCACACTTTTACTTAGTACTTCCACTCTTGCCTTGGCAGATTTTATCTTGTTAACAATAGCGGTAATTTCATTTTTGATTTCTTCTTCCTGGTAGTTATATGACAGTTTCGCTAATTTTAAATCCGCCTCAGCGGATTCTACCTGTTTGTTATTTTGACCCCAATCAATTATGGGAACTTTTAAGGTTAAGGTAAGACTTCTGTCTTCTGCAAAGGCATGAAAAATATCTACAAATTTATTATCGTTTTTGTTTATACCGTAATTAGCCGTTAAAAGTGCGCTGATATTTCCTTTTGAGTCAACTTCTTCAACCGAAAGACTTTTTAAATCAATATCGGATTTGTCATTCATTAGATCGGTACGGTTTGCAAGTGCATACTTGATTGCTGTCTGCAGATCGACATCAAGAGGTTTGTATTCAAGTTTTGCAGATACATCAATGTTTTCATCCAGATCAATTCCTATCAGCAATTTAAAATTATTTTTTGCATCGGTATAATTTCGCTGTGCGTTCAACAAATCATTTTTGCTGGAAGCTAAATCAACTTCCAGCTGCAAAGCTTCCACCTGTGCAATCAATCCGGCTTTAAATTTATTAAGCGCGGTATTATAGGACTCCTGCGTTTGTTTAACTTTTTCTTCGGCAATTTCAACTTGTTTTTTTGCCTGGTATAATTGATAAAAATTTGCGGTTACATTATAAATAACTCCCTTTTCGGCATCGGTGTAATTTCTTTCTGATTTTTGCAGATTAATTTCAGCCCTTTGCAGATTAGTTTTTTGGCTATTAAATGTAAACAAGGGCTGCGAGAGATGCAGGCTTAAGTTCGAATAATAATCGGGCGGAATGGTGCTTTGTGCACTGAATTGATCTCTTTTCCAGAGTGAGCCGACGAGTGAAAAAGTACCGTTAGTATATATGATAGGCTGTGTAAAATATAGCCTGCTTTCAAAAGTTGTATAACCAACTTCAAAAAATTGTTCGGTACCGGTTTGAGGATTGAATTCACTTGATAAAGTTCTTGCATACCTCGGTAAGTCAAATTCCATATTTACAGAAGTTCTTAAACCTAGCTTAATTGATTCTAGCATTTTCTGTGAACTTTCAAGGGAGAACTCGGCGGATTTTATCCCGAAACTTTTATTGAGTGCTATTGAAATTGCGTCTTTAAGAGTTAGTATTTTTTGTGCAAATGATATGTTGGCAAATAGAAACACGCAGATTAAAAGAACACGGATAAAGTTCATGAATGTTACCCTCAATATTAAATTTTACAAACAACTTAAAATGGTGATAATCCGAATTTGAAGTAAATCCGGTTGTTTCCTCGTTATTCATATCTTAAAGATTCTATTGGATTTTTTTCAGCAGCTTTTTTTGCAGGATAAATTCCAAAAATTATTCCCGTTGCAACGGAAACAACAAAAGCAAGTACTATAGAAAACGGTGAAATTACGGTAGTCCATTGAGCATAGGTCGATATAAGAGAAGTTAGTATGAACCCGGTTATTATTCCTATAAAGCCTCCGGCAATACTTATTGTCAATGCTTCGTAAAGAAACTGATTTAAAATATCAGATTTGGTAGCTCCCACTGCTCTTCTAATACCAATCTCACGGGTTCTTTCTAATATATTAGCCAGCATTATGTTCATTATTCCGATACCACCGACAAGAAGGGAAATTCCCGCAATAGCTCCCATTACCACATTAAAAATTCTCTGTGTTTTTTGTTTTTGTGCCAGTAATTCTTCGGGAAGCACTATCTGATAATCTTTAACCCCGTAGTGTCTCCGTTTCAAAATTCTTGCAACTAAATAAGCCGCTTCTTTTAGTTCGTCTGAATTTTTTACTTTTGCAGTTAATTCATCGATTGATTTCCTGTCAACAACATTTGCAGGTTTCTGCTGACCCGGCGAATAAAAAATAATGTTCGGACCATTTTCCTCCGTTTTTGCCATTTTATACATTATTGTGGTAATAGGGATGTAAACTTCATCATTGAAATCTCTCACTTCGGCAATATCATTTCCTGCAGTAGAAATATTCTTGGGAGCGGTAACGCCGATTATATCAAACCACTGATCATCAATTTTGATTTTTTTATTTATCGGATTTTCAAACTTGAACAGTTTTTCTTTTATGCCGTAACCGATTACACATACATTTGAGAAATCCTGAAGATGATATTTCATTAAGAATGAACCAGCATAAATTTTGGAATTGAATGTGGCGGGGTATTCGGGAGTTGTTCCGATTAATTTTATATCAAGCACACGTGATTTGTACGTTAAGCGCGAGTCTTTTTCACGCTGCGGTGTAACAAATTCAATAAGAGGGTCCAATTCTTTTATGGAACGCGCGTCATCTAAAGTTAATCCCGGAGAAAAAGATGTTTTTGCAGATTTATTATTTTGCTTAACGGCAATTTGTTTTATAATTATGTTATTTGTACCCATCAATTCAATTTGGGCTAAAGTTTCCTCTTTAGCGCCTTCGCCGATAGACATCATAGCAATTACTGCCGCAACCCCGAACACAATTCCCAATGTAGTTAATGCAGCACGTAATTTATTTGATTGTAGTCCTTTTATACCGATTATGAAAGATTCAGATTTTTTCATTTAATTTACCGAAGAAGGCATTTGAACGGAAGCTGGTTTTTCACCGGGTGTTTCGGTCCCGTCTAGTTTTATATTGGGATCTCTCAGTGCAACCTCATCACCGGGATTTATTCCTTTAGTAATAACGATATAATTTTCACTCTTTTCACCGACGGAAACGTCCTTTTCATCAAACCCGGAGCCGTTTTTAACATAAACAATTTTTTCGTTTCCCTTTTCAAATACCGATTCCTGCGGAACAAACATTACATTAGGAATTTTATTTACTATAATTTTATTACTGGTAGTCATTCCCGGTTTTAAAATAGATGACTGTGATTTTATATCTACATCAATTTCAAAAACTTTAATTTTTGAATTTCTGTCTTTGTCCTTTCCTAAAGATGCAACGGAGGAAATTACTCCCGGAAACGTACTATCCTGAAATGCATCGAGTTTAACAAGAACATTTAATCCTTTTTTCACTCTGCTCACATCAACTTCATTAACATAAGTTACGCTTTCCATCGAAGAAAGATCGGGAAGACTTATAACGGTCATCCCCGGCCATGGAGTGTCGCCTATTGCCATTTTCCTGCCGGTACTCCAATTGTTCTCATAAACAACAAGCCCTTCGGTCGGTGCAGTAAGTGTTAATGCGGCTAAATCGCGTTTTGCTCTTTCAAGATCGGTTCGCTTTTGCTGTACTTCAATATCAACTTTATTCAATTCCGATTTCTGGATTATTTTTTGTGATTCCAGATCTTGTTTAGCTTTTGCGTATGCCAGTTCATTTTTCTGGTGATTGAGTTTAGCTTCCTGTTGTTTAATAGAAGCTTCAAATTTCATCTGCTCCAGGTTCAATTTTGAGAGTTCATATGAAAGTTCAGCGCTTTTTAAATCACCCTGCATTTTGGTCATGGTTGATTTATGATCGGCTATCATTTTAGCTTTATCTGATAATGCAATTTCAAGTTTAGCTTGAGCATCTTTAAGATTTGTTAAAGCTTCGGTGGGATCGAATTTAACCACTGTGTCACCGGCACTTACGTATGTACCTTCGGGAACCATATAAACAATTTTTAAATTACCTCTTACCCGCGGTGCCGAAATAGAAATAGAGTGTTTCGCTCGAATTTCACCGCTTTCGGTTATAGAAATTAATAATTCATTCTTAATTACCTTATAAACAGGCACATTATTTGCCGATGAAGAAATTGGGGTGAGGACATACCCAAGTAATAAAATGATAACAATTAAAATGACTGAAAATACTCTTGAGTTTTTTAATATGCCGGGAGCTTTAAATCTTATTAAAAGTTCATCAAATTTATCAAAGATGAACTTTATTTTTTTTAGAACAATTGGATAATGTGAAGAGGAAGAAGGTTTTGATTCCATTATAAAATTATCCCCGAAATTGCAGAAATATGTTTTGTATAAATATTTTAACCGTATAATATTATATAAAATATGCTAAATATGAAATGGAAAATAATATTTTTTAAAAAAATTATTATGGGCGGTATAATGGTTATTGAAATGTGTAATTTACTAATTGCTAATTTATTATGGAGGGTTTCGGAAAGTTTAGGGTAAAATAAAAACCTCGAAGGATTCACACAATCCTTCGAGGATATTATAATTTTTAAGAAATTTACTTCATCAAAACTAATTTTTTAGTTTGGGAAAAATTGCCTGCCTTCAGAGTGTAGAAATAGATACCGCTCGTAATTTTATTGGGAAGATTATCGGCATTAAACTCAACCTGGTAAGAGCCGGCATCTTTTTGACCGCTTATTAGAGTAGCAACTTCTTTCCCCAGTAAATCATAAATTTTCAATGTAACAAATTCATTTTTAGGAATTTGATATTGTATTACTGTTGACGGATTGAAAGGATTGGGATAATTCTGCGCCAATGTAAATGCACTGGGCTCAGATTTGTTATTTCCATTGCTAACCCCTGTTGATTGTGGGTCGTTGTACTGAGCCCCATCGAAATATACAACATTACTGTCGCTCCCGGTAATACCTTGTTGGATATATATTCCGCTGAATAAAATTTCACCCGATGATGCAATTTCATCGAAGGGAATTTTTTCAAATTTCCATCCGGTCCAGTTTAATGTATCTACTATAATATCTTTATCTTGAGCACCGTTTACGGAGAATGAGCAGCCGACAATATTATAGCTTAAGTCGCCATATATCCAGATACCAAAATTGTCCCTCTGAGTAGAACCGAGGCTTGGTTTATTAGTGTTTATTAATTTACAGATACCGCCGGAGCTGCCTGTAAATGAATAGGTCAGCTTACCCGAATAACTACCTTCGGGAGGTGTATTGTATTCAAGAACAAATTTTGAAGAATTGGTATCAATACCTGCAGAGCCGCTGTTTGGTGACGGCTGCTGCCATCCGTCCATAGATTCAAAATTTTCAACGACTGTACCCTGAACGAAATTATCGCCTCCGGTCTTAAAGCTCGCTACAAAATCATTCGCCAGTGTTGAGGTATTTGCACTTTGCACTTTGCTCTTTATTATGATTTTATAAGTTGAATTGTAATTCAATTTTTTCGAGGAAGTAAAACTGATAAATCCTTTATCTCCCGACTCATAATACTGAGCATTCTGTAAACCGACGGACATTCCTGCAGAATCCTGAAACATAACGCCACCGCCCAAACTCGAAAATATTAATGGTGCATTAAATCCAATAATTACCTTCACGGTTGGGCTTATATCTCCCTGGTTGTTTTGAGGATAAGCTTTAACTACCGATAACGGCGAAGCCGGTTTGGTATAAAAACCGAATGCAATACTTGTGTCGATTGATGCATTAAAAATACTTACTGCACTACTGTCTATTGAAACAGTATATTTTATTCCTGGTGTAAGTAAGGAAGATGGAGTGAAAGTAACCGTTTTGTTACTGTTAGTCCACTTAAAATTGCCGGTAATTGCCGGGGCAAAATGAATTGCCGATTGAGTTACTTCTGGTGACATTGATTGGTCGAAAGTAATAGATATTGCTGCCGTTGACCAAACAGAATCAGATAAACCCGGTGTGTAAGATGTAACATTAGGTTTAACGGCACCCTGGTTGATTAAATCAAAAAAATGATGCCAATTCCAGTAAGGGCCGGGATCTGTGTGAGTATTGCATAAAGGATTAAATGATGCACTAGGATGAGAAGGATTCCATGTATTATTAACCCAGTTAACCCACCAGGTTTTTGTCCACTGATAATGACCTATAATTCTATTGCTATCTACAGGAA
This sequence comes from uncultured Ignavibacteriales bacterium, assembly GCA_963751355.1. Classification (GTDB taxonomy): domain Bacteria; phylum Bacteroidota; class Ignavibacteria; order Ignavibacteriales; family Ignavibacteriaceae; genus CAVVVS01. The sequence goes on along the minus strand of CAVVVS010000054.1, from coordinate 33,587 downwards.
CATGATATGTCAATGCCAAATGCCTGAATAATGCTGCCGATGATTTGTACATTGCTTCGGTAAAATATTTAGGTTGACTAACGTATCCTTCGTGTTCAACACCAACCATAAAATGATTCCAGCATAACACATGCCAGGCTTCATCATGTTCTCTGACCAGTTGGACAATAAATCCATCTGAACTTCTGATTACATAATGAGCACTTGAATTGCCATTCGTAGTGCCGTTTCTTAACCATGAAACCGAACCCGCAAAGGGGCCTTCCGTATCATGCACTACCAAAAATAGTTGCTGAATATTACCCGGTGTAAAATTCGGACTCGGTTCCCATACAGCAGGCGGATAATCTGCCGATTGAACAGATTCTACACTTTTTAATTTTTTCTTCGAACTTTTCGGATTTACCTCTGGTCCGAATTGATTCATTTGTACTTGGGCATGGGAATAAATTGTTATACCCTGCACTGTTTCGCCCTTTGATAAGGCATCAAACACGCCGTATGAATAAAACGGCTTTACATCTGTTTGAGGAATGCCGGAAAATTTTTCAAGAACAGGGCGCCAGTTGTTTAAGTTTGATCTGTCAGTCTTCAAACTATCGGCAATAGAAGATAATAGTGCAGCAGCAGCTTGAATATTTAGAGATTCATTTACAGCAACATCATCGGGATTTGCTCCTATTAGTTTTGAACCCTCGACTAAAGAATGACCAAACCAGTCGTCATTTCTCAAGCCCATAATTCCGTATACCGGAGGCTGCTGATCCGGTGAGTGGTCTTTATTTGTTTCAATTATATTGCTGAATCTTGTTTCTGAATACGAAATAGATTTAAGTAAATCAGAAGGTACATTATATTTAATTGCAGCTTGATCAAATGCATTCATAAGCATGTTAGCATGTTGGATACTTCTACTTTGTGCAAACATAGTAACGGAAGTAAAAAACAGTATTGTTAAAACATTGTAGATGATTTTTTTCATAAACTCCCTGATTTGGATATGATTAAAGGATTAAAACCTATGAAGTAATTTTACGGACTCACAACGAATCTTACTATCGATAAGTAAAAAGGAAAGTGATTAACCCCGAAGTACTTCGAAAATGTTTTTACCAGATATTTCTTCTATTCATTTATTTCGTTGATAAAAATAAAATAATTTCTGTATTGTGACAATATCGAAAAGAGTCTCTTATGCATATCCTTCCATTTTTTTGTAATTAGTTTTGGTTTGACCATATTTATATGAGAAAAGTTTAAAATGATTGATATTTTTAAATATACTAATTGATAATATTGAAGCATGGAGTATCATTCTGTGCGCACCTTAAAATTTATACTATTTGAATTAATAGTTAATAAATATCAAAGCGAGTGAAAATAATGAACGAAAAATGGAATAACGGAGTGCATGTCTCGGAGGTTAGAGTTGCACGTCCCACAGATCAATTGGATGAAATAATTAAATTTTACCGGGACGCTTTAGGACTGGAAATAATTGGCTCATTTGAAAAACATGAAGGATACACCGGTGTTATGTTTGGTTTACCCGGCAGAGATTATCATTTGGAATTTACACAGTATGAAGACGGAAGTCCATGTCCTGCTCCTACTAAAGATAATCTAATGATTTTTTATATACCTTCAAAAGAGGAGTTGGAAGATCGAAAAGCAAAAATAGAATCATTAGGTTATAGTTCCGTGAAACCTGAAAATCCATACTGGAAAGACAAAGGTGTTACATTTGAAGATCCAGACGGATGGCGGGTTGTTCTAATGAACACTTCCGGTATTTAACATTATTCTTTTGCGTAACTTAAATTATTGGGTTAATTTTAAGAACAGGGTTTTGTTTTTTCCGTAAATATTAAAAACACTTCAGTATTTCATGTTTGAATTAAAAGTAGATAATGAAATAATATTAAAAGAGATTTCCATAGAAAATGCGGAAGTTATTTTTAATTCGATAAATTCCGGAAGGCAGTACTTAAGAAAATGGCTGGATTGGGTAGACAGCTCAAAAATTATCGATGACACTATTGATTATATTCAAACTGTTAGTGAACAAAATATGTACCGAGGACGCTTTGTTCTGGAAATTTGGTACAAAAATAATTTTGCCGGTTTAATAGATTATCACAATGGAAATAAATTATGCAGAAAAGTTGAAATAGGTTATTGGCTCGATGAAAAAGTACAGGGAAAGGGAATTATGACCAGAGCTTGTAAGGCTGCAGTTGATTATGCTTTTGATGGTTTAGGGCTGAATAGGGTTGTAATTAAGTGTGCTGTGGATAATTATAAAAGTCAAGCTATTCCCAAAAGATTAGGTTTTGTGAATGAAGGAATCGAAAGAGAAGGTGAATTGCTGCACCGTAAATTTATCGATTTATTAATTTTTTCAATGTTAAAGAATGAATGGAGAGTATAATTATGGAATCAATAAAAATTACTCCGTCTATTGAGCAAAATAAATTGTGGATGCTCTACTGGAACATTACTTTTTTTTCCGTTTTGATTCCCTTAATATTTTTATTCATTTTTGTCCTCGAGCCTGGAAAAATTGTTGTGGCAATTTTTTTAGGTTTGTGGATTATTTTTACAATCCCCCTCTTTTTTTATATTTCCGCATACTTTAAAACTCTTTATTATGAGATTCAGGAAGATGCCATTATCTCAAAAAGAGGTGTCTTCTTTAAGAAACATGTCACGGTTCCATATAGGAAAATAACCAACGTAGATTTGATGCAGGGTCCATTACAGAGAAAGCGTCAAATCGGAATAGTAAATGTTCAAACTGCCGGAGCTGGCGGTGCGCAGGGTGTTCGTCCCGAATTACGAATCGTGGGCGTAAAAGACTTCGATAAGATAAAAGATACAATAATGGACAGAGTTAAAGAGATCCGTACTACAAAAGTGATGTCCGAAAAGGAAGATTCAAATTTGAAAGAAAAACCGGAGGTTCTAATTCAAATTTTGGAAGAATTAAAATCTATACGTAAAACTCTGGAGAAAAACTAATGTTGACTTTTTATTCTATCTATAAATTTTAATGTATTAAAATATGGCAAACAATCACCGACCTTCATGGGATGAATATTTTTTAAAGCTTGCGATGCTTGCATCCGAACGATCCACCTGTCCGAGAATGCATTGCGGCTGCGTTTTTGTAAAAGATCGATTTGTGCTTGCTACAGGCTATAACGGCTCACTTCCGGGACATCCTCACTGTGACGATGTAGGCTGCCTGGTAGTCGATAATCATTGCGTTCGTACGAACCATGCCGAAATAAATGCGCTGACACAGGCTGCAATTCACGGAGTAAATATTAAAGGAGCAACTGCCTACATAACCAACATGTCATGCACTACTTGTGCGAAGGCTTTAATTGCGGCTGGAATAGAGCGAGTAGTTGTATTTTCAGATTTTCACGATACTTTAGCTACACAATTCTATACTCAATCAGGTGTAGAAATTGTGAAACTGAATATGCCTTCCACAAAAATTAATTACGATTTGAAGAATTATTCTTCGGCAAAGAAGACAGAAAAATCGAATTAGAAATCTGCAGTATTCTATTAAGTTATGCTTTCTTACGAATTATGTTGTTGCGGCAACGGACGTCAGCAAGGATGCTGACTTGCTCAAACGCCGACTATGTCGACTCTCAATTAAACCTACTCGCACATAATTAGAACCGCACATGAACCGGAATTGAATTAGGCACTCTCAGGTCCTTCGCCGTTAATTCTGATCCTTGTTTTTGCTAAGGTTTATTTAAATATTGAACAAGTAGAAGAAAGATTTTACTACATTCTCATTTTTATCAGTCATCGATATTTATACTTCCTATCACGCTTACCGGTATTAGCTTTTACAGTCATATTAGTACAGAAAAAAAATATCTGTTATATTAAAAGCTATTATTCATATGTCTTTTTTTTGTGAAAAACACATTCTTGATGCCGTTCAAATCTCAACAGAATATAAAATTATTTCTGATACAAATTAATGAATTTATTCAATTTTAAAAATTCGAACATCTTGAAGCCGCTGCTTGCCATCACCTTTTGGGGAATGTCGTTTGTTGCAACAAAAATTGCACTGGAAGAACTCAATCCGCTTACAATTATCGAACTGCGATTGGCGCTTGCATTGTGCGTTATTATTCCCATAGCAGTTTACACAAAAAGAAATTTTTCTTTGAATATAAAAACTCACGGAACAATTTTACTTCTATCATTAGTAGCCGTTTTCCATTTGTGGATTCAATTTACCGGTTTAAAATATACTACTGCAACTAATACCGGCTGGATAATAGGAACATCTCCGGTTTTTATTGCATTTTTGGGGTGGGTATTTTTTAAGGAAAAAATTACTTTTCAAAAATTATCAGGGATTATTATTGCATTTTTAGGCTTGCTTCTGTTAATCAGCAAAGGTGATATTACAAAAATAAATTTTATTTCCAATAAAGGAGATTTCCTGGTGCTGGCGAGCGCTTTCACCTGGAGTATATATTCAATCATAAACAAAAAAATAACGGTTAACTACTCTCCGCTGATGACTATTCTTTATTCTTTTGCTATAATGCTGATAATTATTTTACCTTTTTTAATTAACCAAACAACCATTGAACAGATTGCTCATCTCAACTCCATGACCTGGTACGCTGTTTTGTTCCTTGGAATTTTTTGTTCCGGAGTAGCATATATTTTATGGGCTCAATCATTAAAGAACATGGAAGCTGCTAAAGTTGGGGCATTCCTTTACATTGAACCGTTTGTTACGGTTTTAACAGCATGGATAATTCTAAATGAGAAAATTACTTATTTAAATTTGCTTGCCGGAATTATCATTACATTTGGAGTAGTGATAGTAAATAAGTCATAAAAAAGAAATTATGGCTCACCTGGAAAAAAATGACTCAACAGTCATAAAATAAAAATGCAAGATATATAATTACTTTGAGTTTTCTTAATTAAATAAGAAGTTTTTGATATGGTTCCCCATCGTAAATTTAATAAACCTGGCGTATATATTCAGAAACATTTGTAGGAATGAAGAATACAGTTTCCCGGTCATTTGGAGAGAGATAAGATGAAAATAAAAAACCCAATTTGCCGAACAAATTGGGTTTTTAGAATTAGGATTAAGTTTGTGCGGCTAATAGTTCTTCGTCAATAGCTTGTTTTAACGTTTCTCTTGGTAGAGCGCCAACAGCCATTTTGGGCTGTCCCTCTTTTGGGACAAATAAAAGAGAAGGGATACTACGGATGCCGAAGGCGGCGCCGAGTTCCTGCTGCTCATCTGTATTTACTTTGTAAAAGTTTACTTTTCCTTCGTATTCTGTAGACAGTTCGTCTAAAACCGGACCGACGACTTTACATGGTCCGCACCATGGAGCCCAAAAATCTATTACACAGGGTAATTCGCCTTCAAACTTCCATTCTTTATTTGCTTCGTAGTTAAACACTTTTTCTAAAAATGTTTGTTTTGTTAAATGCTCAGGCATCTTTTTCTCCTTTTTGTATTCTAAATTAAATTTATATAGCTTCTAAAACACGTTTTAATCTATTTTGTATTTCCTCGGCAACCGGTTTCATCTCATCGTTCTCTAAAATATTGGTCATTATCATCGGATTGAAAATCGATACGACCGTTTTGCCTTCTTTTTCATAAACAATTACGTTACAGGGGAGAAGTAAGCCCAATTCTTCTTCCATTTCCAAAGCTTTATGGGCAATTGGTGGATTGCAAGCTCCCAATATTTTATACTTTTTAAAATCAACATTTAATTTTTTCTTTAATGTCGCTTGAACGTCAATTTCGGTTAATACTCCGAACCCCTCTTTTTTTAGTTCTTCCGTAACCTTTTCCAAAGCACTTTCATAATCAAAATCAACTGTTTTTGAAAATCCGTAATTCATTTTATCATCTCTCCTTTAACAATTTTTCTATAAATTCTTTTTGTTTTACACCTAAAAACACCTTATCAATCACACCGTTTTTTATAAGAACAGTTGTGGGAGTAGCTTTAACTCCAAAAACCCTGGCCGTTTCCACGTCACTGGAAATATCCACATCAAAAACATTTCTGTATGTTTTTTCCAGTGTTTTTATAATCGGGGTTTGTGCTTTGCAGGCTCTGCAAGAAGGGCTGAAGAAATAGACTAAACCGGTAGCCCCTTTTTTTTCCAATGATTTTAATCTTCCTGACAAACCCGTTATTTTATTTCCCTGAGTTCGTTTTGCTGCAAATATCATGCTGTACTGAAGCAGCATAAATAAGGCTATTATCCCAACAATTATATATACGAATATCATGACAAAATCTCCAATTTATTCCGCAGTTTCACTATTTTCTAATTCTTTTTCTGTTGCAGTTTTATTTTTGCCTGTGCTTATGTTAAGTCTGACATAACATGGACAAAAGCTTGTTACACTGGTAAATAAAAACACTAATGCAATTATACCTAAAATAGCAGCAGTGCCTCCTTGAACTTGATGCGTTAAATAAAGCGCTAAAATACCGACTGCAACAAATCCTCTAAGTACACGATCAATAGTTCCGACATTCTTTTTCATATTTATTTCTCGTAATTAATCTGAATTTTATAATTTAACTGGTTTCTCTTTTCTTTGTACTTGTTTTAGGAATAAAAGCAGCTCCAATTATAATTCCTACTACGGTGCTCGACCAGGGATTACTTGTAATGGGACATGTTCCCGATGTACAACCGACAAAAGAATAATAAAGAAAGCCGCCTGCAGCACCAAGAAGCGGGGGAAAAATTCTTTTCAGCCAGGTCCATATTACCTGTGATTTCTTGAATTCCATCTTATTATTCCGCCTTTTAAGTTTGCGCTGTTAAATCCCATTTTTTTTAGTTTTACTGCTGCGGTAACACTTCTATTTCCGCTTCTGCAATAACAAATAACTTCTTTATCTTTATATTTGTTCAATTCATGCGCACGCCCCTTAAGTTCATACAAAGGTATATGGATAGAACCTTTTATCTGCTGTTCTTTTCTTTCTTTCGGAGTTCTTACATCCAGCATTATTGAATTTCTATCTTTAATTTTCCTCACCGCTTCTTCAGGCTCGTATTGAGTTAAGGAACGCGTAGTTAGAAACTTCTTCAAGTAGAAAAAAATCAGCATTCCCCCTAAAACAAGCAGAAAAATTTGTGATGTTGTCATATAACCTTTATAATTATCAAAGTTTTGCAATTATTCATAAACATACGATACAATTTACTTCAAAAGGATTCAAAATATTTCATTTAAGTACGAGCAGTAATTCCCGGAAAAGGATGATATTGAAGAAATAATTGAACCTAATCAAATTTTACTGGTGAGATACATCGCACACGGTTTGAAAGTGTGAACACTATTGATAGAATTACTTTAAATGTATTGAACAGGCTTTTATTTATATTAAAAAATAGTCTGGGGTATTAAAAGCATTTTTATTTATTTGATAAGAGACGCATGGCGATGCGTCTCTACAAACATTTAATTTTTATTTAACGGGTAGCATGTTTCAGTTTTTTGAGAAATATTAATACCAATCCCGCAGCGATTAGTGAAGTAGTAACTAAAAGTAAAAAGAATTGCCAGAGCTCCCAATTTTGATAGAATCTTCCCACAAAACCGGAGAGATAATTACCAACGGCGGTGGCACCGAACCAACCTCCCATCATTAATCCCTTCATTTGAGGCGGAGCAACTTTTGAAACGAAGGACAGGCCCATCGGACTTAAATTAAGTTCGGCAATAGTTATTGTAAAATACGTTCCGATTAACCAATATGATGAAACGGTTTCCGGAGAGCCTGCACCGCTTAGTGAATGAACGCTGGCTAATCCTTGCGAAGCAATTACCATAATTACAAATGAAAGGGCGGTGATTAACATACCGATTCCTATTTTTGCCGGAGAACTAGGTTCTTTATCTTTTCTATTCAGAAAAGAGTACATCCCGACAATCAGCGGAGTAAGAAGTACTATAAACATCGGGTTAAACGACTGGAATTGTTCCGGGGCAATAGTGTTTTCCCCCGAAAGTGAATTTATTTTATAAATTAAAATCGCAATACCGGCAATAGCAAATGCCGCTCCGATTCCCTTAGTTTTTGCAGAAGTTTTTCTATTTATTACTACCGCACCACCTAGCAAGAGAGCAAGCAATGCATGTAATCCTAAAATATCAAAAAGTATATACGTTATATTGCCGACAATCTTATCCGTATAGTCTCTGGCGAATAATGACAACGCAGCACCGTTTTGATGAAAAGACATCCAAAAGAAAATTACTATAGCAAAAATTGTTAATAACGCTATTACCCTCTCTTTTTGCTGTCCTTTTGACAGCACTACGTCTTTATCGGTATTCATTTTTTGCCGGGAACGATAATCCGCATCAACATAGAATTTTCTTAGGAGAGTGAATATTATCAGAGATACAACCATACCTATGGCAGCAACAGCAAATGCAGCATTATATCCCTGAGCTAAGGTAACATTATAATTTTCCATAAAATATCTTCTAATGCCCGCGGCTGCCATCGGCGCATAAAAAGCACCGATATTTATTCCCATATAAAAAATATTGTATCCGGCATCCTTCAGAGAACCCTGGGTGTGTGCATATAAATTTCCCACTAAAACGGAAATGTTTGCTTTAAATAACCCGTTGCCGACAGCAATTACTACAAGTGCTATAAAAACTTGAACCGGGGCGCTGGTGGGGATGGCCAATAACGCGTACCCGATAGCCATAGTAATAGCGCCGATTATAATAGTCTTACCGTATCCTAAGAGATTATCTGCTATCCAACCCCCTGCAACAGGGGTAAAATATACAGCAGCCAGAAATATACCGTAAACATTAGTAACAGTCGCAGCATCCCATTTAAAATTTTCTCCGAGGTAGTAAACAAAAACGGAAAGCATTGTATAGAATCCGAACCGTTCCCACATCTCCGTGAAGAACAAAACATATAAACCTCTAGGATGTCCTTTGAACATTGCACCTCCAAGTTTAAAAATTAAAATTCTACAAAGAAAATTCAGAATTAAACGGAATATTCATCGCCTATTATAAGTCTGTTTCCAAAAAGTATCAATTTTGTGAAATAGGAGTTAATCGTAAATTCCAACAATAGTAATCAAAAATGATATGTTGGAGTTCAGCTTATATTACTAAGAAAAATTAAATGCGAGTTCCCCTTTTCTCCTTCGTATTGCAAGACGATATGATAAAAATTACTTTCGAAAAGTAAAGAGATTTTTAACCAATAACCATAATTTTATTAAATAGCCATAAAAACTTTCAGACGGATAAAGACTTTAAAATGAATATCATTAAAGCATCTGATCACTTCGTAGAATTTAAAATGAATCAATATGGGTTGTATGGCCCTAAGATGTTCAGCCAAACTTCTGGTGTAACCGACAAAGAAATGGCAGCTTGGGAATCAATTTTGTGCCCGGTTTTCGTGGAGGAAGTTGGCTATGATTATTCAGCTGAGACAGAAAACGGATGGACAACTGCGACAGTTTCAGTAAAATAAAATATACATAATTGATTAATTGAGTGATGCCGATTTTTTATGACTTCGAAATAGTTTATTAATAATAAACGGAAAAATTATATGTTTAAAAGTTAATTCAATTTCTTTAAAAACCTCCATTTAGGTTTCCTTTAAAGAAAATACCGGAAGCTTAACAATATTTACGATTTCTTCTTTTGCCTGTAAACTTTTTATCTTAGATTTGAATAAGTTTTATATATATTTAAAATTCTTAACCAAGTATATAACTTTTCTAAAGAAAGATTTGTTAAGTTATTTTAAATGAAAATTATCTTTCGGAATTTGAAACATATAGAAATAAAGTAGAAATGAATATGAAACCGCAAGTTGGAGTATTACTTATTCAGTTGGGTACGCCGGACAGTCCGTCGGTTAGAGATGTAAGAAAATATTTAAGTGAATTTCTTAATGACCCACGAGTCATTGATATCCCATGGCTCATCAGGAAAATATTGGTTAATGTAATCATCGTTCCGTTCCGCGCACCGAAATCAGCGAAAATTTATCAGCGCTTGTGGACCGAAAACGGTTCTCCGCTCTTAATTTACAGTGAAAATGTGAAAAATCTTCTGCAGAAAAAATTAGGTGAAAATTATAAAGTTGAACTTGCTATGCGGTATCAAAACCCCTCGCTTGAATCAGTGTTAAAAAAGATGCAAAAGGACAATTATAATAAGATAATTATTCTTCCCCTGTTTCCGCAGTATGCATCTGCAAGCACGGGTTCGGCAATTGAAAAAGCAATTAAAATTATCAGTGACTGGTGGGTCATCCCGAATATAAAAATTATTAATGGTTTTTACACTAACCCGTTTTTTCTCGACAGTTTTGCGGAAAGGGCAAGGCAATATAAAATAGAAGATTATGATCACGTTCTGTTCAGCTTTCACGGGTTGCCGGTAAGGCAAGTCGACAAAGTTCATCCCGAAGGGAAAACATGCAAAGATTTTAACTGCGAAAATGAAATTAATGAAGAAAATAAGTTTTGCTATAAAGCAGTATGTTATGAAACTACGCGGCTGCTGGTGGCAAAATTAAATATCCCGGAGGATAAATATACTGTGTGCTTTCAATCGCGGTTAGATAAAAAATGGCTTGAGCCTTTTACGGATAAAATTATAATTGAAAAAGCAAAAGAAGATGTAAAGAAGTTACTCGTATTCAGCCCGGCTTTCGTTGCCGATTGTCTTGAGACGACGGTTGAAATTGGATACGAATATAAAAATTTATTTATAGAGAACGGCGGAACAGAGCTGCAATTAGTAGAGAGCCTGAATGATAACCCTGTGTGGATTAATGCGTTAAAAAATATTGTACTGGATAATTAAGTTGATAAATTTATTAATTTCCATTACGAAATAAATTGCTGATACTTCTTATGCATCCGAATAAATAAACCCTATTTTAACCGAATTCATTCAACTTTGCACAACCAAGCCAATAACTGTGAATGATTATAAGTTTATTTGTGTTAACTCATAAATAATTAATAATTCCCTCTAGTATAAACCCGCCATGGCGATAAACTATAAATCAGGATCTTTAGCACGGCAAAACCCCAAAGGGGAGTACAGGCATCAAAGGTTAAATGAATTCGTAAGTTCAAAATCATACAGAACATGCGTCAATGCTTCAATCTAATTTTGGCAAAAAACAAAAATGTAAATGAGATATTATACTCCCTTCCGCTTATAAATTGGTAACTCTGCCTTATTAACACAATAATTCAGGTAATATTTTTATACTAAATTAAGCAAATATGATATTTGTCCTATTAAATAGTAGGCTTATTACAACATTAGCCTTAATTATTAAATTAATATTGACAAAATACCTAAATTTATTTATGTTCGCATTAATAATATAGAAGAAAAATGAAAACTTTTTGGAAAATAGCTTTTTCGGTGATGTTCGGAATAGCATTGCTTGGAGCGCTTCTGCCGGTGAGTCCGCAAACAATAACCGGTGGACCGATTAGTGCTTCGGATGTTGCGTGGATGCTTACCGCTACCTGTTTAGTTCTTTTAATGACTCCCGGGTTATCCTTTTTTTACGGTGGAATGGTAAGTTCAAAAAATGTTATTTCAACGATGCTGCAGAGTATTATTGCAATGGGCGTAATAAGTATTCTCTGGGTCGTAGTCGGTTTCAGTCTTGCTTTCGGAAAGGATATCGGCGGTGTAATAGGAAATCCATTAACCTTTTTTATGTTTCGGGGAGTCGGGCTAAAAACTGATCCGCAGCTTGCACCGACAATTCCGCTAATGTTGTTTGCCTTATTTCAGCTCAAGTTCGCTATTATTACTCCCGCCTTAATAACCGGTTCCTTTGCGGAGAGAGTAAAATTTTCTTCTTACCTAATATTTATGATTTTATTCAGCCTCTTCATTTATGCACCGTTAGCACACATGACCTGGCATCCTGACGGTATTTTAAGAAAAATGGGAGTTTTGGATTTTGCCGGCGGTACGGTTGTTCATATTTCAGCAGGTCTGGCTGCACTTGCAGGCGCTATAAAATTAGGCAGAAGAAAATCACATCAAAACGGTGAAAAGCACAGTCCGGCAAATATACCATATGTAATTTTAGGAACAGGTCTGCTTTGGTTCGGGTGGTTCGGATTTAATGCAGGTTCGGCATTAGGTGCAAATAAAACTGCAGTTTTAGCATTTGCGACCACTAACACGGCTTCCGCCGCTGCCGCTATAATGTGGATTTTATTAGATGCAATGCGAGGCGTCAAACCTTCCGCACTAGGCGCTTGTGTTGGTGCGGTAGTCGGTCTTGTTGCTATTACTCCGGCTGCAGGTTATGTAGATGTAGGGGCGAGTATTTTTATCGGTTCCGTCGCAAGTATAATCAGCAACCTTGCAGTTTCGTGGAAGTCAAAATCGACTCTCGATGATACTCTTGATGTTTTCCCGTGCCACGGTCTTGGCGGTATGGTTGGTATGGTTCTCACGGCAGTATTTGCTCAAAAAGTGGGGTTAATCTACGGTCATACTACTACGCTACTTGCTCAATTATCCGGACTCGTAATTGTATCCGCCTTTGCATTCGGAGGTTCATTCTTTCTTTATCAAATAACTAATTGGATAACACCGCTGAGAGTTACCGAGGAACAAGAATTACTGGGGTTGGATCTTAGTCAACACGGAGAAACAATTATCGAACCGGTTGAGATCTCGGATTTCAGTCTCGAAAAGAAAATCAAAGAAATATTTGTAGAGAACTAGATGTGGTAAATTAAGCTTATATTTTCAGATTTTTATAATTTTTCAATAAAAATTATAATATTAATAAGCTTAAAATAAAAATCATTTGTAAATTTTATTCCTGGGTTTATAATGAGCGATTATTAGACACCGGGATTGATTTGGAAAACAAGAAAAAAAATCTGCAAGGGGCAAACAAAAGAAAATTTAAGCTCATGGATTGCAATATAGATGATAAATGTTTCTTTTATCAATAGAGCTTTTATTTGTAAAACAGACTTATTCATTGATTGAAAAATTTGCTATAATATTCTATTTCCCCGGCTCATGACATACCGAATAGACTTTGATAAGTATATAATGGGAATCATTGCCATATTCATTAAAATTTGTACTTTATTTGAATACTCTATCGCAGCGGACAAATTTAAAATTTTTAACTTAGCTAGTTTAACAAAAATTAGTTATTTTATTGAGGGGGGATTTAATCTATAGATAAACCATCAATTAGGAGACAATTTATAATGAAAATTAAAAGAAGTAATTCGTTCTATCATATTATCTTGTTTTTTATTCCGTCTCTTTTAATTGCGGCAATATTATTTACAGGCTGCAAAACCAAACAGAAAAATTCACCTGCCGATAAAACGGTTGAACAGCAGACTGCATCAAAAAAAGATACGTCCACGACAGTAAAACCGGAAATAATGCAGATGACCGGAACCTGGCGCGGGTTATTCGATAAGCGCTCTGCAATTTTAAGCATAACCGAACAAACCGGTGAAAACTTCAAAGGGAAGATTACTATTAATTATCGACAACCTCTAAAGCAGGAAGTCAGCGGCACAATAAATACAAAAACCATGGCAGTGGAAATGAAAGATTTGCTGCACAGCAGATATCAGGGAAAATATTCGGGAAAGATTTCGGATGACGGCATGAAGTTCAGCGGTGTATTCACCATGTCAGTAGGCGGAAACAAATATAACTTTGAATTCAAAAAGCAATAAATAACAAGGAAACCAAGTATGAAAAAATATATCTTTATTCCAATATTATTAATATCTGTGTTAATAATAGACTCATGCAATAATAACACTGATAATCCGGTTAGTCCTACACCCCAGACAGGCAGCATTTATATTCAATCACAACCTACCGGCGCACAAATTTGGGTTGACGGTGTAAATAGCGGGAAAGTTACCAACGATAGTGTTTCAAACGTACAACCCGGCTCTCATAATATAACATTAAAACTTCAAGGTTATAGAGATACTACTTTGCAGAGTATTAGTGTTACCGCTGGTTTACAAACTTCAAAGTTTGTACAATTAACGTCTAATTTAATAACTTCGTCTTATGGGCCGGTACAAATTTATGAAACAACGAATACCACCGCACAGCAGCCGAGCGGATTAATATTAAAAGATGGCTCTACTTCAGGGATAGGCAGTTCAGCTCCAAACAAAGATAAAGTAGATCTATTTTATTATTCGGACACTGCCCCTACTTACGATCTGCGAAGTGCTGATCTAACTACAAGTCTTAGCAGAGCAACATATTTTTATGCTGCCAGCTCTAGTAATTTATATGACGGGGCTAGTTCACCTGCCAAAACTTCAAGCTGGGTAAAGAAAATAGATGATGACAGAGATACTTCTAAATATTACTTTGTTTATGATCAGGACGGGCATTATTCAAAATTCAAAATAGTTAATTTTGGAGGTGGCACGGGACCGGGAGATCCTGCATGGGTAAAAGTATCCTGGATTTATAATGATACACAGGGTGACCAAAGGTTCCCGAATAAATAATAATCGTTCAAATAGCAAAAAAGCCGTGATAATTTTATCACGGTTTTTTGTATTACATATTTTTTCTAATCATCTGACTTTTATATGAAGTTCAGTAAGTTGTTCCTCGGAGACAGTCGATGGAGCATCATCCATTAATGATATACCGCTTGCCGTTTTGGGAAAAGCAATAACTTCACGAATAGAATTCTCGCCTGCAAAAATCATAGCCATCCTGTCAAAGCCGAATGCGATTCCGCCGTGAGGAGGTGCCCCGTATTTAAATGCGTTCATAAGGAAGCCGAACTTATATTTTGCCTCTTCATCACTAATACCTAATGCTTTAAACATTTTTGCCTGTAATTCCGAATTGTGAATTCTAATGCTGCCGCCTGCAATTTCATTTCCGTTCAGAACGAGGTCATATGCTCTTGCCCGAACCCTGCCCGGGTCCGATTCCATGAAATCCACATCTTCAAGATGCGGTGAAGTGAACGGGTGATGCATCGCATAATATCGCCGTGTTTGTTCGTCCCATTCGAAAAGAGGAAAATCAGTTACCCAAAGAAGTTTTGGCTCGGCACCCGCTTTAATAAGATTTAGCCGTTTTGCCATTTCTAATCGGAGGCTGCCCATAATCGACAATGCTTTTAGTTTTGGACCCGAAAGAATAAATAAAAGATCACCGTCTTTTGCATTTAAGGAAGTAATAAGATTTTCCTTTTCCTCATCCGATAAAAATTTAGCGACAGGTGCTTCGAGATTACCTTCTTTTACTCTCATCCAGATAAGTCCGCCGGCACCAAGTTTTTTCACAAAGTCGGTCAACACATCGAGCTGATTGCGGGTATAATCTCCGCAGCCGGGTGCAATGAGTCCTGAAATTATTCCGTTATTTTTAATCTGTTCCTGAAAAACTTTAAATAAAGTATTTTCAAAAACATGGTTTAATGTTACCATTTCAAGATCAAATCTTACATCCGGTTTATCACTGCCGTACTTTTCCATGGCTTCGTCGAATGTTAGACGCGGAATAGGTAATTGAAGCTCGCGGTCCCAGATTTCCTTGTAGAAGATTTTCATCAAACCTTCTACTATTTCAAAAATATTTTCCTGATCAACAAAAGACATTTCCACATCTATCTGCGTGAACTCAGGCTGTCTATCTGCACGAAGATCCTCATCTCTGAAGCACTTTACAACCTGGAAATACCTGTCAAAACCGGAAACCATTAATATCTGTTTATAAGTCTGCGGTGATTGAGGAAGAGCATAAAACTTTCCCTTATGAAGCCTGCTTGGTACGAGATAATCCCTTGCTCCTTCGGGAGTACTCTTCATTAATACGGGAGTCTCAACCTCAACGAATTTATTATCATCGAAGAATTTTCGGGTTATTTGATACATCTTGTGACGAAGTAATAAATTTTTCTGGATGGAAGGTCTGCGCAAATCTAGGTATCTGTATTTTAATCTTACATCCTCGCTTGTATCAAGTTTATCTTGAATAGGAAATGGAGGTGTTTTGGCTTCGTTTAATATAACTAGCTTATTAACCATAATATCGACCATCCCGGTAATAAGGGAGGGATTTTCCGTCCCCTCGGGTCTTTTCCTAACTTTTCCTTCTATTGAAATTACAAATTCGCTTCTAAGTGCACCGGCAGCTTCG
This sequence comes from uncultured Ignavibacteriales bacterium, assembly GCA_963751355.1. Taxonomy (GTDB): domain Bacteria; phylum Bacteroidota; class Ignavibacteria; order Ignavibacteriales; family Ignavibacteriaceae; genus CAVVVS01. The sequence continues at coordinate 17,308 of CAVVVS010000054.1, read as the reverse complement.
TGAGCCTCTTTATTAAAACCGGGTTCAAATACCACTTGTGTAATTCCGTAACGATCACGCAAATCGATAAAAATTAATCCGCCCAAATCGCGCCTGGTATCTACCCAGCCGTTTAAAACAACGTTATCACCAATATTATTTTCCCGCAGCTCACCGCATGTATGAGTTCTAGTTTTAAAGTGCATATTATCTAAATGATCTCCTAAGTTGAAAAATTATGAATGGTAAAAATAATCAATAAAATAAGGGCAAACAAATAAAATAGGAGGTATTTATTGAATAAAATGTATAATTATACCGTTTTCACGTCACCTTAAAACCGGGTCAAACAAAATTCAAATTTCTGTAGAAATACATAAATGAAACGGCTTATATTTGAAAAATCTATTAAAAAAATATGGCAATGGAGTTAGTGAACTGTAATATGTGAAGAAATGATTTAATTCAAGTTAAGCGAAATTTTTAGTTATTTATTTGACTTCGGGAAATGACAAATGAAAAAACAAGCAGGATGTTTATCCATGCAATGAATGGAAACCTGTTAAATCCGGCAAAAAAACGCACTCCAAACGAAAAATAAAATTATTGCCAATATTCTTCCGATTAATCTGAAAATTCTGCTTTGCGTTTAATATTGAATGAAATAATTTCAGATTATCCAAAAAATGAGGGCAAATCATTATTTATTTTTTGTGCATGATTATATCCCCGTTACCTAAAGTTAGAACAATTTTTCCCACGCCGTTTCCGAGTTTCCCGCTAAATTGTTTGCTGGAAATTTGCTGATTTTGAAAATTTAGCCCATTGTTGGAGATATTCCCGTTACCAATCGATGCGTTTATAATAGCATTGGTATTATCAGGAATAATCAAATTCATAGTACCGTTACCGATCGATATTGAAGCGGAGCAAGTATCCTTTAATACTATATCGGTCTTTACGTTTCCGTTGCCAAGACTTACCGTTAAAAATTTTGTGTGTGAATCGATTGAAATATTCCCGTTTCCTAAAGTTATTTTTTGATTAAAATCGTTCGGCAATATGATGTTAAAATTAACTTGATATTCTCTGTCGTCGTTCACAGGGTTATTAACGTCTAGTTTTATGTTATCATAATTTTGTTGTGTTGAAATATTAATCTGTGCTGCCTGGGACTGCGCATCTCTATCACTGATGCGGCTTTTTACTTTTTTCGTAATATTACAATAAATATTCTTAGCGGTATCGGATCCGGTTATAACTATGTCACCGTTCGTGTTTTTTAATTCAAGTTTTGTCTGTGTTGAAAGGTTGACGGTTTGAAACTCATCAATTCTATATTCATATTCCCCGCCGGGAATAGGGTTTTCATCGCAGCCGGTAATAAAAATTACCGAAAGAATTATTAAAATAATTCTATTCATAAAATCTCCAAATAATATGAAATTACTAAAGAACTTTTAGTTGAGAGTATGCAGTCAAATATTGGGAAGATTATTTTTCAAAGAGTAAATATTTTGCAATAATGTGAACTTGATATTCCCCTTTTGTTGCACATCATTAATCGGACAATTAAATGTGTATAATTTTACTAACAAAATCAATGAATGCTTAAATGGTATCAAATTATTGCTTTTATTTATTCATTGACCGGTCAGCGGTGCTTATCAGACAAATAGAAATAATTTCATTTAAAAAGATTGAGAATATTGTGTCGCAGAAATCCTTATAAATAAATGTATTGTCTTAATTATTGATGAAAGCTTGACCCGATAAATTTTAATCCTTCCGGTAATCCGCTTCTCCAATAGCTCCATTGATGCCTGCCGTCCCGTACTCTGTATTCGTGCGGAATTTTCAAGTCTCTCATAATTATGTGAAGTGTTGAGTTTCCTTTATACAAAAAATCATCGTCACCGCAGTCGATGTAAAAACGTACACTCCTGATTTTACTGGGATCTAAATGCTGCATAAGATAAATAGGATCATTCTCATAAAAGTGTTTTGTTAGTCTATCCTTCCCTTTTAAACTCCCGTTGAGAACAGGTCCGAAAACTTTTTCCCATCTTTTATCATTCATATTTATTATTTCATCATCTGTATAAATTCCTGAACTGAATGCTGCGCAGGCAGAAAACATATCGGGATGCTTCAAAGCATAAACCAGTGTACCGTAGCCTCCCATCGAAAGACCGGCAACGGCTCTGTATCTTTTTTCCGCACGTATCCTGAATTGTTGTTCAACATAGGGAATAAATTCCTTGAAGAAGAAATCTTCATATCTTACAGAATCATTATAACTGTTAATGTACCAGCTTAATCCGGCATCAGGCATTACCAAAATCATTGGGGGAATCTCCCGTTTGGCTATTGCCTCATCCGCAATCATGTTTGCTTCACCGAATTGCAGCCAGCCGGTATCGTTATCGGTATAACCGTGAAGTAGATATACCACGGGATAATACCTGCTTGAAGTTTTATAGTCGAACGGAAGGTAAACCGTGTATCTCACATCTTTATTAAGAATTTTACTGTGAATCAGCAATCCTTCTTTTACAATACCCCTTGATACTTGAGGATAAATATTCAATGTAAACATTGTGATAGCTATGAGCAAAAGTAACTTTTTTGATACAGTCATTTTTCCGTACTCCGTTTAACTTAATGTAATTTACAATTTAATGTAATGTGGACATAAAATTCAACATTAAGGTTTCTTAAAATAAAATTGAGTCCACAAAAAAAAGTTCAGACGAGTCATTCAGAACGAAGAGAAGAATCTTTAACGCTTATAATTTGAGAGATTCTTCAGTCGCTTCGCTTTTTCAAAATGACATTTATATCCCTTTTAAGGTGGGCCTGACATTTTTTATGGGTTGTAATTTTGGCTTCCGGTACAATAAATGCAGAGAGAAATTTAACAATAATAAAGATTTCCCATCCAGTCAATTGTATTTACTTTATTTGAATATCTTCCACGTTTTATTGCCAAATAGCAGAAAGTCTGCGGGGACGCAGTCTTTAGCATATTATTTTGTTTGAAGGATCAAATAAAATAAGAAAATAAATTGGTGAGAATGTCCTTTTGAGAAAACATAGCTCATCCCTGCGTTCCCGCCGTAGTATAGTAATTTTACACTTTAGCAGCAACCACAAAAAGTACAAGAATTATTTTAGCAATCATTAAATTTAAATTTTGAAATCTATTGCAATTTGTGGCTTTTAATCTCCTTTAGAAACTCCGGATCCGCCGCTGAACGAAGTATGACCCAGATCCATTTTACCATAATAGATTATTCTCGATCCTCCGCTTTGGTCTGCATCTAATGCGCCGTTCATATTTACAGTCGCTTGGGCACCTCCGGATAATTCGGCATCAACATTTGCTACCATAAAATCTTTTAACCTAAAAATGCTTCCGCCTGAGCCATCAACTTTCAGATTGTTACCTTTGCCGGACAAATTAACTTTGCTTCCGCCGGAAAGATCGAAATCTATATTCCCGCAAGTTAAATTTCCCTCAATATAAGAGCCGCCCGAAAGATCTGCCGAAAATGATTTTGAAGATACATTCATTGTAATATTTGCTACCGATCCACCGCTCAAACCCAACCCGGTTAATTCGGGCATGGTTACCGTAATTTCTACTCTGTGATGATGTCCGAAATTAAACCAGCCGGATCTCTTAAAATAAAATTCTAATTTAGAACCGCTTTTTTCCACTCTCAAATCTTTAATGTCGCTCTCTTCGGCTTTCACGGATATACTGTATGAATCCGATTGAGTAACTTTCAAATGCATCCCGGAACTAACGCTTACGGAATGAAAGTCTTTGTAATCGTACTTCTTTGTTACAACATCCGCGTAAGAATTTACGCTGATAAATAAAACAAAAAGTGCTATAGTAATTGTTATTATCTTTTTCATAAGCTTACCTCTTCTACTAATTTTTTATTTAGAATTATTTGTACTGAATTAGACTTACGTAAAACCTAAAAAGTTGTGATGTTTTTTTTATTTCCGTCTCACGAGAAAACTTGAATTATATATTTCCTTTTATGGTTTTCTCAATAGTTCAATCGAAATGAGCATTTATCAAAGGGAGAACTCTGAACCACGGCGGATTATTATTTACAATATTTATTACTCCGATTTGGATACCGTTTAGAGCCTTCGCTAAATTTATAATCCCGATTGATAATCCCTGCTGATATTCTTTTACTTCATTAAAAAATGAGATAGATAATCCCTGCAAATTATTTACATCTGTCCATGCAGCGGTTACGTTTAACCCGGTGAAATTATCAGTTTCTATTTTATACCCTATCAAGTTTATTCCTGTAACATCATTTTCGCTTTTTAATTGTCCGCCGGTTATGTTTAATCCGGTAATATTTCCTTCACCGGAGACAAGAGCAAGCGAACTGATATTTATACCAGTAAAATCTTTTTGACTTACTATGGCCAATCCGGCTATATTTATTCCGGTGATTTCACCCTGTGCAACATTAGCCAGACCGCTGAAATTTATGCCGGTTTGATTTCCCTGGCTAACCAGGGCTAAACCGCTTAAATTAATACCGGTGCAATTTTTTTGTGAAACCGCCGCAAGTCCGGAGATATTTAATCCGGTTAAATTTTCCTGTGAAACTAAAGCTAATCCTCCTAGATTTAGTCCGGTGATATCTTCCTGCGAAACCAGAGCCAGTCCCCCGAAATTCATTCCTTTAATATCTTTCTGAGAGACTAAAGCAAGCCCGCCAAAATTTATACCGGAGATACTGCCGCCGGAAACTATCGCAAGCCCGCCAAAATTAAATCCCCTAATACTATTATCGGCGACAACTGCAGCTATGCCGAGAGATAATCCGTTCAGCCTGCTTGCGTAGGGTGCAAGTCCGAGAGCTATGCCGTTCACTTCCGAGCCTGGACTTTTTTCAGGCTGCCAAAATGTAACATTGATGCCGTTAATTTTTTTAATTCCGCAGTCGATAGTATTAAATCTCAAACCGTTTAAATATTCCGAATTTCCGAAACTTATTCCACAGTTGTTAATTGCTAAGTCAAAACTTTGATGGGAACAAGCTGGAGCGGTCGTATCCGAACCCCAAATATCTATTTGGGCATTAACCGGATAGATTATTAAAATACTTAATAGAAAGACAATTTCAATATTCTTTTAAATTCATATCTATCTCTTTTAAATAAACTAATTATCAACAATTATATAGACTAACCTTACGTTTATAAAGTTACACCAGGAATGATAAAATCTACCCTTGGTTTTAACTTTTTTCCGTATTAAAAATCTCGGAGATAATATTTAGTATCATCCCTCTTGTTCTACACAAAACTTTTGAAACAGCCTCGAGTACTTCGGACAGAATATCAAAAAAAGTTAAATTTCTTTCACTTTTATAATTAAAAAAGTAATGTCATCGTTAGGAGCTCCGTTATTGCTCCACTTTTCTATTCCTGAGATTAAATGTTCGATAATTTCATCCGGTGATTTTTCAGCCACTTCTTCAAATGCTTGTTTTGTCCTTTTGTATTCATACATGTCTTTGGATTCGTTAAACAATTCGGGAAGCCCGTCGCTTAACATAAAAATTGTATCTCCGGCGGCAATATCCGTTTGTTTTTCCGTATAAGGGAAATTATCGAATGCACCAAGCGGCATGCCTTTTAATTTTATTTCTTCAACGATTCTTTTTTGTGCTCTATAAATATAAATCGGAGGCATGCCTGCCGCCGCCAGAGTTAAATGGTTACCTTTAATTTTAGCGAGTGTTAAGCCCATGTACATATTCCACAAATGAAATTGCTTTATAGTACCGGTGGTTTTTTCAAAAAAATCTTTCATACTCATATCGGAGATATTAGCACAGAACAATCCTTTAATAACCGACACCATAGTACCGGCTCTCAAACCATGTCCCGTTGCGTCTCCCACAGTTGCAATGAGAGAACCGTCTTTATTGACATGAAAATCATAATAATCTCCGCCTACCTCGCTGGCAGTTTTCATGTACACCGCAATATCAAGATTGGGTATAACGGGAATATTTTTGGGCAGCATGGAGAGCTGCAGTTTTCTTGCTTCTTCCAGTTCATGAGTTTTACGGTCATTTTCTGCTTTCAAAGCGAGGGCTTCCGCTTCTGCAGCGCGTGCGCGAAGTTCTGCTTCGCGTATCTGTGCCTCCTCTCTTTCTTTATTAATGATTCTCGATCTCTGTGTTTTATTAATTAGTACGAATCCGGCTACGATGATAAATATAAAACCTGCATATGCCCAGAATGTTTTCCACCAGGGCGGGCTAATAACTATTTTTATTGAGGCTCCTTTTTCATTCCAAACATCATTATTGTTCGATGCTTTTACTTTAAATATATATTTACCCGGGCTCAAATTTGTATAATCAGCAAACCTTCTATTCGCCGTGGTGTACCGCCATTCCTTTTCAAATCCTTCAAGCATAAAAGCATATTTATTCTTGGAAGGATTAACATAGTGCAGTGCAACAAATTCAAACGAAATAATGTTTTGCTGGTAAGACAGAAAGATTTCCTTTGTTTCAGATATCGAATGCTGTAAGGGCGATTGACCGGCGGGTCCCACTTCAACAGGCTGATTTGAAATTCTAAAATCGGTTATCACAACTTCCGGGGGATAAGTGTTAACTTTTATACTATCGGGGAAAAAACTATTTAATCCGTTAACCCCGCCGAAAAACATCTCATCGCTGCTGCTTCTGAAATATGATCCGCCGTTAAATTCATTGCTTTGCAGTCCGTCATGAACATCATAATTAATGAACCATGCTCTTTTAGGTGAACCTTCTTTGCCCTGCGTATATTTGGACAATCCGTTGTTTGTACTGAGCCATAAATTTCCCAGTTCATCTTCCAAAATAGCATAAACAACATTGTTGGGAAGACCGTCTTTTTCAGTGTAATGTGTAAAAATTTTGGTTTTCGGATCGAACCGGTTTAACCCGCCGCCGTATGTTCCAATCCAGATTATGCCTGAATTATCCTCGTAAAGACAAAGTACCCTGCTGTTGCTCATACTGTTTTCATTTTGAGTATTCCTGGTATAATTTTTAAATATTTCTTTATTCGCATCAAACCTGTCTACTCCCTTATCCGTTCCAATCCAAAATATCCCGGGATTAAATTTAGATTCAATAATTGTTCGTACAATATTGCTGCTGATACTTGTAGTTTCTTTATCCTTTCTATTACCGGCAGTAAAATGTTTGAACCTCTCGGTTTTGGGGTCAAATCTTTCAAGACCTTCGTTATCCGTTCCAATCCACAAATATCCTTTTTGATCTTCAATGACAGTTCTTAAAATATTGGTGCTTATTGAATTAGGATCGTTATAATTGTGAACGTAATGTTTTATAGTAATATTTTCTTTACCGGGGATGCCTCTATTTCTGATAGTCAGTTTATTTAATCCGCCGAATAGGGTTGCAATCCAGATATTGCCTGAGTGATCCTCACAAATACTCCAAACATTATCATTGCTCAAGCTGTTTTTATTATTCGGGCTTGCTCTAAAGTGAGTATACTTGCCTGTTGATCTATTGATCCGGTCTAATCCCCAGCCGGCATATCCCACCCATATATCATTGTGCCGGTCGACGAGAACAGCACGAACCATTTTACCTGCAAGACTGTTAGCGTTTTCGGGATCGTGACGATAAAGTTCAAAATAATTTTTTTCGGCTACATATTTACTTACACCGCCTCCGTCGGTACCCAGCCACAAAACTCCGGTTTTGTCAACACAATAGGAGTCGATTAAATTCCAGCCCAGGCTGTTCGGATTGCCGGGATCGTGTTGGTGAATTGTAAATCTTTTTGTTTTATGATTGAATCTTTCCAATCCACCTCTGCCTGAAATAAACCAGATATCATTATTACCGTCTTCGTAAATAGGCAGCAAATTATTGCCGGCGGGGCTTGAGCTCTCAAGAGTATAATAATGATAATGGTTGAATTTATTAGTGTTTTTATCCAGAACATCCAGACCGCTGTATCCCGACACCCACAAAAATCCATAACTATCTTCAAATACGACTCCCACGCGATCATCCGCCAGACTTGCCGGATTCAAAGCATTATGGTGATAGTGGATAAATTGATTTTTCTTCTTGTCGAATTTATTTAGTCCTCCGCCCCACGTACAAATCCACAATACGCCCGGATCCGATTTTGTTTCATTAATTGAAACTATAATATTGTTACTAATACTATTCTCATCATTTGGATTATGAAGATACCGTTGAAAACTGTCGCTCTTTCTTATATAACGGTTTAATCCCTTTTCCGTACCTATCCAAATATCACCGTCACTGTCTTCAAAAAAAGAAACAAGTAATATATTGTTTACTCTAACATTTACTAATCTGTTATCACTTATTGATGAAAAATCCTTGGGATTATTAATATACTTGATAAACTTCCCGCTCTTTTTATCCAATCTTTGGAGTACACCGCCATCGGTTATAACCCATACCGAACCGTGTTTGTCAACGTGAATGAAAGCAGCTAAGTTGCTGCTTATGCTGCTGGAATCAGAGGGATCGTGAGTGTAATGTTTAATTGTATTTGTTGTTAAATCCAGACTGTTTACGCCCCCGGCTTCGGTTCCAATCCAGAGCATTCTGTCATTTCCGGTTGTATCTTCAGAGAGAGTTAAAACAACATTATGACTTAAACTGTTGGTGTCTTCAATATCACTTTTGTAAACTGTAAAATTGTATCCGTCGTATTTGTTCAAGCCGTCTTGAGTGCCGAACCATAAAAAACCTTTGCTGTCCTGAATGACGGAATAAATGCTGCTTTGCGAAAGTCCGTGTTCTACGGTGATAGGTTCAAACTTTATTTTTCTATCCTGAGCAAAAAGAACTGAGGCGGAAATAGAGACTATAGAAATAAGCAGCAGAGGCAGCCTGATACAATACCCGTAAATGACTTTGTTGTTTAACGCGCTTCTTGTAAACATATCGGAGCCCCCTTACTTTTAATTCAAAGCACAGACATGAGAAGCAAACGGCAGCAGGATTGTTTTTATTTAACAATAAGGTAATTATTTATTATTTCACCTTCAATTCTAATCACGCTAATCGGCTTTCACTCATCACATATTTTACCGGAAATAAATTGAAAAAATAACGTTCTCCGCCGGATATTTACCGTTCATCAAATAATGACTGAAACAAGCAATTTTAATTCCCATTTTTTTTCTCTTGACACTACGAAACTTTTCGTATATATTTATCTACGAAGGTTATCGTAGTTAATGAAGAAAAAATTTAATGAGGCGAAAATGGCAAAGAAACAGATCCCCAAACCTACCGATGCAGAGCTGGAACTGCTGCAGATACTTTGGAAGCACGGTCCTTCAACAGTCAGATTTATAAATGATAAGCTCAATGAAAAAAAGGCTGTCGGATATACCACCACATTAAAGATGCTGCAGATAATGACGGAAAAAAAATTAGTCGGCAGGGATGAGAGAAACCGGAGTCATATTTATTACGCCGCATTCAAAGAAAATGAAACACAAAAAGTTTTACTGGACAGGTTAATGGAAACGGCTTTCGGCGGTTCGGCAATGAAACTTGTTATGCAGGCACTCGGCAATCATAAAGCATCCAGGGATGAAATTGAACAGATACAGGCTCTCTTGAAAAAGATTGAAGGAGATAAAAAATGAATTTTTGGGAAAGTCTTTTGCCGAAGGAAATTATTTCGGCGATTGGATGGACAATACTCCATTCAGTATGGCAGGGTATATTGGTTGGTTTACTTTTGGCAGCCGCTCTGTTTTTTCTGAATAAACGTTACTCAAAAATAAGAAGCTTTCTTTCCGCTGCCTCGTTATTTTTAATGGTTATTTTATTTTGTGTTACTTTGGGAGTCGAATTAAATTCCGCATCCTCTGTTTCAAGTGAACAGAGCGGCAAAATCATAAGTACCGCACTTCATACTAATTCCGGGTTGAACGATAATTCATCAGCCGGGATAGTAAAAGATGATTCGCTTCACCGTATTCTCGGAGAACTTAATAATTACCTCAATTCAAAACTGCCTTTCATTTTTACTTTTTGGCTGCTGGGATTAATACTGTTTTCATTAAAACTAACCGGCGGCTTGATCTATACAAGAAGAATAAAATACTCCGGAACCAATTTTGTACCTGCTGTTTGGCAGAACAGGCTAAATTCGTTTCGATATAGGTTAAAGATACAAAAACCAATCAGGCTGCTCGAATCAATGATTGCTAAAGTACCGATGGTGATAGGTTATGTAAAACCGGTAATACTGCTGCCGGTAGGCACGCTGAACGGCATGCCCGCCGAACAGGTGGAAGTAATTTTAATCCACGAGCTTGCCCATATTTACAGGAATGATTATTTAATCAACATACTTCAATCAATTGTGGAAACAATATTCTTCTATCACCCTGTTGTATGGTGGATTTCCTCAATAGTCCGCGAAGAGAGAGAAAAGAACTGTGATGATATAACCATTGGTATTTGCAGCGATACGTTTACATACGCAAAAGCATTAACAAACTTACAGGAAGTTAAAATGAAAAATCCAAAATTTGCATTATCGTTATTCGGGAAGAAAAAGAATCTGCTTGAAAGAATTAAAAGACTTGTTACACCGGACGAGTTAAGAACATCGTTGCCTGAAAGGTTAACCGGTCTGGTTATTTTATCGGTATTTGTATTTTCAACAATTATATATTCTAACACCGCATTCAAACATATTCAAAATTCAGCCGCTGTTAGGGATACATCAAAGGTAAAAGCAAAGGTAAATAAAAAACATCCTGCACAATTAAAGCCTGATATAACAATAATGAAAGTAAAACCCGGAACGAAAGACACGGCAGCCGCAGAGATAGCAATAAAAGCGCCGGCTTCCCCGCTGCCCCCGAATGTAACCACTGCGCTTCCTAAACTCCCTGCGCCCCCGGCTCCTGCCGTAGTGGAAGTAAAAACCGGTAAATTACCTCTTCCCCCTGCAATACCAGTTATCGATACGCTCGATTCCACAATGGTTAAGGTAATTAAAATTAATGAAGACTCAGTAACTGCAGCCGGAGATAGTCTTAAAAAAATAGATGAGCAAGTGAAAATTATAAATGAAAAAATGAAGAGACACAATGAGCAATTAAAGCAGGTACAAAAAAATAAATTACGAAAGATAGATGAAGATAGAATTAATAAAGAGAAAGATCTGGAAAGGGCTGAACAGGATTTCGAAAAACAAGAAAAGGAATTACATAATAAGACGGTTGTTATAAAAGAAAAGGAATACAAGCTGCAAAAACATGAAGAGTTAATGCGAAAGAAAAATACCGAATTGCTGAATTCATTAAGAGCCGAATTAATGAAAGACGATCTAATTCATAGAATGGATGAAGGCTTTAATCTGGATCTTTCAAAGGACACGCTGCTTGTAAACGGTAAAATGCAGAACCAATCACTGCTGAAAAAATATAAAGAACTGATTAAGCAGAAGACCGGTAATAAATTTTCCGGCAATGATCATTTTAAGGTTGAAATAAAACATTAAATTCCTCCCTGGAGTGAGACGTTTAATTATAATTTGAAATTTAATTTTAAATGCTCATTTCAAGCGCACAGCTAACATTTTAATCCCGCAAAAAAGCGGGATTTTTTTATGGGCATTTCGTACTGGTGATTGCCGGGTAGTTATATTACCGGACGGCGCGGATAACAAGGAAAACAATTCACAGCAATACACCGGACATAAATATTATCCGAATAGAACGTTTCCGTGCGCGGCATATTTGAAAGACCACTTGTTATAATCATATAAAATATATAAGTTTAACACTGCTATAATAATTCGGGGTATGCAATCTGCTTTTTACCATTCGATAATTATGTTTATACGCACCGAACACATTACCTTGATAATGAACTTAACAGATGAATTATGTGCTACAAAATCATTAATTAAAAAATTTAAACATTTCCAAAGTGGAAAGAATAATTAAAACCATTAAGAATTGAAGAAGAAAATTCCTTATATAAGGGATAAATCAAAAATATATCTACTATTAGGAATTTTATCCTTATATAGGGAATAAGATAAGGAAGAAATCTAATAGGTTAATAATATGTTAGGTGCTAAAATACGCTCTAAGTTTTTCTCAACAACAGTTGCCAATAAATCAAAAAGGCTTTCCTTGACTGCCTTATGGTCAGTGTCGTCGAACCTATCATTGAAATAATCTGAAAGGTGCCTGTATATGAAGCTCGATAAAGAATCACTTGTAGGCAAAGACATCTTTTTGTCTACAAAATTAACATCTTCTCTTGGGATGCTCTCTATACAATTTGTTTCCTTAGAGTACTCTATTATGGAAACAATCTCCATTTTAATGTCATCAGTAGATAAAAATTTGACAATACGACTTTTAAGTGGCGATTCTTTTAAGGTATTATTATCTAAATTCAAGAAAATACTCCTTTATAAAATTAATGATAAAGATTTAATTAAAAAATTCAACGTTATACATGAAGAACTAAATAAAATTAATGACAAAAGGAACGGTTTCATTCATGCTATCTGGACGATTGATGATAAGAACAATATTACAAGGTTCAAATATAAATCCAACATAAAGAAAGACCCGTCTATTATAGAAAAAGAACAAAAAGATTTAATCGAAATTGAAAAATTTATAAGCCGAATTGAGGATTCAATTAAATCCTTATCATCTTTTGATGCGAAAATTAAATCAATGTCTATTTAAACAATATTTTTAAGAACAAAATTATCAATTATCAAATGAAAAAGTTTATATTAAAACATTACCAAAAGCTAATAGACTTAATATGCTTTGTATTGGGCTCTGTTTTAGTTGTAAATGGTTTGCTAATGTTATATCAAATCCCATCTAAACTTTACGTCCAAGTCAGTCCTTTTTATCGTCAAGGCAGAATCTCTATTTTATTAGGTGCCACTTTAATTGCTCTTGGCGTAACTATCAGATTATGGGGGAAGGACTAATCTTTTCCCATCATAGTTTTATTTATGTATCCATTCATTTCAAAGGAGTTAATTACCATGTTGCGTAAATCAAATACAAATAAAGCTGGCCATTCGTTTTCCCGGGACACTATTGACCTCGTTTGGACTAAAGGCAGAGCGATACCAGATTTTTCTCCCGCCCAATGGCGTTGGGATAAATGTGGTGCGGTTATTGAATATTCCAACTATGGTGACAGAGATTCCGAACATGGCTGGGAAATCGATCACATAAACCCAGTTTCAAATGGCGGTTCTGACAACCCCAGTAACCTACAGCTGTTAAATTGGCGTAACAATGTTGAGAAAGGCGATAAAACTAATTGGTCTTGCCCATAATATCTTTAGGTTCGGCGCAAGTTACCACTAAATAGTCTATCGCATCACCGATGCCAATTCCATGAACAAAATATCCCTTTTCCAGTAAAAATTGTTTTAGCCTAATATTATGTTCCGTTATCTCTTCTTTTTGGGAAGAAGTATTAGGCAATACATCTTTATTTTTAACATTCTTCATCATTTGCCCTAAAAAGCACCTAACAAGCAGCTCAAGCCGACAGCCTTTGCGGTTCGGCTGTTTTTGTGATCTTTGGCTTTAGCAAACTCGTTAAGCATTGTTGTTTTAAGTTATCTTGTTAATTAATTGTTTCTTAGTTATTAGCATTTTAGTGCTATCAATCTGTTCTGTCCTTTGCTGCGGCTTAGATGCAACGTTAGGTTACTATGAAGATTGCAATTGATGAAACTGGAGACTTTTCTCCCAAATCGAAATATTACCATTTTTTATTGCTGTTCACTCACAGAGTAGAGATAATAATAGTGAAATTATTTACGAAAGATTTAATCAATGGGAAACTTCTCTCCCTAGTTCTTTAAAAAATCATAAAGGAGAAATTAAAGGAGTAAGTTTAAATGAAGAACAACTTGAAGATTTTATTGAAAAAGTTTTGTTACCGCCACCAAGAATAGCTATTACTACAATTAGATTTAATCCCTCCGAAAATCCATATCAGATTGTTAATAAACATAAGCAGATGCAACAATATGGGATAAATGATGGAGTCATTCTATTTAATAAATTAAATCGTCCACGTGTTGCTAAAACCATAAAAGATTTTTCTTATTGGTTCAGAAAATTAAGTTATACACAATTTATAAAATTAGAATTATTAGGTATTATAATATACAAATCATTAAAAAATACAATGGGAATTTCTCTTGCTTGGAATATGGATAATGAAATACTTGATATTCAATTTATAATAGACGAAATATTTCTTAAAGGACGCCACCAAAATTCTTTTTGGCACGAAATTCTAAGAAACCAAATTTATTCAGAATCCGTCAAAGATCCGTGACCTTTTTTAATCGATTGGGATAAAACCGGACATCCATTCATTGATAAGTATACTAATAAAGAAGGGAATCTTGATTTTAATGATCTATTTTGGAATAACTGTAAGTTTGAAAAATCTCACCTAAGTTATGAAATAAGAATTGCCGATACTGTAAATGTAATCTTGTCAAATTCCTACAATCATAATCAACGTCTTAAGAACAGCAAAAGCTTTTTCCAAAGTATAGTTCCCAAAAAAGAAATTAGTCATATTATTTTAAATGATTTTGATTTAGAAAAAGCTATAGGTAAAGAACCATTTAATCCGTGGCAAAATAAAGAACAATTTAAGTCAAGAATGGAGAAATTATCTGAAAAGTAACCTAACCTCTATTAAAGGTAAAAAGTCAAGAGGGAATAAAAATCCCCCCAATAATTTTAATAAAAAATTTCTTGTTTGATTGCATTTATTTTCAAAAGTCCTTATCTTCCAAAAAGCATACACCTATCCTCAATGTAAATCTTCTGAATAAATACAAGATACGAGTATTTCCATTACCCGGCTCTAAAATATTTTAAAGAATAACAAGCCTTTGAATATTCCTGCTGGCGCTTAAAAAATATACAGAACTGAATAGTAAATCTATTTTCCATTAAATATAAAGTGAGGGTAAGAAATGCATTTATCATACAAAAATTTCTTTAAACTTCTTCTTTTAGTTACATGCTTTGGAACTAATATTTTTCCTCAGCAAAATAATGAAGTTTGGAAACGGTGGTTTAACAATCATCCGGGAGTTCGATTCTTAGCTGCTGCGGTTTGCTTTAATAATCTTTTATTAGCTGGTGGTGAAGGAAGTACATTATTCGAAGTAAGCTCTGGAAAAGTATTCTGTAACTTAGGTTTGGGGCCGGAAATAGATATAGTTAGTATAGCTTATGATCAAATTAATAATGACGTTCTTGTTCTTTGCAGAGATAATTTTACCGGAGAATCATATTTATATTCTGTCTCTGCATTAAAAACTGTAATTAGACTGGCAACATTTTTTCAATCGCTTTATTTTGTTAGAGCATTTAATAATATGACAATTGTAGGAGGACAAGGTACATTAAAGACTTCAACAAATCGTAAAGATTTTACAGAACATGCTGATAATTTCGATTTAAATGAGTACAAGGATATTGCATATAGTGCAAGCAAAGCAAATTATGTTCTTTTCGGCGCACCTAAGGATGCAAATACTAACGGAATTCGAATTACAAAGCAATTCGGTGTTTCTAATATACCTCCCAAATGGGGGTGGGTGATATTGGCGAAGTTTGACGAAGCTGCAGAAGCCAAAATTTTTCCTTCATCAAATTCCCTTAATAAAAATCTACAAATAGAATCTATTTTCGCTTTTGGATATCAGGCGGCAACCAATTCAAACATAGTATGCAGAAGCACTGATGGTGGGGAAAGTTGGGATTCTGTTTTCGCTGCTCCGCAAAACCAGGGTATTAGGTCTCTTTCTGCCGGCAGCAATAATAATGTTATTGTTGGAGTAACTGATTATGGTGGTGGTTCTGGAGAAGGACTATATTATACCAAAAATGGAGGAGATACTTGGGTAAAAGGCAAAGATTCTATTAATAATTACATTTATTCCATTACTCATGTCTCTGCCGACTCTGCTTATGCTCTCGGGGAGAAAGGTTTAATCGCATTAACCACTGACGGCGGTGAGAACTGGACTCAAATTAGTGAGGACCATCCCGGTGTTTCTGCAATTTATTTCCCTTCCCCTTCTGTTGGTTACGCCGATGGGGACGATGGCAAGCTTTATAAAACTTCGGATGCCGGGGAGAATTGGGGGGTGGTTAACGATTCCTCTAATGGATGGTCTCTTTTTTTTCTTGATGATATGACCGGTTTTAATGCCGGGCCTAAACTTATGAAAACCACTGATGGTGGTGTCCACTGGAATGAGTTAAACACCGGAATTTCTTCTTCAGATCCATCTTTCCCGGATCCTAATTATCAGGATGTGTATTTTGTTAACAACAATCTCGGCTTTGCCATTTACAAGGACTTTTCCACCGGTGATGGTGTTATTAAAACTACTGATGGTGGAAATATGTGGGCCCCTCTTAGTATTAATCATGATAAGTTTGATAAAAAATTTGTCTACTTCGTTGATGAGAATCTTGGCTTTGTTTCGGGAACCTCTACACTTTACAGAACTACTGATGGAGGCGACAACTGGGATACTCTAGCTGTAGCGTCTGGTTCAACACCGGGTTACTTTGATGAGCTAAACAGCAAGGTTAATTTTATTAATTCAACCACGGGGTTCTTTGGGAGAAAAGGGCATATATTTAAAACTACCGATAGAGGGGACACCTGGACAGATGCGCCTATAGCTAATCATACTATACCTACACAAATTCAATTTGTCAGCGACAGCATTGGTTATTTCGTTAGTGATACCGATACATTTGGAATCCATACTCACGTTTTATACAAGACAACGGACGGCGGAAATAGCTGGCTAGATTTAACGAATGAACTGCCTTCAATAGGAATTTCTTCTATGTTTTTTACAGATGAAAATACAGGGTACCTAGCAGGAGACCTTGGTATTTTAAAAACTACAAGCGGAGGAGAAACTATAACCTCTGTACATGAATTTGATAATGCATCCATTCCAGCAAACTTTAAGTTATACCAAAATTATCCTAATCCGTTTAATCCAACTACTAAAATAGAATATTCAATCCCGTATGTAGGGACAAGTCGCGACTTGTCCGTAAGTTTAATAGTGTATGATGTTTTAGGAAGAAAAGTAAAAACTTTAGTAAACAAGCAGCAGCGGCCGGGAAATTATGAAGTTGAGTTTAATGCAGCTAGGCTTGCTTCAG
>CAVVVS010000053.1:0-15262 GCA_963751355.1 uncultured Ignavibacteriales bacterium | reverse complement strand
CAAATATCTTTTCCGACTTTATTTATAGGAATATTAAGACCATTCGGAAAAGTCCTTTCAACAACGTAACGATGCATTATTTGTTTTTCATTAGATTTCTTTTGTGATTTTTCCTGAGCAGTTCCGGTGCTTATAAAAGCACCAATTAAAAGAATAGACAACATTATTGAGAATAGGTTTTTCATTTTTACCTCCTAATTATTTTAGATAAATTTTATAAATAGAAATAAGGATCAAGAACCCTTACTTCGGTAATTTTTTCGACCGGAAGTTTATTTTTGTTTGCTACTTTTCTTATTGCTTCAGGGGTGGGTGCATCATAAACACAAAAAGTTTTCTTTTTATCGTCACTCACGTAAGAGTGAATCCAGGTAACATTATCGTCGGTATTATTTTGAACAACATTTAAACATATGTTGCTGCCGTCCCGGGTTACCGGAATTTCTAATCCATCGGGGAAAATTCTTTCAATGATATATCTAGGCATATAACCTCCAAATTTTCTTTAAAAGTGAATTATTGATGGAGATTAACTTAGTTTTTATTAAGAAGGATTAAATCGGGAGGATCCCCTATATTATGTTAAAGCATTCCCTATTTTTTAATCATTTCGGTATTTTGCAAATAAGCAGCAGCTTCAAAACGGGAATGAATATTTAGTTTTGAAAATATTGCGGAAATATGATGATCAACCGTTTTAGGCGAAATAAAAAGTTTGCTTCCAATTTCATTATTGCTTAGACCTTTACTAAGAAGTTTTAATACTTCCATTTGTCTTGAAGTCAATCCTGCAAGATTTTCTCTAGTAGTTTTTCTTGGTCCCTTTGGAATTTTTTTCAATCCCCGTTTTCTCATTTTCTGTTTTATAAATAAAGCTGATGCAGATGCACTTAAACTTTCAAATATTTCAATCGCCTTTTTCATTGCTTCTTCATCACCTTCACTCAGGGCCATTGCCTGTTCATACGGTGATTGTAATTCTTCCCACAATTTGGTAGCAGATTTCCAATCGCCCTTAATTTGAAGATAATACGGTTTTGCAATTTTGTCGGGAACTTTATTAAGTCTGCCCGCTTTCCATAACCAATACGCAAGTACACCTATCGTCCAAGGATTATTTGTCTTTAAAATTTTAGCGTATTGAGTTTCGAGTTCTTCAACTAAATCAGAGAGCTTATTATTTAGCCAATAAGCTTCTGCCTTAGCTGCTAATGTAACAACAATTTTATCCGGCTCTCTAATAGTTAATGCCAATTCATAAGATTCTCCAAGAAGGTTTTCCGCTCCGGGATCGCCGCGTCTTGCCCTGACTAACCCTACAACAAACAATGGAACTATCTTATTTGCAGCGGGAATATTTTCTCGCCTGAAAATAACGTTCAGCATTTCAACTGCTTCATCCCATTGACCAAGATACAATTTTAGATGGGCATGATGCCCGGTCATGCAAAGGCCGTATACATACAAATCTTTTTCATTGAAATATTCAGTCCCTTCTTTAAAATATTCATTTGCTTCATTTAATCTTCTTCGTTGTAGAAATACACAGCCAATATTAGTATAAGCTCGAGACGCATGCTCGGTAAAATTATTTTTTAGGGAAAGTTCAAGACTTCTTTTTAAATGGTTCTCACCGGCAGGATCATCAACAAACATCTTTGCAGTACCGATATTGTTCAATGCATGTGCTTCTATATCCAGGTCGTTTATCTCCCTGGCAAATTTAACCGCCTTTTTCCCCCATTGAACTGCAAGTTCAGTTTCTTCTCTGATCATATGCATCTGAGACTTGCAGCTGTAAGCCATAACAAGATTTTTCCCGGGGGGAAGATTTTCAAGTATATCTATTGCTTTATTAAGGTATTCATCAGCTTTTTCATCATTGCAATCATACCATAGCATTCGAGACATTCTCCTGTAATTTTCTCCTTCCAATGCTGGGTCGGGATAACTTATAAGCAGTCCATTTATTTTCTCACCTGCTTCAAGAGCTTCTTCAATTTGTCCGGTTAAATAACACTCATATGATCTGCCTTTAAGCAGATCTAAATATTCTTTTATTTTCCACTTTGATGAATATTCCAGTGCAGTCAAATAATGTTTTGCTGCCAAAATATGCGCGCCGAATTTTGAAGCTTGCTGTGCTGCCAGCGGTGCATACTTTAAGATAATTTCCTTATTGCCTGCACCTGATGCATGATGAATTATTCTTGCCAGATAATTGTCTATATTATTTTGAATTAAAAGGATTTGTAAAACTTTTTCATTCAGCAGTTGTCTTTTTGGTTCACTTAGTGATTCTTCTACAGCCATTCTGCTTAGTTCATGTTTAAATGAAATTGATTCTGTATCAAGTTTAAGTAATCCCGAGTGTAAACATTCTTCTAGTATTTCAGTATTTAAAGTAATGATTTTGTCTATTAACCATTTTTCTGTTCGAGTGGGAACAATAGAAGTTAATTGAACCAGTTCCTTTGCATCATTTGAAAGACGGGACACTCTTGTAAGAATTGAATCTTTAATTGTTGACGGCACCCCTTCATTTTGATTGTTCACCAGTTCGGTAATTAAAAACGGATTACCGCCGGTTTTATTATAAAGATTTTCAAGTCCGCGGGATGCTGCTAAATTATTAACAGTCTTTTCACTTAAAAGCGGCAGTTTAAATTTTATTAAATTCTGAGAAGGAATATCTCCTAAAACTAATCTTAAAGGATGTTCGGAGTTAATTTCATCGTCACGATATGTGATTATAAGAAGAGAATTTATTCTGTTTGATCTTCGCCCTAAAAATTTAATCAAATCAAGAGTTGATTCATCAGCCCAATGTACATCCTCCATTATCAGTATATTCGGCAGTTCACTTTGCTGCAGGTCCTGTAGAAATCTTGTAAAAATTATTGTACGCTCTGCTTTCCCTTCTAAAAGATTTAACAAACCGTTTTTTAACTGTGCGGCTATATCGTAAAGAGGCCCCAACGGGCGCGGTGTAAACAGTGCATCGCATGCTCCCCAGAGAATGTTTGCCTGGGCTTCAATTTTTTTCGTGAAATTTTCAATCAGGCATGTTTTGCCTATCCCCGCCTCGCCTGAAATTAAGACAACACAACCGTTACCTTCCGACAAGCCCTTAAATTTTGTTTCTAATTCCGTTAAATACCCGTCGCGCTCTAATAATTCCATTTATAGTCCTAATAAAAGTATTCGCACAAATCGGTATAATTTCGGGAAATTCCGGTACCCGCAGAATTGCTGTCTATTCTTTTTCATTTTTTATTGATCCGCTTTTGAAAGCTAAGTCAAAAGAATTTAATATTCAATAAAAATTTTAATATACAGAATATTTTATCAAGCCTGTCACGTCGACGGATTTATGGATAAAATTTAAAAGGTTTTCAAGTTTTTTCTTCAATCCATTCTTTCCATAATTCCGGTTTATAACCAACAGTAACAAGCTTTCCGTTCCTGACAATTGGAGTTTTAAACAGCAGCGGATCGTTCAACAATTCTTCTTCAACATCAAAAACCATAAATTGAAGATTTCGTTTCTTATACTGCTTTCCTTTTTTGTCAATTAAATTTTCGATCGAAACTTTTCGCGATATATTATCAAGTTCACCTTTGGAAACACCCTTTTCATTTAAATCCCTGAAATGGTATTGTATTTTTCGTTCTTTAAAAAATCTTTCGGCTTTTCGTGTATCACTGCATTTTTTTGTACCGAAAATTTGAATGTTCATATATCTCCTCAATTCATTACATCAATATCAAATAATAAAAGAATTTCTTAACTTAAAGTAAAGAAATCGTTCATCTAAAAAAGGGAAGCCATTTTGAAATTATGTACGTTTTTTATTTCATTTTTATTAATTGCGTTTAACGGTTTTGCGCAGGGTGTGAAAGTTCCGGATTACTTTACTGTGGATGATGCATTTTCAGATTCTCTAAATGAAATAGTGAAGTCAGTGCATCTTGACAGTACGTTTAATGTGGGCGAAGACGGCACCGAACAAATATCGTTTGCGGTTGTTGATTTGAGCGGAAAAAATCCTGCACTGGGCGGCGTTAATTACGATAATTTTATTTATCCCGCAAGCGTATATAAAATGTACGTTGCGATGCAGGTGTTAAAAGAAATAAGCAACGGTGATTTTTTCTTATCCACTCCGTACATCGCAAAATTTCCAGATGTAGTTGACAAGAAAAAAGAAATCAGTTATGATCCGCGCCCCCTTTTAAGAGATGGCGACACTGTAACCGTTAATTATCTTCTCGATTTAATGATAACCCGCAGCGATAATTCAGCAGCTAATTGTTTGATTGACATTGCAAAACGTGACAGCATAAACAAAACAATGCACGAATACGGATGGTACGGAAGCGAAGTTACCAGGAAATTTCTCAGCCGTAAATACGAAGATCCGGGATATGAAAAAATCCGGGGAACAGAAACATGCGCGCTCCATGCTGCTGATTTTATGTATCGTGTGTACACAAATCAACTCATAAATCCATGGGTGAGCATGCAGATGAAAGCTTTGCTGGGCAGACAATTGGATACTACAAAACTTTCTCAAGGACTACCCTCAAACACTATGTTTTATCATAAAACAGGTTGGTGGAGTTACTGGACAAACGATGTTGGGATTGTCGATAACGGAAAAATTAAATATATCATCGCCTGCTTCACACCTGTTGAAGAAAGCAGGGCAAGACCGGCAATGAAAATTTTATCACATAAGGTTTTCGAATTAATAAAACAAAGACATACTAATTAGAAAATATTTGGGAACATCAGATAATTAAAAATTAAAATTCAATTTAACACCTCCGTAAAAATTCCGGGGCAATCCCGGCTCATAATATTCCCCGTTGGAGCCGTTTACAAATACCGAGGCAGCATAAGTTCTGTTAAATAGATTTTCTATTCCCATAAATAAGTCTGCTGAATTATTTAGAATATGCAGCTTATAATTCATTTTAAGATTATAAATTGTGTAAGGAGAAGAAGAAATTTTATTATCGTTGTTAATTTGAATTCTTCCGAGATTTTCCAGTCCCGCTTGAACATAAAAGCCTGAAGGTAAAGTATAAGAAACCTGCAGAATAATTATTTCAGAAGGAATACCGGGAATTGATTTGTTATCAAAATTTTGATTTGTGTTTTTAAAATCGATAAATTTATTTCTGGAAAATGTTATTGCACCCTGCAACGACAATCCAAAATTAGAATTTAAAGTAATAGCAGTTTCCAATCCGTACTTTTGTGTTTCCCCGGCAGATACATAATAGGCAACCCCGCTGGATTCGTACGGTATTAATTCATTTTTCCCGAAAATATAATATGGAGATATTTCATAATTAATATCAGTTAAAACAAAACTATTGAAGGTTAATATTCCTTTTATTCCTGCTTCAATAGAATTGAATTTTGAAGGTGACAATAAAGGATTTAATCCTGTGATATTTTCCAATTCTGCCGGAGGATCTATCTCATTAAATGCCGGAGTTCCGATTCCTTCCGAATAATTAAAATAAACCGAACTGAGCGGACTTACTTTATAAGATATTCCGATTGAAGGTGTAAAGCCCCTAAATATTTTTGTAGTATTTAATTCCGGGTTCATGAAATCGTCGTATAAATATTCTGAAATAGAATATCTCCCTGCTATCAATACACTGACTTTTTCGAATACAATTTCATCCCGAACAAAAAAACCGAAATTGTTGCCGCCTTCTTCTTTATTTTGTTTTAGGGTTGTACCGCGCTGATTGTCTGGCGTTAGATTGTAAAATAAAATGGTTCCGTTTTGATACTGCTCATCAATGCCTGCCGTAAAGTAATTGAATATATTTCCTGATAATTTTGTTGAATAATTATATTCAATTCCTCCGCCCAGGTTGTACCGATTAAAATCACGGTAACTGTTCTTTTGCGAGCGCATAATTATTTTGGGATTAATAAAACCTCTTATACTGAAGGAATGTCCATCTGCTATTTCATTATCAAACTTAAAACCAAGTCTCAAGAATTTATTATGCCTTCTTTCATCTCTTGCCGCAAATACAGCATTTGCCTGTACAGGATTATCAATGAATTGTGTATATGTTAAGGGACCGGAGAGTTGATAAAAACTGGATATTCCGCTTAAGGAGAGAAATAGATTCGCTACGTTGCTTAATTTATTATCTATTGCCAGGCTGAAATAAGTGGAATATCTGTTACTATGTTCTCTCCAACCGGTAAAATTTGTATTGGCGGCAGAAAACAATGCATTAGCATTTCCGAGCATAAGACCGGCAGAAAGTTGATTCCTATAAAAACCGTAACTTGCTAAAACGGTTTTAGGTTCGACAAAAGAATTTTTGAAATTTGTGTTGCTGATAAAATTTATAACACCACCGGAATTAGTGCCGTAAAATGAAGAAGCCGGCGTCCTTGATAATTCGATTCGTGAGATTGACGATAAATCAACCAAATCAAGTGAAGTCCTTCCGTCGGGATCTGTTTCCGGAAAACCATCAACTAATATTTTTAATCCGGTTACCTGTGCATCATTTGATTTTGCTCCCGTTCCGCGTATCATAATTTTGGATAAAGGACCGCCGTTCCTGTTTTGAATAAAAACGCCGGGTGTCATTTGTAAAGCGTCCTTTAAATTTATTCCTGGCATGATAATCTTATCAATATTAATCCCGTTTATTGCAGCGGGTACTTCAAGAAAAATTTCCTTGCTACTTTGTCCGAACACAGTAATTTCCTGAAGCTTATATTTGATTGAATCCACTTCGACCGGCTGAGCAAATAGAGTGATTGTACTTCCTAAAAGAATAAATATTAATTTATATAATTGCATAATAAAATCTTTATTAATTTTTTTAACGTGTACTTAAAACTGATTTGGTCAGAGCTATTGATTTCCCCCTAAATTTGTGCTACCAAAAAACGAGTTTGGCGGCACAAATGCAAGAGTCCAAAATAAAATATTTCATTATTACCTGGTGAAAAAATGGCATCGCTGAGACAGTTGTACTATATTAATCAAATAATTTTATAATGGTAGTTATGAATGATTTACAACGGGAAATATTAAATAATACTAAACTATGAGGTGAACAGTAAGATAAATTATATTAGGAAACAATAATATCCTGTGTCCTCTTTGCACGCGGAAATCTGCTTTTAATGCCGTCTTTTGTAACTACAGCTGTTCCTAAGATGGAGCCGTTATGCATTACAACGCATTGTCCCGTGTTTAAAGAATCATTTTTAATGGTGCCGCCGTCAAGGTAAGTTTTTAGTTCTTCAAGATTGTTCACGTTATAAATGTTTTTAGTAATGAATTTTTGCAGAACCTGGGCTGCCTGAGTATGTAATGTCACCTGGTCCAGCTTATTTATGATTCCGAATTTTGTCCCAATTCTATCGAAAATATCTAAATGTTCATCATTCCAATTTTTATTCACAAAATAAATGTCGTTTCTTTTGATGAGGAATTTATAATTTGCTAAAATTTCTCCGGGTATTCCGAAATCACTTTCAATATTTGCCAACAATTTCTTTGGCTCTTTCTTTTCATAATTCAGCAGAAATAAATTGCTTCGTTTTAATTTAAGCGGTTCCGGGGGAGTTGTATCTTCTACCTTTCTAAGTTTTACAATAAAGAAACCGTCGGAATCGGCTTCCCATGGCAATATCCTTCTAGCTTTGCTTATTTCCGGATGCAATTGAATACCTTTGTAAGAAGTAAATCCTTCGTGAGAAGAAATAGGCAGCTCAATGCCAAGAATTTCAACCGGATATTTCTGCAGTACTTTGTTGATAATAAATTCATTTTCTTCGGGTGTTAAGGTACAAGTTGAATAGACAATTTGACCCCCGACTTTAACCATTTTAATTGCGGCAATTAAAAGCCGCAGCTGCAAATCTCCCAGCCGCTCTGCTCTTTCTAGAGACCACCAATTGCTCACTTCCTCTTTCTTCTGAATAATTCCCAATCCGCTGCACGGTGCATCGACTAAAATTTTATCAAAATATGCGTTGTAAATTTTACTCAGCCATTCACCTTTGTTGTGCACAACGCCTGAATTGATAATATTCATTCTATCAAGATTATACACCAGCATCTTAACTCTGTCCAAAGCAATTTCATTGGCTATTAGAGTGCCGCTGTTCCGCATCATTTCTCCCAGCTCGGTAGTTTTTGAGCCGGGAGCCGAACAGAGATCTAATACAACATCGCCGGGTGAAGGATTTAGAATCATAGGCGGAATCATCGAAGAAAGACTCTGTATATAAAAATCTCCGATAATATGCTCCACGGTTTTTCCCGTTAAATTATTTTTTTTAATTATTTTTAATGCATGAGGAAAATTGGGAATTGTTTCGGACACGATGCCGTAATTTTGAAATAGATTGCGGGAAAGTTCGTCTCTATCGGTTTTTAAAGTGTTAGCTCTAATATATTGAGCCGATTCATTTTTAATGAATTCTACATATCTCTTGGCATCATCTTCGCCGAAAAGAGAGCTAAGATAAGTATAAACATTACTGCTTACATCAATCAAATTGTTTCTCAGTATCGCGTTAAATTAAGTAACCTAAAAATTTCGTTCGTTATGCTTTTCGAATTCTTTTCAGCCGGGAAATTTTTTTTATAATCTTTTTCGATATCCTTAATAAGAGAATCCAGGTAAGTTTCGTAATTTGAATTGGCTTTTTTTACCGCATCTTCATCAGCAGGTATCGGAATTACTTCAGGTTTATTGCGGTTTGCGTACAATATATATTTTGCTTGAGCATATGTACTAGCCTGATGAACCGGGTTCCCGTCGACAGTAAGTATTTCGAATGTTCCGAAAAACTCTTCTCCCATAACAAGCGTTTTAGCCGGCAGTCTCAGTTCCTTAAAACTTTCAGCATTTACAAAATTACCTGGAAAATTTTTTAAGTTTCCGGATTCCAGTTTTAATTTCCACGATGAAATGAATTCTTTTTCACTCATTTAATAATTATTTTTCATTATCTAAATAATTTGATAATATTTTTTTCAGTTCATCAATATCTGCATAATATTTTAAAGTGAGATGTTTATTATTACAACCATCAATCATGGCAGAAATTTTACCGGCATTCGAATATGCAACCGCCAGAACAGGCTTTCTTAAATTATATAAAGAATAAGCAATTTCAAAACCGGTTCCAAGGCTTGGTCCTGAAACTTCAGCGATAACCAGCTTACTTTTTTCAAGCCACTTTATATCACGTTTAAATATTTGTTCATTCGTCAAGGGTATTGAAGTGTGAAAAATATCGTTTAATTCTGTTAAAGCAGTATGGCCGGATTCAACCAGATAATTAATAATTTCTTTGAAAAAATTTCGATACTTAACATCTCCCCTGATAGGTCCCGCACAGTAAATAATCATCGGTTCATCATTCTTCTAGAATTTTTCTATAATGGTTCTCATACGTAGGTACAACAATGGATTTATCAAAATTTTCCACAGCTCTTTTTCTGGAATTCTCTGAGAATAATTTATATTTCTTTTGATTGGTTAAAAGATCAATAGCATATTTTGCCATTCTATCTATATCACCAATCTCGGCAATAAATCCTGTTTCATTATGTCTAATTAATTCAGGCAAGCCCCCAACGCTGGAACTTATAACCGGGATACCGCACGACATTGCTTCGAGTGCAGCCAATCCAAAGCTTTCGGATTGGGACGGGATTAAAAATAAATCGGATGCATTCAGAATTTCTACAAGACCGTCCTGCTTTCCTAAAAATTTAACATGATCACAAAGCTTCAGTTCCCTGCAAAGCCTTTCGCATTCAGATCTGTCCGGACCGTCTCCTACAAGGACCAATTTTGACGGTACTTCTTTGTGCACCTGTTCGAAAATTCTAATCGTATCCGGTACTCGCTTTACCGGGCGAAAATTTGAAGTATGAACGAGTATCTTTTCACCCTTAGGTGCAAGATGTTCTCTGAAAATTCCGTCAACTTTTGGTTTGTACAGATCAGTATCGATAAAGTTCGGGATTACTTCAATATCTTTCTCGATATCGTAGTTGGTTATGGTTTTTTCTTTTAAAAACCGCGATACGGCAGTAACGCCGTTGCTTTGTTCAATACTGAATTTTACCAAGGGTAAAAATGAAGGCTCCAAGCCGACAAGAGTAATGTCCGTACCGTGTAAAGTCGTTGTAATTTTAATATCCCGTTTGTCCTTCAGCATTTGCCGTGCCAGGTAGGCACTGGTTGCATGCGGAATAGCGTAATGTACATGGAATAAATCTAATTTTTCGAATTCTGCAACCTCAACCATTTTACTGGCAAGCGCCAGACTGTAAAGCGGAAATTCAAATAGCGGGTAACTGCTCATCTCCACTTCATGAAACACAACATTTTCAACGAAGTTTGTCAGCCGGAAGGGTAGTGCATAGCTGATAAAGTGAACCTCGTGTCCTTTTAATGCCAAAGCTTTACCAAGTTCCGTCGCGATAACACCGCTTCCGCCGTAAGTCGGGTAGCAAGTAATTCCAATTTTCATAGTGTCCTTAATTTCTGTAATATTGAAAGAGTCAAAAGAGGCGGAATTAAAAAGGTAAATTTTAAATTACTTTCGGAATATGCCGGAATTATTAAAATTTAAAACTTTAGTTAAACAAAATACCTTACTTAATTCCGACTCTCAAAATCGTAAAATTAACAACACAATATAAATGAATTTAAGGAAAATTATACACATACATAAGAGTTGTAATTGGTGCGGTGTGATATAAAGCTAATGTGAGATAATCATTAAAAGCATTGCGTGTGTGGCTATCATTTATAAATGAGCAGACTGATAGTTTGTGTGAAAGAATCATTTGAGTTATCGTAGGTCAGTTTGCCGAATTGATCCACAAATGTAATTAAAAAAACACATTAACTTTTATGAAGAACATTTATTTCAACAAAATGATCTTGAACTGCCTCACCTTTAATTCATTCAAATTTATTTTATATATTTATATAAAATCATTGTATGTTTTTTATCATGAAGTTTTTAGTAATCGGACATACCGTTGAAGATCATTTTGGTACCAAAGAAAACGAAATTACAAAACCGGGCGGTATTTTTTACACAGCAATAGCTCTAAACAGCTTAGTGGATAAGAATGATGAGTTTTTCCTTTGTACTTCAATCGAACAGAAAAACAGGCATTTGTTTTTACCGCTTTACGATGAGTTAAGCAGTACTTATTTTCAAACAGTAGAGAGAATTCCCAAAGTGTTTCTTACGCTGCACGATTTTAAGGAGCGAGGCGAAACTTACGAAAACATTACAAAAAATCTGGATATAGATATTAGTGATTTTTCTCGATTTACTGGAATTTTGATAAACATGATTACCGGATTTGATATAAATCTTGAGCAGTTGATAAATATCAGGAAAAATTTTAGCGGCATAATTTATCTTGATGTTCACACACTTGCGCGAGGTTTGGATGAAAATATGAAAAGAGAATTCCGGCAGATTCCAGAATTCAAAAAATGGGCTGAATGCATCGATATTCTCCAGGTAAATGAAAGTGAATTAAAGGTATTAACCGCCAAAAAAATTGAAAAAGAAATTATAAATGAAGTACTTAATTTCGGCGTTAAAATATTAATTGTAACCCGGGGGAAATTAGGTGCACATGCTTATTCTTTAAAAAATAATAAAATAATTTCATTTTTCAGTAATGCTATTGAAGTTAAAGGTACTAATCAGATTGGATGCGGCGATGTTTTTGGGGCAACTTTTTTTTATACTTATATTAAAGATAGAAATATTGAAGATTCACTGCGTTTTGCTAACATTGCGGCTGGCTGCGTAGTGTCATATCTTGATTTGAATAAATTTAATAATTTAAAAAATGATGTTTTCAAACGATTTAATTAAAAGAAGAATTTTGGTAGTCGGTGCTAACGGAATGCTCGGACAGCGGGTTATTGATTTTTATCTGAAAGAAAATAACACCCAGTTATTTGGCTGCTCGATAGAAGATAGCTGTGTTATTAATACGATTGACTATGTACAATGTGATATGACAAAGAGGGATGAAATCAAGAGAGTTATATATGATTTTTATCCGGATATTATTGTGAATGCCGCAGCCTTCACTAACGTTGATGCCAGCGAATCTGAACGCGAATCTGCCTGGAGAGTTAATGTGAAGGGAGTTGAGTATCTTGCTGAAGCCGGCAGGGTTCTGGATATACATCTAATTCATATTTCTTCAGATTATATTTTTGACGGAAAAAGAGGGCCTTATCCTGAAACCGCAAAACCGAATCCGCTAGGTTATTACGGCAGAACAAAACTTGCCAGCGAAAATGCTTTGAAAATAAGCGGAGCTTCTTACACTATTTTAAGAACTAATGTATTGTACGGACACGCTGCTGACAGCCGTCCTGATTTTGTGAGATGGGTGATTAATTCAATCCGCTCCAGTAAACCTATACGAATAGTAACCGATCAAATTAATAATCCAACTTTTTTGGATGATCTTGTTCAGGCTATTAACAAAGTTATTGCATATAAAAAGCAGGGTATCTATAATATCGGAGGGAAGGATCTTTTATCCCGTTTCGAATTTACGGAAAAAATAGCTGATTTTTTTAATCTGGATAAATCCATAATTACCCCGATATTAACTAAGGATTTAAATCAAGCAGCCAAACGACCATTGAAATCAGGTTTAATTACAATCAAAGCTGAAACGGAATTAAACTTCAAACCGCATACTATCCTTGAATCTCTCGCAATTATGAAGAAAGAACTCTCGCTATGAAAAAAACCTCTTTCATCTTTGTAGTTACAATACTTTGCTTACTATCATTAAATATATTCGCTCAGAATAAAGTTCCGCAGTGGGCTAAGGGGATAGTATGGTATCAGATATTTCCCGAAAGATTTGCAAACGGAGATTCCGAGAATGATCCTAACGGAGAAAAAGTTGCGCTCGAATTTGGCAAAAAACCGGCGGACTGGCATGTAACTCCATGGACGAGTAATTTTTTTTCGGAAGCAAGTTGGGAGAAGAAATTAGGCGGCAGTTTTAGAAGTCATTTATTTGAGAGAAGATACGGTGGAGATTTGAAGGGAATTATTGATCACTTAGATTATCTAAAAAAATTAGGAATCGGTGCAATCTACATTAATCCAATTTTTGATGCTATTTCACTTCACAAATATGACGGCTCAACGTATCATCATGTTGATGTTAACTTCGGTCCTGATCCGGAAGGAGACAAAAAAATAATCGCTTCTGAAAAACCGGATGATCCCTCCACCTGGAAATGGACATCTGCCGATAAACTATTCCTTAAATTAATTAAGGACGTTCATGAACATGGTATGAAAATAATAATAGACGGTGTATTTAATCATACAGGAGTTCAATTTTGGGCTTTCCAGGATATTGTTAAAAACGGTAAAAATTCTAAATATAAGGACTGGTACGAGATTAAATCTTTCGATAATCCTAATACACCGCAGAATGAATTTGATTATAAAGGGTGGTGGGGCACAAAGTCGCTTCCAATTTTTAACAGAACTAAAAATGATCTGGCTCCGGGACCAAAACAATATATTTTCAATGCAACCAAGAGATGGATGGATCCGGATAACGACGGTGATCTTTCCGACGGTATTGACGGCTGGCGACTCGATGTGGCTGATGAAGTCCCGATGGGTTTTTGGCATGATTGGAGCAGACTTGTAAAATCAATAAATCCGAATGCATTAATTGTAGGAGAACTCTGGGAATTGTCTCCTAAATTTATCTCAAAAAAAGGTCCTTTCGACGCATTGATGAATTATAATTTTGCATACGCTGTTGATAAGTTTTTTATTGCTAAAAAGAAAAGAATAACTGCTTCCGAATTTATTGATGAACTTCATAAAATTGATACAACATACCCGGAACAAAATCTTTATGCACTGCTGAACTTAATGGATAGTCATGATACGGAAAGACTGTCTTCAATGATTGCGAATCCCGATAGAAACTACGACCAGGGTGCAGACGAAAGAAATCCTAATTTTAATCCAGGAAAACCCGATTCGGCGGATTACAATATGCAGAGATTGATTGCCGCATTTCAAATGACTTATCGCGGCGCGCCAATGGTTTATTACGGAGATGAAGTGGGTATGTGGGGAGCCGACGATCCCTATGACAGGAAACCGATGGTATGGGAAAATTTAAAGTACGATAATGAAGTCATTACGCCTGGATCAGGCTTTAAAAAAGGTTTCGGTTCCTACAAAGTAGAAGTAAATAAAAACCTTCTTAAATTTTATAAGAAAATTATTTCCATACGCGATAATAGCCCGGCTCTTAGATTAGGTGATTTAAAATTTTTATATTCCAATGATAAAAAAAGATCTTTTGCTTTTTCGAGAACATATAAAAATAAAGAAGTGATTGCTGTTTTTAATCTTGGCAATAAAGAAGATTTATTTGATGTACCGGTTTACGGAAAGAAAATTTTATTTAAGGAACTTATGAAAGGCGGCGAAGGTACATTATCAGGCACGGCGGAAAAAAACGCTAAATTGGATATACACGTTCTTCCGTTATCGGTAAAAATTTATCAATTAGATCATCTGAATTAAAGCGGATGAATTTAATAAAAATGAGAGCAAACTTTAATATATGGAAAATCTGTTTGATGACGGACCGAATTATTGATGTAAATTAATATTGAACTGTTTGATTAAAAAATTTTTCTTTATATCATGAAATAATTATTATGATCTAATGGGTAACTTCATTAGGAGATTTTATATTATCATTTATATAAATATCAATACAAACTTAATCTTCATCAATAGCCTATATGTAAACTGCATGCACTCACAATTGTCGGCTTTTTATTTAAATTAAATACAAACCGATTCTTATTAAAACAAAATAGAATATTATTTAGTAAATCTAAAACATTCATTAATGGGACTCTATAAAATGAATAAAGTTTTATTGCTTTGGGTTAGAGAGAAATTGAGAAAGATGAATAAATGCTAAAAAGGATAATAATCTTGGCACTGGTTCTTTATAATGTCCTTTTGTTTGCCGGAAACCGGTATTTAGGTATTACCAATGAAAATATGAAGGTTCATGCTGTTCGCATTCATAACACTGTAAAAATTGACGGAATACTTTCGGAGAATGTTTGGCGGGATAAGTTCGGTGTTTCTGATTTTATTCAACGAGATCCT
>CAVVVS010000052.1:0-14213 GCA_963751355.1 uncultured Ignavibacteriales bacterium | reverse complement strand
AACTGATGAAGACAGTATCCGAAGTATGATAACAAACCTCTGGCAGTCGGTTGATTGGAACTTTTATAGGGAGTATCCAACCAACTATGCATTATATTGGCATTGGTCGCCGAATTATGGCTTTAACGGCAATACTAATTTCCTTATACGGGGATATAATGAAGCTATGATAATCTATTTGCTTGCAGTTGCTTCACCAACTCATCCTGTATCGAAATATTTTTATAGTATTGGATGGGCAGGTCCCTCATATATAAATGGAAAATCGTTCTATGGTTATCATCTTTACGTAGGCCCGGATTACGGTGGACCGCTTTTCTTTTCACAATATTCTTTTTTGGGATTTGATCCGAGGAATATAAAAGATAAATATGCGGATTATTTTATTAATAATAGAAACATGACATTAATAAACAGAGCTTACTGTATTGCAAACCCAAATCATTATGCAGGGTATGATTCGGTTACTTGGGGCCTTACAGCTTCAGATGGTCCGTCCGGATATAATGCATTCAGCCCAACGAATGATAACGGAACAATAGCACCAACTGCCGCGCTATCTTCAATGCCGTATACTCCTACAGAATCCATTGCTGCTTTTAAAAACTTTTATCATAAGTACGGCAAAAAAATCTGGGGACCGTTTGGATTTTATGATGCTTTTAATGTAAGCCAAAATTGGTATGCGAATAGTTATATTGCAATAGATGAGGGACCTATTATCGATATGGTAGAAAACTATCGTTCGCAGCTTTTATGGAACAACTTTATGGCAAATCCCGAGATACAACCTATGCTTGATTCGTTAGGATTTGTAAAAGATGAAACCGGAATTACTCAAACTAAAAACATTCCGGATAAATTTATTTTAGAAGGAAATTATCCGAATCCTTTTAATCCGACCACTACTATTGAGTTTTCTATGCCTTCTAATCAAATAGTAGAATTAGAGATATATGATATACTCGGGAGGAAAATAAGATCTTTAGTTAATAGTTATTTAAGCAAAGGAAGTCATCGTGTGCAGTGGAATGGAAAGGATGACTCCGGAAATATTGTCAGCTCTGGTGTTTATTTATATACTATTAGAGCAAACAATAAGTTATTGTCAGGCAAAATGATAATGCAAAAATAAATTTTATTTTCTAAAAACCAGAATGAAAAATATATTTTCACTAGGTTTAATTTTGATTTTTAGCTCTGTAGAATTTTTATTTCCTAAAGTTTTTTATAATGTTAGTAATACAACAATTATAAATACTGTTGGAAAAATATCTTCACATGAGGATAAAAAAATATTATCTGCATTGAACGATGAAGATTTAGTCCTTCAATATCTTAACAGTATACAAGACCATTTTTCAAGTGACGGATGGCTTGTCCCGGCAATGGAGGACAATTCCGGTCAAACATTTAATAATGCTGTAACAGCAATGGCATTTATATTAAAAGGTGAAAAGCAAAGAGCGGAAAGAATTCTTGATTTTTACGCACAAAGAATAGATTCATCAAATAGCAATCTTAACAGTCAAAATTTTTTTTATAAAGGTGAAGCGAGAGGCTTTTTCCAAAATATTAATCTAAATGATTCTTACTCGCCGTTTATCTGCGACCGGTGGATGGGAGATAATGCCTGGCTTCTTCTTGCATATAAATTTTATGAAAAAGAGTACGGTTTTGCTGATAAATCCTTCTATTCATTGGTAACTAACGATCTTAAAAATTTATTATTGGCGCTTTATACTGATGATCCCTCCGGACACGGCGGTTTTATTCAAAGCGGTTGGCGGTGGGGGCCTAGAAATTCAACCACTCCTGTGAATGATTATCAGCTTAATGTTTTTGACTCAAATGGAAATCCTGTCGGTCATGAAGAAGGAAATATAGATGCTTATGCAGCATTAAAACTATGCGGGGAAGATTCAATTGCCGGAAAAATAAAACAGTGGCTGGATTACAGAATGAATTTACTGGAAAATATGCCTGGAATAAGTCTTCCATTGGATCTTTATAGCTGGAGATCATTGGCATTTAATAATGAAGGCAGTTATTATAAAAACCTTGTGCTGGTTCCGGGAAACGATAAACGCTTCAGAAAAGAAGTTTACTTTAACGGAAAGGAAGCGGCAGGTTTTTATTCATCTGCCGATTCGTCTGTTCAAAATGTATGGCTGGATGGTTCCGGGCATATGGTCTGTGCTTTTTATTTTGCCGGTTATGCAGACACGGCCGAATATTATTCAAATCAACTTGATCTATTTCTTATAAACAGGAATATTGACGGGACAGCTTCCTTAGCGCTTCCTTATACTGCAAATAAAACTGGGGGATATGATTGGGTAGATATAAATAAAGGATTTTCATCATCATGTGCGTGGTATATTTTTGCCAAAGAAAAATTTAATCCTTTTACGTTGGAAACGTATAAAGTAACGGAAATTAATAAAAATGAAATCGGGAAAATTAATTATCGTTTCGAACAAAATTATCCTAATCCGTTTAATCCAAGTACGATCATTAAATTTAAACTTCCTAAAAGGGAAATGGTTAAAGTTTCTGTCTTTAACATTCTAGGACAAAAAATAATTACATTAAACAATAACGAATTACCTGCGGGAGAAAATAAAATTATTTGGAACGGAAAAAATATTTGGGAGATGATGTCGTTTCCGGAGTTTATATTTATTCAATAATTGCAAATAAAAAACAGTATTCCGGTAAGATGATTCTGTTAAGATAAAATTGCGTTGGCAAACAGTATGCTTAATGAAATTTGATTTTTAAGTTTTTAACAACAAAAGTAGAAGATTAATTTAATTGCAAAAAAAGATTTTGATTACAATTAAAACAATATTAAAATTTTCTTTGATCATTCTGTGCGGATTTGTTTTTGTAAGCTGCAGCAGCAGCAAAGGAAAAGTTCAAATTGATTTTTGGGCTTTTGGTGCTGAAGCGGAACATGCTAAAGTATTGACTAAAGAATTCGAAAAATTAAATCCCGGTATAAAAGTTAAGGTGCAGGCAATACCCTGGACGGCAGCACTTGAAAATTTAATTACCGCTTATGCAAGCGATACTACTCCCGATATTGTTCAACTGGGGAACACATGGATTCCGGAATTTGTTGCACTTAATTCGCTTACAGATCTGGATAAATGGATTAAGAATTCTAAAATAGTAAATAAAAAAAGGTTCTTCCCAGGGGATCCGGGAAACGAATATTATTGATAATAAAGTTTATGGAATTCCATGGTATGTAGATACAAGAGTTTTATTTTATAGGACAGACATTCTGAAAAAAGTAGGTTATGAACAGCCTCCTAAAACATGGTCGCAGCTTTATGATGTTTCTGTAAAAATTAAAAAGATGTACGGTAATCAAGAAAAATATGCAATATTCATTCCCACAAACGAGTGGGTGCCGTTTATTGTTTTCGGATTGCAGGGAGGTGCTTTGATTTTAAAAGATGATAATTCTTATGGAAATTTCAGCAGCCCCAACTTTTAAAAGCGTTTCGCTTCTTAATAAAATTTTATAAGGAAAAGTTAGCACCGGTAGACATGACTCAGGTATCGAACGTTTACCAAGCATTTGCTTCAGGTTTTTTTGCAATGTATATAACAGGTCCCTGGAATGTAACCGAATTTAGAAACAATCTGCCGGATTCACTTCAAAACAAATGGATGACTGCACCGTTACCGGCATATGACGGAAACAAGTATCCCGGTAAATCTTTAGCAGGTGGTTCAAGCCTCGTTATGTTTAAGGCATCAAAACATAAAAAAGAAGCGTGGAAGTTAATTGAATTTTTATCTAAGAAATCTTCCCAGGGAGATTCTTTAAACTTTCCTCCGATCTTCCTTCTGTAGATGATGCTTGGCACGATACGGTATTAACAGACAATAAATATCTAAAAGCATTTTATGAACAATTGCATAATGTAGTTCCTACGCCTAAAGTTCCCGAATGGGAACACATTGTTTCCGGTAAGGTTCAGGAGTATGCTGAATTTGCTGCAAGAGGTAATATGACACCGAAACAAGCATTAAAAAACCTTGATAAAGATACGGATAGAATTCTTGCTGAAAGAAGATGGATATTAAGCCGAGAATAAAATGAAATATAGTAATAGACATCTGCGGCATATTTATTTTTAACACCTGCGCTGCTTGCAATTTTTATATTCTTTTTAATACCTGTGTTTGCTGCGTTATTAATGGTTTTACTAATTTCGATATTTATTCGCTTGGACATATTAGCTATGCAAGATTTGTAGGATTAAGCAACTACATAGAGATATTTAAAGATCCTCTTTTCTGGCAATCTTTAATAAATACTTTTTATTTTGTACTAGCCGGCGGCCCGCTTTCAATTGCAGTATCATTAGGTGCAGCCCTGCTGTTAAGTTCGAAGCTTGTTAAATTTAAAGGAATATTTAGGCTGGTTTATTTTATGCCGGTTGTAACTACTTTGGTTGCAGTTTCAATTTTGTGGCGATTTATCTATCAACCGCGATTCGGACTTCAAATTACTTACTTGGTTTTATCGGTATACATCCTATTGACTGGCTTGGGGACCCACACTGGGCGATGCCTGCAATTATTTTAATGGCAATCTGGAAAAACTTCGGTTATAATATGATAATATTTATTGCCGGGTTGCAAAATATTCCCGAAGATTTATATGAAGCTGCAAATATTGAAGGAGCTTCCGAATGGAATAAATTTAAAAATATTACTCTGCCTTTACTGGCGCCAACAACATTATTTGTAAGCATTATTACAATAATTGGTTATTTCCAATTGTTTGCCGAGCCGTATGTAATGACGCAGGGAGGCCCGTTAAACAGTACCTTGAGTATTGTTCTGTATATGTATAGAGAAGGATTCCGGCTGGTGGAATATGGAAGGGACTCAGCGGCAATTGCTTTTATCCTATTTTTTATAATCATGGTTATAAGTTTAATACAGTTGAAAGTACAACGGGAAACCGCAATATGAAGAAAGTTATATTATATTCAATTTTAATTATTGCAGGCACTTATGTATTATGCCATTTATATGGATGATATCGGCATCTTTAATGGCTAACGGACATGCTAATGTTTATCCGCCGTACTTTATCCTGATAAAGTAACTTTTATTCAATATAAAAATCTTTTTGCACGATTAAATATTGTAAGGTATTTTATTAATAGTTTGGTCGTTTCAGTTGGAGTAACACTAGTTTCACTTTTCATAAATTCTATGGCAGGCTTTGCTTTTGCCAAGTATAAATTTGCAGGAGAAAAAAGCCTTTTTAAACTTCTCCTCAGCTTTATGATTGTTCCTGCTCAGGTAACCATGCTTCCATTATTTTTAATGTTAAAATATATGGGATTAATTATACTGATTCAGCAGTTATAATTCCCGGAATGGCTTCTGTATTCGGTATTTTTCTGATTCGCCAATATTTGCTCGCAATACCCGACAGCTTGATTGAAGCGGCCAAAATAGATGGGGCAAGTGATCTCCAAATTTATTTTACACTTATTCTTCCTCTTGCAAAGCCAATACTTATAACTTTAGCTATTTTTACATTTATGGGGACATGGAATGATTTTCTTTGGCCATTAATCGTTATGACTAACGATTCAATGTATACTTTACCTGTTGCATTAGCTAATTTGATGGGTGAGCACAATCAAGATACAGAATTACGATGGCCGGTTCCGTTGTTACAATTATACCTGTTATACTTGTATTCCTTTCGCTTCAAAAATATTATATAAAAGGTATAATGCTCGGCGGAGTAAAAGGCTGATCACAATAATGATTGTTAGATAAATATCACTTGACAAAAAGAATTTAGTTTATTAGCTTTCATATAAATGTAAACGTTTACATTTATTTATTGTTTTTAGATTTCCTTTCCGAAAAAAGTGTTAGTGCTGAGTGTCTTTAATTTAACATTTGAAAAATCGCATATTGAAAAAAATTACTATTAAAGAAAAATGAAAATTGATATTCATAAAGTTGCTTCCAAAGCGGGAGTGTCTATTGCAACTGTTTCCAGGGCGTTAAACGGAAGTTCTCTTGTAAAGCAAAATACTAAAGAAAAAATCTTAAAAATAGCTGAAGAACTAAACTACATTCCCAACCCGATTGCCAGAAGCCTTTCAAAAAAATTTACAGAAACAATAGGAGTTGTCCTTCCTGATCTTGTCGGTGAATTTTTCATGGATTTCATTCACAGCATAGATGAAGAAGCCTACAAAAGAAAATGGCATGTTTTGATTTCCAGTTCACATAGTGAGAGAAATATGATTGGAACTCTTATTGAACTTATGGGGAGCGGCAGAGTTGATGGGGTGATATTAATGGCACCGCAAATTCAAAATGAAGTTTCGGAAATAATTCAAAAGAGTAAAACTCCTGTTGTTCTGATTAATACTTGCGGAGATTTTGATAAAATCGATCAAATAAAAATTAACAATTTCCAGGGTGCATATAATATTGTTGAGCATTTTATAAAAGTTCATAAGTACAAAAAGATTGGAATTATAAACGGTCCCAAGGGAAACTGTGATGTTGAAGAAAGATTATCGGGCTATTTAAGTGCATTAAGAAAAAATAATATTCCCAAAGATCCTTCTTTAATTATGAATGGAAATTTTGATGTTGAGTCCGGGGTTTTAGGATTTTCCACATTAATGAATCAGCCTGTCAAACCGGAAGCTATTTTTACTACAAATGATATGATGGCAGTTGGCGCGTATGAGGCGGCTAAAGAGCTTGGCTATAAAATACCGGGTGATATTGCAATTGCCGGTTTTGATGATATTTATTTAAGTCAGTTTTTAATACCGAGATTAACTACCATACATGTGCCAATAACCGAACTGGGTAGTAAAGCCGTTAGGTATTTGCTCGATAAGCTTAATAAAAAAGGGAGGAATGGTAAAGTCCATTTTGAAGTTCTCCCCACAGAGCTTGTTATAGGTGGTTCGTGTGGGTGTAAATATTGAATGTTCTTTTTTTAACATTTATATAACTTACCGGCTGAACTTCACTAAACGAAACGTTTCGTGGAGTGTAGTATTCGGCTGTCAGGTCAGCTACTGATAACTAACTTAACAATAACAACTTAAAATGAGGCTGAAATGAAAAAAATCATTGTTATAATGTTATTTACGGCGAGTGCGGCACTGTTCCTTGTGCCTGGATTGTCATTCGCCCAAATGTCGGACACCCTTTATGTGTCGGCGCTGCCGCCTGGTAATATCAACAACGTCATTACAGGGGATACTACAGCAACAGGAGCGCGGAAGGATCCCAATCGAGTTTACGTGCTGCAGCAAACCGGAAGCGTAGACACCACATACTTCTATACCGCTACGATTAACATGGCAGCCAATTTCAACGGTCTAACGCTCACTATAATCGGGAAGAATAATCCTGTTACAGGTATGCCACCCGTGATTGAGCCATTTATCCTTTCCGACAACTCGACCCCTCCTCGTTTTACTGAGAACCTGGAAGGGAACCTTAACTTCGATAATCTTTACTTCCTGGGCAAGCGGACCGACGGATTGATAACGGCTGGAGACGACAGACTCATCGACGGGATTCCGGTTGGTTCGTCAATAAGAATCAATCGCTGCGTGTTCGACGATTTTACAGCGGGACAAGGCGCCTTGCTCAGTTACGGCGGCTCTGGTAACTCCTTTTATATTACTAATTGTGAGTTCCGAAACATCCAATCTCAAGCCGGCTTCCCTACTAATATTATATTTGCCGAAGCTGCCGACACTTTGCAATTTGTCAACAATACTTTCTTTGCAATCGCCTTCGGTGTATGGGGTAACGATAATCTTAGATACTTCCAATTTAAGCACAACACAATGGTAGGATGTGCCTGGATGCCTTTGCGAATATATCAGGCTGACAGTGCATATATTTCGGACAACATTTTCTACGACACATACGCATGGGGCTATGATTCCACCTCTATTAAAAACGGTGGAATAGGGAACGAGCCTCCGGCGGTGGTCTGTTTTGATTCCCTTTTACAGTTCAGTGAGCCGCCATATACCTGGACGGAAGCTGGCAGAAATATCGTTGTAGAAAACAACGCCTATTACTGGCAAACATCGATAGACAGTACTATTACTGCGATCAATAGTACCGCGACGGATTACGTTGTTGCTCCCACTTGGATGGACAGTCACACCCAAGCAATGTTTGCGGATAAGACATCCTGGCCCGGCTTATCAGCTTCAAATAACGTCAATACTGATCCGGGATTTTCAGCGTCCATCGTGGATCCAATGGTTGCTGGTCTAAATTTATATACAGTTGCTCGATGGAACGGAACAATCTCTACCTCTCCGCTCTGGAGGCAGATGGTAACTAATCCCGTTAACGTGTTTGGTTCAGTGGCAAAGAACTGGGCTCAAACGCAAGGATATCCTGTGCCGGAGAATTTGAAGTATAGTGCTACCCTTACAGGCAGCGATGGATTACCTCTTGGCGATTTGAATTGGTATCCCGAGGCTATGGGTATAAAGCAAATAAGTAACGGCATTCCTGCAAAGTTTATTTTAAACCAAAACTACCCTAATCCGTTCAACCCTACTACAAATATTAAGTACAGTATTACAAAGAGCGGTTTAGTTACTCTTAAAATATATAATGTGTTAGGGCAAGAAGTTGCTACTTTGGTTAATCAAGATCAAAGACCAGGCAACTATGTAGTAGATTTCAACGCTTCAAACCTAGCAAGCGGTGTTTATATGTACAGGCTTGAATCCGGTAATTATTCTTTAACAAAGAAAATGGTGCTTCTCAAATGAGTGCCAAGCTAATAAACATATAGAAGTCAAGAAACTTGGAGTAAGCAGTCTTGCAAAGCGGGATATGTACTAAGGAAAGCCTTATGAGGGTCGAAGACTCCGGCAACCTTCTTTGACTAGCCTCGACCCTGTCGGGCTTTGTGAGGAGTCTTCGGTCACAAGACTTCGAAGAGTTTAGCGGACTCTTCGAGACTTTGACGAGAAAACATCATCTACGTTTTGATGAAGGGGCAAGGGAAATAGACTCATTCTGGGTACTGCCCTTGTCCTGCTCTACAGTACCATGTGGTATTTCAGAAAAAATTATTCTACTAAACTGAGGTGCTAAATAAACTATAATAAGACGCTATTAAATAGACGCCAAATAAAAAGTTTGGAGTTTTTGAATCTTTTATATATTAAGGTAATAAAATGTATGAACAAAAATTTAAGACTATTTTTACTCTAATTATTGTTTTTCTATTATCACAAATCGTATGGTCTCAAACATCTAAAATATCCGGTAAAATAACAGACAAGACTACTAATGAGCCTCTGTTAGGAACTAATGTCTTTCTTGTCGGAACCAGCTTGGGAGCTGCTTCAAATGCAGAAGGTAATTATTTAATTCCTAATGTTATAGCTGGTTCTTACACATTGAAAGTTTCTTATGTCGGTTATAAAACGGTCACAGTTAATATAGAATTAAAAAAAGGTCAACAGCTTATTGAGAATTTTAAGCTTGAACCTGTTGGAATTGAAGGAAAAACTGTTGTTGTAACAGCTCAGGCAAGCGGACAGAATGCCGCCATTAACCAACAGCTTTCCTCGAACAAGATTGTGAATGTCGTGTCTGCAGCTCGAATTAAAGAGCTGCCGGATCAGAATGCTGCTGAGTCAGTCGGCAGACTCCCGGGCGTTTATCTTCTCAGGCAGGGAGGGCAGGGATACGAAGTCTCTATAAACGGACTGCAGCCTAAGTACAACCGGGTTGAAATTGACGGTGTGGAAATGGCCGCAACGAGCAGCAGTGACCGGGCCGTGAACATGAGCATGATTTCTTCAAACATGCTGAGCGGAATAGAGGTATTCAAGACTGTAACCCCTGATATGAACGCGGCTGTTTTGGGAGGTGTTGTAAATTTCCAGATCAGGGAAGCCAAGAAGACCTCTTCGGGCGCGCCGGAAATAGAACTATCTGCGCAGGGAGGATACGAAGGTCTTCGGAGTCAGTTTGGCGACTATAATTTTTCCGCCACAGTCGGGAATAGGTATTTGAACCAGCGGCTTGGAATTCTCGTGCAAGCAGTTGTCGACCGGCAAAATTTATCAAGCGATGAGTTAGGAGCCAGCTATCAAATGAAATCCAAGAATCCTGGCGTCTTTAATCCTTTATATCTTACCTCTCTCAACCTCAGCTTTCTTCCCAGCATAACACGGCGGTATAACGGTACCATCAATATGGATTACAAGCTGCCCGGTGGTAAGATTGATTTTATGAATTTCTCCAGCGGCAGCAATACCACAACGCAAACGCTCAGCCAGCAGTATAGCATTGCCTCAAACCAGATTTTCGAAAACGCCTCGTACTCACCTGCGAAGCTTTATGTAATGACGAATCTTCTTGACTTGAAAAAAAATGTGCTGTCGTTCGATGTGGATGCAAAAGTTTCTCACTCGCTCTGAGAGAATATTTCACGCGGAAGGACTGGGAGCGACTTTTCAGCAGTACCCGGCGAATCTGAATACTGTGCCGAATACCGCACCTCCTGGTGTATATAGCTCAGGCCAGTTCTGGCTAAAGTCGATCCGAATCTCATGAACCTCTTGTCTCTCAGCATTTTCTCAATATTACAATGCAAAGAAATATTGTTGGGTTAATCGACATCACAAAAGAGACATAACTTTATCAAATGCCGTCTCAGGAATTCTGAAAATTGGGCGGACAATATCATTATACTCACCGGTCTTACAGCGCCTACAATGAGGGTGGGGGCGGCGTCTTTAACCTGACTCTTGTACACAGGGCAATACTTAATGCGTATCCTTTTATGACACAGCCGCCATACAACCTGAGTACTACATAAACCAGCTTCTTCCAATAACCGTGTTCAGGGCCCGGGTTTCAAATTCGGGAATTTTCTGAAAGGCAGCTATGGGCCGCCGCTTCCGACGAACCTGGACCTTTTATCACAAATAGTGGATTTAGTCCATCAGGGAGCCGAGAAAGCTGGTTGGGGGTCATGGGGTTACTCTCCAATCTTATGGCCTCATTGCCAATAATTACTCCGGAAATGAGTATGAGAGTGCCGCTTATGCCATGGCAACCGTCAATATTGGAACTCAAATCACGCTGATAGCCGGAGCTCGATACCAGGGGTTGGCAAACAACTTGACCGGACCGTGAGAATTTTTGATGCTAGCCTACAGAATATTCAATATCCAATGACCTATACTCATAGAGATACTACAATCGATCAATATCACGGTTATTTGCTGCCAGACGTAAGCCTGATGTACAAGCCGCTTTCTTGGCTTACAGCTCGTCTGTCCTATACCAGCACACTTTCCTACCCGGACTTCACTTCCATCATACCGACAATCGATATATTTTCATCTTCAAACTCAGTCACCTGGAACAACTTTGCTTTGAAGCCTGCTCATTCGCAGAACTATAACGTGCAGCTTTCTTTCTATAACAACGCTATCGGACTGTTTACCGTCGGCGGATTCTTGAAGAGAATAGATGACATGATATTCACGCAGAACAGTTTGTCGCCGACTCCGTTGCATCAATTAAATATCCCTTTATCCCGCTTCCCTGGCCTAATTCTCTCCCCAAAGTATACAGTGTCACTACTGAAATTAACAACCCCTTTCGTGTTGATGACTACGGTGTGGAGCTTGACTGGCAGACACACTTCTGGTACCTGCCGGGATTGTTGAGCGGATTGGTGTTCAACATAAATTACACTCATATTTTCTCTAGCGCAAAATATTTTTATACCGTCACAAAGCCTGGCGTTTATCCCACTTACATACCGGTGCACGTAGATACTTTTTATACTGATCGCCTGCTATACCAACCGGATAACGTTGTTAATCTTTCCGCTGGGTATGATTACAAAGGCTTCTCTGTCGTCGTATCCATGATATACC
Source organism: uncultured Ignavibacteriales bacterium (assembly GCA_963751355.1). Taxonomy (GTDB): domain Bacteria; phylum Bacteroidota; class Ignavibacteria; order Ignavibacteriales; family Ignavibacteriaceae; genus CAVVVS01. The sequence goes on along the minus strand of CAVVVS010000052.1, from coordinate 2,241 downwards.
AGTCAAATGTATCGACCGGAACAGATCAGTACCCGGAAATGCTACCCTCGAAAAATTCATACCTGCGCTGGGACTTAACTGCCAAACAAAACCTGCCGTGGCCTGGCCTGGTCGTTTATCTCAACATGGTTAATCTCAACCATGCAAATGATACTTATGTGGTACAGGGAAATGGTTTCCCTACGTCTGAAAGTGATTATGGCCCGGTTGTGCAATTAGGACTTCGATGGAGTCTACAATGATGTTTTCCAAAAACCAAAGGAGAAGCATTATGTAAAAGATCATTGCTATAATGTTATTTACGGCGAGTGCGGCACTGTTCCTTGTGCCTGGATTGTCATTCGCCCAAACATTGTCGCGCACCTTTTATGTATCGGCGATGCCGTTGGGTGTAGTAAAATACATAGGAAAATTTGCAGTGGTAAAATAAAATGGCAGTGCTTTTAATATGGAAAAATATTTCAAGTCCTATGTTGTTTTTATAATTTAATTGTATTGTTCATAATATAAAATGAAATAAACAAATTTTTTGTATGATAAAATTTATCAATAAGTATCCGTATTTTTTTTATTGTCTTCTTCTCTTCTATAATCTGCTGCAGTCAGAATAAAATCACTAAAACGAGTTACCCTTTAAATCAATATAAAAACTCACCGGCAGTAACTACATTCCTATACTCTTGAATATAGAACTTTTCTTTATTTTATAGATGAATCTAATCGTGAAAACGGTTTAGTAAAAGACCGCTCTACAAAAGATTCTCCGGTAAGAATTGTTGCTGTCGGTTTTGCTTTGCCGGCTTACGCTATCGGTGCGCAGCATGGATGGATATCCAAGAAGAAGCTTCGCAAAGAACTCTGACATTTTAAATTTCTTTTAAATAGTAAGCAAAGTGCTGATGCAGTGTCCACAGGATACAAAGGTTTTTATTATCATTTCCTTGATATGAAATCCGGTTTGCGTTACTGGAATTGTGAACTTTCATCTATAGATACAGGTTTGCTATTAGCAGGATTTATTTTTGCACGTCAATATTTTGATAAAAATAATTCAATTGAAAAAGAAATAAGAGAGAAATCAACTTTGCTTTTAAAGAGAGTTGATTGGAAGTTTTTTACAATGTCTAAAGACAGCAGAGACCCTTATGATATAAATATGGGCTGGGAGCCGGAGCATGGTTTTTCTAAAAATGGATGAGAGGCTACAACGAAGCTCAGATCATGTTTGTAATTGCGGCCGGTGATGGAATGGAATATGCAAGTAAGGGATATGAAACATGGACGAAAACTTACAAGTGGGAGGAACCATACAAAGGTTTAGCCGAAGTCGTTTTCCCGCCGTTATTTGGACATCAATTTACCAATGCTTTTATTGACTTGAGAAGAATTGCCGATAAGTATATGCGTGAAAAAGGAATTGATTATTTTGAAAAATCACGAAGGGCAACATTAACACAAAGATTGTATGCTATGGAAAATCCTCATGGATGGAAGGGTTATGATTCCTTGGTCTGGGGGTATATCAGCATGTGATGGTCCAGGTGAATTAATAATTTTGATGATAAAAAATTTTTAGGTTATGCAGGTAGAGGTACCTCCGGGCCGCAGTATAATTATTTTGATGACGGTACAATTGCACCGTATGCCGCCGGAGCCTCAATAGTATTTGCACCGAAAGTCGTTATTCCTACTTTAATGCATTTTTATAATACCTATAAAGATAAAGGTATATGGGGGAAATACGGCTTTGTTGATGCTTTTAACTTAACAGCAAATTGGTTTGATAATCAAGATCTCGGTATTGATGAAGGACCACTGGTCTTAATGCTGGAAAATTACCGATCAGGATTAATTGGGAAATATATGATGAAGATCCGATTATTAAAAATGGCTTAAAGATTCTAGGTTTTGAAAAAATAAATAATTGAAATTAATGAATCATCTCTTCTGCCAGCCGCGTTGTAAAAATTATTTTATATTGAAAACCGGTTTGAAACTAATTTAACTTATCGGTATGCACCCCTTTTTGCGAAATGGAATGATGATTATTTGAAAGAAGGAAAAGAAATATTACAATAAATTTTATTTGAAAAATTAAAGAGTATAAAATGAAAAAATTATTTTTTTTCTTCATATTTTTATCTCTTGCTAATATTGCACTTGCACAGGATTCTAAAATTGAAAGTAAAGTCGACAGCCTCCTTTCAAAAATGACTTTACAGGAAAAGATCGGACAATTGG
>CAVVVS010000051.1:0-13216 GCA_963751355.1 uncultured Ignavibacteriales bacterium | reverse complement strand
GTGACAATTTACGCGTGCCTGAGAGGAGTATGTGACAGCCGGCCCCACTTGAGACCTTAAATGCATTGTAATCAAACAGCCATGTATACGCATTTATACAATTTATTAGCGTTTGGAGATAAATATTTATGTGTGTTATATGTGAACCAAATTAATAATATTACGCGTTTAATATGAATTACCTAAATGATTGGCATTGCCGCCAAGCGGACATTCATATGAAATCGGGGGAGCTAAGCAGTGATTAAGTCACATCTCATAAAAAGCTTTATTTCAATCGCTCTTATTATTGTTGGCTTTTTAATCGCGAATATAGCCTGGGCTATAAATGGTTCCGGGTCAGGCACCTCAACTGATAAATTCAAGATAAAGGGTTGCGGGTCCGAAATAATAATGAACAACCCAGTAGTTTCAATATTAACCAGGATGGAACCTGGTCATTGACCTACTCAATGGGCACCTATAGTGGCATCTATGCTGTTATCAAGCCTGATAAGAAATTCACTCTTGAATTTGATTCAGCCAGTATCGATACCTTTATCTCTAACCTTCAGTTAGAAGCTGACGTGGCTTGTAAGGAAGAATCTGGCGCAAACATAATTGCAAATCCAACGATAAGTAATTTCAAGGCCTCATATAGCAAAAGAAAAACACGCTTAAACTGTCATTTAAGGCTTCAGGATCAAGCTCTAATGGTGCGACTAGTAGAAAATTCAAATATAAATTTAAATCGCAATTAAATATATCTGAAATCGCTACAGGCATTTTTATAGATGCCCCAGTTTCAGGCTTGCAGTATCAGACACCTTCATTATCGGGTGTTACTGACCAAAACGGCACATTTCAATACCATCCTGGTGAGGATGTTACGTTTAGTGTTGGCAATGTAATTCTCGGCACGACACAAGGTGGTAAGATAATTACGCCATTAGATTTATATCCACGTCGCCCCAAGTACCAAGCTGCTGTGATGAGTTTTCTACAGTCTATTGATGAGGATGGTACGACATCCAATGGAATTCAGATAAATCAATCTGTTGGCGATTCATTAAATGAATACTTTGGAATTCAAGGAAACGAATCGATACCATTTCCAGGTATTTATGTTGACGATAACTATGCACAACTTGCTGGTGTTGTATCAAACCGAACTGAATGGATAGATGAAGCAGAAGCCACGGCGGACTTTGAGTCACAAATTGAGGGCTATATTAAATCCGGTGATTACTCGAAACCCTCAGATGAAATCGATCCGTTCAATCTACATCCCGGTTATTTCTATGCAACTGGTAACGATAGGACACCTTTTGTAATTATTAATGAAATAGGTGAATCCATCATCCCTGTAGTAAATACCTCTACGCGGTTAATCGAGGCGGTTGTTTTTACCGACTCGGCGAATAACAAACTAACCTTTATGTATCATGAAAATGGCTACCTAAACGGCATTAGTGATGGGAAGGTTGCCGCTACAGTCATCAAGAGCCCTACAGGCGACGCAAGACTGTATCTGATGAATCATGACATAGCAGTAGATACGGGGATAGCATATAAGTTTACTACGACAGTATCTCCTCAAGGTTGGGTAACAGCCCAAGCTGCAAGTGGTACTACCACAGGCTTTTATTCGTTACCTACAATTGCTAATTGTTTACAGACGAACTACGAAGAATGCGCAAAAAGTATGATCGCTGATAAAGCCAAACTGATTGAATTTTTGTTAAGGAATCAGGATGCAGTTAACAATATAAAAGAATTAAATACGAGGTTTCTAGAAGACTGGAAGAAAAATATGGCCACTGAACTAGTACAAATAGCCTTGGATAATTCCGATTGGGCCACGTCTAATAATGTGAATCAAGTTGTTAGCATCGCAATAAGCGCAGGAGAATGTGCTTCAGGAGTCAACGCTGTTGCTTGTGTAGAAACATTGATTAAATCAGCTGAAAACGTTGTAGAACTTGCACAATTGGTCAAGGAGACTATTGAGGACAAAACGCTTTGCGGTGTACCTGCTGGATTTGAACCGGTCGTATCGTGCTACAAATTAAAGCCAACAGCTAAACTGATCAGCTCAACAAAAGTATCTCCTAACGAGAGCCTTACTTTTGGCGGATTCGGCATAGAAAGCAATCCTGCAGCCGATGAGTACGGCATGAACTGTATGGCACCTCAATTTGAAGTCACACCTCTTCCAAATACCAGTCCTCAGGGAATGCTGTTCGATGATGGGCTGAATATTGCTGGCATCAACACGGTTACATATGAAGCGCCATCAGCAACAAATATAGTCGACCAATATCGCTACCGGGCCACAATTGTTTGTGATTATAAAAAGCTAAGTTCCGCGTATGTACCATTTAGCTTTATGGTGTTGCCACAGGAAGCTTACACCAAGGTTTGGACAATTGACTCACTCTGGTATGTGCCAGTTGAAATGCGACAGATTGGTAACATAAGCCAATCCCAAACTCATACCGTCGATTTTATCGATCCTAATGCAAGCAATACGTTTATTTTTATGTACTGTACTTGGTTCAGTTCTAGGTATTGCTGAATATTTCCAAAATGAGACTTGCTTATATTTTAAGAATTATCATTTCTCTTTTTTAAAATCTTATCAATTCTTTTCATATATGTAATGTTCATACTTCAACATTTATTTTTATTAAATTCAATAATTTGCTCTTTTACTTTTTTATATAAGCATTCAGCCCAATAATAATTTTTTTACCATCAATGACACAATCTGTCGGCATGTTTCCGTGAGTAGTTGCTACAACTAATGTTTTCCCAGATGCACTAGGGGTTGGTTCTTGCAATTCAATTTCGATAATCAGTTTACCGTCTTCTATTTTTACTTCCATAGTTTCATCTCCTTAATGTTAACTACTTTAAAAAACAACTGGTGTTACAAAGTCCGAATGCGAATACGCAGTCAGATGTTATGTTTAAAAAGTCTCAAATAATAGTTCCATTTATTTAACAATTCAAAGGAGACTTTTACAATGAACAAGATCTATTTTAATAATGCAAATTTCTTCATCGTCATTGATACTCACCTTTGGAATTGGATAGTAACCATTCGGAATTCCGGTTTGGAACTTAAAACTTTTTCTATGAACATATAGTTGCTTTTTTCTTTGAATACTATTCGGGGGTCGGTTCAGTTTCCGAATGTGATAAGAAGGGATTTTTACCGGTAAGTTTATTTTTTGTGATTTGTTCTTTACCTATGTCGATTACATTTTTTTTAATGTCTACGCCGTAATAATTCCCTTTATCCAGGTACTTAATAAAAGCAATTCCGCCCTGCATTGGCCCGCAGCCGATATCCAAGAGTATGTGTTGAGGTTTCAATCCGTTGCTTTTTAAAAGATTCAATTGATAGGCTTGAAGTTTATCCCAATTACCCAATGGCCCCACCATTAATTCAAGGTGGTGACGTTCACGAAGCCATGGGATAAATGCTCTAAATCCGTATATTCTTCTACGTATTCTTTTTAATTTTCTTAATTCGAAATGCATTTAAATGCTTTCTTTACTCTGTAACAAAAGTGATTTTTTATCTACTTTCCCGTTCGAGTTTCTAGGCAGTTCAAATACGATTTCTATGTATTTTGGAGTCTTAAAATCTTCCAGCGAACAAGCGCAATGCTTTGAAATTTCACTCGGTGAAATTTCTATTCCGTTAACGGGAACAACAAAAGCTTTGATAGCCTGACCAAGCACAATATCATCCACCCCGATCACGGCTGCTTCTGCTACCGAGCTAAGTATGCAAATTGTTTCCTCTATCTCTTTAGGACTAACTCTTTCTCCTTTGCATTTAATCATCTCGTCTTTTCTTCCAATAAAATACAGGTAACCGTCTTCATCCTGCTTAAAGTAATCACCGGTATACAGCCATTTGTCATTTCCGTCAGCGGCATTTCTGAATTTTTTCCATGTCAGCTCCGGATCGTTCCAGTAACCGGACATCAAATTGGATCCCCTTACAACAAGCTCACCTATTTCACCCGGCTTTACTTTTTTATTGTTTTCATCAACCACAAACACTTCGCAATTCGGAATTGCCTTGCCCACCGATCCGGGACGCTTGTCAATTTCATCCGGCGGTAAATATGAAACTCTTTTACACTCCGATAAACCGTACATTGAGTAAAACTTGACATGATTGAATTGCATTCTCATCCTTTTTATATGTTCAACAGGCAGAGCTGCGCCAGTATTTGTCATATACCTCAGCGAAGAGAAATCATATTTTGAAATGTTTTTTAAATTCAGCATCATCGTCAAAATCGTTGGTACAATGGGAAAACCTGTCACCCGGTATTTCTCAATTATTTTTAAAATATCATTGATAAATAGAAATCCATTCTCAATAATTACAGTCCCGCCGAAAATAATACTCATCAACACCTGGTATAAACCGTAATCAAACGATAACGGTAAAACCGATAATATTATATCCTCCGGTTTATTTTCCAAATATTGAATAATACTCGTAGCCGCCGCTACCATACTCTTATGCGTGCACATAATACCTTTGCTTCTGCCGGTTGTACCTGAGGTATAAATAAATGCGGCCAGATCGGTATCAATATTTTTCCTTGTTTTAGAAATTTCCACGTCGTATTTAGCAATAGTATCCCAGTATAGAAATTTTTCTCCGGGCAGGTCGTCAACATCTTCTTTATTTCCGATCCACAAAACTCTGCTTTTTATTTTTTCATCCGAAAAGACTTCTCGTACAATCTCTTTTCTTTTCGTATCGGTAATTATCAATGAAGCCGCTGAGTCCTGAAGAATATAGCTGAGATTTCTAGGTTTTGTAGAACTACTTAGAATTATAAAAACAGAATCGTTTCTTAAAATACCGAACAGAGAGATTACAACTTCGATTGAATTATCTAATAGGATTATTACCCTTTCGTTTCGCCCGATCCCGTTTGCATTAAGAAAATTTGCCAATTGAGAAGTTGTCTCTTCAAGACTTTTATATGTAATCCTTCTGTCAATGCATATTAAAGCTGCTTTTTCCGGATAATTATTGGCCGATATAGTTAAAAAATCATCCAGCAGTCTGGGAAAAGAAATAGGAGAAACAATTCTTTTAAGATGTGTATTCATGATTAAAACGCAAATGAATGTTATTTATTGAGAATATTGAAATTATGATCTAATAAGCGGTATGTCCTAAATATCTTTCGTACAAAAAAACGGAAATAATATTATTCCAGTGCGATCGGCTCTTTTCTTAAATATTCGGTAAATCTTATTTTGCTCCGGACATCCTGAATTACATTACTTACATAATTAGGTTCCAAATTTAATGTAACAGCTATTTCTTCAACGGAGATATTATTTTCCCATCCATACCAAATTCTATCTAAAGTTTCAAATGGTGACTTGAAAAAGAATTCTTCTTGTGTTTGTTCGGCACTATAGGTATCGGATGTAGGAATTCTGTTTCTGATTTCCCCCGGGATATCAAGTAGTTCGGCAAGCTGATACACTTGTGTTTTGAACAAATGAACTATCGGTTTTAGATCAACTGCACCGTCGCCGAATTTTACAAAAAAGCCCTGACCATGTTCGTCTTTATTCCCTGTTCCTACTACAGCATAGTTAAGAGTTTCGGCATAATAATACAGCATGCTCATTCTACTTCTTTGTTTAAAATTTGAAGCAGCTACAATTTGAAGATACTCTTTTACCGGCAGCCGGGCCGTCTTTTCCACACCATCGGGATCAATAATGGATATATGAAAAACATTTAGGTTTTTTGTACTTTCATTTTCCTTGGGAAGATATATTTTCATTTTGTAGCCGTGAGTGTATTCGGGGAAAATCCGTTTCACCGCTTCATCTATTTTTTTATAGCAACCCAAACCGTTAACAGCATCGGTCATATCTTCTAAGTGGTATGAAATATTGTATTTACTAATCAGTTTTAATGCCAGATCTTTACTATCAGGACTTGAATCTTTTTCCGGCATAAGAACTACCGTTACTCTGTCGTTACCCAGCGCTTCTACACATAACGCTGTAACAACAGCAGAATCAATACCACCGCTGAGCCCGATAACCGCTCCTCTTTTTTTCAAAGAATGTTGTATGGTAACTTTGATAAACTCTTTGATTCTTTCTAATTCATGCTTAGGATCGATGTTGATGGAATCGTATGTAAATTTCATTTGATTAACCAAGGATTAATTGACATAAAATAGTTTCCTTTTGTCGATGACTTTATTAAAGATATGGTTATTACTTCCATTCTTTTCAAATTTTCGTATAAATTTTTCATATATTATTTGAGTAGACATAATACCAGCAATAGCCATACTATCAAATTCACTTAATGATTCGTTCTTGACAGCTTTGGAGAAAAGCTTTTCAGTCATTTTACTATTGAAAATATTTGCCCTTGAAATCGCCTCACGGGAACAATATTTATCAAGTAAATAATGATTGTTTATAAAAATACTTTGTCTTATTGGAGCGCGGTAAGGATTTTTGGGTCTTCTGATAATATTTCCCGGTAACAGATTCTTATATACTTTTTTTAGCAATAATTTTTCATTTAGTCCGTAAAGCTTAAGATAGGAAGGAACCTTTGTCATAAAATCCATTAATCGATGATCAAGATAGGGCGGACGCAATTCAACAGAATGAGCCATTGCTACTCTATCGCCTTGTGCGGAAAGAAGATATCCGCTCATAAATGTTTTTATTTCGATATACTGGGCTTTTGACAAATAATCCCATTTTTCAAAATCAGCCGGTAAATGACTTCTTAAGTTTTCAATACTATCAATATTGTTTGTTACATTTTTTATGTCGTCGGAAAAGAAATTTTTAATTTTACTGGTATTTGACCATCTTATTAAGTGTGAAAAGAAAATATTGTCCGGCTCTTCAATACCGGTTTTAAAAAAAGCCCACAAAGTATTTTTTAATCTTTTATCTTTAAAAATATAAGGATAAATCTTATTCAGTAATTCAGGGCGTATTTGTGAATCCGGATTCGTCGACCAGAATTTTCTAATCTTAGTCTCTTTGAATAAATTATAACCGGCAAAAATCTCATCAGCTCCTTCACCGGTTAACACTACTTTGTACTTATGATCATTAACGTATTTGGAAAGGAAAAACAAAGGGATCGGGGAAAGGCGCAGCACAGGTTGTTCAGTATAATACAATACGCTATCAAAATGTTTTCCGATCTCTTCGTTTTAAAGCCTTCACCTCTGTATGCTGTGTATTAAGATGGTTTACCACTTCCGATTGAAAAGTTCCTTCATCAAATGATTCCTCTTCAAACCTTATACCGAATGTTCTCAAATCATTGTTAAAATATTTTTTTATAAAAGCTGTAATTCCCGATGAATCCAATCCTCCGCTTAAATACGAACCAACCGGTACATCGGCTCTTAATCTTATCTTCACCGAATCCAGAATTAGTTCTCCTAACTCCTCTACAATTTTATTTATCGGACGAGAAGAATCATTTTCATTAATCGATGGTTTGAAATCCCAATATTTATTAATTGTGATTCGATTATTTGAGATCCTCAAATAATGACCGGGAGGAAGTTCGCTAATATCTTTAAAAGCAGTCATACCGGGTAAAGGGGTCCAGAATGTAAAAATTTGGTCTAAAGTTTGAGGATCCAATTCCCTGTCTACATTTTCTCCATTGAAGATAGCTTTTATCTCAGAGGCAAAAATAAATTGATTGTTCCGCACCGTATAAAACAATGGTAGAATTCCGTAACGATCTCTAGCAAGAAATAACTCATGTTTTTTAAGATCCCAAATTGCAAAAGCAAATTGCCCGTTTAATCCATCTAAGCAATTAATTCCTTTTTCTTCATAAAGGTGTAGTATCACTTCGGTATCTGTTGAAGTTTTAAATTTATGACCTTTTTGAATCAACTCTTCCCTTAATTCGGGATAATTAAATATCTCACCGTTAAAAATAATCCACAAATTATTTTCTTCATTTGAAATAGGCTGCGATCCGCTTTTTAAATCAATAATACTTAAACGGGATTGCGCTAGACCTATCCAATCGTCGAGATATGCGCCTGACTCATCAGGTCCCCGATGGTTTAATGACGATACCATTCTTCCCAAAAGATTTAAGGGGATAGACTTAGGGCTATCAATGTTGCAAATTCCAACTATTCCGCACATTATAAATTGTACATTCCGGTTGTTTTTTGTTTTAATACAGTGTTTATTTTTTCTATAGTCTTAAAATTTTGTACAATCAACTCATCATCATTAAAATAAATATGAAATCGTTCTTCCAGAAAAGAAATCAGTAGAAGGAAATTATTCTCATCCATAATACCAGTTTCACAAAAATCTGTTAAATTATCATATATCATCATATTATCGAACAAATAATTTTCTTTAATAAACTGGTGAATTTCTTCCAAACGTGTCATATTTATGATTCTTTGAAATGATGTTTAATTATTTTCTTTGCTTCTTACAGGTCTTAATCCGATGATAAAATCTTGATGAGAAGTTTCAGATGTCAGTGGGACAGTGATTTTAGCAACCGCTTTTGGAGCAGGATAACCCAGCATTGTATTAGCCGGAACGTTTCTGGCAACTACAGTACCTCCCTGGATTACACAGTTATCACCAATTGTTACATCGGGTAATATTAAACAATGAGGACCTATATAAACATTTTTCCCAATAATAACTTTATGAAGATTTATTTTTTGAAGCTCTCCGAAATAAAAATGAGAAAAAATTGAAGTCCTTAGTCCGATTGTTGAATTATCTCCTATCTCAACGCAGTCAGGATGATTCTCATCTATATATACATATTTGCTGATCCAGACGTTTCTGCCAATTTTAACTCCCCTTATTCGGTGTAAAAATGGCCTTAGCGTTCCACCAAAGGGAATAAAATAAGTGATTGATTGTAAAAATATATTAAAAACTTTTTTAATCATATGATTCAAGATTTACCATTATATTATTAAAAATGATCTGTATTATATAAATTATCGCGTGGCTGTCATTACCTTTTGATTCGAATACTTCAAAAAACGCATTATTTGTAGTAATGTATTGGCCGCAAATTTAGAATTAATTTTCCGTATGAAATTACAGATTTTAACTAAAAGCGATTTTTACATGTTTCGAGACAAATCATTTATGTTTTATAACTGTATTTAACAAGAGGATTTGCTTCTCTTTTCATTCTCGTATCCCTGAGGAAATAAGAATATATCACATAAGTAATTTTTAAATTTCTTAAATACTTGAGTGGTCGGTATAATATTTGGCTAATTCACCAGGTAAGACATTCCAATAGACAGAGTCATATTTATTTTTAATATAAAGCAAGAATTCTTCATATAATTCGACGGGATATTCTTCCCCCGAAAATTTATTCTCGAAATTAATATAATCGGGATGTACATCCAGCAAAACCATACCACCTTTTTCCGCAATCCAATCGAGCTTGTCTTTCCATATTTGATTGTTTCTCTCCTTCAAAATTATGAAGAGAGAGTGGTCTTGAGGCAATGTGTATGGCATTTCCAAATATCCCTTGGAAAAATTATCCTCACCGATCCAAAAGGGAAAAATAGTTCCTACACCGTCCGGTTGAGGTTCAAAGGGATCAGTATCAAAAGTTGATAAGTCATAATTTAAATGTTAAGTGCTTTTATCCATTTCAGGTTATGATGCATCGCAGGTGCTCGAAATCCGTCACAATCCCATTCTTTCAAATAATGATTAATTCTGATGCTTCTTTGCGAAAATACCTTTTCGTTCTTAAATAATTTCCCATCATGTTTCAGACCGTGCACACCGTAATCGAATCCGTTGGTTTTTAAGGTGGTCAATAATTCCTTTTGTACCATATAATCCTCGTTCCGGTATTAATAAGAAGGTTGAAATAAAACCTAATCTTTTTTCCAATTCCATTAATTTCAATATCCTATTATAACCTTTCTTTAGTTCCACATCATGTGTTAAAATTAAAGCAAATTTTTTCCCGGGAGGCCAGCCAGGCCAATTTTCGGACATCATCTCGCTGCCTGGAAATATCGGCCATATATTTGATATTTCCCGTCTTTTCCGTTTAGCTAAAATTCGTCTTAAAAAGATTTGAATTTTTCTAAAAATAAAAGGTTTTACGTAATAATAGGAAAAGTTCAGTAGCCCTTTACTTCTTTTCAAGTTCGCGGTATTAGTATTTTCCTTATTTTTCTCGGACATGCTTATTTCGGAATTAATATAATATTTCTCAATATTGTCGGTATTGTGAAATACATTCACTTGAGAAAGCAGGGAACAGAAGATTCTCATTGCAGTATACCCCAAGTATTAAAAAAGACAAGGTTTATAATCATGACAAATTATTAAGAATTACAATTTGCAGTAGAACAATAAATACTGTATTAACTCAGCTGTCATTTAGTGAAGTTTTTTTTGAAGAAATGCTTTAATATTATTTAAGGACGTAAAATTATCCATTATTAGTTCCTCATCTGCTATAGGAAACTTAAACGTTTGTTCTAGAAAACTAATCAGTTCTATAATACCTGTCGAGTCTATAATTCCCTTTTCAAATAAATTAGTACTGCTGTTTAATTCTTCTCCGTTTCCGAATAAGAAATTTTCGATGATAAATTCTTTAACAGTATCTACCGGTTCCATGTTACCTTCATTTTTGAATTGATTACAAATATATAATTTTTACCCGAAATTTTACTCAATTAAATCGTAGTACGTTTATAAATTCATTAAATTTAGTTATGCAGTATTTATACACATTAAATAATATTGGTTATTTCTGAAAAGATATGTGGATTAAATTCCATTTTTTTTAAAAATAATTCTAAGCCTTTTGTCGTAATACCAGCGGATGAAATACTATTTAATCTTCCATCATGCAAAAGAATAACTTTACCAGAAGTAATTTTTTCATTAAGAAGATTATATAACTTATATTTTTCACTCCTTTCATAATCACGTCGATATCATTCCAATGGACAAAAATCAACTTATTATAAATTATATAAAGCAAACTCAACAAATTTAGTTTACCGTAAGGCGGCCGAATTAATTTAGTGTTGATGCCTATATCCTTTAAGATTCTACTCCCTTCAGATAAATCCTTCATTGCTCTCCATGGATTTACTTTCCATGGATGTAAATGATTATTACCGTGAATCCCTATTGCATGACCTTCTTGAATAATCCGTTCTATTATATTCATATTGATTTTTACATTTTTACCTACAACAAAAAAAGTTGCTTTAATGTAATACTTCTTCAATAGATTTAATATTTCACTTGTAGAATTGTAAACGGGTCCGTCATCAAATGTTAAAAATATTCGCTTTGATCGCTCAGCAGACTTTAAAAACTTTTGCCTCCAATAAATTTTAACTATATGAGGAATAAAATAATTAATAAATAAAAGGAAGCAGAGAATTGACGCTATTGTTAGGAATAAATTCATTAGAAATAATAAAACCTTATCATTTCGATACTTAATATTATCTAAATATTTTAACTTTTATTAATAGAAATATTTTCAATCAATTTCACATACCTATCTTGCATCACCAACCAATTTATGTTTCCATAATTATTAGCTGCATTTTGTACTTTATTTGCTAAATTACTACAATTTTTGAATGCATTAGTTAAAATCTCAGTTAAGTCTTCAGCACTACCTTGTTTAAAGTAGTAAATTTGATTTTTGTCAAAAATAGATTGTATTGAAGGAAGGGCAGATGCTACGACAGGAAGCTTCATCGTAACATATTCAAAAGTTTTTGTCGATAGTGCGAGATCCATAAAATTATCGCTAATGTATGGTACTATACCAAAATCACTTTCCCTAATTATTGAACAAATCAGCTCTAATGAAACAAATTCGTGTAGAAAGATATTTTGAGTAAGCTCAAATTTTCGAATGTTCTCTTCGAGGCTCTTTTTATAATTAGCATTATAATTTCCATAAATATCAAATCTTATATTGGGATATTTATCTTTTAATAGGCGAATAGAATCAATAACAATGTGAATACCAAATCTCTCGACAACTGTTCCGTGATATAATAATCTTGGACAAGTATCATTCTTAAACCATTCGGTTTTAGGATTATTAAAAATCAGCGGATCTGCAGTATTTAATACCAAGGTAATTTTATTTTCATCTATTCCTTTTCGCAATATGGATTTTTTAAATCCTTCGCTTGTCGTTATCAGTGCATCAGCGTATAGCCAAGAAAGTTTTTCTATTACACCTACGATTGGTAGTAATATTTTTATTACTGGCGTTTTCCAGCGAGATTTATATAATTCTGTCATAATATCGTGTAAATCCAGAACTATAGGTATCCCTTTTAATTTTTGTCTTATAGTTACGAATACTAAAAAATCGGGAAGATTATGAATTTGAACTAAATCATATTCATTCTGCGAACAAATCTTATTTATAAATCTTACAGATTTTAGAAAGAACAAAATAGTTAAATAAATATATTGTAAAAGACTATCTTTCGGCCGACTTTCTAATATTCTGGAAATCTTGACTCCATGAAATTCTTCATATTCTAATTCATTCTTTAATCTTAGACAAACTACATGCACTTGATGATTATTTTTGACAAAAGCCTCTGCTTCCCTTCTTAACTCGGGGATCATTTGGATAATGTGATAAAACAATCATCAAAATTGACAATTTTTTTTCTGTAATTAATCCCAATTAAACCTCTTTTTACTATGAAATTGATTTCGAAAGAATATGTTCGTTAATAACAAAATCTATCTCTAATGCGCATAAAAATGACTGATTTATAATTACTAATTCAATTTATTTTACAGTTTCCCTACCATAAATGTAAAAGCGGCTGGAGTAAAATGATATACGTTTTTCTATCATTAAAGAATTCTAGGAAAGGGTTCGTTCCAATTTTGTAACATATTTGTGAAGTAAATGAACTTGCATGACAATCCACATGAGAGAATATTTTTGGTATTTTAAGAAAAAGGACTACGTTAGAATGAGCAGTAAAGACCGTTCATTTTTATAAGTTTATATGTGAGTATGATCGGAAAACTTTGTTGAAGTAACGGCTCTAGAAATGTAACTCCTCTGATTAGTAAACCACTTTGTTTAAGAACCCTATATTTTATTTCATCGGCACAATTGAAAACT
>CAVVVS010000050.1:0-69811 GCA_963751355.1 uncultured Ignavibacteriales bacterium | reverse complement strand
ATAAATCGTATTAAATATTTATTTTTGCAATTAGAGCCAATTCTTTTTCTTAAAGTAATAAATCATTATTCCGCCGATTGCAAACATCAAGAGCCAAAAGCCATCGGGATAAATCCAGTTCCATTTTAGCTCGGGCATGTGTTCAAAGTTCATTCCGTATACTCCTGCGATAAAAGTGAGAGGAATGAATATTGTCGCAATGATGGTAAGAACTTTCATCACTTCATTCATTTTATAACTTAGACTGGAAAGATAAGTATCCAGCATTCCGCTTATCATATCACGGAAGGATTCGATAGTCTCTATAATTTGAATTGTATGATCGTAAACATCTCTCAAGAATATTCCGGTACTTTCTTGTATTAAATCCGAATCACCTCGTTCCAAATTGTTGATGACTTCTCTTAGCGGCCACACCGATTTTCTGAGCAGGATCATTTCACGTCTCATTTTATGAATTGAGTGAAGATTTTCCTGCTGTGGATTGGAAATCAATTCATCTTCCAGATCCTCTATCACTTCACCTATATTTTCAAGCACAACAAAGTAACTGTCAACTACGGCATCGATTAAAGAATAAGAAAGGTAATCCGAACCTTCTCTTCTAATCCGTCCTTTACTGTTTCTGAGTCTTTCTCTTATAGGATCGAATACATCTCCCACCTTTTCCTGGAAGGATATGACAAAGTTTTTTCCAGCAATCAAACTCACCTGTTCGGTAGAAATCTCCTGCTTATCCTTGTCGTAATGAACCATTCTAAAAACAATGTAGAGATAGTCTTCGTAATCATCTATTTTCGGTCGTTGATTTGTATTTAATATATCTTCTAAAACGAGGGAATGTATTTTGAAATGATTTCCTATCTTTTCAATTATGCTTGTATCCTGCAGACCATCAATATTAATCCATGAAATAGTGGATGTGTTTTTAAGAGGAAACACCTCTTCAATTTTTTTTAGTTCTTTCTCTTCAATTTTTGTCTCATTATAATCTAAAAGTCTGATTCTGGTATTTTCTGTTTTTTTATCACCCACAAAAACCAAAGTGCCGGGAGAAAGACCCGCTTTCTTAGAAGATTTTCTTGCATAACGAGACATTATTACCTCGATTTACTTAATAATTTAACAACAGGTCATGAATCTATAATTGAAGTCCATTTGATCTAAGCATATTCTCTACTGTACTAGTTATATCCTATGGTGGAACACTTATTTTCACAAAGCAGCAAAAAGAAAACACATGAGTTTTTTATTATGTAAAAATAAACTCATTATATAAAAATATGCAAGTTAAATATAATTGAGGCAGCCTTTATCCACCGGTTGGTTTAGTCAAGATAGCTAGAATCTATTAACTCATTTTTGCCGTTTTTATATAACGCGTATTGAAAACCTTTATGAAGAGCATACGAACCTATTTCCCCGTTTTTATTTAATGCAATAAAAGCAACTTGAAAATCCTTATAATCCGGCTGCTTGCTTACTATCCTTTTTATTGCAATTTCGCATGCTTCCTGCGGTGATTTTCCGAATCTCATTTGTTCAACAATTAAATGCGTTCCTGCAATTTTAATAATCGACTCGCCCAGCCCGGTTGCGGTAGCAGCGCCGACTTCATTATCGACAAATAATCCCGCACCTATTATTGCTGAATCTGCAACCCTGCCGTGATATTTGTATGCTAAACCGCTGGTAGTGCATGAACCGGAAAGATCGCTGCTATTATCAAGAGCAAGCATCCCGATTGTGTCATGGTTATTTTTATCGATTCGCAGCGGTTTGTATTTATTTTTTTTAAGCCAATTTTCCCAGGCTTTTTTAGAAGACTCGGTTAGAAGATTTTGTTTTTTGAAACCATTGGCAAGTGCAAACTCCAGCGCTCCTTCACCCACAATCATAACATGCGGAGTTTTTTCCATAACCTGTCTTGCTACCGAAACCGGGTGCATAATGTGCTGTAAAAATGCTACCGAACCGGCATTTCCTTTTTCGTCCATTATACAGGCATCTAAGGTAACATATCCGTCGCGATCGGGTAAGCCGCCGTATCCCACGCTTGAAATTTTAGGATCGGCTTCAACGACTCTTACACCTTGCTCGACTGCATCCAAAGCCCTGCCTTTTTTACCGAGTATTTCCCACGCTTTATTGTTAGCCTGTATACCGTGATTCCAGGTAGAAATTATCACAGGCTTTTCAACGCTTGATTCATTTTTAAAAACCGAATCCAGGTTTTTTCCGAACGAAGGAAATATTCCCGTTGCTGCTGCTGCCGAGGCAATCAAAGTGCCTTCAATAAATTTTCTTCTTGATGACATAATTTTATATAATGTTTGTTAATTGAAACGGTGAATTAGGTTGAAACTTAATTAGTTCAATTTATAAAAAATAACAATGGTAAGAAATTAGTTTTTCATATTTTACTAATAGCCGATTTTTATATCTCAAAATAGTGAAAAAATATTATTAGTGAAAAATAATTTGCAGTAACATTGCTTAGTTCACATTTCAAAGGTCGGTATAAAAAAAAATTATTTGCAATTAAAAAAGAGGAAAATTTTACAATGCATTATCGTGTACTTTCAAGTAAAAATTCTGAATAATAAAATATTAATTTCGAGATGTCGGATTTTTTTGAATTATTTAAAATGATTAAGACAAGTAAAGTTTCATTTTTATCAGTGTACGCTGATATTTTGAAGGCTCTTTAGTATGAACGTATTCGAATCCGAGACTTTCGTACAACTTAATTGCTTTATAAAGCATCCCGTTTGTTTCAAGAATAACTGATTTTGCTTTTTGGGAATAGGCAAACCCGATAACAGCCAATGCCAATTTTTTACCTATCTGCTTGCCCTGGGCATTTTCTGTGACTCCCATTTTTGCCAATTCGAAAGTATCTTCATTAACTTTTATTGCGGCACATGTTCCCACAATTTCATCTTTTAATCTTGCGAAAAAAATTTGTCCGCCGGCACTGATTATTTCTTTAGGATGAGAAAGAATCTTTTCATCTTCAGGCTCAATAAAAAAATATTTTTCCAGCCATTCAAAATTTAATCTTTTGAAATCTTCCCTATACCGGTCACTGAAGGTTATTATATCTATTTCCTTCATAATTCTGTTTTTAGTAATATCCGAAATTCGACTATAAAGAGATTTGGTATTTAATACTTTCTCAAGGGAATCGATCACATGCATTATGTCATAATCCGATTCGGAAATTAGATCAGCAACGGCTTCCTTGATGTCATTCGATAAAGGTTCAATCGATTCAAAGATCTTTTTTCCCTTTGAGGTAAGTTTAACTATCCTTTTTCTTTTATCTTGCGGATCTTTTAAAGAGATAATTAAATTTTTCTTTGTCATTTCATTTACAAATTGAATTACTGCCGGGTGGGAAAAACCTAACGCCGAGGCAAGTTCAATTATTGAGGATTTACCAACATCATATAAGTATGAAGTAATAGTAAACCAGCGTGGTTCAAAATCTACGGCTGCCTGCTGATAAACTTTCGTTACATCCTGAACAAAATAATCCGAAAGATGTTTTAACCTGCTCCCCAGAGCTATTTCACCAAGCTGTTTAATTGTATCCTGTTGTGAATTCATAATCATTATATAAGTATTTACGTAAGTAGTTACATAAATATATAATTTTTATATTATTTTCAAGCTAATTTTCGTAAATTTTTTCTTATTAGAGTTCATGGTTTAGACTCAGATCATAGATGCTATTTATTAATTTTTGTAGGTTAAATCTATATGGTTTGATTAAGCTAATATATGATCTAAACTTATGGAGGAAATATGAAAGCGATGACTCTTCCGAAATTCGGAGGTCCCGATCTTTTTGAATTAAGTGAAGTCGAAAAACCCTTGGCAGGTTCGGGAGAAATATTAGTTAAAGTAATAGCTTCCGGCACAAACCCCGTTGATGCAAAATTAAGACAAAACGGTTCATGGGCAAAATTAAAGCCGGGAGTTATTTTAGGATACGATGCGGCAGGAATTGTGGAGAAAGTTGGGGATGGAGTTACTGGTTTTAATTCAGGCGATGAAGTATATTATACACCGGAAATTTTTGGAAATCAGCGGGGCACGTATGCTGAATATAATGTAGTCCAATCTTCTTACGCTGCTTTCAAACCAAAAAATTTGTCTTTCGAAGATGCGGCGGCAATTCCATTAGCAGGAGGTACGGCATGGGAAGCGGTAATAAGGCGAATAAAAATTCAGCCTGGTGAGACAATTTTAATTCACGGGGCTGCCGGTGGGGTAGGCTCATTTGCGGTTCAGTTTGCCAAAGCCGCGGGTGCTAAAGTGATAGCTTCTGCCAGTCCGCAAAATCATGATGCTCTTAAGAAATTAGGTGCCGATGTTGTTTTTGATTATCATGAAAAAGACGCTACGGATATATCGCAGAAAGAGACTGGAGGAAATGGCGTAGATGCCGCATTTGATATTCAGGGAAATGAAATCGGCACGCGTTGTATTCCAACAGTTCGTCCATTCGGACGTATTGCGGTAATTCTTCCGCCTAAAGGAGATTTCGGTGTTTTTTCCCGTAATAATATCACACTTTATGGTGTTTTTTTAACCCGCGAAAGAAAAAGACTCGATGAAATGACGCCCGTATTTGAACGCGGTCTGGCTCATCCACTGGTAGATGAAGTGCTCCCATTAAAGAAAGTTTCAAAAGCCCATGAAAGATTGGACACTGCTCACGGCCGCGGGAAAGTAATCTTAAAAGTAGCCGAAGAGTAGAGAAATGAATTCTAAAACAAATTGATGAATTAAAGACAGGATTGATTTATCAGTAAAAATGCGGAGGAAAAAGTATTAACGCATAGAATGTATGGCTGCATGAGTTCAAAATTTAGGCTTTTATTAACTAAAATTTATCTTTACGGGTTTAACTTTCCATATTTTATCGGCGTATTCTTGCACGGCTCGGTCGCTAGAAAATTTACCGATTCTTGCAACGTTTAATATCGATTGCTTTATCCAATCATTTGTATTTTTGTATAAGCTACCAACCTGCTTTTGAGTTTCAACATATGATTCGTAATCGGCAAGCAAACAGTAATAATCGTAATTTAATAATTCGCTCACAATAGGTTTAAAAATACCTGGCTCCTCCTTATTAAAATAATCATTATTAATCATATCAATTACTTTTTTAAGCTCACGGTTACTTTCATAAATTCCTGCTGGACTGTAATTATTGGCTTTTAGTTCCGCTACTTCATCAGCATTAAGACCGAATATAAAAATATTTTCCGGACCTACCTCTTCCATAATCTCAACGTTTGCTCCATCCAAAGTGCCGATTGTTAAAGCACCGTTAAGTGCAAACTTCATATTACCGGTACCCGAGGCTTCAAACCCGGCAGTAGAAATTTGCTCTGAAAGATTGGCTGCAGGAATTATCTTTTTTGCCAGCGAAACGGAATAATTTTTAAGGAAAACAATTTTTAGTTTATCATCGATATCACTATCATTATTTATTACGTCAGCAATAGAATTAATTAACTTTATAATTAGCTTTGCCTGCAAGTAAGCAGGTGCTGCCTTCCCCCCGAAAATGACCGTCCTGGGAACAATATCCATTGAAGGATTTTCTTTGAGATTATTATAAAGAGTTATCACATGCAGCACATTTAATAACTGACGCTTATATTCGTGAAATCGTTTAACATGGACGTCGAATAATGATTCGGGATTTACTTTTATATTATGTTCTTTTTGTATGTATTCGATCAACAGTTTTTTATTCAGCCATTTTGCTCCTCTAAAATCATCACGAAATTCTTCATCCTCTAAAAAATTTTCCAGCTTCTTCAATTCGGATAAATCTATAACCCATGATTCGCCTATTCTATCGGTTATTAAACCGCTCAACAAGGGATTAGCCGTTCGCAGCCATCTGCGCGGAGTAATTCCGTTAGTAATATTTATAAATTTCTCTGGATAAATTTTGTAAAAAAGCGGGAAAATCTTTGTCGTTAGTATTTTGGTATGCAGAGCCGCAACTCCATTAACCGAATGACTTCCGATTATTGCCAAATTCGACATCTTTATTTTTTTCTCCCTACCCTCTCTAATAATGGACAACTCGGCAATTTCGTTATCACTAAAATTGAATTCGCGTCGAACGTAATCGAGAAACCTTTGATTAATTTCATAAATAATTTGTAGATGACGCGGCAGCAAATTTTGAAATATTGAAACTGACCATTCTTCCAATCCTTCGGGGACGACAGTGTGATTGGTAAAAGCAAATGTTTTTATAGTAATATCCCATGCTTTATTCCATTCAATCCCTTCTTCATCGATAAAAATTCTCATTAGTTCTGGGATCGCAATTACCGGATGAGTATCGTTCAATTGAATTGCCGTTTTTTCCGCAAACCGATCAAAATTAGTATGATTAATTTCATATTTTCTAATTATATCTTTGAGAGTTGCTGCAGCGAAAAAATATTGCTGTGTTAGTCGCAGGTATTTCCCTTTTGCAAATGTGTCGTTCGGATATAACAATTTTGATATATTTTCGGATTCGTTTTTCTTAGCTACAGCAGCAGGATAATGCCCGGTATTAAATTCTTTGAGACTAAATTCCTCAGTAGCTTTTGCCTGCCATAGCCTTAAATTATTTACAGTATTTGTCCCGTAACCGGGAACCGCCACATCGTAAGCAACCGCCATAACATCTTCTGTATCCGTCCAATCAAATTTAAGTTTACCGTTTTCATCTTGAGTCATATTTACCTTACCATAGAATTTAATTCTATAACATAATTCTCTGCGAAGAATTTCCCACGGATTTCCGTAACTAAGCCAGTTGTCGGGTCTTTCTATTTGGTAACCGTTTTCAATATCCTGGTTAAAGATTCCGTACTCATATCTGATACCGTAACCGAATGCTGGAAATTCCAGAGTAGCCATTGAGTCAAGATAACATGCTGCAAGCCTTCCCAATCCTCCGTTGCCTAAGCCCATTTCGTGTTCATATTCTCTTATATCTTCAAGGCTGTAACCGTCGGTTTTTAATATTTTATAACAATCATCATAAAAATTTAAGTTAATTAATGCATTTCCTAAAAGTCTTCCCATTAAGTATTCCAAGGAAAAATAATAAACACGTTTTACATCTTTTTCCTTGTAGCGTTGTTGTGTCCTCAACCAGCGTCTCACCATTCTATCACGTATGGATAATGATAATGAATAATATGCATTTTCCGGTGTAGCGGTAATTTTATCCCGAACTAGATCAAATTCCAAATGTTCAGCAAATTGGTTCGAGAGCGAAAAGCTTTCTGGTTTTTCAATATCGGTAAAGAAAACAGACTCATTCTTGTTTTTCATGAAATCCCCTGGTGATGATTAATAGATTGGCTAAAAATAATCATTGAATTTATTCCCCTAAAATCAAAGATTGAAATGAGTCAAAAAAATAATTTTAAAATAAGTAAATAAAAATTTAAGGAAAGAGCAACTTTAAAAAGTTGTCAGGCAAAAGTTGAAAAGGTAAAGTACAATTGAAAAGTTACTCTTCATCCTCATCATTTTCTTCACCGTCAAGTTCGGCAAGAAGATCTAGAATATCCAGATGTTTTGTGGTCATCTGCAGGTGACCTTCGGAATCAACCGGCCAATCTTCAATTGGTCTATCTGCATAAAGCTCTATTCCGTTACGATCCGGGTCAACCAGGTAAATTGATTCGCTCACACCGTGATCGGATGCTCCTTCGATGGGATAATTTAACTCGTATAATCTTCGTAGGATTCTTGCCAATTCTTTACGGCTGGGATAAAGGATAGCAAAGTGGTACAAACCAGTATGCCCGGGAGGTGAGGGAGTTGCACCGGTTCCATTCCATGTATTTAAACCTATATGATGATGATATCCGCCCGCTGAAAGAAATACGGCGGAATCTCCGAATGAGGTCGTAATTTCAAATCCTAAAATATTCCTGTAAAACTTGAGAGATCTTTCAAGATTAGCAACGGTTAAATGAATATGACCGATTTGTACTTCAGGGTGTATAATGTGTTCCACTTACTGCTTCCATTTTTTATAATTTCATCACAAATAAAAATAACAAAGGTTAAAATAACAATAGTTGAGCAAAGGGGAAAAATATAATTTCTAAAAAGCATTTTTTGTCCACTCACGGGGAGAATAAGTATTCATCCGGAATAAATCTTTTATGCTTTATTCAATTGGCAAGAACAAACAATAAAAAAGATATCACAGAGTTACAAGATTTAACTGCACTTTAAAAATCACTTCCGGCAGTACTTTATTTAATTAACCGATGAATTAAACTTCCCTGTTTAATGAATTCTTTTAAGTCACTGTAAGGGATAAATAATACAGGCGCTCCCCAAGCATACGGTGCAATTTCGTATTGGTTAAATTGAAACTCAAGTCCCTGTTGCGTTAATAAAAAATTATTGTTCATTACAAAGTTTTCGATGAAAAAACCTGCTTTTTTTAAGTCCTCGGAAGGATTAATTTTATAAAATTGTCGCAGTTTCGCTTCCCCAAATTTATTTAAAACCGGTTGATAATTTCCCGCTAAGATATCATCCAGCTTGATTGCTTTACCCGTTTTTAAATTATTGCTGATATTAGTAATAAAAGTATTCGGGTGAGCACCGCCTTCAAATCTGAACTCAATGGTTTTTACTGACAAAATATTCTTAGAATTAAATACAACTTTTGTTGTGAAATCTTGAACCCATCTCAGGACATAATTGCGCGGATACAATGTATCGGTTTTTACAAACGCTTTAAATGTTTTAATGAAATCATCCGTAATTTCGTTAAAATTATTCCACTCCTTATTTTGGCCACCGTAATTATAGTTGTTAAGCAGCGAATCAACGAATGAATTATTAATTGTATCTGCTGTATTTTTATTTATATCTCTTATTATTTTCGGGAAAACAATATTGAAACAAGCAGAAGCCCCTTTCCCCTTAAGCCTGTAATGTTTCGAATAATTCAGTATTTCTATTTCAGCGCTTCCGGGCGGGTAGTTTTCTTTTAATATAAAAATGTATTTTATATCCCTTCGGGGATTTTCCCATGTTCCCCTTATTTCATGCTCATCAATGAATTTTCCTGTGAAAGCGCCTGATACTATTGGCTTATAATTTTTATCATAATTTCCCGTAGCCTCTCCAATGTATATATTTCCTTCTGAATCTATTCTGCTAGTACGGGTAAAAGTTATTGGCTGACCGCCCTTTTCATAATAATAATTTCCGGTTAATAGTGTATCCATTCTTGTTAAATTCATAACTATCTTCATTTTTTTGTTGATAGTTCCCTCGAATCTTTTATAAAAATAATTGGGCAGTTTGACCGAAATGTTTGTCTTATGTTTTTGATTATTAGCTTTATGAAAAGCATAAAAATCAGATGCGAAAAATAGAATAATTATTAAAATACAAAAACTGTGTTTTTTTATCATATTAGAAGCTTAACTGAATTAGTCCTTTGAATTAATCCTTATAAATTCTTGCCATAAATTTAAACTGGTATTAAAATTATTTTACTTGTTCCTTTAATTTATTGATAAAATATCGTTATGATATTATTCAACATGCTGAATTACAGCCGTAACTTCCATTTCAATTAAAAGTTCGGGACTTATTAATGATTTAACTTCTACCATAGTCGTGGCGGGTTTTATATCGTGAAAAAATTCACTGTGGGCTTTGCCTATCTCTTCCCATTTCGAAATGTCGGTTACAAACATCCTGGTTCGTACAACATCTTCCAGGCTAGCGCCGGCATTTTCCAAGTATGATTGAATTTTGCGGATGATAAAAACAGTCTGTGCATACGCATCGTTAATTCCTATTACATTATTGTCCTTAACGGAAGTGGTGCCTGAAACTTCAATTATATTCCCGACCTTTACCAATCGTGAATAGCCTACTTTATCTTCCCATTCTGTTTGAGAAGAGAAATTTTTTCTATTATTCATATTTATAAACCTAAATTACCAGATAATAAACGGAATATGCAGAAGCGCCCAAATTATATATCTTGTATAAGTTTGTTTCTTCATATCCTTTGCCAGAGTAGAAAAATAAACAGCTTTTATTACGGTATTGCTCATCATCGATAGAATAATTGCGGAAATAGTAATTAACTCAACCGGTTGTTTAATTCTAATTAAGGAAAGTATGAATGGATCGATATCTGTGATCCCGACTATTGCAGATAAAGTGAGTAATCCGCCGCTTCCGAAAAACTGTCTGACCAAAATAGTAATAATCGATAAGGCAACAAATAATACTGCAAAAATTAGAGCAGGCTTCAATTCAAAAGGATTTTGGATTGTTGAATTAGAATTCAAACCGCTATTTTCGCTTTTGGTTTTGCCTTTGAAAGAAAGTGCGGCTCCGATAAAGGCTAATGCTACTAATTTCCACCAGATGATTGGAATAATAGAAGGATTTATAATCCAAATAATAACAAGTATACGAATATACATTACACTGCTTGCTAATAAAGAAGCTCGTAAAGCGTTTCCTCCCTGCAACGGATCCTTCTTAGCTATGTTGCCGACAGCAATACATACTGCAGTGCTGGAAACTATTCCACCCATCAGACCCGATACCCAAAGCCCAACCTGGCTGCCGAATTTTTTCATAAGGAAATATCCGACAAAACCGATAGTAGAAACCATTATGACGATTTTCCAGATGCTGCTTGGGTTGAGTTTGAATTGAGTGTATTCTTTGTTGGGTAGTGCGGGTAGAACTATTAGTGTAACAAGTAAAAATTTTAAAACTGCAAGGAACTCGGATTTATCCAGTTTATCAACATAATGTTCTAATTCGGATTTTTCGGATAGTAGAATTGTACCAATTATACCCAACGCCATGGAAACCCAAACATCTGCTAATAGAGCTAATGCCCCGACAACGAAAGTCAGTAGAGCGGCAATCTCGCTCGTCCATCCGTGTCTGCCTTCTTTTAGTTTAGTAATATATTCAACCACAACAAGTGAGGTAACTGCTATCATCCCGGCGGGTAATGCAAAATTAACGTTTATATGGTAAAGCCATCCGCAGCCAAAACCGAAGAGACTTATAAGAGCGTGTGTCCTAACGCCGGCAAAAACTTTTCTTTGACGTTCGGCACCTGCGCTTTCTCTTTCTAAACCTATTAGAAGGCCTAGCGCAAGCGCCACAACAAATCTCATTTCGTATGTCCACTCAAAAGATGTCATTCAAAATTCAGATTTTTACCGGATGATTGTTATAGACA
The DNA here is from genome assembly GCA_963751355.1 of uncultured Ignavibacteriales bacterium. GTDB lineage: Bacteria > Bacteroidota > Ignavibacteria > Ignavibacteriales > Ignavibacteriaceae > CAVVVS01. Next base: position 58,512 of record CAVVVS010000050.1, on the reverse strand, counting down.
ATATAAGCTTCAAAAAGATTCTTAGCCGGAATCTTTCAAATTATCGAAAAAGAATAGCGTAAGATCAAGATTAAAGATCTTTCATTCAAGTTAACTTATGGACATTAATAATTTTGTTAACCGGGCAATTTACCGATAATCTTGTTTATTCCTCTGTGAAACCTGTGTATAAATGCTGCAGGTTCTGAAAACATCATTATGCATTCATCGTGGACAACATTGATGCCGTTGTCTTCACAAAATTTTACGGCTTCTTTTGAACCTGCGCCCTGCTGAATCCAGATGTTTCTAATTCCGAGCTGAGCAGCCTCTTTAACTAATTCATCTGTTTCAACAGGCGGTACTACCAGCACAACTCCATTTACCCCTCCCGGAATTGAACTTAAACCCGGATAGCATTTCTCACCCTCAATCTCCGAGGTATATGAATTAACGGGATAAGTTTCATACCCTTTGCTTTTTAATTCTTTAAATACCGAATTCCCAAATTTCTTACCGCTGCGTGAAACTCCCACAACCGCAATTTTGGACTGTGCGAGAAAGTTATCGATTGCTTTTTTAGTAACCATATTATCTCCCCCTTGAGTATTATAATGTTATACAGTTTTCATAAAAATAACAATATTAAATATAGTGAGGAATAAATAAATTACAATTATTTTATTTAATCATCTAAAGAATTTATTGATAATATGAGTGAATATAGTAAATTGTTATCGCACAATTTAGAAGTAAAAATTTATGAGGTCAATTTTCGCAAAACAAAATCTGCAGAAATATTGCAGTAATTCAAATTTCTGTAAAAGAGCCTTAATTAAATGGTTGTTAATATCCATGTTTATAAGTTTTAATTTAAAATTCTCATTATAAAAACCGTTCACTAACGGTAAAGTATTTTTAACCTTGTTAATTTCCGCTCAACACAAGAAATGGAACATTTTCTTGACTAACTCTAATTTATATATTATAGTATATTTATATAATAATTTATATTTCTCAGTTTTACAATTGTAATCCAAAGTAACCGGAGGGCATGAAGATATGTATGAGAATAAAAATAACGGACTGTTTGGAGCTTTCTTATTCGGCGGAATCATAGGCAGTATTTTTACTTTTTTATATACACCGTATAGTGGAGAGGAATTAAGGGGAAATATAAAAAATGAATACGATAAATTTGTAAAGAAAGCTCAAAAAACCGAAGAAGAATTAATTAACAAAGCGAAGGTAACCTCAGAAGATTTAGTATTGAAAGCAGAACAAATATACGCACTTGCGCAAAAATATGCTGGCGGCATGTATGTGGGTACTCTCGATAAATTTGAAAAAGAAATAAAAAGCCTTCGTTCCGCATTTGATGCTGCTTTCAACGAATATAAAAAATCTATGAAAGAGGCCGCGCCGACGGAAGAAATTATAGCAGATATTTTTTCCGATTATGAAGATGAAAGTCTTCCTAAACACGAAAGTATGAGAAAAAGAAATAAATAATTAGGTTATTAGTTAGGTTAGAAATAACCACCGCAGCGTTGGATTGTTACTAACCGGGAGAATTTGTCTCCTAATTTAGAAATCTGCGTGCCGGATTAAGTTAAACCGGTAATTCGGCACCGTTATAAAAAATTACTTATATTTTTAAGTAGAATAAGACTATTGTCTGATATAAATGCATTATTGATTTTATTCGGAGTCGGTATCGCTGCAGGATTCATTAATGTTACTGCAGGCGGCGGCTCAACTTTAACTTTACCAACATTAATATTCCTTGGACTCGATTCCGCGATAGCAAACGGTACCAACCGGGTTGCCATTTTTGTTCAAAATATTTCTGCTATCTATTCATTTAAAAAAGAAAAATACAGCCAGTTTAACTTAAGCTGGAAATTATCTCTATATACATTACCCGGATCGATTGCAGGTGCATTGTTAGCGGTTCATATTAACGATGCACTGTTTCAAAAAATACTGGGAATAGTTATGATCGGAATTATCATAACTATGATTGTCCCAAACAAGAAAATTGATCTTAATAACAGTGCCGATAAAAAAATTACATGGATAATTGCCGTTTCAATGTTCTTAACCGGTTTTTACGGTGGATTTATTCAAGTCGGTGTGGGATTTATTATAATGGCAGCTTTAAAATATCTGCTTAAATTCGATCTTGTACATGTGAATATGCACAAGGTATTTATTGTTTTGATTTACACGATACCGGCACTATTCATATTTGTTATCACGGGAAATGTAAATTGGTTCATGGGAGTAAGTCTTGCCACCGGTAATGCATTAGGAGGTTACTGGGCAGCCAAAGCATCTGTGAGAAGAGGGGAAGGATTGATTAAAACCGTTCTTATAGTAGCAATATTAATTATGTCTTTAAAATTACTTAGTGTGTTCTAATCTTTATAAAAAGTATCAAGTACTTATTTTTAAAGAAAGAAATCATTAACCTCTGAACATGATAAATTACTCGTATTACGCTTTTTTCATGATGAACTTGCCTGCTCTTTTTTGAAGAGATTCAGCACATCAAACGCAACTAAATAATGAGATAATTGGATAGATAGCGAATTAAACAAATTATTCTAAAACTGAAGGGATAATTCTTGGATGTGCCCCCAACTGATAATCAAATCTCAGTTTTTGACTTGGATTTACAATTTCAAAATCTCGATCAAAATGTATTTTAGTTAACCCGGTTTCATCATCTTCTTTTAAGTAAATGCCATCGAATAATTTTATTTCAGTTAAATATATAAGGTTTATCATATTGTTTAATTTCTCAGGTATCGTAAATTTTTGACCAATTAATTTAGAATTTGGTTCCGGGTTAGAATCATAATTATTGATTGAATATTTATCCAAGTTGAATACGTTTCCTAAAATAATTCTATTCTTGATTTGAATATTACGTCGCAAATTAAAAATAATTTTTTGAATAGATGATGTTGAGGTTGATAATTCTATACTTAAATCAGTTAGTGCTGCATTTACAGTTATCTTTTCAGGTATTAAAACCCCATCCTCATCAAGATATTTTGATAAAGCCAAAGTAACAGCTACTTCCGGTTCTGCTGTTAATGCTTTTTGAATATATTCACAAATTAAAATATCATACTTCTTATTATGGGGGTTATCATATTGCACAGGATCGGAGCAAATGAATTCATCAAAATAATTATCATAATTTAATTCTTTTATTAATTTTTTGATTGCATCCATAGACTTTTGAACTACTTCAATTAAATCAATCTTAATTTTCGAAGCTTCATATAAACATAACAAAGGTAAAAGTAGAGAACCATAAGGTCCTGGTCCAGCATACAAAATTTTAATAGGATTATTATTTGAGTTATCAAGTGAATGATCAATTGCTAATTTGAGAGCGCGAAGAAATTTTGTTGTTCTTACGTAATCAAAAATTTGTCCGGCAGCATTTTGTGAACTTAAAATAATTCCATTTGCAGATGTGTAGTTTGAGATTTCTTTAATTTCATTCATGCGGCCCGAAATCCCTGTAATGCTGGAATAAAAAGAATAAAATTCTTCAATTGCATTTTTTATGTCCCTGAATTGAGAATTCTCATTTAGAATTATTTTTATATTTTCTAATAAACTGTTTGTATCCATCATAGTGTGTTTATAATTAAAAGATTTTTTTATTTTTTAATTTAAATAAAAGTTATAATTTAGAACCTAAGATACTTGAGGATTCACACAAATAAATTCTTTTTCCTAAAATACTAATAAAAAACGCTAGTGCGAATTAAAAAACTAAAGGATTAAAATTACAATATTCTTATTGTATATCATCAATTTTGTCAGTCCGAGCGAAGTCGAAGGATAATTTCACCGTTCGACTACGCTTATGGTGACAATTGCATTTTTTGATTAGCTTTTTTATTCACACAACGGTTTTCGCTAAGTAAATAATGTCATATTTATACTTTATTTGATAGAGCGACTTTCCTATTTCAAAAAGTGTTAATAGGACTGTGTGTAATTAATAATTTCAATTTGGTTGATAGTATAATTTTTCATTCAATTAATATTTATGGGAGCAATACATGAGCAATAGTAAAACAATAAGCAATGATTCTAGCTCTCGCAGGAGTTTTTTAAGCAAACTCGGAGGATTATTTGCAGGGGCAGCATTTTTAACATTCATCAGTAACCTGTTCGCATTCAATACAGCAAAAGCAGGTCCTAAAAGTGTACAATTAACCGGCGATGATTATATAGGTGGAATTGGCATAGTAGCATTTAATTTTGCACCTATAAATACCGCATTATGCAATGGTCAACTAATGGCTATTTCACAAAATATGGCGTTATTCTCTTTGTTGGGTACTACTTACGGAGGAGATGGAAGAACTACTTTCGCACTGCCTGATTTAAGGGGAAGAGTTCCGATTCATGCTGGAATGGGACCAGGTTTATCAAATTATATTTTAGGACAAAGGGGCGGGGTAGAAGAATTAAACTTAACTGCTAATCAACTACCTTCACATTCTCATTCATTAAATGTAAATACCGGAATTGGAAGCAGCGACACTCCTTCAGGAAATTATTTAGCTGAAAACAGCGAAGGTATAAAACAATTTTCCGATACAAGTAACGGGACTGCTAATCCGGCTGTTATAGGAAATACAGGAAGTAACCAGCCGGTTTCAGTTATGCAGCCGTATCTTGCATTAAACTATGTTATAGTTTTAAATGGACTTTTTCCACAGAGAAATTAATTATAAGAATTTATTAAAGAGTGAAATATGAAAATTAAGAAGAGCGGTTATTTAATTCACCTAATAATTGTTTTAATATTTCTTGTAAATTATTTGGGGAATGCTCAGCAAATATACTTTGCGGGAAACCAGAACGGGCTGATTCAATCTGCTGATTATAATGGCTCAAACTTATCGACATTAGTTAACAGTACGCAAGGATTATACGGGATCGCAGTAGACTTAGACAGCAGTTTAATATTTTATACGAATGTAATTACGGACGAAATATTTAAAGCAAATCTGGATGGGAAAAATGCTTCTGTTATTTTGAATAAATCTTCCAACGGAGTTGACGGACCCAGAGGTATTGCTGTTGACGGAACTAATAATAAAATCTACTGGGTTGAAAACGGAAGTGATAAACTTCGTTCTTCGGATTTTAACGGAAGTAATGTCAAAGATATTTTGACCGGTTTGTCTTCTCCCAGAGATGTATCCCTGGACCTCGTAAATAATAAAATTTATTATAGCGAAAATGGTATTAGTAATAAAAAAATAAGCAGATGCAATTTGGACGGCAGTAATATTGAAGTTATTGTAACCGGATTAAATCAAGTTGGCGGAATATCTTTGGATTTGAAAAATGATAAATTATTTTGGGTCGATTTCGGAACAAATAAAATTTTATCCGCGGATCTAAATGGCGGAAATGTACAAACTATAGACAGTCTTACTTCAGGCAGTGCGAGAGGTATAGCGTTAGATAATTCAAAAAATAAAATATTCTGGAGCGATATAATAAATAATTCCGTTACAGAAGCCAATTTTGACGGAACTTCTCCGGCAGAAATTGTTACCGGTTTAAATTATCCACTAGGAATAAGTACCGATTGGTCAAACCAAGTGCCGGTTGAGCTTTCATCATTTAGTGCAAATGTTGATGCAAATAAAGTTATGTTAAGGTGGTCAACAAGTACGGAAAAGAATAACTATGGATTTGAAATAGAAAGGAAAAATAATTCTGCTCAGCTTTCTTCTCAAGAAAACTATAATACGAATTCAAAATGGGAAAAAGTCGGTTTTGTTGAAGGTAACGGCACAAGCACCATTACAAGGCATTATTCATTTGAAGATGCACCTAAACGCGGAACAAGTTTCAGCTATAGATTAAAACAAATAGATGTTTCAGGAAATTACAAATATTCAAATATAATAAGTGTTAAAATTGATTTACCTGAGTCATTCACTTTATCGCAAAATTATCCAAATCCTTTTAACCCGGGTACAATGATAAGTTATTCTTTGCCTGTTGAAAGTAATGTAAGTATTATAGTTTATAATACACTCGGCAGTGAAGTAAAAAGGTTAGTGAGCGGTAACGAGTCAGCCGGATACCATTCAATACCATTTAATGCTTCCGATTTATCTTCCGGAGTTTATTACTACTCAATTATTGCCAATTCACTTAACGGTAATCAAAGCTATAAAATGGTGAAAAAGATGCTGCTGCTTAAATAAACTGATAGTTGTAATATTTGTGGTGAGAGATTTTTTACAAGTTGTAATCGAATTTAATTTTTAAAGGGAGTAATGTTTATTGCACGACTCCCTTTATTTTTAATACCATTACTTGAGCAAAACCATCTTCTTCACCGAAGTGAAGTCGTTCACTTTAAGAGAATAAATATAAATGCCGCTTGCAAGTTGCGAAGCATCGAAGTTTGTTATATGCTTTCCTGCATTTTTATAACTATCAACCAAGGTAGCGACTTTTTGTCCTAATATATTAAATACCCTCAATGTAACATGCCCTGCTTTTGCAACTTGATATTCAATTGTTGTTGTAGGGTTAAATGGATTTGGGTAATTCTGTGAAAGTTCATATTTACCAGGAACGCTTGATTTATCAATGCCGGTAATGATATCATTAGAACCAACCGCAAACCTGAATGCATCATTCGAAGTTAAGGTTTTATAGGTAACAATATGAAGAGTATCACCAGCATGCGGCTCATTCTTACTGAAGTCAAAATTTATTTGATAAGATGTAGTTGTGCCTTCATTATTATCTGGAAGTAAAACTAGATAGTTCGCGGGTCTCCATATTGTAAAGTTTTGAGGTTTAGGGGAAATATATGCAACAGCAGTGCCATTTTCGTTTAGTGACGTGTTTTGAATGTGAAATGGAGCGATGAGATAGTTACCAGAAGAAGCTAAAAGAGTGTCCCCGGGATTTACATAATTTCCTCCTGAAGTTGTATCCATGCTATTGAAAATTATATCCCAATTATCAGGCAAAGCGATCTTGGGATTTCCAAGGAAAGGCGGAAAACTTACAGAAAATGTTGAGTCCAGAGATTTTCTGTTGAATCCGGTTTTACTATAATTTATCCCGGTTTCATGATCTTGAATTAAAAGCTTTATTCCGTCAAATGAAGGTGTTGATAATCCGGACTGCAGCGGATAATCCGTTAAAATTTTATTACCATTTGAATAATCGATTATACTAAATGTTTTCGCTGATTGATTATCTGAATTAAATGTAATCTTGTAAGTGTCTTTTGTTAATTTTGAAGAATCGACAACCTGGATATAAAAATCGGGAGTAGCATTCCCATGTGTGTGAATAAAATTAGTTGTCTGATAACTGCTGACAAAGTAATTTATATTGAAAGGACCTACAACAACCGACGAATCCAATGTGCCGTCTGATGCGGTAAGTTTTATATAATATCCGTTGCCGTTGGGGAAATTTTTCAAATCCCAGTTAAATGAATTAGTGCCGGTATTAAAATTACTGTCGGCAAATGTTGTAAACATTCCATCCTTACTTAAAGAGTATGCAAGTTTTATATTTAAAGATGAATTGTCTGCATCTTCGGCAAGCCAGCTAAGATTTAAGTCTTTTGAAGTAATTGTGGTGTCCTTTAAGTTTGATATCATTTGAACCTCCGGCTGTGCATCGCCCGGATTATTGACTGTAAATCTTCCGCTGCCTACAGTGTAATAATTTTGTCGTTTATCTGATGTGTTATAAGCAATAATTCTTAAAAGGTAATTCACTCCATCTTTAAAGTTTTTAGTATCCCAGCTATAGGATGAGGCAGAAGCATCGATGCCTGATTTTAAAACAGCCCAATTTCTACCCATGTCTGATGAGTATTCTATAATTGTTTTTGCATTGGCGTCGCTGCCGGAATAATTCCAGTTAACATTCGCACTTCCGCTAACTTCTCCGGAGTTTGGTGAGGTTAAACTGATTTGATAATTTTTATTTCCTTTGCTGTTACCCGGAGTTGAAGAAATGTAAGGCCAGTTATGATCCCAGTAAATATCCAGTGAACTTTTAAGCATGTCCTGGTAATTATGAGCGAGAAAAATTGCTAATACTAAATATTTCAACTCTCCCGATTTTAAGCTAAAGGGGCCTGTCCCGAAGTTTAGAATATTATCACCTGGTTGAGAGTAGAGAATTGATGTTGTATCAATAATCCCACTAAACCACTGCCACATTAATTTAGAATCTTTAGGAACATTTGTAGTATTTGAATAAGGTTTTACATGAAATGATGTTAAACCTGCATTATCGGGAGTTTGTAAAAATTTAAAATTTAAATAGCCTGGAACAATACCTCCCATTCCTTTAAAATCATTATCCCATAAATAAATTGTGTTATTTTCGTTATACTTCGGATCATTAATATCGTTATTAAAATAAATATGAATTCTATCATCGGAATAATCTTGATAACCGCCAATATGCGGATCCCCTTGAAATCCGAAATAAACACTATCTAAATCTTTAGGGCTTTCATTCGTTAATCTGTATTTAACAATTAAAGCATTTTTCAATTCACCGCTGAATTGGAATATTTTTACTTCGGCTCTTAATCCAAGTCCGCGTTTTGTTGAATCATTCGGGAAAGGATAATAATCGAATTTTTTATTAGAGTAATCATCCATTACATAATAAGCTTCATCTAAAGCATTCAATGCTGTATCACCTTCAAACTCCGGGAACTTCGTCCATGAAGCAGGCCACGATGAAGGATTATTCTTTGTCGCTATATAATTCTGGTTGAGATTACTGTAACCGCTGTCGGGATGCCAGCCCCATTTCTTTGTGCCGTCAGGACTGTAGGTACCCTGAGTAGGCAGGATAAATGAATCATCGGTTATGTGAAGTATATTGCCGCTGCTGTCTTTTACTTCTGCTGCAGCTATCGGTCCGAATTCAAACATATAACCAAGACTATCCCAAACAAAATCGGCAATGTTTGGTAATGTATTCGGTTTACCGATTGAGCCGTAATTGTAAATAATGGTTGTGATATTGTTAGAGTTAAGAATAGCATTTTTTATTTTGCTTTGATCTCCCTGATTGCTGTTTTGAGAATATGAAAGATTAGCCATAATTATAGAAATGAAAAAAGTGAGTTTAAAAAAATTGTACTTCATAACTTCCCCGGCTTTTGGTTGATGGAAGAGAAAACTAATTAACTGCTTTTGTATTATAAAAGAAATAAATCTATAACATTATATAGAACAATGCATTAATTAAGTTTAAATTAATAAATATATAATAAAAAAAACAGTAAAATTACGTAGTTGATCCAGGAAGACTTCCTAGATTTGTAACATTTTAAAACATTATTGGATACTATTAATCTTTTCAGATTGAAATTTTTGTATAAATGCCATAGAATTTATTTCGATGAGAATATCATGATGGGATGGACGCTGCATACTTGTATTAATTTTTATAATGGCTACATATGCTAAGAATGAACTGCTTTGTCGGCTCCGGATTTTCCAGATTTTAAATTTATTTCACAGCATTTTACTTTGGCATATTTATTTTTATATAATGTTCGGGATACTTTAACTGCAGAGAACTCAGAGTAACCGGAGATTATTTTTACACTCTATTTTTTCTGTGTGTACTGTGTTAACTATTTGGTAAATAAGGATGAAAAATTTAGTCAAGCCGCTATTTATTTTTATCAATCCATTTGGCGACATCTTTTGCAAAGTAAGTTAAAAACATATCTGCTCCGGCACGCTTGATTGCAATTAAAGATTCAAGCATTACTCTTTCTTCATCAATCCATCCGTTTTGTCCGGCTGCTTTTATCATTGCATACTCTCCGCTAACCTGGTACGCTGCTGTCGGCATCCCGAATTTTTGCTTTATTCTCCAGATAATATCAAGATATGGACCTGCAGGTTTAACCATAACTATATCAGCGCCTTCTTCAATATCTGTTTCAACTTCACGAATTGCCTCATTTCCGTTAGCAATGTCCATTTGATGTGAACGCCTGTCGCCAAAAGCCGGAGCGGAATCTGCAGCATCGCGGAATGGTCCGTAATAACCTGACGAATATTTAGCAGCGTAGCTCATTATGGGAATTTTAGTGAATCCTTTATAGTCCAATGCTTTTCTAATTGCTATAATTCTCCCGTCCATCATATCGGAAGGAGCAATTACATCAGCGCCGGCTTCTGCATGTGAGACGGCTTCTTTTGCAAGCAGGGAAACTGTTTCATCGTTTAATATTTCTTCACCCTGAAGAAGTCCGCAGTGTCCGTGTGAAGTATATTCGCACATGCACACATCTGTAATAACCAGCAGGTTTTTCACTTCTGCTTTAATTGCCCTAATTGCCCTTTGAATTATTCCGTCAGCAGCGTAAGCTTCGGAGCCTTTTTCATCTTTGTGCTCAGGTATTCCGAATAAGATCACTGCATGAATTCCAAGTGATTCAACTTCTTTGCATTCTTCTACAAGATTATCAATAGAAAATTGAAATACTCCCGGCATTGATTTAACGGGATTTTTTACTTTTTCACCCGGCACTACAAACAGCGGGTAGATCAAATCATTTTTAGAAAGTTCCGTTTCGCGGATCATATCGCGAACAAGCGGGTTGTAGCGTAATCTTCGTAATCTTTTGGTTGGATAGTCTGCCATTATTTTTGCCTTTCCTATGTGTCTTTGTGTCACCGTGGTTATTTCTTTATTGAGTCACAGAGACTTTATTTTGTTAAACAATAATTCGGAATTCTTAATACAATCACCAACAGAAATACCGCCCCGGTAATTACCGCCAAGCACTATTCCCGGGTTTTTCTTTTCGAATTCATCGAAATAATTTTCATGTTCAATGTAGCCGGTATTGTATTGGGGGATTGCTTTTTGCCAAAATTTGTATGTACTAAAAACCGGCTCGGATGTAATCCCCATTGTTTCGTGGAATTCACTCAGCACCTTTTTGAATAGTAAGTCTCTATCTGCGCTTGCAACTTCGGGATTCCTTGCGCCGCCGATAAATATTGTGAACGATGCTTTGCCATCTTCAGCTCTGTTTTCAAAAATTACCGAACTCCAGATTGCACCTAAATATGATTGTCCTTCTTTAGAAGGAATCAAATATCCGAATCCGTCGAGAGGCTGCTTGATTGCAGATTTTTCGTAGCCTAGATAAAGCACATAAACGGGCGGATAATAAATATTCGAAAGATGTACGGCTAATTGTTTGTCGATATTTTTAAATAAAGATGCTGCTGTATAAGCCGGTATTGTCGATAAAAGTACATCGCAATCAATTTCATTGGTGCTTCCTTGATTTGTGAATTTTACTTTATATCCGGTTTCAATTTTTTCAATTGAAGTGACTTCTGCAGGTGTTATAACTTTGTCTCCCAACTCAGCAGCAATAGTTCTTGGCAAAACCTGCATACCGTTTTTAAATGAAAACATTTTTGCACTCTGCTTCGATTTTTCCGCACGCTGCTTTCTTTCTTTTATACTTTTTACCGTACCGACTATGAGTCCGCCGTATTTTTCTTCAAGTGCATACAACTTAGGGAAAGCCGATTTAACACTAAGCTGATCGGGATTGCCTGCATACACTCCTGCCACAAAAGGATTGATTGCGTAATCTAAAAATTCTTTTCCCAATCTTCTTCTAACAAAATCTGATATACTCTGGTAATACCCATCCTTTGAGCGGCTGATGAACGGCTCTGCCAATAATCGCAGCTTTGCTCGTCCGGAGAATAATTTTGTCTTTAGAAATGCGGGCGGATTCATAGGCAGCGGGTGAAGCTGGTTATTTCTGAGTATGTATCTTTTGTTTCCCTTCTTGCTTGCGTAAATCAACTCATCCTGCAGATTAAGATCTTCGACTAACTGCCCGATTAACGGAGTGGTTTCCAACCCGCTGTTTGGACCTAAATCTATTAAGTATCCGTTTTTTGAAATGCTATGCATCGATCCGCCCACCACATCATTTTTTTCAAGAACCGTAATATCATATCCATTTTTATTTAGTAGATGTGCAGTAGCCAAACCGGAAATTCCAGCTCCGAGTATTACTATTTTTTTGTTCATATTTTAATTTCCATCTCTGTGGTTCTCTGTGTTTTCTCCGTGAACTCTGTGTAACTGCAGTTGAAAAGAAGGGACACAGAGGGCACAAAGAACCTCAGAGTACCACAAAGATTTATTTAATAAATCTTCTTAATTGATCTGTTAATTTTACTGTATTAAAATTCATTAATAGTCCTATACGCCTTTTTGCAAATTTTAATTGAGTTAAAATTTGTGCTTCATGAACCGGAGCTAAAGCCTCAATTGATTTTAATTCTAATATAATTTCTTTTTCAACCAGAATATCGATTCGATATCCAATATCAAGTTTTACTTCCTTGTAAACAACCGGTACAGGTACCTGTCTTTCATTAATTAATCCATTCTCAAATAATTCATAGCTAAGACACTCCTCGTAAGCTGATTCTAATAAACCAGGACCGAGATGCTTATGAACTTCAATGCCCAACCGATAATTTTTCTAGTTAGTTCGTTTAACTCATTTAACTCCATTTCGACCCCTTCTTCTAGGTCTACTTATCTTTGAAAAATTAATTATTTGAAAATAGTAATTAAGTTTTAGATTCAAAATAAAGTTGAAGATCGTCTCTGTGGTTCTCAGTGCTTTCTCTGTAAACTCTGTGTAACTACGATTAGGGAAGAAGGGACACAGAGAACACAAAGAACCTCAGAGTACCACAAAGGATTTGAGTATATTAAACCGTCCTTGAATACCTTGCATGATCTTCCTTCCTCTCGATATAGCCGTCAAAGTTCATTGCAATATTTCTAATAAGAAGTTTTCCCATTTGTGTTACTTCTATTTTCTTGTCAGTTAAAACAACTAATTCATCCTGTTCCATTTCTTTCAGATTATTCAATCCCCAGCTAAAATATTCTTTAAAATTAATGTTATACTTTTTCTCGATGGATTCGAATTCCAACTCAAAATTGCACATTAATTTCATCACAACATCACGGCGAAGAATATCATCATCATTTAAGCGATAACCCTTTGCAGCCGGGATAGTCTCATTGTCGATAGCATTAAAATATTCTTTTTCAGTTTTATAATTTTGCGCGTAAACATTGTACAATTGACTGATCGCTGTTATTCCCATCGCATAGAGATCGGTGCCTGATCGTGTGCTGTAGCCCTGGAAGTTCCTGTAAAGTTTCTTTTCTTTTAATGCCGTTGCTAACTCATCATCCGGCTTTGCAAAGTGATCCATTCCTATAAACACGTATCCTGCTCCGGTCAATTTTTCTATTGTCATTTTGAGAATCTCAAGCTTAATTTCAGCTGCCGGCAGATCTTCGGGATGAATTAATGCCTGATGTTTTTTCATCCACGGCACATGAGCATAATTGAAAACGGCAATTCTATCCGGTGATATATCGATCATTTTATCAACTGTTTCCGCAAAAGTATCGATAGTCTGAAAAGGTAATCCGTACATTAAATCGAGATTTATGCTGCTGAATTCAAGTTCTCTCACCCACTGAACTGTCTGCCTGGTAATATCTTCCGGCTGGATTCTGTTTACTGCTTTTTGCACTTTCTCGTTAAAATCCTGAACTCCCATACTAATTCTGTTGAAGCCGTTATTACGGAGAGCTTCCAGATGTGCTCTTGTAAGTTCACGCGGATCGATTTCGCATCCGTTCTCGGAATCTTCCCTGAATTGGAAATTATCTTTTATGTAGGAAGCAAGTTCGTTTATCTCTTCCGGTTTTAGGTGGGTTGGTGTTCCGCCGCCCCAATGAAGTTGTGTAACTTTTCTTTCCGGCAGTAAATATGTTCTGATCATATCAATTTCTTTTTTGAGATACTCTATATATTCTTTTACCCGGTCCCTGTTGCGGGTGATTATCATGTTGCAGCCGCAGAAGTAACAAAGTGTATCACAAAACGGTAAATGAAAGTAAAGGGAAAGATCAGGCAGCCCTTCTCCGTAATTAGTTTTTATAATTTCATCCAGGTAATTTTCGTGAGTAAAACTGTCACTGAAATGCGGGGCAGTGGGATAGCTTGTGTATCTCGGTCCCGGTTTATCGTACTTTTTGTATTTAGCTAAATCTATTTCAAACATTTCTTCACCTTTAATTTAATTCACCGCAGAGACGCTAAGCCGCAAAGATTAAAAATTATTGACCATTCTTTTAAAACCACCAATTAGCCTTGGTACATTAAAATTGATTAATAGACCAAGTTTTTTGTCCGCTAATCGTAAATATGTTAATAATTGAGCTTGATGGATTGGTAGTAACGTCTCAACGGATTTTAATTCAATTATTATTTCATTTTCTACCATTATATCAATCCTAAAATCAGCATCTAAAGTTTCACCTTTATAAATAATGGGTATCGCAATTTATCTTAATGGATTTAATTTTCTTAAACTTAACTCTTTTACTAAACAATGTTCATATACACTTTCCAACAAGCCAGGTCCCAATTGACGATGTACTTCTATTGCAGAATCTAAAATAACTTTACTTAAATTATTTAATTTTTCTCTATTCATATTCTTTGCGTCTCTGCGCCTTCGCGGTGAAATAACCTGCTTTCTTCCTTAACAAATTCAACAAAAGCCTTTGCCTTCTCCGGCTCAACATCAGGAAGGATACCGTGACCGAGATTAAATACGTGTCCGCTTCCTTCACCGTAAGAAGAAAGTATTCTCTTCACTTCTTCACGGATTTTTTCTTTGGGCGCATACAACATGGTTGGATCCATATTTCCCTGCAGAGCTACCTTATCACCAATCTTACTCCTCACATTACCGAGATCCATAGTCCAGTCAAGACCTACAACATTTGCCCCGGATGAAGCAATCTCATCTAATTTATAATGAACACCTTTGGAAAAAACTATAACAGGTTCCTCGTTCCTTTTTATTTCGGAAATTACTTTAGAGATATATCTTAAAGAAAACTCTTCATAATCTTTGGGAGAAAGAATCCCGCCCCAGGTATCGAAAATCTGAACGGCATCCGCACCGGCTTCAATTTTTGCAGAAAGATAACCGGCAATTGTCTTTGATAATTTATCCAAAGCTTGATGTGCTAGTTTCGGTTCGTTGTAAATAAATTTTTTAATGGAAGAGAAATTCTTCGAACCTTTACCTTCAACCATGTATGTTAGTAGCGTCCAGGGCGAGCCGCTGAAACCGATTAAAGGAACTCTGCCGTTTAATTCCTTCTTCGTTAATGAAACGGCATCAAGAACATATTTTAAATCCTTTACCGGATCGACTTCTTTCAGATTATTCACATCTTCAACATTTCTTAGCGGATGATGAAAGACCGGACCTTTACTCTCGATCATATCAAATTGCATACCCATCGCCTCGGGTATAACGAGAATATCCGAAAAAATTATTGCAGCGTCCACACCGATTAAATCCACCGGTTGAATGGTTACTTCCGCTGCTAATTCGGGAGTTTTGCACATTGTTAAGAAATCTGCTTTTTCACGAACTGCTCTGTACTGCGGCAAGTATCTTCCCGCCTGCCTCATTATCCAGACCGGAGTTCGTTCGACAGGCAATTTTTTACATGCTCTTAAAAATAAATCATTCTGTAATTTGTTCAATTTTTCTCCTCTGATCAAATCTCTGTTAATTGTAATAATCGACAATTGCCTTTGCCAGTCCGTCTATAGTAAATTCATCCGGCATGATATTCACTTTAACTTGTTTAGCTTCAATTGCTGATTTCGTTGTCGGTCCGATTGCTGCTACATCATAATGTTGAAAATACTTTATAGGATTTTTAACATTCAGAATCTGAAGAAAGTTCTCAAATGTAGAAGGACTTGTAAAAATAAAAAGATCGGGTTTACTGCTGTTCAACTTTTCAAGGTGACTTTTAATCTTTTCTTCTGCAGGGATTGATACGTTATAGACTTGTGCTGTTTTTATTATTGCGCCTAGCTTAGTGAGTCCCTCCGGTAATTCTTCACGACCAATTGCGGATCGGGGAATAAATATAACTTTTCCTTCGAGGTCGTATTTTAATAATGAATTTATTACTCCCTCGCCACTGAATTTTTTTGGAATTATATGAACAGGTAATTCATTCTTTTCACAAACAGAAGCAGTTTTATTACCAACCGCGACTATTCTCATCCTGTCATAATCAAAAGAAACACCAAGCTCACCACATCTTTTAATAAACATTTTTACGGCATGCGCGGAAGTAAAAATTATAAAGTCAATCTTGGCTTTCCCGGTAACAATATTATCGAACTGCTGCCAGTTATCGGGCGGAACGATGTCGAGGGTTGGAAATATTATCATGTTGGCACCAAGCTGTCTGAATGCTTCTGCAGATTCTTTTGATTGCTCAACTGTTCTGGTAATGACTATAGTTTTATTTCTTAAAGGTAACATATTACCACTCTCAAATCCCGAAAATAATCCGTGAAGAATAAAATCGAAAATCTTCTCGCGATCCTCTATCATTTGATCTTCGTTAAAATTATTTTCAATTCCCCTGTGAACGGTACTGTAAATACTTCCCAATATCAAATCAGCGGCAAACCCTTCCTCAATATCTCTGAACAATTCATCGGCTTTACCAGAAGTTATTATACTTTTTAATAGCTCCTTTAATTCATTTTCTAATCCTATCAGTTCAGAACAAAGTTCATGATCGGCTTTTAAGGATTCTTTTTGGTACATCAGGAAAAAATTCCGGTATTTCATCATGAACATGTATAAATGCATAATAAAAGAATGAAGAGACTCAATACTGCTCATTTCGGTTTTTATCTTTTCCTTTAATGAGATTGTGAGCTTCTCCATCCTTACTCTCATTATGGAAAAATAAATTTCTTCCTTGGAATCAAAATAATTATAGACAGTGCCTTTGGCTATAAAAGCATGTTTAGCAACATCTTCCACCATTACTTCGTGGTAACTTTTTTGCGAAAAGAGAATAGCCGCTGCTTCCAGTATCCTTTCTTTTTTCTTATTCTTTTTATCTATTTTTCTTTCTGCCGTAATCATTATAAATAATTAATTTATATGCCAACTATTAAATTCCAGGATGTCACCATTGTCCGGAGCGATTACCACTTCCTCACCCTTTCCGCTGTAACCTGTTGAATCATTTGATTCTGAAATAATCGATAAAACATGCCAAACATAACGGCGGAGTTTTTGATTCCATATGAAACCGGTTTTCCAGGGTTTAATCCCTTTTACTAGTCCCGCCGATTTTGCTATCTTCTCGGCTTGAGAATGGTTTATATTAAATTTGCATTCCTGAGGATAATCATTGCAGTTCGGAATACCAATTATATCTTTTTCTCTATCAAGATTACCGGTACTATCCACCGTGAATAAAATTTGGGTATCCACATATTGTTTATCCGGCATATAAAAATCATATACCATCCGGTAATCTCCACTTGAATCGTGCTTTATCAGATCAAAATCCGGTGTAATATATTTTTGAAAAAACTTTTCCCCGGTTCTGGAAATTATAATTTCGTTAGCGTTCTTCAGTATATTAACCGGTACTATCGCTTCCTGTTTCTGTTCGCATGGAATGCATCTGCAAGAATTAAGCAGAAATGCCGGGATTGTAACAATTGCAAGAAGCAGCAGTGTGACAGTAAAGCTACTGATTTTAGATTTCATTTTTTTCTGACTGTTTTATAAACTTCGTCGAGTATTTCTTTTGCCCCTGCTTTTATTAAATCTTTAGCTAAAGCGTTACCTAATTTTTCGGGGTTTCTTTTACTTCCTCTTACTTTCTTCCTAAAAGTCAAAGAACCGTCGAGGGAACCTACCATAGCATCGAGATAAAGACCGTTCGGTTTAACTTCTGCATAAGCCCCTATCGGCACCTGGCAACCGCCTTCCAAAGTTCTAAGCAGTGCTCTTTCGGCAAGCACCGCTGCATAAGTGTTCTCATCATGAATTGATTGAACTATATTTTCTGCAACTTCATTAGATATGTTAATCTCTATTCCTAAAGCACCTTGTCCTACAGCGGGTAATATCTCATCAGTACTTAAAAACGAAGAAATATATTTTTTAAGTTTCAGCCTTTCTACTCCCGCACGCGCGAGGATAATAGCATCCCAATCCGACTTGAGGAATTTTTCAACTCGAGTAGGAACATTTCCGCGTAGTTCCCTGGTTGAAATATCGGGTCTCAAATGGAGCAACTGGCTCCTTCTTCTTAATGAACCAGTAGCCACTACTGCGTTCTCCCTTAAACTCTCGATTGTTACACCCTTTTTACGCGCAATTAGTACATCTTCAACTGCATGACGTTTTGTAACCGCGGCAAGTTTTAATCCTTTAGGCAACTGAGTTTGAAGATCCTTTAAACTATGAACGGCCATATCAATTCTGCCGACTAGTAGTTCTGCCTCAAGTTCTTTTGTAAATAGACTCTTGTCGCCGATCTTTGAAAGTGCAACATCAAGAATCTTGTCGCCTTTTGTTTTGACAACTTTTATTTCTATTTCGAGGTTTTTATTTTTCTTTTCCAGTTCCTTTTTAATAAAGTTTGACTGCCATAGTGCCAGAGCACTTCCTCGTGAACCGATTACCAGTTTGTTTTTCAATTTTTATTTTCCTTCTCTATTCGATTATCAATTCCGAACAATTCCCTTATTATATTAATCCTTAGAGCGGTTTCATCGGTGTTAATACCGGAATCGGAATTTTTTCTCAGCTCTACTGTGGGATGATGCAGAATCTTATTAATAATTCTTTTTGTGATTATTTCTAATTTTTCCCGGTCATCTTCCGAAAATTTATTGATATTTTTGCTTACTTCGTCTGCTCTTATCAATTCAAAAAAATCTCTTAAATCTTTAATTGTGGGAGCTGCTTCGAGTGAATTATACCAGCCGGTAAAAGCTTCCACTTCTGTGTTGATTACGCTCTCGACTTTGGGTATTTCTTCTTTCCTTCGAGTGAGATTTTGCCGTACTATAATATTAAGAGAATCAATATCGTTATAAAAAACGTAGTTAATTTTTTTTGAATCGGGGTCAATATCTCTCGGGATTGCAATGTCCATCAATACCATTGAAGAATAGTTTCTCTTCTTCATAGCTGCATCAATATTTTGCTGAGTAAGAATTAAATTTTCTGCGCTTGTAGCGCTTAATATGATATCGTATTCGTGCAAATATTCTTTAAAGTTATTGAAAGGAAGTATTTTGGCTTGAAGTTTTTCGGCTAATTTTTCAGCGCGTTCAATAGTTCTGTTCGTTATTGCCAATGTCCCGATTCCTCTTTCCTTAAGATGCTTTGCCGCTATTTCTCCGGTTTCCCCGGCGCCAATGACCAATGCAGCTTTTTTGCCTAAGTTGGAAAATATCTTTTCTATAAGCTGCACAGCTGCGTAACTAACAGTTACAGCACCTTCGCTGATTGTTGTTTCCGTAATTGCTCTTTTACCGACTCTGATGGTAGTATCAAAAAGCCGTTTTGTTAACAAACCCGTAAACTGCATTTCCTCGGCTATTAACAAGGCGTCTTTAACTTGTTTAAAAATTTGATTGTCACCAATAAGCATTGAATCGATTCCCGAGGCAACACTGAACAAATGCTTCACGGCACCTTGAGCGTTAAAATTTTGAAAATGTCCAGACTCAATACCTTCAACCGATTTGTGTTTCAATAAAGCAGCTTGGATGTCGGCGTAGGTTGTATTACCGTCTTTAGGAACACCGTAAATTTCTGTACGGTTACATGTAGAGAGCACGAGACCTTCGGAAAGAAGATTATCCTTAATTGTGGAAATTAACTGTCTTATTTCCTGCTCACTTAAGTGAAGTTCTTCCCTTAGTTGAACAGGAGCAGTTCTGTGATTTATTGAAACCCCTAGTAAATTCATAAAATTCTAATAAAAAGAATGAAAACTCTTAGCCAAAAAATTTGTTAATATTGTAGACATAATAGCGATAACAAAGCCGATAATAGAAAGCACAATCACTTTCTTGCCCTGCCATTTCCCGAATACCTTGCTTAGTATTCCTATCCCGTATAATATCCATACAAGGGATGTTCCTATTAGCTTCGGATCGGCGTAAGAAAATTTGGGGAATGCTTTTGGTAGCCATATGATTCCAATAATAATTGCGACAGTGAGTAAAATGAAGCCGATTATGGTTGAATAAAAACTCATTTTTTCCAGTACATCCAGACTTGGTAAACGCTCAAAAATAAGTCCGAATTTATTCAACTTTATGTCCTTGTAAAGTATCAAGTATAAAAAGCCGTAAACTGCAGCAATTGTAATTGCCGAGTAACCAAGAAGAGCACTGAAAACATGAATACCCAGAAGATGACTCCTTAGAACTTCTTTAACTTGAATCAAGTCCTCTATATATATGCTTGAGATAACCTGAAAGATAATCGAGATGATAATGATGAACGGACCCGTTCCTCTTATATCAGTAACAAGTTCGAGGATGAAATAAGAGAAACTAATTGAGAAAGCGAGTACCGTAAATATCTCAAAAACGTTGGTAATTGGAGGATGATCAAATTCAATTGTGCGAAGCAATAAATAGAATAAATGAAAAAGTAAAGTTAAGAACAAAAACAACCTTTTTGAATTTGCAAATTTCTTTCCCCCCTTCATAAAATCATATCCGTAAAAGATAAATGTTATGATATAAAGAAACGGAAGAAGAATATTTGAGAAATCGATTACTGCTTTCATAAACTTCCTTTATCTAACTTACTCTTGCAAATTTAAGTAAATTATTGATACCAGTCAACGATAAAATGACTAACCGGTCAGTCAGATTATTAAAAACTCATAATTTAAATTTTGTGTTTATTTTGTAAAAATATGCATGTAAAATCTTGGTCGAATAATTCTATTGCTTAAATAAAATTGAGCATAAAAAAATTCTAAGTGATTCTTGGAGCTATTTGTGGTTAACAAAGTTAAGGTCATAAAGTAGATAAAATTAATTTTTACTTTAAAAGACTAGATCTCAAAAAAAAGCACATCCTCAATATCTGAAGATGTGCTTTTAAAGAAATTATTAATTTATATATTTTATTAATCCTGATATTCTTTCAAGAAACCAACGAATTCTATCCTGTGCGACTCCTCCTGACCGAGAAGAGTAATACACATATCCTGTGTTACATAATCGTTACCTTCGCAAAGTCTGATTAATTTATTGTATTGCTCTATTGCTCCATCCTCTGCTTCAATAACACCTTTTATAACCGAAACAACATCCGTTGATTTTTTCTGCGGCTGTAGATATTTCTGCGAAGCAACAAAATCAAGTGAACCAGGAACAGTTCCGCTTAATTCTTTTAATCGTTTCGCCAATGTTTGAGCATGAGTCATTTCTTCATTAACATCAGCTGCTAATGATTTTTTAATTTCTTCTGCTCTAACCCCATCGAGATTTACAGAGTTTGAGATATAATTCATAATGGTTTCTATTTCCATCCAATAACTTTTTATTAAGTTTTCTACTATTTCAGGGTTTTTAACCATAATATTTCTCTCCCTTATTTTATCATTTCATAATACGTTTAATTAGTTTTTTACGGCTAACCTTTTTTGAGGCTAACTTTATTGTATTATAAAGCATTTCACTCACATTCTCAACCT
The DNA here is from genome assembly GCA_963751355.1 of uncultured Ignavibacteriales bacterium. Classification (GTDB taxonomy): domain Bacteria; phylum Bacteroidota; class Ignavibacteria; order Ignavibacteriales; family Ignavibacteriaceae; genus CAVVVS01. The sequence goes on along the minus strand of CAVVVS010000050.1, from coordinate 36,789 downwards.
TTGATTGTGATGAGGTAAACATTTCACAAATTACGTCACCCTTTCTTATATAATCTCCAATTTTAACATTGAAGATAATACCTGCTTTCGGATCGATTTTATCCTCTTTAGTTTTTCTTCCGGCACCTAATTCAAGGGCACAGACACCAACGGTATAGTTATCAATTGTTTTAACAAAGCCGTTCTCTTTCGCATATATCTTTTTTACAACTTGTGATTTAGGATATCTTTCACTATTTAAAATTAACTTTGTATTTCCGTTTTGAAGTTTTACTATTTCGACAAACTTATCAAAAGCTTTTCCGTTCCTAATCAACTCTTCCGAAATTTCCTTACCTTCCTCAACCGATGAAGCTTTTTTACCCAAGTAAATCATCGCGCCCGATAAGGTTAAACTCAGCTCTTTCAAATCACCCCCGGATTCGCCCCTAAGAATTTTTATTGATTCATAAACTTCCAGCCAGTTGCCTATATAATTTCCGAGGGGTTGATTCATATCGGTGATAAAAGCAATTACTTTTTTATTAAATGCTTTTGCAGTGTTGATTAATGATGAAGCTAGTTCCTCCGCATCTTTATTACTTTTCATGAAAGCACCGCTACCGGTTTTTACATCGAGCACCAGTCCGTCTATTCCTTCGGCTAATTTTTTGCTCATAATACTTGCGGTTATCAATGGTATCGATTCGACTGTAGCAGTAACATCCCTTAAAGAATAAATTAACTTATCGGCGGGAGCTATATCTTTTGTTTGTCCGATTAACACTGCCCCGCATTTTTTAAGTACACTTTTATATTCCGACAATGAAAGATCAGTTCGAAATCCAGGAATGGATTCAAGTTTATCCAGTGTTCCACCAGTATGACCCAAACCTCTTCCGGAGATCATAGGAACATTAACACCCGCTGCCGCGACAATAGGTGCAAGAATCAAAGATGTTTTGTCCCCAACCCCACCTGTAGAATGCTTATCTATTTTTGGACCTTTAATAGAGCTTAAATTTATAACCTTTCCGCTATATAACATTGCTTCCGTGAGTGAAGCTGTTTCTCTTTTATTCATTCCCCGTAAGAACATTGCCATTAAAAGTGCAGAGAATTGGTAATCGGGAATTTTATTCTTTGAATACGATGAAATCAAAAATTCAATTTCATCATCCGAAAGCGGTTTGCCGTTCCTTTTTTTTCTAATCAGTTCTACAACGTTCATTATTTATCCCGCGTTATTTTTAAATAGGATACAATTTAACAAAATTAATTGGTTAATACATTGAAATTAAATGAGTAACAAAAGATCGCCGGAGGAGTTATTCAATTTCATGGAAATAATTATCAATTGGCTTTTGATTTGTGTAAGATTGAACTTTTGTATTTGTTAATTATTTGATATTAAGCACTTACAAAGATACTGCTTCTCGGTGAAGTTTATAAAAACAAGAATGTTTTATAATACATTATATAATAGTAGCTTACCATAAAAATATTTTCACGAAAAATATCTTAAGCCATAAATAAAGAGCTGTTTTTTAATTATTATCCATGTTATATTATTTAACGTAATTCCAATCTCAGGAGGGGATTTTGAAAACAACTCTTATTATTAATCTTGTATTACCTTTATTCATAACACTAATAATCACAACGCCGAGTATTATGGCACAATCATCAATATCTGATAAAAAAGAGCTAGAAACCGTAGCTTATGTTGATCTGGAAAAATACGCCGGTGATTGGTACGAAATTGCTAAAATACCCAACAAGTTTCAAAGTGATTGTGCGAGCAATACAACGGCAACATATAAATTAAGGGAAGATCAAAAGATCGATGTAATTAATAGATGTGTTGAAAAGGATGGCAGTGTAAATGAAGTAAAAGGAATTGCAAAAGTAGTAGATGAAAAAACAAATTCAAAGCTCGAAGTTAGTTTTGTCCGGATTTTGGGCATCTCGTTGTTTTGGGGCGATTATTGGATTATAGGATTGGATGAAAATTATAACTACGCTGTTGTAGGAAATCCATCCAGAAAGTATGGTTGGATATTGAGCCGTACCCCCAAACTGAGTGAAGCGGAATTAGAAAAAGTGTATAGTATATTAAGGGAACATGGATATGACCCGGCTGATTTTGTGATGACTGCTCAGTAATTGGTACTAAAACAAATTTTTTGCGACAAATAAAATTATAGTGTAAGCGTGGAACAAGCATAACTTCGGTAAATCTTACGATAGCAATTTTATTACAGCAAATTCGAGTCATGAGATAACATGGTTTCAATTTTTGCGGGTTCCATAATAAATTTGGTTGGTAAATTGAAATGATTCGTTTCAGGGGAGGACGAAATGGGTTGTGAAGAAATTTCTAATATAAACACCAATATACCTATAGATAAGATAATGCATGGGGCAGCACTCCGGGCAATGGAAAATGTATTGGATTTAATCCCGGTTGATAATGTATTAATTGTTACAGATATTCATTCCGATAATGTTGCATCAGCGTTTTATAATTCTGCATGCAGTATTGGCTGCCGTGTTACTAAATTTGTTCTCGATGAGAACTCCCGCCCATTAAATGAAATTCCGGATAGTTTGCTTGAACTTCTTACTGGAAAAACGATTGTTCTTAATATAATAAAAGCACTGTCCAAGGAAGTATCGTTCAGGATTAAATGGCTTATTAAAATTGAAGAAATGAAAAGTATAAGATGTGCTCATATGCCCGGTATAAATGAAACAGTTATGAAAAACGGGGCAATGGATATTGATTATCCCGGCATGCAATCAAGGGCGATACAAGGAATTCAAGCTCTTAATAATGCTGAACATATTCATATTACTTCAACTGAAGGTACCGATTTGGTTTTAGGAGTAATAAATCGTCCGTTTGTACATGATGTACATATAAAATCCGGCGAAATGTGTAATTTCCCTTGCGGTGAAATATATTGTGCACCCGAGGAAAACCGTGCAGACGGAGTTTTAGTTATAGATGCAAGTATTGGAGATATCGGATTAATTGAAATTCCGCTTTTAATCGAAATAATAAATGGAAAGATAGTTAGTTTTGAAAGTAAGGATGAAAATTTGGTTCGTCGCATAACAGCATTGACGGATATCGATGAATACTCGAAAATAATAGGCGAACTCGGAATAGGAATAAATCCAGGGGCAAAAATTACGGGCAACATGCTGGAAGACGAAAAAGCTTTGAGAACGGCACATATTGCCTTCGGGAATAATGAAGATTTCCCGGGAGGAAAAAACTACTCTAAAATTCATCGTGATTATTTGTTTTATGAACCTGATATTAAAGTTTTTTATCTGGACGGCTCACATAAATTTATAATGCATGAAGGTCAGTTTTTAATTTAATATGAAGATACTTCTTCAAATGTTATTCCTAATCCGCATATCTCCTATGCAGGTATACTGAACATTAAAATTCAATAATGCTAAATAAGAGAATCCGTCCAAAGGATTCCTTTGGAGAATTTTCGGGATTAATGTCTGTGATAAAATTCGTGTTTACAAATTTGGTATCTTGAGACAGCGCAGTTTGGTTGGTTTAAAGAATAATGATATCGATGCTTTCCGATAAATCAAGGTATGTAATTATTCCCGCCAATAAATAATCAAAATATTTTTACGAACCAATAATTTTTGCTGAGTTAGTATATACAATATCAGCTTACAAACTGAGCATATCTTTAAACTTGATTGCCTGTCTCCTGGAAACCTCAATCTTATTTCCGCCTTTCAGCTTTACAAGCAAACCGCCGTTCAGCCATGGTTCAATATTTTCAATCCATTTTAAATTGATAATGTGTTTGCGGTTAGCCCTGAAGAAAGTTTTGCTGTCTAGTCTTTCATCAAGATAATTAAGCGTTCTTAATATTAACGGTTTATTGTCATCAAAATACAGGCGTACATAATTACCTTCGGATTCAAAGAGGCGTACGGTAGTAAGCTTAACGAACCAGCACCGTTCACCATCTTTTACAAATACCTGATCTTCTTCCGATAAAACCGGGTATTCAGATTCTGCAGTTACTTTCTTACGGTTGCTTTCAACAATTTTTTTTAAGGTCTCTTCCAACCTTTTAGGTTCAATGGGTTTCAGAAGATAATCCATTGCATTGTATTCGAAAGCTTTTAGAGCAAATTCATCATATGCGGTTGTAAAAACCACAATAGGAACACTGTCTAATTCCTCCAGCATCTCGAAGCCGTTCTTCCCGGGCATTTGGATGTCCAGAAAAATCAGCTCGGGTGATAATTCATTTATTTTTTTGATCGCGTCTTCGGCATTTACCGCTTCACCGATTATATTTATCTCCTTAAAAGGCGTCAGTAGTTTACGAAGTTCTACGCGTGCTAATCGTTCATCATCTATTATTAAAGCTTTCATTTTTTATACCTCCGGTTGGAATTACTATTTCGACAAGTACAGAATCCTCGCTGACATTTTTTATTGAAAATAAAGCGTCCATTCCATACAGCAAATTGAGTCTGTGTTTTGTATTACTAACGCCGAATCCTGAAGCGTTTTTTAATGCATCTTCATCAATATTGCCGCTGTTTATAATTTGAATATGCAGTTTTGAATCGATTATTTTTGAGCTAATTGAAATTTCGCCGCCTTCCTGTCTTGTTGAGATTCCATGCTTAATTCCGTTTTCGACCAAAGTTTGCACCATCATTGGCGGTACTTCAACTCTTTCTGATTTTGGTTCAATATTAATATTATATTTTAACCTTTCCTCAAATCTTATCGATTCTAATGCTAAATAATCCGCTACAGTCTGAATTTCTTCTGCTAACGATACAGTTTCATGTCTTTCGATTTTTAACGAATACCTTAAAATATTTGATAATTTGGTAACAGCAGTTTGGGCGCTCGGCGGATCTTCATCAATTAATGCCCTGATACTGTTGAGTGCATTAAACATAAAATGAGGATTCAACTGGGATTTAAGAGTTTTCAATTCAAAATCTTTTACGGCAGCTTCCCAAATCAAGGCTTCAATTTCAACTTTTTTATAATTTTCAAAAAAGTGAACGGAAAAATAAATCAATGCCCACAAAAGAATTATGCTGCTTAATTGAAAAATTCCCCCTAATAATGTTCCTATTCTTATTTTATTAAAATGCAGAATTCCTGTACTTATATCAAGAGTGAGCCAAACTAAGATCATTATTGTACCGATGACTATGCTGGCAATTATTACCCTGGGGATTATTTTTTTTAATTGGAGGTTAACCCAAGTGTATTTATGAATTAAACTCCGGAAGATATGCGTGAGGCTTATTCCAACAAAACACATGTATAGAACAATAAATGTTCTCTGCCAGGAAAATTGTCGATATGATGAGCTGACAATTATATTAACGATGGCAAATAAAGACCATCCTAAAATCTGGCTGAGCCAATATATTTTATTCCTTTTCATTCGGCGATTAATCTCCGCAGGTTCGTTTGAAGATTTTCGGTAAAAGGAACCATCCGGTTTTTTATCATGTATATTATAAAACAGCATTAAATATAATCTTTATATAATAAAATCAATAATTTATTTTTTACTAATATGATCATTTCGTTAATTCCGGAATGGTGATAGCTAATGCAAATGCTAATTTATATTTATTGTAAACTCGGTAGTCATAAACATTTAATTAATGATTTCAATGAAGCATCTGCAATGATCTTCAATTTGTAGCATTATATTTTTCTACAATAATTAATCGCCTGCAGCAGTACTATGAAGTTTTTATGATATCGTAGATGTCAAATTATGGTAGAATAAAATTTATCTACAGCACCAAATCCTTAAAGAGGATTCATAGTATTTTCGCATTCAATCGATTCCGGAGTTATGTTAAATAGTCATATTTATCAGTCCCCTGCACTAATGAACTAAATTAATCTCAGAATTATGTTATTAATAGGTTGATTATATTAATATTCAATATTGAGTAGTGAAAATTACTCCCAATTATGGAGAGTGGCGGAAATATTTTTTTTAATGGTTTATTTTGGTGATAAACGGTGAGTGTGATACTTTTAAAGTTAAAAAAAGCCCGGTATTTTAATCCGGGCATAATATTCAAAAAAAATATATAGCTTATAAATTAATCAGATCGCTGTAGATTATAAATGCCATAAGTAAAAGTAGAATTATAAAGCCAGTATTTTGAATTGCAATTTTAACTTTTATAGGAATCTCTCTTCTGGCAATACCTTCAATTATGATTATTACTAGATGACCGCCGTCCAGTACGGGAAAAGGGAGAATATTTATGATTGCAAGGCTGAGACTTAAAAGAGCAAGAAATGACAGGAAGCTATCGAATCCGTTATTGGCTGATACAGTTGCAAATTTAGCGATTTTAACGGGACCGGCAAACGCCTTACCAAATGCAACCTTACCACTAATAACTTTTCCCATCGTGCTGAATGTTAAATCGGTAATTCGTGCAATATCTTCCCATCCCATAGTAAAAGATTTAAAAAATCCGAAAGTTTCATAATCCACTGGTCCGGTGAAGGCATTTCCAATGCCTACGCCAATCATTCCGTCTGATCCAGGGGTAACGGAAAGATTCAATGTATCTTTATCACGCAGCACAACAAGCGGGAGAGACTGACCGATATGGCTTTTTATAATCTTGGTAGTTTGCTTATCGCTGTAAAGCGGTATTTTATTTAAGGAAAGAAATATATCGCCTGCTTTAATACCAGCTTTTTTTGCGGGTGAATTCGGCAAGACTTCCCTTATTCCAGGTCTAATACCAGATGGAATTAAGAAAAATTTAGAACTTTCTAGGGAAGGAATTCTAGAGCGTGGAACATCAATAACTTTTTTGCTTCCGTCGTGTAGTATTTTAACATGAAGATTCTCGCCGATATTATTTATGTATATATCGGAACGGACATCTTCCCAATTACTAACGGTTTTCCCGTTAATAGACAGAATCTTATCTCCGGCAAAAAATCCTGAGGAATCGGCAGGACTGTGAGGTTCAACGTATCCGATTGTAGTGGTTTTTGTTACTTCCTTACCGTGAAAAAAGTTATTTCCCCAAAATACCAGAATTGCCAGGAGCAGGTTCATTATAACTCCGGCGGTAATAACGATTATTTTTTGATAAGTAGGTCTTGCACGGAATTCATAGGGCATTGGTTCCTTATCGGCAAATTCCGTATCGAAGCTTTCATCAACCATACCGGCAATTTTTACATAACCTCCGAGCGGAAGCAGGCACAATCTGTAATCGGTATTTCCTTGCCCATCGAAATCCTCAGGTAAGCTACCGAATGAAAATCCGTTTAATTTGTTCCATCCAAACAATCGTTTTCCAAAACCTATGGCAAAAACATCAGCTCTCATCCCGCACAACTTAGCTGCGGCAAAGTGTCCAAACTCATGAATAAAGACGAGAATTCCGATTGTTATGGCAAAATAAATAATATAATCCATTAACCGTTGATACTCCTGTTTTTTGTAAAAATAATACAGCTACCTTTGGATTCACATGAAATTTTAGAACTTCAAATATATTAAACTCGCTGACTAAAAACTTGTTTCATAAAATAATTTAGGAATAAAACTTTAGGGTAAATTAGTTAATTAGATGCAGAAATAGTGTCGAAGAAACGAGGGATTTGATAATAGTCACTCATTTTAAGAATTTCATGCTAATTTCGACACATATTCCCGTGTTTGAAAATCACAATCAAAAATAGTTTCAAGATCTGGTTCCTTGTGATTTTCTATTTCATCCAACGCCCTGTTTATTAAAGCGGGTATTGCCGGAAATCTTATTTCCCCTTTTAAAAATTTATCCACTGCAATTTCGTTAGCTGCATTAAGTATGCACGGTGCCGTACCGCCCTCGTTCAATGCAGAATAAGCAAGATTCAAACATTCAAATTTTTCAGTATCAGGTTCGAAGAAAGTCAACTTACCGATCTTAGGCATTTTTGTCCTTTCAAAATCATTCTGCAGCCTTTCAGGATAAGTTAAAGCATATTGAATCGGAAGTTTCATATCTGGTAATCCGAGCTGTGCTTTTATTGAGCCGTCAACAAACTGTACCATCGAATGAATGATAGATTGGGGATGAATAACCACATCAATATCTTTTCTATCAACTCCGAAAAGCCAGTATGCTTCGATAACCTCCAGTCCTTTATTCATCATTGAAGCTGAATCAATTGTTATCTTGTTTCCCATTTTCCAGTTCGGGTGATTCAACGCTTCTTTTACGGAAACGTTTTTAAGCGATGCTTTATCCTGGTTTAGAAAGGGACCCCCTGAAGCGGTTAATATTAACTTTTCAATTTCATTTTCCCGCTCGCCTTCCAGGCATTGAAAGATAGCACTATGTTCCGAATCGATGGGAAGCAGTTGAGCATTATATTCTTTGCATAACTTGGTTATTAATTCACCGGCAACAACCAAAGTTTCTTTATTAGCCAAAGCAATTCGTTTGCCTCGTTTTATTGCTTCTATTGCAGGAGCCAACCCGGAAAAACCGACCATTGCACCTACAAATATATCGTATTCTAAATTTTTTGCAGCATCAATTAAACTATCACTGCCGGTGAGGACTTTACACTTACTTCCAACCAGGTTCTGTAAATTTAACCCGGATGCTTCATTCTGAACAATTACAACTTTAGGATGAAATTCTTCTATTTGCCGCAGGAGTAAGTCTATATTGGAATTAACGGCAAGAGCCGTTATCTCAAATTTACCGGGAAAATTTCGGATGACGTTGAGAGTGTTAATACCGATGGACCCCGTTGAACCGAATATTAAAACTTTTTTCATGATATCAAATTAATATAAAATTTAATTTAATTAAGTATCAATTCTTAAGCAATGTAAAAATAGACCATATTAGATAATACCACTAATGATTACTATATAATTGAAGTAGAATTACTTACGAAAGACAGCTGCTTTATTATATAAAATATAACAAATTTAGAAGATGTTAAGTTTCATCCCTTTACCTCGCGAGTGGTAAATAATACATTATAAAAGAATAATTTTAAAAATAGAAAAAACTATTGCATTCCCGGCTGGTTTACCGTTTGCTTTCAGTCATGTAAGTAATTCTACTTCAATTATATAGTTCCATAAATTCAAAATAATAATTACGATGGTTATTTTATTTTCCAACAATAAAAAGGAAATATCATGCCCGATTCGAATGAACCTGGCACTTTCCACAATTTAATTTATTTCATTAACTAATTTATTTCATTAACACGTCTTAGGATTGCCTTCGTAGTTTTTACACTGGCTTTCCTTAAAGAATTTAATTCTGGAAGTGCCAATGATAAAAATATTTTTATTGCATAAAATTGGTTTTTTAAATCGGAATTTACTCCCGTTTTGATAACCTCAAATTATCAATCACCTTATGTTCTTAATCAATGCTTTTAAATCGTAATATCGATAGGTTAATTTTCCAAAATCAAAAAGATTGGGAGGCATATGAAAAAGTTAAAATATATTGTAGCTGTTTTATTTTTAATTCTCTTTACAAATGAAGGATTTTCCTTACCTCGATTTGCTTTAAGACAGGGAAGCCTCTGCATCGATTGTCATATAAACCCAACCGGGGGTTTGATGAGAAATAAAGGGGGATGGAAATACGGCAAAGAAGTCCTTCCGCTATATTCTCCGAGAGATTCGAAATTTTTGATGAGCAATAAACTTGCCGATAATATTGAATTCGGTTTGGACTATAGGACTCAATATGTTTATTCCCAGTATTTGAAGAAGACTACTTTTCAAAAAATGGAAGGTTCGGTTTACACTAATGTGAAATTAACTTCAAAGATTAACCTTCTTGCAAGTTACGATTTTGTAAATCAAACATGGCAAGCTTACGGTATTGCTTACATTCTGCCCAATGACAGTTATATAAAAGCAGGTACCTTTCTTCCCAATTACGGGTTGAGGCTGGACGACCATACCGCGTATACAAGAGGCGGAGATTTGGGCTATCTGTTTGCAACCGGAAAAAACCAGGGATTAATTTTTGATCCAAGGTTTGATATCACGGGCGCGGAATTAGGTGTCAGTTTTTCCGATTACACGTTATTAACCGCAAGTGTGGGCAGTTCTACCAATTCAATAAACTTCAACACGAGTCCGGTTTATACGGTTAGTTTTCAAACATCGCCGGTAATTGCCAATAAAGTTTCAACTTTACTCGGCGCATCTTTTATGTCCTTCAAAGGATCATTGGATTATCCGCCGTATCCTAGTTTTACCAAGGTAAATATGTACGGCGGATTTGTAGGATTCGGGATTGATGATTTTACATTTTTAAGCGAATACGATATTGCAAAAGATTATGAGTCGGTTGGTACAAGCTCGAGTGCTACGATGCTTAAAGCTTCATATCGTTTTATAAAAGGAGTGGAAGGAATAGTTCGTTATGATCGCTTTGATCCGAATACAAGCATAAATAATGATGCGGTATCAAGACTTCTTGTTGGCGTTGAATTTTTCCCTTACAGTTTTGTTGAAGTCCGTCCGCAGTACAGGTTCCAGTTCGAAAATCCATCGGTTAAAAACGATTCATTTGTTCTGCAGTTTCATTTCTTCTATTAAGATTCATCTGCGCAGCACAGAATTATATTCTGTGCTGCGTAATTATATATTTCCACAAACATTAACATCCCGCAATAATTTTATTCTTCAGAAAATTATTTTTTAATTCATACAAACTTTTTCATATTTAAAGCATCTTTAAATATAGAGACGAAAATATTAATAATTGTAAGTATAAAATGACTATTAAACGAGCAGCTCTATTAATGCCGGTTATCTTTTTATTATTCTGTGATCCCTTTGTCCACGCACAGAATAGCCAGCCGGATAATTTTAATAAAGCTAAATTATTAATGATGGAAGGCAAATATTCACAGTCGATTGAAATGCTTCAAAAATTGCTGATAAATGAACCGGATAGTGCAGATATTTATTATTATTTGAGTTTAAACTATCAAGCACTCTCCAATTTTCAGAAGGCTTCATCTGCACTGGAAAAAGCATTAAATTTAAATCCTGAAGATGCAAATATAATGACATTGTTGGGGAATGATTATTATTCCGCAGGGCGCGTGAGCGATGCGGATTCCATTTTATCAAAAGCCTTTTTATTAGATTCTACTAACGTTCAAATTCTTATTGCTTTGGGGAAAGTTTTTATGCACGAGCATTATTGGGGAAAAGCGGAAGACATTTATAAAAAACTTGTTAAACTCGATTCTTCAAACAGCTTCTATTATACACAACAAGCTAAATGCGAAACCGCCTTAAAGGATTGGGAGAATGCTATTATCAATTTTCAAATAGCACACAGACTGAATCCGCTAAATCAAAATACGGTAATTGAATTGAGTCAGCTTTATATTTTAGGAAAAAAATTTATTTCTGCAATGCGAATTATAGATGACGGTTTGAAATATTATCCTTTATCTCCGGCTATGTGGACAAAGAAGGGCGATATTTATTTTAAAATGAAAAATTACCGGGAAGCTATATCCGGATATCAAAAATCTATAAGCTGCGGTGATTCTTCGGAAATAAATTTTAGAAACATAGGAATTAGTTATTACTGGATAGGTGAATATGATACTTCAATTGTTTTTCTGAATCATGCTGTTAAACTGAATGATAAAGATCCGAATGCGTATTTTTACATGGGCACTTCTTATAAAGGATTAAAACGATATAGTGAAGCAATTGAAAATCTTTCTAAAGCGGCAAAACTTCAGCAGAATGATTTCCTTGCGGAAGCTTTCATACAGATTGCCGCTACATATTATGCACAAAAAAATTATCCTAAAGCGCTTAAATATTATCAGGATGCTTTGAGAGAAAATCCGGATAAAAAAGAAGTGATTTTCTACCTTGCAGTTGTTTATGACCATTATTACGCAGATAAAACAGTTGCAATTAAATATTATCAAATGTTTTTATCAACAATGAAAAATGCAGATAAAAAATTGATTGGTTATGCCACCGATAGAATAAACGCTTTAATAGAGGAAGATCACTTTAGAAAAGCCGAAACATCGAAATAGGTCTTTTATTGGCAAATAGTTTTTCAAATATAATTGATTTTACACTGGTCTATAACCGGCATAAAAAACAATTATACAATTATGTATATAAAATGCTGAATGAAAAATTCATAGCTGAGGATATTACACATAATGTATTTCTTAAGTTCTATGAAAACATTAGAAAGATTAAGCGAAATCAAAGTATTGCGGCATGGCTTTTTGTTACAGCACGGAATGAAATTTATATGCACTTAAGAAAGAAAAAAATAAAAAAGGAAGACTACCTGAGCGAGGAGTTTGAAATAAGTTCGGATGAAAATTTTATCAAAGATATGGAAGACCTTGAATTAAAAGAATTACTCTCAAGTGAATTAGAGGAGATGAATGAAGAATTAAAAGAAGTCTTTTTATTAAGAGAGTATTCGGAATTAAGCTATAAGGAAATATCCGGTGTACTAAATATTGAAGAAAGCCAGGTAAAAGGAAGACTATTCAGAGCCAGGCAAAAATTAATTGATAAGATATCTAAACACGTGAGGTGAATGATGGATTGTTCAAAAAATAAAGAAATGCTACAAGCTTATCTTGATAAAGAACTTGGGAAAGAAAATGAAGCTAATCTATTTAATCATTTAAGTGAATGCTCCGATTGCAGAGCTTATTTTAAATCATTAATAATTATTTCTGATAATCTTGAAAAGCGGGAATATCCGTCGGAATTGGATGAAAGAATACTATATTCCATTAAAGGCAAAGAATCGAAAAGATTGAACGGATTTTTCATGGGTAAATTTATTCCGGCATTTTCCTATGCTCTAGCAGTTATTCTTGTTGCCGTTAGTATCATTCTATTTTCAGAAATTAATAATTACAAGAATGAAATCTCTTCGGTTAATAGAAAAGTTTTGGAGCAAAGCCAAACTCTCGAGTTGTTGTACAACAGCCTTTCTTCGGCCGAGGTGACTGGAAAAGTTGAAAATACAATAATAGTAAAACCTAAAAAAATGTGAGGTTATAAATGAAAAAAATATTATTCTTTTTAATACTGCTAGTTGCATTTTCCGGCTGTGAAAAAAAAGGAGTTAAAGTTGTTAATGTTTCAAATAGCGATTATTTAACAGTAAAACAAGTTGATAAACCTCCAGTTATTAGAAAAGAATCTCTAGACTCAGCCTGGACGAAAAAGCTTCTTGATATTTTATCTGTTTATAATAAAGATAAAAATATGCGAAATAAGGAATTCGATTCGAGAATATTTATTGATAAAAACGGTATGTTAAGTAAAATAATTATAATTGATGCCATAAATAAAACTACAGATAATAAAATTATAAAAATGATTGAAAGTTGGAAAATTGAGCCTGCTTTAAGGGAGAATTCTCCGGTAAACTTTAAAGGTAAATTCGCATTAAATATTCGAGGCGAACATACAGATCTGATATTCGAAAAAAATCATACTGCATTTAAAACCAATAAATCTGTATATTTTGTAGCAGTAGAGCAAATGCCCTCGCCAATTGGCGGATTGAAGGCAATTCAAAAGAAAATTGTTTACCCGGGTTCTGCTAAAGATGAAGGAATTGAAGGTCGGGTTTATATTCATGCATTTATTAATGAAAAAGGAACCGTGGATAGGGCAAAGGTGCTGAAGGGAATCGGGGGAGGCTGTGATCAAGCAGCATTAAAAGCTGTTGAAGAAACAAAATTCACTCCCGGAAGACAAAGAGGCAAAACTGTTAAAACGCAAGTCTCTATACCAATAATATTTAAGTTAAAGTAACATTTCCGCAACTTAAAGAAGCCATGAACAAATTCATGGCTTCTTTGTCAAACTAAAAAAACAATAGTAATTATTTATTTCCCCTTCTTTTTCACCTTTCAATTTATTTGCGGTCATAAGAATATTATATTTAAGCAATTGCTGAATTTTATTACAAATTTATCCCTTGAACGCACTTCATTATTTACTATTTTTGAAATATGTTAAAAAAAATTTTATTACTTACAATTTTAGTTACATCCCTGTCATTCTGCCAAACGACGGACACAATAAATAATCAAGCATTATTAGGGCAAAATTATGTCCAGGCGGGGCAATATGAAAAAGCAAAACCAATCTTTGAGGAATTGTATAAGCAGCAGCCCGCTAATTATCAATTTTTCCAGACGTTAAATAATATATACCTTCAATTAAAAGATTATGATGCCTCAATAAAATTAATCCAGGACAGAATTAAGAATTCCGGTATGGATATTAACCTTTACGGTATGCTAGGCAAAAGTTACTACCTAAAAGGAGATGAGAAAAAAGCTTTCGGCACATGGGACGATGCGCTTGCCAAATTGCCTCAGACCGATATGAATTACAGGGTAATCGCCAACTATGCAATTGAGAGACGTGCCTTTGATAAAGCTCTTGAATATTTGAAAAAAGGCGAGGAGATTTCGAAAAATCCTATCTATTTTGCTTACGATCTGGCTAATCTGTATTCTCTTACTATGCAATTTAAAAGTGCGGCGGAGCAGTATTGTTTCATTTTATCTAAAAATTCCGGTCAGCTTGATTATGTTCAGGGAAGGATACTCGATTACATAAATAAACCGGGAGCTTTGTCCCAGACATTAGAAGTGGTTGAAAAACATTCCGGTGATGTAACCTTCAAATTTCTTCTTGCCAGGCTTTATGTTGAAGCGAGAGAATATGATAAAGCGTACAATGTTTACCTGGATATAGATGATATACAAAAAAATCAGGGCGCCGAATTATTCAAGTTTGCAAGATTCATGTACGGGGAAAAAAATTATAAGACCGCAGCTAAAACCTTCAATGAATTATTAAATAAGTATCCTAATTCACCGTTTAATTCGGGTGCAAAATTAGGATATGCCAAAACATTGGAAGCACTTCTTCAAGAAGAAAGCGCAATAAAAGTACATTCATGGAAACCGTTTTACCCAACTGAAATAAATGATATTGATGCTATTAATAAAGTAGTTTCGGCATATACCGAAGTTACCAAACTTTATCCGCATTCCGAGGTTGCTTACGAGGCTTTCCTGCATATCGGCAGGATAAAATTTTACCAGGAAAATGATCCGGAAAAAGCTCAAAAATATTTTCATCAAATTATTGATGAATCACCTCTGTCAAAATTTGCCCCGGAAGCATACGAAGAATTGGGAAAGATTGAATTAATGAAGGGAAATCTGGATAAAGCAGCAATTGAATATGCAAAAATAACCGGCAACCCGAGGAGTTCTGCTGAAGTGAAAAACGAAGCTAATTACCAATTAGCCCGGATAAATTTTTATAAGGGTGACTTTGCTCAAGCGCAGACTTTACTGAATAATATTTTGAATAATCTGAAAGACAATACGGCAAACGATGCTCTTGAACTGTCGTTACTTTTGAACACTGCAAAAAATGATTCGTCTAACCTGGTAACTTTTGCTTCTGCGGAATTATTTGCGGCTCAGAAAAATTTTGCAAAAGCTGCTGATAAATATAAAATTGTAATCAAGGATAATCAGCCGTTTATGCTGCAGAATCTTGCAGAATTACGCGAAGCAGAGATGGAACTTGCATTAAATAATACGGATAGTGCCATTGTTCATTTAAATAAAATTACAGATGAAGGTGAAAAGAACATTTATGCCGATAAAGCATTATATTTAATAGCGAAAATTTATCAATTTGGGTTAAATGATACGAAAAAAGCAGTTGAAACCTATGAAAAATTACTTGCAAAATTCCCCAACTCATTATATCTTGATGAGGCAAGAGATCAAATAAATAAATTAAAGGGAAATTTAAGTTAGAGAAGGGTATGGGAAAAAAACAAAATCAAAAAGTAGTTAAATGTTCATTTTGCGGTAGAGACGGTAATGAAGTAGGAAGTATGATCGCGGGACCGGATGTATACATCTGCGATATTTGTATTAGCAGCAGTGTGGATATTCTAAAAAATAATCTAGCTGCATACACTAATAGTAAATCGAAGAGTTATTCGAGTTATACTCCCGAATCAATTAAGAAAACCTTAGATGAGTATGTAATCGGACAGGAGAGGGCGAAGAAAGTTCTCGCTGTGGCGGTGTACAATCATTATAAAAGAATAAATACAAAGTCTTCTTTTTTTGAACTCGATGATGTCGAAATAGAAAAGAGCAATATTCTTTTAATGGGACCGACTGGAGTCGGAAAAACATTGCTTGCACAGACGCTTGCTAGAATTCTCGATGTACCTTTTGCAATAGCTGATGCTACCACATTAACCGAAGCCGGTTATGTAGGCGACGATGTTGAAACGGTGCTTGTTCATCTTCTGCAGGCTGCTGATTATAATTTGGAGCGAGCTCAGCGGGGAATTGTATATATAGATGAGATAGATAAAATAGCGCGCAAAAGCGAAAGCACTTCTATAACCCGTGATGTTTCTGGTGAAGGTGTTCAGCAGGCATTATTGAAAATACTCGAAGGTACAATCGCAGGTGTTCCTCCCAAAGGCGGAAGAAAACATCCCGAACAGAGTTTAATTAATATTAATACGAAAAATATATTATTTATAGTCGGCGGAGCTTTTGACGGAATCGACAAGATAATTGCCGCGCGTATAAATAAAAATAAAATGGGATTTACTTCCGACGCCATAACAGGGAAAAAGAATGAAGAAGATTTGTTGTTGCATATCCAACCCGAAGATCTGCTCCGTTATGGCTTAATACCAGAACTAATAGGACGTTTACCGGTAATTGCACCTTTACAGCAGTTATCGGAAAGTGCGATGAAGAGTATTCTCACCGAACCTAAAAATGCTATAATCAAACAATATAAAAAATTGTTTATGATTGAAGGAATCGAACTGGAATTTGATCCCTTTGCTGTTGACGTTATAGTGCAGAAGGCAATTGAAAGGAAAACTGGTGCAAGAGCACTGCGTTCTATAGTTGAACAATTTATGCTTGACGTAATGTATGAGCTCCCTAATAAAGAAAATATTGATAA
Source organism: uncultured Ignavibacteriales bacterium (assembly GCA_963751355.1). GTDB lineage: Bacteria > Bacteroidota > Ignavibacteria > Ignavibacteriales > Ignavibacteriaceae > CAVVVS01. The sequence goes on along the minus strand of CAVVVS010000050.1, from coordinate 19,690 downwards.
ATGTATAATCACAAAAGATGTTATTGTTAAAGGCGCCGAGCCGATTTACCTTGAAGCTGATAGAAAATCAGCTTAATATAATTTAATAATGTTGTACAGACTATTAGTCTGTGAGTGAAATTTAGTATAAAAATAAGAAAAAATTTTAACTGTAGTTGTTTATTATTCGGGCGATCTATTTTGATCGCCTTTAATTTTTACAGACGATATGGTGTGAAATGGTGAAAAAGTTTTTGTTGTTAATACTTGTAATGTTCCCCCTCTTTGCTTATTCCCAATCCAAAATTTTAATTTACATGGATCTTAAGCAGACCGATCATTTAAAAGCATACGGAATAACATACCATGCTCTGGAAAAGGGTATAAAAGCCGATTGGTTACTTAATTACCGCGGCGGTTCATTCATGATTGATTTCGAACCTTCTGTTGTAACCGATTGCCGGACGGCTGGCGTAGCTTTCGATGAACTAACCACTGCACAAGCCGCAAAAATTTATTCATACGTTCAAGGCGATGATGTAAATATGGCTGTAGTGAGACTCGAAAAAGCTCCCAAAATCGCCGTCTATGTTCCACCGGGATTTCAGCCCTGGGACGATGCTGTAACTATGGTATTGCAATATGCTGATATCCCTTACACTAAAATATGGAATGATGAAATCCTGCGCGGCGATCTTTCAAAGTATGATTGGCTGCATCTTCATCATGAGGATTTTACCGGGCAGTACGGAAAATTTTACGCTAGTTTTGCTAATGCACAATGGTATATTGATAATCAACTGGAATACGAAAGAGACGCAAAAAAGAACGGGTTTAAGAAAGTTTCCAATATGATGAAAACAGTTGCACAATTGATTAAAGGTTACGTCGGCAAAGGAGGTTTTCTTTTTGCTATGTGTTCAGCAACCGATACTTTTGATATAGCACTGGCTGCGCAACATGATGATATTTGTGCTTCAATGTTCGACGGCGATCCGCCGGATCCCGATGCGCAAAAAAAACTAGATTATTCAAACACCCTGGCATTTACAAACTTTAAACTGGAGATGAATCCTTACGTTTATGAATATAGCAATATAGATGTTCAGCCTTCCGAAATAGGTCCGAAGGATAACGACTATTTTACGCTTTTTGATTTCTCAGCCAAGTACGATCCCGTTCCAACCATGCTCACGCAGGATCATGTAAATGTTATTCACGGTTTCATGGGACAAACAACTATGTTTCACCAGGAATTAATTAAAAAATCCGTTATCATTTTAGCAAAGCGCAAGGGAACAGATCAGGTAAAATACATTCACGGAAATTACGGAAGGGGTACATTTACATTTTACGGCGGGCACGATCCTGAAGATTATGAGCATGCCGTAGGTGATCCTCCTACAGATCTTTCGCTTTATAAAAATTCACCCGGCTACCGGTTGATACTTAACAACGTATTATTCCCGGCGGCAAAAAAGAAAAAGCAAAAGACATAATTTGTAATTGTGAGCAGTATGCCGGATGTTCGGTTTTTGTTGGGTGCGAAGGTTGTTTAATTAATTTTGCTTGTTCTTATATAGCGGATTACAGACTGTTTTATAGGATTTTAATTTTTTAAATTGTGCAATGTAAAAGCATGATTAATTACAATCTTACCGGTTACTATCAGTTTATTCGAAATATACCGGGAGCAGTTTTAGGTACAAGTCCAAAAGTTCCATCGGGAAAAGTTACAAACTGCCAGGTTATAATTCCACTCATTTGCATATTGCGTCCCGACCCCATTACAAAATTTAACTGCATTTGATCTATGAGGTTTGGTGCTGGTTTTTTAGCAAGTGTATTAGTCACCTGATCACTCAGGTTTAACCGGAGCCGAAGGATTGTTTTATGAGCAGGCCCATTGGATTATTTTTAATTTAGGGCGAGTAATAACTCGCCCTTATATAACTATGCACCAGTAAAATATTAGTTGTTATTTCATCAACAGCATCTTCTTTACTGCAGTAAAATTACCGGAGGATATTTTATAAAAATAAACTCCACTTGATAGTGATGCTGCATTAAATTCAATTTCATAGGTTCCTGCGTCTTGAACTTCATCGATTAAATTTTTTACAAGATGTCCTTTTGTGTCAAACACTGAGATGTTTACTTGTGTACTGAACGCTACGCAGTATTTAATTTTTGTTTTCTCTTTAAATGGATTTGGATAATTTTGACTTAAATGAAATTTTAGAGGAATCATTTCATCATGATTGGTGTTTTTTATTACGTTCATATTTTCCCTCTTAATTGAAATAGGAGAGTCTTAATAACATGGTTTATTAACCATTGTATTAATAAACTTCTGGAAAAATTTATTCTATAAGGATTGTGTATAAAATTATCAATATTATCCATAGGACATAAAAAGCCCGGACAAACTGCCGGGCTTAATTAATGTTTACTTTAGGTATTTGAAAATATTAAGATAGTAGTTTTCGTAGTATACCATTCTTGATTACTCATTTGATATGAAAATTCCCCATTTCGCATGGGAAAAGACTTGCTCCATCCCAGTGTGCTCCCCAGGGAGTATCAAATCCATTAATGAAATCAAGAGGATCTGCATTCCAAAATACCTCAGCTTTTTCTCTGGTATCAAGATAAGGTATCCACCAATTTTCAAAATCAGGCGCCTTTCCATTATCTACAATTACATAGCATTCATATATATCAAGCTGTTCAGGTACTGTACTGTTTTTTATCTGACCTCCAATGATAGCAACTGTCCCATATCCTGGAACGTCATAATAAACTTTCAATGATAAAACATTTCCGTGCTCTTTAGCTTGAAATAAAGATTGCATGTTGATTTCATATTGCCCATCAACAGTACCATCTGCATATTCACGTGCAGTAAAAGTACTTACAATTATTTTTCCTTCATACTTCATGTTTCCAGAGCCCACAACCTGATGGACAACGCGACCTTTTTTATCAAGACTTACCTTAGGACTCTGATCTGCTGTCGGCGCTACAGGTGATGGTGATTTATCAGAGCAGCCTATGAGGATTAACCCCATGAAAGAAATAAGGACAAGTATAAATTGAAATTTTTTCATAGAAATGTTTCTCCTTTTAATTTGTTTTTATTCATTCTCTATTTATAATCTATAGCATATAGAGCCTATTTATTTTTAGGAACAAGTTGTATATGGAATACTTTTTTATCATATATAAGACCATCTTTATTACCGGGATGGATATACCTAAATACAAAATTAAGTTTATATAATTCTCCATATTGGCCTTCAAGAGTTCCATTAGCTTTAAAACCGTAGCTGTCGGCATTATGGTGGTCCTGCATATATGAAAAATAATCATTATCTGTGGCGGTAAAGTGAGCGAGGCCGGCGGCCATTGGATCGTGACTACATATAAACTCACGCAAATTTCCAGACCGGGGGTTAGTTTCAGTTTGCCATATCATAGCTGTGTAATCATGTGCTTTTTCTAAATCAATCATTCTTTGGAGACTGGGATCTGCATTTGGAAGATAGAGTTCTTTAACGTTAACTATATCAAAGCCGCCTTCAAAATTGCAAAACTTAGAAATATCATTGATGCCAAGTGAAAGTGCTAATCCAGCATTTTCATCAAAAAAGAAATAAAACCATTCGGCTTCATATCTGATTATTACTGCTCCTTGCTCAGTGTTTTTTTGTAACGAAACAGTTTTACTAGTGGTTTCATTAGTTTCCACTGGAGCTATTGAGTTGTCTGAACATCCTGTTATTAGGAGTCCGAAAAATGTTATAAGTACAAAAACACAAAATAATCTTTTCATTGAACCTCTCCTTTATAATTTTTAAATGTTTCTCTAAATAGCTTTAGAGAAGTAGTTAATTAATGTTGTTGGTTATGTGCATTAGTCTCTCACATGGAAATATCACTTTGTTATTTCAATAATTAATTTTGATCTCTCTGAAGGGAATGAGATCTTTTATAGTTTTGTAAATAATTCTTGTAAATAATAAATGTTTGATTTTTGTTATGCTATAACAATTGTGTAAAAAACTATAACAATTGTGGAATTGAGCTAAAAACCAGCCTTCAAGGGTTTTTTTATTCTAGAATCATAACAGATGAGGAAGTATTTTCAAAAATTTGATTTATAAGAATGTTGATAAACTTGAAGGTTAGCTAAATCGATTATGAAATTGAGAAGGGGAGACCCCAAATTGCTTTTTAAAGCATTCTGTAAAATAAGAGGGATTGTTAAATCCTACTTTAAAAGATATTTCAGTTATATTACCGGAATTATGTTCAATTAATTCTGCAGCTTTATTCAACCGGATTCTTTTAATCAGTTCACCCGGCGGTTCACCAATCAAAGCAGATAACTTTTTATGAAGAAGCGACCTGCTTACAGACATGCTTTCAGCAAAATTTTCAATACTGAAACATGAATCGGATATATGATCATTTATAAGCTCAATAGCTTTTTGTAAAAACTTTTGATCTATTGATGTAACTTTCTTTTCATCTAACTTAAATAATCCATGTTCTTGAAAATGCTTGTGAAGTCTTTTCCTTTGTTCGAGGAGATTCTTTACTCTAATCTTTAATTCTTCTGCTTCAAATGGTTTCATTATGTAATCATCGGCACCGGTTTCTAATCCTTCGATTTTATCATTTAAAGTTGTTTTAGCTGTTAACAAAATAACCGGAATATGACTGGTTCTATTATCATTTTTTAATTTGCTGCATAATTGAAACCCGTCCATTTTAGGCATCATGATATCACTTATAATTAGATCTGGGATTTGCTCAAATGATTTTGTTAAACCATCTTCACCGTTGCAAGCTTCAAATATTTGATAATGATTTTTTAAGATATCACTAATATAATTCCTAACATCTGGATTATCCTCAATTATTAACAATGTTGGTTTATCTTGTTTATCGATTGATTCTAATGTTAATTCACGGTTAGGACTTTTAATAACTATAAATGAATCCTCAAATTGAGGAATGAATTTATTTTCTAAAATTGTTTCTATATTAGAATCATCTTCAATTATTTCTTCAGGACGTAAATGCTTTTTTCCTACAGGCAAAAGGACTCTAAAGATTGATCCTTTTCCCTCTTCGCTTTCAACTGATATTTTCCCTTTGTGAAGTTCAATTAATTCTTTTGTGAGCGATAACCCCACTCCTGTTCCTTCATATTCTCTCGAGAGCCTGTTATCAACTTGATAGAACCTATCAAATATTTTATTAAGCTGCTCATTGGGAATTCCGATGCCGGTATCGGTAATTGATATTTCTACATAGTTAGAATTTAATCTATTTTGTCCCACCCCTAACCCCTCCGTTGGAGAGGACAATAAATTAACTTCAACTTTAACATAGCCGCCAGATGGTGTAAATTTTAATGCATTAGATAATATGTTACTAAATATTTTATCAATTTTATCTTTATCCAGATAAAGATAAAATTCTTCTTTTTCCGATTTAAACTTAAGTGAGATATTTTTTCTTTCAGCAAAAGGATGAAATGAAGAAACAATTTCTTTTAGAACTGCTACTAAATTGTGTTTACTTGTATTTAGTTTCATTTTACCAGATTCAATTCTTGAAATATCAAGAAGCTGGTTTGCAAGCCGGTTTAATTTTTTAGCGCTTCTATGTATAGTATCTACTAGTCCTTTAATTTTCATATCTGTTGTTTCAGCTAATATTTGTTTCGCAGGTCCGAGAATTAATGTTAACGGAGTACGAAATTCATGTGAAATATTAGTAAAAAAACGTGATTTCATTTCATCTAATTCTTGAAGTTTCTCTGCTTCAAGATTGCTCATCTCGTAATCATGCCTTATTTTCATTCTTTTAAGCTGCATTTTCCAAACGAAATAAACTAAACTGATTGTAGTTAAAACATAAAGGATATATGCTATGCTAGTCTGCCACCATGGAGAGTTAATAATTATTCTAATTGATGCGGCATTTTTATTCCAGATTCCATCTTTGTTTGATGCTGTTACTCTAAAAATATATTTACCCGGGGCAAGGTTTGTATAGGTTGCGTTTCTTTGGGTTCCGGCATCAATCCAATTTCTATCATAATTCTCCAATATATATTTGTATTTGTTTTTTACCGGTTCACTAAAATGCAAACCCACAAAATCAAAACGAAGATCGTTATCATAATAAGGAACAATCAGTTCCTTCAGCTCTGAAATAAATCCTTTATGTGTTAACTTTTCTCCCGGCTTGTTGAATAAAGAAACCTTACTTATAACAACTTTGGGCGGTATTGGATCATCCTTAATACTGTCGGGATAAAAAGTTAAAACACCATTCCTAGTACCAAAATACATTTTCCCATTGGAACTCAGAGCCGGTTTACTGGACAAAAAATAATTATCAGGCAGTCCGTCTTCTTTAAAATAATTCTTGAATGTTCTGAATTTTATATTAAATTTTGATAATCCGTTGATAGTACCAAGCCAGAGATTACCGGAGTAATCTTCTAAAATTTGAGTAATTTCTGTATGCGGCAAACCATTTTTTTGATTATAGTTTGCTATGATTTTGTTTTTCGATCTATCCAGTAAATTTAGCCCGGTAAAATAATCTACCACCCAAAAATTCCCGTACTTATCTTCATGGACTGCCATCGGACTTTTTAATCCAAAATTTGTGAACGTTTCATTTCTTCTATCAAATTTATTTAATCCTCCGTAATTTGTTCCCACCCATATTGTACCGTTATGATCTTCATACAACTTTCTTATTTGATTGTCGTGCAGGCTGGTTGAATCCTTTGGATCATGCTTATATACAATTAATTTATTTTTAAGAATATCGTATTTATAAAGTCCGGATGAAACTGTAGCAATCCATAAATAACCAAGATGATCTTGAAGTAAACGAAAAATGAATTTACCAACAAGGTTTGGAGATTTGTTAGTATCATTTGCATAAAGTTGCATGATTTTATTTTCAGGATTGAATCTTACAAGTCCGCTTGAACTTCCAATCCATAAATTTCCTGATTTATCAAGCACTATCCGGTAGCGATTGTGTATTAGGTTCCCTTTATTTTCAAGATAGTGAATAAATCTATTTTCTTTAACAATATATTTATCTAAGGCATCCTGAGTTGCAAACCAGATATATCCCTTTGGATCAGAAATAATATCATACACTTCTGAATTACTAATGCTATTGGGATCCTCAACATTATGCTTTATTACTTGAAAATTGCTGTTCCTTTTATCAAACTTCCAAAGTCCGCGGTCTAATGTACCTGCCCAAACAATACCTGCATTATCTACATAAAGAGAGAAAATCCTGTTATTGTAAGAAGTTTTTGATTTGCCCGGATATAATTGATGGTGTTGAATATTCCCTGTCTTTTGATCTAAATAAAATATGCCATCTTCATTATCAATAAATCCAAACCAAATAATTCCTCTCTGATCTTCAACAACGTTTCCCTGACTGTAGCTTGGACTTTCATATATAATATTAGTTAATTTTGGAAATTCAAAATATGATTTTAACTCACCCTTCTGCAGATCCAGACTTGTTAACGTGTGATCCGAAACCATCCAGAGTATTCCGTTCCTTGATCTATAGAATGATTGAATCCAACCGATTTTTTTATCTGAATCGGGGTTATCAAAAATTTTATATTTAGAAAAAGTTTTTTCTTTTATATCAAATTTCCATAATCCTTCTTTATCTGTTCCGATTAACAAATTGTCGGATAATGGATCGCCTATTATTGCGTTTATACCGTATTTTCGATTATATAATGTTGATGATTTGGAATTTTTTGATTCGTCAATCATAAAATCATATTGAGTAATGATTCCATTACTTCGGTTAAATAAATTCAATCCCTTGTTGGTTCCAATCCAGAATCTTCCATTATCATCTTCGTAAATGCATTGAATGCTGTCGCTGTTAATACTAATGATGTCATCAGTAGAGTGTCTATAGCAGACAAAAGATTCATCTGCACGATTTAATTTATTTAATCCATTTAAAGTTCCTATCCAAAGAGTTTTATTTTTATCCTCGTAAATTGTAACTATCCCTCTACCGCTTATGCTTCCAGAATCATTTTCATCCGGTTGAAAAACTTTCATTGAATAGCCGTCGTATTTTACCAGGCCGTTTTCAGTACCAAGCCATAAATATCCAAGATGATCCTGCAGAATACAGGTAACGCTGCTGTTAGGTAAATTAACTTTATTGGAAATATTCTCAAACAAATAGGCAGTGAATTGGGGATCTAAAGATTGTGAATTAGATAGGCTTGATAATATAAAAATTATAATTATACTACCGAAGTATGAACTTATTTTCTTCTGATGTTTTTTCCTTCCCCTGCTCATAACTTTCCCTCGTTATATCACGGACAGAGAAGTCAAATTTTTGATCCAACAAAAGTGTAATTAATTTATTTTTAGGGGAAGTGCATTCCGGATGGAATAATTAATATGACTGAACTTAACCTACCCCTAAAAGAAAAGTACTTGATTAACTTTATGGTATTAAAAAGATAAAGTCAATAAAATTTTTTTATTTGCCAAAAGTCAATTGGTTAAATTGTTTTTTATTTAGCAATAATTGATGACATCTTTATAAAAAAGATGTCATCATTAAAAAATAATTACTTTATTAAAATCATCTTCTTTGTTTGTATAAATTCTCCAGCTCTTAGTTGATAAAAATAAACTCCGCTTGAAAGTGATGCAGCATTAAATTCAACTTCATATTCACCAGGCTTTTTACTTTCATTAACGAGTGTGGTTACTTCTCTTCCTAAAACATCAAAAACTTTTAATTTTACAGATGGATAGCCATGCGTCTCTACATTTTTGATTGAATATTTTATTTTTGTTGTTGGGTTAAAGGGATTAGGGTAGTTTTGAGATAAATAGAAATCTGAAGGCATAAAAGGAATATCCTGCGGCTCAGATATTCCGGTCACCGCCTGCGGATCGAAGGCATAAATAGTATTATCCCGCACAATCAGGGCCGTTTTGCCACCCACCATCGCATCCACATGACTACCCGCCGGATTCAATGGCACCAGGTTGCCATAGTATCCGTTGAAAACATAAAACTTATTGTCCCCGAAAGTTCGAATTAATCCAATATACTCTTTTGCAAAAAGCATAAACTGATCAAATCCCTCTGCAATTTTGAATTCGGACCACTGATGGGTAACCACGCTGTATGCTTTTAAAGTATACGAATCCTTTTTAAAAACCGCTGCTGACGTGCCAATTTCATCATTGGGAATTGTGATATAGATGTAATAGTTTTCTGTGTGAACGGTATTATTGGTAGCATCATATATTCCGAAAAAACCAGTACCACTTGTGGCACCGATATTTCCATTAACATGGAGGTTAGCTATACTATATGGATCCGAAGGGAAATCCTGGGCAACAAAATTATCTATTAGACTGGAATAAAAATAAATTTCATGATTAGTACCCCCAGTTCGGAACAAGCACATTTGTGGAGATCCCTTAAACCACATCGCATTCCACATGGTTTTACGTTTCCAACTGTCGGTAGTACCATTGTAAAAAATAGTTTCCATCGAATCCGGAGATTCTTGTTTGGTGCAACTTATGATGTAAAAATTATCACCAGCATAATCAATGGCCGGCATTTCATTTGATATCGGAATTAAACGTGATTGATTCTGTTCGATACTATAAAACCACACCGATGATGTATCAAAATAAGCAACTAGTTTGCCTCCCGGACCGAAGCTATTTCCTGTTATTCCTGATGTTTGTACACTCCACTGCCCACTCAGACCAGAGTAGATTAAATAAATTGATGAAGGTGATGACGGCATAGTATTATCAGTTCCACTGGCAAAAGCGAGTTGACCTCCACAATCCAACTGGTGTCCTGGCCCAATATCAATAAAGGACGGGTCAAACCCTAAGGTATCTTCTGTCCAATATCCCGAGCGTGTATCGTACCCGAGCATGTGCAGACGGGTATGGTGGGAACTAATGATCTCATTATAGTAGAATGCATACGCCGTATTTTCTGAAAACTGATCGTGCAGGTAGGCATCACCACCGGACCCGCCATGGGAAATAACACTGAATTGATTGGTAATTGCACTATAACCAGCAAAGAGGTTGTTATTCCGGCTGGCAGCAAAACCATGGTTCATCCGCCAGTTGGGATCATAATACCCTACTCCCTTCGCTAGTTGAGCAAAATCATGTTCAAGTAAGCTGTAAGCCATATTAAAGTATCCGTTCTGAGCAGTGCTGGGTAATATGGCCGCTGCATAGTCGCCGCGAGACCAGAACTCACCTGAACCATTGATATAGCCCGGTGGCAAAGTATACGTATCTGCCTGCCAGCGACCCAGTTGCGCATCAAAAATATAAAAATGGGTGTCCGTTAGAAAATAAGCCAGGTTTTCCCCGCAACCATAACTCCGGTTCATTCCAATAAAAGTCGGATCAAGCGGTGTGCCGTCATAACGTAGAGTATCCCATTGTGAAAGAATGGCACTATATCCGATAACAAGTGTATCCGCAAATGCTATTACAACATTGCCCTTTGCAAAAAGATGGTGAAAATTCCGCGCTGATCCCAGATCAACTTCCATCCATTGAGAACTGTTGATATCAAAGAAATAAACATATTGTGCCGATTGCCAGGTAATACCCGCACAAGTTTCCCCGCAATCTGTCAAGGCATTGCCAACAGGAGTACCGCTAATTGTTTGTGATATCCAGGAGCCTGATTGAGCATAAATTTCAGTAATAAACAATAATAATGCAATTATACTAAACGAAAAAACTAGTAATTGTCGTTTCATCATTCAATCTCCCCTTATTGAAATTATTATTAGCAACTACCTCTGGTTATATTCAACTTTAAATAAAAACCTATATTTCAGGGGTTTGTTTATTTTTAATTTTACTGAGTAAATTTTTAAAAAAAATTATCTCATCAATATTTACTTTAACAAAACCTGTCCGCCTTAGTATTAACGAAGGAGAATCATCTTCTTCGTTTGTATAAACTTTCCAGCCTTTAATTGATAGAAATAAACTCCGCTTGAAAGTGATGCAGCATTAAATTCAACCTCATATTCACCAGGCTTTTTTTCTTCATTAACAAGTATTGCAACTTCTCTTCCTAATAGATTATAGACATTCAATTGTACGAACTTCATTAATGAAGTTCCGATGGAGGGGACAGAATACTTTATTTTTGTTGTTGGATTAAAAGGATTGGGATAGTTTTGATACAATGCATACTCAGTCGGAACTTTATTTTTTTCAAAATTAACATCTGTAATAACAAACGGAGAACTGAATTCTGATGTATTCCCTAATACATCTCTTGCTGTTGCAGTAATGTTCGGTAAACTTGGAAGTTCAGAAATTGTAACGGAGAAATTTCCGCTTGCATCTGACATTGTTGAATCTATAAATATTTGTCCTTCATTAGAACTATCAGCAAATATCTCAATTGTTTGATTTGGACCTGCTGTTCCGGTAATTTGATTTTCCGAAACTAAATTTATTATCGGGGGGGTAAGTTCGGTATTACCGCCATACCTATTTTCAATACCAGTTCCCGTATTCCTGGAAATCATATTACGGCTAATATAGTTTTGTATAGAATTAGAGCTATCAACACGAATACCTAGGCTTTTATTATATCCTATGAAATTTTCTATAATTTTGTTTCCAGAAGAATTGCTCCATATTGAAATACCAACATTATTTCCAAAATCGACCCACGAACTATCAGTTCCAATAAAATTATTCTTAATTATATTCAAATCGGAACCGCCAAATGATATCCCAATGCTATTGCCCCCAATTAGGTTATTCTCAATTCTGTTATTTGCAGAATAACTAAAACCAATACCTAAACCACTCTTTCCGAAAGTTGCAGAAAAATTTCTATTTAATCCTATAACATTTCCCGCAATTATGTTATTCTGTGACGAATCAGATAATGATATTCCATAATATTTGTTACCGGAGATTAAATTCCCCTTATTTAGAAATGGAGATGGGCCAATGAGAATATTGCTGCTGTTGATCACGCCAATACCCGCATTCATTCCGGCTGATTCCATACCATTGTAATTAGTGCCGATGTAGCACCCTGAAATTATGCAATCCTCAGTAGAATTAATAAATATTCCTTGAAAATTAAAATTCTACTGAGGATTGCATAATTTCAGGGTGCTACATCGGCACTAATTACAATGGTATGGAATCAGCCCAATGCGGGTATTGGCGTGATCAACAGCAGCAATATTCTCATTGGCCCATCTCCATTTCTAAAATAAGGGGAATTTAATCTCCGGTAACAAATATTATGGAATATGATCTGATTCGTCACAGAATAACATAATTGCGGGAAATGTTATAGGATTAAATAGAAATTTTTCTGCAACTTTCGGAAAGAGTGGTTTAGGTATTGGTTTTAGTTATTCTGCAAATAACAGAATTGAGAATAACCTAATTGGGGGCAATAGCATTGGGATATCATTTGGCGGTTTCGATTTGAATATAATTAAGAATAATTTTATTGGAACTGATAGTTGTGGTCAATTTTGGAAATAATGTTGGTATTTCAATATGGAGCAATTCTTCTGGAAACAAAATTATAGAAAATTTCATAGGATATAATAAAAGCCTAGGTATTCGTGTTGATAGCTCTAATTCTATACAAAACTATATTAGCCGTAATATGATTTCCAGGAATACGGGAACTGGTATTGAAAATAGGTATGGCGGTAATACCGAACTTACCCCCCCGATAATAAATTTAGTTTCGGAAAATCAAATTACCGGAACAGCAGGTCCAAATCAAACAATTGAGATATTTGCTGATAGCTCTAATGAAGGACAAATATTTATAGATTCAACAATGTCAGATGCAAGCGGAAATTTCTCCGTTACAATTTCTGAACTTCCAAGTTTACCGAACATTACTGCAACCAAGAGATGTATTCGGGAATGCATCAGAATTCAGTTTTCCGTTTGTTATTACGATGTTAATTTTGAAAAAAATAAATTCCACTGAGTATGCATTGTATCAAAACTATCCCAATCCTTTTAATCCAACAACAAAAATAAAGTATTCTGTCCCCTCCATCGGAACTTCATTAAATATAAAATTCGTACAATTGAATGTCTATAATCTATTAGGAAGAGAAGTTGCAATACTTGTTAATGAAGAAAAAAAGCCTCGTGGGATCTGAGGTTGAATTTAATGCTCCATCACTTTCAAGCGGAGTTTATTTCTATCAATTAAAGGCTGGAAACTTTATACAAACGAAGAAGATGATTCTCCTTCGTTAATACTAAGGCGGACAGGTTTTGTTAAAGTAAATATTGATGAGATAATTTTTTTTAAAAGTTTACTCAGTAAAATTAAAAATAAACAAATTTCCTGAAAATATACGGTTTTTATTTAAATTTGAATATAACCAGAGGTAGTTGCTAATAATAATTTCAATAAGGGGAGATTGAATGATGAAACGAACAATTACTAGTTTTTTCGTTTTAGTATAATTGCATTATTATTGTTTATTATTGAAATTTATGCTGAATCAGGCCTATGGATATCACAAACAATTAGCGGTCTTCCTGTTGGCAATGCCTTGACAGAATTACAGTTCTGCGGGTATTACCTGGCAATCGGCACAATATGTTTATTCTTTTGATATCAACAGTTCTCAATGGATTGGAAGTTGATCTGGGATCAGCGCGGAATTCCGCCCATCTTTTTGAAAGGGCAATGTTGTAATAGCATTCACGGATACACTTGTTATCGGATATAGTGCCATTCTTTCACAATGGGATACTCTACGTTATGACGGCGCACCGCTTGATGCGACTTTTATTGGAATGAACCGGAGTTATGGTTGCGGGGGAAAACGTCACTTTCTAACGGACACCCATTTTTATATTTTTGATGCACAACCCCCTAACTGGCCGGAGAACCGTATACTTTGCCACCGGGCTATATCAATGGTTCCGGTGAGTTCTGGTCTCGCAGCGACTATGCAGCGGCCATATTACCCAGCACTGCTCAGAAACAGATATCTTAATATGGCTTACAGCTTACTTGAACATGATTTTGCTCAACTAGCGAAGGGAGTAGGGTATTATGATACCCCAACTGGCGGATGAACCATGGTTTTGTTCCAGCCGGAATAACAACCTCTTTGCTGGTTATAGTGCAATTACCAATCAATTCGGTGTTTTCAGAACCCCATGGCGGGTCCGGTGGTGATGCCTACCTGCACGATCAGTTTTCACAAAATGCAGCGGTTATGCATGCTCCTATAATGAGATCATTAGTTCCCACCATACCCGTCTGCACCCCCTCGGGTACGATACACGCTCGGGATATTGGACAGAAGATACCTTAGGGTTTGACCAGTCCTTTATTGATATTGGGCCAGGACACCAGTTGGATTGTGGAGGTCAACTCGCTTTTGCCAGTGGAACTGATAATACTATGCCGTCATCACCTTCATCAATTTATTTAATCTACTCTGGTCTGAGTGGGCAGTGGAGTGTACAAACATCAGGAATAACAGGAAATAGCTTCGGTCCGGGAGGCAAACTAGTTGCTTATTTTGATACATCATCGGTGTGGTTTTATAGTATCGAACAGAATCAATCACGTTTAATTCCGATATCAAATGAAATGCCGGCCATTGATTATGCTGGTGATAATTTCTACATCATAAGTTGCACCAAACGAGAGTGTTTTCCGGATTCGATGGAAGGTATTGTTTACAATGGTAATACCGACAGTTGGAAACGTAAAACCATGTGAAATGCGATGTGTGGTTTAAGAGATATCCACAAATGTATTGTTCCGGAGTGGAAATACTGATCACATGGACGATTTCTTCTCTTTCCAGTCTAATAGATAATTTTGTTTTCCAGGTTGCCCTTCGGATCCATATAATAAAGCTAACCTCCATGTTCTATGGAAATGTCGGTTCCACGAGATTTTGGTATCGGTTTTTTTGGAATATATGATGCTACCAATAATACCGTTCACACAGAAAACTTTTACATATATATCACAATTCCAGATGATGAGAATTGGGACGGTCGGACAACAGTATTGGAAAAGGTTCCCATACTGTAAAAGCATACAGTCATTTTTGGTCATCAGTGATCCGATTTCAAAATTCCAGAGGGATTTGATCAGTTTATGCTTTTTTCAAAAGAGTGCTGTCGATTAATTCGAGAACTTACGGGGACGATGAGTTTTATGTTTTCAACGGATACTATGGGGATCTGGTGCAATATGAATCCGAGGCGTGATGATATGTGGATGCGATGGTGGATGACGAAAAACGGCACTGATTCTGCGGGATCATACTATTTATCCTTTCAATCCGCAGGCGGTGGTCTAGGAATATCTGAGCCGCAGGATATACCTTTTATGCTTCCGATTTTCTATTTATATCAAAACTCCCCTAATCCCTTTAACCCAACAACAAAAATAAAATATTCAATCAAAAATGTAGAGACGCATGGCTATCCATCTGTAAAATTAAAAGTTGTTGATGTTTTAGCATTAGAAGTAACCACACTCGTTAATGAAAGTAAAAAGCCTGGTGAAATTCAGAGTGAGAATTTAATACTACATCACTTTCAAGCGGAGTCTCTTTTTATCAACTAAGAGCTGGAGAATTTATCAAAACGAAGAGATGATTGGAATAAAGTCCATACTTTTTAATGATGACATCTTTTTTATAAAGATGTCATCAATTATTGTAGATCAAAAACAATTTAACCCGATTGACTTTTGGCAAATAAAAAAATTTTATTGACTTTTTCTGTTTTAATACCATAAAGTTAATCAAGTACTTTTCTTTTAGGGGTAGCGTATGTTCAGTAATATTAATTCTTCCATCCGGAATGCGCTTTCCCTAAAAATAGATTAATTACACTTTTGTGTTCGATCGAAACTCATTTTTCTTCTGTGTCTAGTGGATATAACCGAGGGAAAGTTATGAGCAGGGGAAGGAAGAAACGTCAGAAGAGAATGAGTTCGTACTTTGGTAGTGGATTCTAATTTTTATATTATCAAGCCTATCTAATTCACAATCTTTAGATCCCCAATTCACTGCCTATTTGTTTTATAATATACACAGATAAAGTTAATTTACCTAACAGCAGCGTTACCTGTATTCTGCAGGATCATCTTGGATATTTATGGCTTGGTACTGAAAACGGCCTGGATGAAATCCGACGGCTATTCAATGAAAGTTTTTCAACCGGATGAAAATGATTCTGGAAGCATTAACGATTATGGGATAGTTACAATTTACGAGGATAAAAATGAAACTTAAGATCCACAAGAATTTAAATGGATTGAATCAATTTGATAGAGTAGTGGATACTTTATATGGGATCGACACTCTACTGATGACATCATTCATATTAACAGCGACAGCATTCAATGCATTTACGAAGATGATAATGGAAGATTCTGATTGGAACTAACAAGGGATCGAATTTATATAACCGAAGTAATGGAATCATTACTCAATATGATTTTATGATTGACGAATCAAAAAATTAGGAATCATCAACATTATATAATCAAAAATGCGGTATAAACGCAATAATAGGCAATACATTAGACAATTTGTTAATCGGAACAATAGAGGAGGATTATGGAAATTTGATATAAAAGAAAAAACTTTTTCTAAATATAAAATTTTTGATAACCCGGATTCAGATAAAAAAATGAGTACAGTCAATCATTCTATAGATCAAGGAACGGAATACTCTGGATGGTTTCGGATCACACGTTAACAAGTATGAATATGCAAAAAGGTAGTTAAAATCATATTTTGAATTTCCAAAATTAACTAATATTATATATGGAAAATACGAAGCTACAATCAGGAAGACGTTGTTGAAGATCAGAGAGGAATTATTTGGTTTGGATTTATTGATAATGAAGATGGCATATTTTCTATTAAGATAAAAAGACAGGTAATATTTACAAACACAGTATCAATTATATCCGGGCAAATCAAAAACTTCTTACAATAACTAGATTTACTCTCTTTATGTGGGTAATATGCAGGTATTGTTTGGGCAGGTACATTAGACCGCGGACTTTGGAAGTTTGATAAAAGGGAACAGCACAATTTCAAGTGATAAAGCATAGTGTAGACAATACCAATCGCATTAGTAATTAGGAAATGAATGCTTCTACCTAAATCCAAAAGGGATATCTGTGACTTGCAACTCAGGATGCCTTAGATAAATATATTGTTAAAGAAAATAGATTTATTCACTATCTTGAAAATAAAGGGAACCTAATACACAATCGCTACCGGATAGTGCTTGATAAATCAGGAAATTTATGGATTGGAAGTTCAAGCGGACTTGTAGAATTCAAATCCTGAAAATAAAATCATGCAACTTTATGCAAATGATAGCAACAAAATTATCCAAACCTTGTTGGTAAATCTCCGTTTTCATTTTTTTCAAGATAATCTTGTTGGTTATTTATGGATTGCTACAGTTTCATCCGGACTTTATAAATACGATATTATTAAAAATAAATTAATAGTACATGATCATAATAAAAAGGATTTTCTAAACCAGCCTGCACAATGGGAATTAAAATAGAAAGTTGTATGAAGATCATAACGGTACAATATGGGTGGGAACAAATTACAAAGGATACTAAATAAATTTGATAGAAGAAATGAAACGTAGAGCAGGGGTTGGATTGAAAAAGTCCGATGGCAGTCCATGAAATAAGGAGTGCCAATATTTAGGTAGTCGAGTCTTTTACCGGGCTAAATTTACTGGATAGATCGAAAAACAAAATCATAGCAAACTATAATCAAAAAAATGGTTTGCCGCATACAGAAATTACTCAAATTTTAGAAGATTACTCCGGTAATCTCTGGCTTGGTACTATCAACGGATTATCAAAATTTAATATAAAATTCAGAACATTCAAGAATTATTTTAAAGAAGACGGACTGCCTGATAATTATTTTTTGTCCAGTAAACCGGCTCTGAGTTCCAATGGGAAAATGTATTTTGGTACTAGGAATGGTGTTTTAACTTTTTATCCCGACAGTATTAAGGATGATCCAATACCGCCCAAAGTTGTTATAAGTAAGGTTTCTTTATTCAACAAGCCGGGAGAAAAGTTAACACATAAAGGATTTATTTCAGAGCTGAAGGAACTGATTGTTCCTTATTATGATAACGATCTTCGTTTTGATTTTGTGGGTTTGCATTTTAGTGAACCGGTAAAAAACAAATACAAATATATATTGGAGAATTATGATAGAAATTGGATTGATGCCGGAACCCAAAGAAACGCAACCTATACAAACCTTGCCCCGGGTAAATATATTTTTAGAGTAACAGCATCAAACAAAGATGGAATCTGGAATAAAAATGCCGCATCAATTAGAATAATTATTAACTCTCCATGGTGGCAGACTAGCATAGCATATATCCTTTATGTTTTAACTACAATCAGTTTAGTTTATTTCGTTTGGAAAATGCAGCTTAAAAGAATGAAAATAAGGCATGATTACGAGATGAGCAATCTTGTAGTAGAGAAACTTCAAGAATTAGATGAAATGAAATCACGTTTTTTTAATGTGAATATTTCACATGAATTTCGAGTATTTGTCTCCTTTAACATTAATTTCGGACCTGCGAAACAAATATTAGCTGAAACAACAGATATGAAAATTAAAGGACTAGTAGATACTATACATAGAAGCGCTAAAAAATTAAACCGGCTTGCAAACCAGCTTCTTGACAGATTTCAAGAATTGAATCTGTAAAATGAAACTAAATACAAGTAAACAGATTTAGGAGCAGTTCTAAAAGAAATTGTTTCTTCATTTCATCCTTTTGCTGAAAGAAAAAATATCTCACTTAGTTTTAAATTAAAAAAAAGAATTTTATCTTTATCTGGATAAAGATAAAATTGATAAAATATTTAGTAACATATTATCTAATGCATTAAAACTTGCACGATCTGGCTCGGCCACGTTAAAGTTGAAGTTAATTTATTGTCCTCTCCAACCTAAGGGTTAAGGGTGGGACAAAATAGATTAAATTCTAGCTATGAAGAAATATCAATTACCGATACCGGCATCGGAATTCCCAATGAGCAGCTTAATAAAATATTTGATAGGTTCTATCAAGTTGATAACAGGCTCTCTAGAGAATATGAAGGAACAGGAGTGGGGTTATCGCTCACAAAAGAATTAATTGAACTTCACAAAGGGAAAATATCAGTTGAAAGCGAAGAGGGAAAAGGATCAATCTTTAGAGTCCTTTGCCTGTAGGAAAAAAGCATTTACGTCCTGAAGAAATAATTGAAGATGATTCTAATATAGAAACAATTTTAGAAAATAAATTCATTCCTCAATTTGAGGATTCATTTATAGTTATTAAAAGTCGTAACTGTGAATTAACATTAGAATCAATCCATAAACAAGATAAGGAGAATATTGTTAATAATTGAGAGGATAATCCAGATGTTAGGAATTATATTAGTGATAACTGAAAGAAAGGAATCATTATCAAATATTTGAAGCTTGCAACGGTGAAGATGGTTTAACAAAATCATTTGAGCAAATCCCAGATCTAATTAT
>CAVVVS010000049.1:0-164600 GCA_963751355.1 uncultured Ignavibacteriales bacterium | reverse complement strand
TGAAAAAGACTTAATTCAGGATGTTCCTTCGCTTCATTCTTTTAAAGAATATTCAGAGAAATGGGAACGATCTTTCAAACAAAATCATCCGCATCATTTAACCGAAAGTATAAAAAAAGTAAAAGAAGATGATCTTTGCACTATAATTTATACTTCGGGAACTACCGGCGAACCAAAAGGAGTAATGTTAACTCATAAAAATATTTTTTCAAATGTACGTTCGGCTCTATCTGCATTTCCAATTGTGGAATCAGATATTTTTCTTTCGTTCCTGCCTTTATGTCATATCTTTGAAAGAATGGGAGGCTATTACACTGCTTTAGTGCTGGTGCACAGTTTATTATGCGGAAAGTATTGAGACGGTTGCACAAAACTTGATGGAAGTGAAACCAACATTAATGACTACAGTCCCCAGATTGTTTGAAAGAATTCATTCTAAAATTATTAAGAATGTTGAAAACCAACCGGAAAAGAAACAAAAAATATTTTATTGGGCTTTGGAAATCGGAAAGAAATATCATAGAGCTAGGAAAGAAAATAATCTTTCTCAAATTTTAAAATTGAAACATAAATTAGCTGATAAATTAGTTTTTCAAAAATTAAGAGAAAGAACAGGAGGAAGATTAAGGTTTTTTATTTCCGGCGGTGCAGCACTTTCTAAAGATTTAGGTGAATTTTTTGAAGCAGTTGGCTTACTTATTATCGAAGGTTACGGACTTAACAGAATCTTCGCCGGTTTTAACTGGCAACAGAATTGACGATTATAAATTTGGAAGTGTCGGGAAACCAATGGAAGGCGTTCAAATTAAAATTGCAGAGGATGGTGAAATTCTTGCCAAAGGCCCGAATATTATGGTGGGCTATTATAAAAACAAAGCTGAAACAAATGCAGTTTTAAAAGAAGGCTGGCTTCATACGGGAGATATAGGACATTTTGATGAGAACGGATTTTTACTAATTACAGATAGGAAAAAACATTTATTTAAAACATCAACCGGAAAATATATTGCTCCTACACCAATTGAAAATTTATTTTTAGGAAGTAAATATATTGATCAGTTTATTTTAATAGGTGACAGAAGAAAATTTTTAAGTGCTTTAATTGTTCCTGACTTCGATGCAATAAAAGAATATGCCGATTCTCATAAAATTCCTTACAGTAAAATGGATGATCTTGTAAAGAAAGAAGAAGTGTATAAACTAATTGACGGAGAAATGTCAAAGTTTCAAAAACGATTAGCTAATTTTGAAAAAGTAAGAAAATTCTCATTACTCGATAAACCATTTAGCATAGAGTCGGGTGAAATAACACCGAGCTTAAAAGTTAAAAGAAAAGTAGTCGAGGAAAAATATAAAAGTCTTATCGAAAGAATGTACCAGCAGTTCGAAAGAAATTAATTTTTAATAAGTTGCTTTTATAATTGATAAAACTTCCTCGTGAATCCTGCCGTTTGTAGTTAAAATTCTTTTACTGTAAATATCAGTTGGATTCCCTTCAAAATCTGTAATTTTTGCTCCGGCTTCTTCTGCAATTAATTTTCCCCCGCAAATATCCCAAGGATGCAGATATACTTCCCAGAATCCATCGAAAACTGCGCTGGCAACATAACAAAAATCAATAGCTGCCGAACCAATCTTCTAATTCCTCTTGAGGATTTTGTTAATGCAATAAATTTTTCAAAAGCTTTTTCCGGATTATCTGCAATATTATATGGAAAACCTGTAACTAAAACGCTTCGCCCCAATCTATCATTTTCACTTACATTTATTTTTTTTGAACCCGCATACGCTCCGCTGCCCAGTTCTGCAGAATACATAATATCTCTCATCACATCATAAACAACTCCGGCAATTGTCTCACCGTTTTTTTGCAATCCGATTGAAACGGAAAAGATTGGTAAATTATGAGCAAAATTTGTTGTGCCGTCCAAGCGGATCAACAACCCACAAGATATTCGGAATTCTGTTTACGAACTCCCCCTCTTCCGCTAAAATTCCATGTGCCGGAAACTTCTTTTTAATATAATCTGTTATAAGTTTTTCGGAAGCTTTGTCGGTTTCGGTTACTAAATTTGTTTCATTTGTTTTGAATTCAATATCATGTTTTTTACCGAATGCCTCTTTAATTATTTGCCCGGCTTCAAATGAGATTTCCTTTAAACTTTCTATCATAATTTTCCCAATTTTTGTACTTAAAATATAAATATATTTTTTACATTTTTGTTAAAACTGTCAATTGATGTTCATTTTGATTTTGTTAATATTAACCAGATATTACTTCCTTGAAAGCAGGATTGAATTTTGATATATTTATAAGTTAAATTCATTTCAGAAAAATAATCAGGAGTTAGTTTTTGGACCAAATTGAAGATATTGAAATAAAAGATAAATCAAATGAATCGATATTAGATAGTATCCCCGGAGTATTGCCGATTCTTCCTCTTCGCGATATAGTAATATTTCCATATATGATTTTCCCGGTTTTGGTTGGAAGAGAACAATCGATCAGAGCTGCAAATTATGCATTAGATAATACAAAATACATCTTTTTATCAACTCAAAAAAAATCAAATATAGAAGATCCTAAAAAAGAAGATATTTATCCCGAAGGTACAGTTGCTAAAATTGTTCAAATTTTAAAACTGCCTAACGGCTTAATGAAAATTTTAGTTGACGGATTACTTCAAGCCAGAATAGTGGAATTCACAAAACGAAAAGAATTTTTTGAAGGGAAAATTGAAGTATTAGTTTCAGAATCATCGAATGATCATGAAATGAATGCGATGATCAGACAGATGTCCCAGCTTTTTAAAGAATATGTTAAAATAAGCAGAAACATCCCGAACGAAACTTTAACAGCATTTGATAATATCGATGAACCGGATAGAAAATTATTTTATGTTGCGGCAAACATTAATCAAACTATAGATGTTAAACAGACAATTCTTCAACAGCTAAATTTAAAAGATCAATATTACGAAGTAATTAAAATTTTAAATTCTGAAATTGACATACTTAAAATTGAAAAAGAAATTGACAACAAGGTTCAGGAAAATATAGCAAAGACACAGAGAAAATTTATTATACAAGAACAAATAAAAATTCTTCAGGATGAATTAGGCGAAGATGAAGATGCAAGTCCGGAATTTGCAAAAATCCGCAATGATATTAAAAAAGCTAAAATGTATAAGGAAGCAGAAGATAAAGCATTGGAGGAATTGAACAAGCTTAAAAAAACACCTCCTATGTCTCCTGAATCTACAGTTATAAGAAATTATTTAGATTGGCTGACGGAAGTACCATGGTCAAAAAGGACAAAAGATAATCTGGATATAAAACATGTTCAGAAAATTCTGGATGAAGATCATTACGGATTAGAAAAACCAAAAGAAAGAATTGTAGAACATATTGCTGTTTTAAATTTGGTAAAACAAATGAAGGGGCAGATTCTCTGTTTTGTAGGACCTCCGGGAGTCGGTAAAACTTCGTTGGGAAAATCTATTGCAAGAGCAGTAGGAAGAAAGTTTGTAAGAATTAGTTTAGGCGGTGTTAGAGATGAAGCTGAAATTCGCGGACATCGCAGAACTTACATAGGTTCCATGCCCGGAAAAATAATTCAGTCTATGAAAAAAGCCGGAACTATAAATCCGGTAATGCTTCTGGATGAAATCGATAAAATGAGTATGGATTTCCGCGGCGATCCTTCTTCTGCGATGCTGGAAGTTCTGGATCCTGAACAAAATCATAATTTTAACGATCATTACCTGGAAGTTGATTACGATCTATCGCAAGTTATGTTTATAACTACTGCAAATATCAGATACAACATTCCTCTTCCGCTTCAGGATCGAATGGAAATCATTGAACTTCCGGGTTATTTGGAATATGAAAAAATCGAAATTGCAAAAAGACATATTATTCCAAAACAATTGGAAGCACATGGATTAACAAAACAGAATATAAAGTTTACCGACGAATCCGTTAAAAAAATTATTACGGATTATACACGCGAGGCCGGTGTTAGAAATTTAGAACGTGAACTTGCTTCAATATGCAGAAAAGTTGCTCGCGATATAGTATTAAAAAATTCTAACGGTAAAAAATCTAAAACTAAACAGCAGCATATTGTTGATGAAAATATTGTTGAAGATTATTTGAAAATTCCGCGCTACAGACATCAGGCTCACAGCAAAGAAAAACAAGTCGGAAGTGTAACCGGTCTAGCCTGGACAAGTGTCGGCGGTGAAATTTTAAGTGTCGATGTAACCATTATGAACGGCCCTGGTAAATTAAATTTAACCGGACAAATGGGCAATGTAATGAAAGAATCAGCTCAAGCTGCCCTTAGTTATTTAAGATCAAAAGCAAAAGAATTAAAGCTAAGCCCTGATTTTTATAAAGGAAAAGAAATACACATTCATATTCCCGAAGGTGCAATTCCCAAAGACGGACCCTCAGCCGGAATTACAATGGCGATGGCAATGTTGTCTGCAGTCAGCGGAATTCCTGCTTCTAATTCCGTTGCAATGACAGGCGAAATTACTTTAAGAGGAAATATTCTTCCAATTGGCGGATTAAATGAAAAACTGCTTGCCGCAAAAAGACATGATATAAAAACTGTATTAATTCCAAAAGATAATGAAATTGATTTAAAGGAAATTTCTGAACAGGTTAAAGAAGGATTAAAGATAATTCCTATAGCAAAAATGGAAGATGCAATTCCTTACGTTTTTCCAAATATGAAAACTTCTTCCGGAACTAAAAAAACAACTAAAACAAGAACCAGAAAAACAAAAACAAGCAAGAAAAAGAGTTAATAGTTTGGCAGAAAATTTAATTATTGATAAAGATGCTGATCTGGAAAGCAGGTATAAATTATTAATAAAACAGTTAAATTCCCTTCTTCAAAAAGAAGATAAAACTATTTCTAATCTTTCTAATCTTGTTGCAGCCTTAAAACAGACTTTTATTAAAGTAAGCTGGGCAGGAATTTATTTTTGTGAAAATGATGAACTTTATCTTGGACCTTTTCAAGGAAAAATTGCCTGTACAAAAATACAATTAGGTAAAGGTGTCTGCGGAACTTCGGCATTAAAAAAAGAAACTGTAATTGTTCCGGATGTAAATAAATTTCCGGGACATATTTTCTGCGATGCTGATTCAAAATCCGAAATTGTAATTCCAATTATTAAAGACGATAATTTGTTCGGAGTTTTAGATTTAGACAGCGATAAATTTGATTCGTTTAATGAAATTGATAAGAAATATTTAGAAGAAATTATTAAATTCTTAACGGAAAATATTTTATAATAAATTATTAATTAAATGACTTTCATTGTAACTGCGAGAAAATGGCGGCCTCAAAAATTCGGTGATGTTGTTGGACAGGAACACATAACAACAACATTAAAAAATGCCATTAAAAATAATAGAATTGCACACGCTTATTTATTTACCGGACCGAGAGGTGTCGGCAAAACTACAACTGCAAGAATATTAGCAAAGTCTTTAAATTGTTTAAATCCGAAAGATGCCGAACCCTGCAATGAATGTGAAATGTGTAAATCTATTTCATCCACACAGTCATTGGATATTATTGAAATTGACGGTGCTTCAAACCGCGGCATAGATGAAGTTAGAACTTTAAGAGAATCTGTTAAATACGCTCCTACAAAAGGTAAATACAAAGTTTATATTATAGATGAAGTTCATATGCTGACTAAGGAATCTTTTAATGCATTCCTTAAAACTTTGGAAGAACCTCCTTCTCATACAATTTTTATTTTTGCAACAACTGATGCGCATAAAGTTCCTTTGACTATTATTTCCCGCTGTCAAAGATTCGATTT
The DNA here is from genome assembly GCA_963751355.1 of uncultured Ignavibacteriales bacterium. Taxonomy (GTDB): domain Bacteria; phylum Bacteroidota; class Ignavibacteria; order Ignavibacteriales; family Ignavibacteriaceae; genus CAVVVS01. The sequence goes on along the minus strand of CAVVVS010000049.1, from coordinate 158,751 downwards.
TAGGAGAATTCAGCTTGATACTATTAAAAGCACTTTAAAAAATATTGCAAAAAATGAAAAAATAGAAATAGATGATAAAACATTAACATTAATTTCCAAAAAAGCAGACGGCGCACTTAGAGATGCCGAAAGTTACTTTGACCAGGTCGTTTCCTTCTGCGGAAATAAAATAGACAGTGAAATAGTTTCTAAAATGTTAAACTTAATTGATGATGAAATCTATTTTACAATTTCCGATGCTGTTATTGAGAAAAACTTTAAAGCTGTATTTGAAGTAACTAAAACAATTTATGATAACGGCTGGAATTTTATTGATTTCATGGAAGGTTTAATAGAGCATTTTAGAAATATTATGAGTGTAATCTTAACTGAAAAAACAGAACTCATTGAAACGGCTGAAGTTTACCGTACAAGATATCTGAATTATATAGATAAATTTGCCGAAGGCGACATCTTAAGATTATTAAACTTCTTAAATAAAACTCAGCAGGAACTGCGGTTCGCACAAAATCAAAAATTAAAAATTGAAATTTCATTAAGTCATTTAATCGGTTTGGAAAGATCATCAACAATTTCCGAACTGCTCTCTAATTTAAATTCAGGAGAAATTCCATCTGCAAAAAGTTCGGGTTCAATCAATAATGAACCTGTAAAAAAAAAGCTAAGTAATGAAGAAACTGTTAGTGCAAAAAAAAGTAATCCCAAAAATTTTGTTTCTTCATCAAATATAAATCGAACAACTTCCAAAACTATAAATCAAAATAATCTGTCCGAATCTGATAGTTTAAATTTAAAATCAATTAATAGCCGGTGGCCGGGTTTTGTTGAAGAAGTCAGTAATGAAAAATCTTTGATAGTTGGTCCGTTTATTCAAAGTGTAAAACTTATGGAAATAAGTGGCAACAATTTATCAATTTACAGCCAGGATCCTCATTACAAAACAGTGTTTAACCAATACCAGGAATATTTAAGTAAAAAAGCTTTTGAATATTTTGGTAGAAAAATTCATTTTGAATTTAAACAAAACGATGAAAAGAATAACAGTTCACAATCTCCCCGGGAAAATAAAGAAACAAAGATAAGTTTGGCAAAAGAAAAAGATCCTTTTGAAGAAATAATTATTAATGATTTAGGCGGCGAAGAGATAAGTTAGTGATGAATATTTTGATAAAAATTGCGTTTTTTGAGTTTTTTAGAAGCAGATTATTCTAATCCCGCCGAAATTTTTGAAAATTTAACAATATTTAACTAATTTTATTGTCTATGTCAAAAAAGTTTATTATTGCCATCGATGGACCGGCAGGTTCAGGTAAAAGTACATCTGCAAAGATCGTTGCCCGTCGATTGGGATTTCTGTATATCGATACCGGTGCAATGTATAGAGCAATTACTTATTTAGCATTAAAAAAAGGAATAATTGAAAATAATAATTCGATAATAGAAGAAACTAAACATTCCAAAATTGAGTTAAAGCATTCGGATGGAATTACAACCGTTCTTTTAAATGATGAAAATATAACAGATTTTATAAGAACACCTGAAGTTAATTTTAATGTAAGCGATGTCAGTAAAATCCAGAAAGTAAGAGAAATTTTAGTCCAGAAACAAAGACAAATGGCTGAAGAAAATTTTGGTGTTGTTATGGAAGGAAGAGATATTACAACTGTAGTTTTTCCTGATGCTGACGTTAAAGTTTTTATGACTGCTTCAATTGAGCAAAGAGCTGAAAGAAGAGTAAAAGAATATGAAGAAAAAGGAGTTGATGTTGCAATTGATGATATCAGAAAAAATCTGCTGGATAGGGACAGAATTGATTCTTCAAGAAATGTAAGTCCTTTAACAAAAGCTCCTGATGCAATTGAAGTAAATACTTCGGATGTAACAATTGAAGAGCAGGTAAAAATAATTTTAAATAAAGTTAAAGAAAAAGCTAAAGCTAAAGGAATTGAAATTCCTCAATTAGAGGAAGAAAAAAAATAATTTTACAAAAGCCGTATTAAACAAACATGTATAACAAAAAAAAATTCTGCTTTATTGGTAATTTAAACGGCTTTAATCAATAAATGCGGAATAATTAATTTATTTTAGGAGGACCAATGTCCGATCAGACAAACGAAGTGAATAAGAAAATTGTGACACCCGATGATTACGAAAAGGCTAAAAACAAATTCAATAATGAAGAATATTCGCAGGAAGAATTCTTAACATTAGCCAACCTATATGCAGATTCTTTTAAGGATGTTAAAGAAGGTGAAGTAGTTAAAGGTAAAATTGTAAGAATCCAGGGAGATAAAATTATCTTAGATGTTGGATTCAAATCTGAAGGCTCAATTCCTAAAAACGAATTCAATGAATCCGATGAAATTAAAATCGGGAATGATGTTGAAGTTGTTTTAGAAAGTGTTGAAGATCAGGAAGGTAATCTTGTATTAAGCAAGCAAAGAGCTGATTTCTTAAGAATTTGGGATAGAGTTGTAAAAGCATATGACACCGGTGAAATAATTCAAGGTAAGATTATTAAAAGAATTAAAGGCGGTATGGTTGTAGATTTAATGGGAATGGAAGCCTTTTTGCCTGGTTCTCAAATCGATATTCGCCCGATAAGAGATTTTGATGCTTTTGTCGGTGAAACAATGGATTTTAAAGTTGTAAAAGTTAATGTACCTACCGAAAATGTAGTTGTATCTCATAAAGTACTGGTTGAAGAAGAAATTTCCGATCAAAGAGCAGCTATTCTCGACAGCCTTGAAAAAGGTCAGATACTTGAAGGAATTGTTAAAGCAATTACAGACTTTGGTGTGTTTGTCGACCTAGGCGGTGTTGACGGATTAATTCATATTACTGATCTTAGCTGGGGCAGAATAAATCATCCAAGTGAAATAGTAAAATTAGATCAAACAATAAAAGTTGTTGTAACTGACTTTGATGAAGAAAAGAAGAGAATTTCTTTAAGCTTGAAAAAACTTCTTCCTCATCCTTGGGAAGATATCGAAAACAAATACAAAGTCGGCGATAAAGTTTCGGGTCGTGTTGTTTCTCTTACTGATTACGGCGCTTTCATTGAAATTGAAAAAGGTATTGAAGGCTTAATTCATAACTCAGAAATGAGCTGGACCCAGCATATTAAACATCCTTCGCAGGTTGTTTCAATGGGACAAGTTGTTGAGGCAGTCATTCTTAGTTTGGATAAAGAAGAAAAGAAAATATCTCTTGGAATTAAACAGCTCGAACCGGATCCATGGGAATCTTTAATGCAGAAATATCCTGTTGGTTCAAAACATACCGGCATTGCGCGCAACTTAACCAACTTTGGTGTATTTGTTGAACTTGAACCAGGAGTTGACGGTTTGGTTCATATTTCCGATTTATCATGGACTAAGAAAATCCGTCACCCCGGTGAAGTTGTTAAAAAAGGCGAAAAGCTGGATGTAATAGTTTTAGGAGTGGATGTAGAACAAAGAAAAATTTCTTTGGGACATAAACAGGTAATTGATAATCCCTGGGATAATTTTGAAAAACTTTATGCTGTCGGTTCTGTAACTGACGGAAAAATTGTAAGAATTATTGAAAAAGGAATTATCGCAGAATTACCTGAAAACGTTGACGGATTTGTTCCTGCAACTCAGTTATCTACTTCAAAAATTAAAAATATTGCAAACCACTTCCCTGTCGATGATCAAATTCCTTTGAAAGTTATTGAATTCGATAAGGAAAACAAAAAAATTGTACTTAGTGCAATTGCAGCATTAAAAGAAAAATCTGAAGAAGAAATTCAGAATTACATTACCCAGCATAAACTTGAAAAAGTAAATGTTCAGGATATTCAAAATTCTGAAATCGGTGCAATTGATGCTTCGGAATTTCCAATATTTGAAGTTTCGGACAATGCTAAGTCAAATCAAACTGAAAAACAAGATAACTAATAATTAAATATGTAGATCTGTTTTAAGAGCGGGTTATTTTTTCCCGCTCTTAAATTTTTAAACGATGAAGAAAGTTGCTTTACATACTTTCGGATGCAAATTAAACTTTGCGGAAACTTCAACAATCGGCAATCAATTTTTAAAAAATGATTTTCAAATTGTTGATTATAAAGATTCTGCGATGTTTATTTATTTAATACTTGTACAGTTACCGAAAATGCCGAAAAAGAATGCAGGCAATTGGTAAGAAGAGTATTAAGACAAAATCCCGATGCTTTTGTTATTGTAACAGGTTGTTATGCACAATTACGGCCGGAAGAAATATCTAAAATAGAAGGTGTCGATTTAGTTTTAGGCAGTAATGAAAAATTTGATGTTTTCAATTACTTTGAAAATTTTGAAAAGAATGATCTGGCTTGTGTTCATGTCTCCCCTACCGAGGATTTAAATGAATTCGGCGCTGCACATTCTACAGATGCGGATGAAAGAACCCGTGCTTATTTTAAAATTCAGGACGGCTGTGATTATAAATGTTCTTTCTGTACAATTCCTTTAGCACGGGGCGGAAGCAGAAGCATGGCTCCGGAAAATGCAGTAGAAGAATTCAAAAAATTACTGGATGAAGGTTATAAAGAAATTATTTTAACCGGTGTTAATGTCGGAGATTACGGAAAATCATTCAATACGGATCTATATGATTTATTGAATGAATTTGTAAAAATTGAAGGTGAATTTAGAATAAGGATCAGTTCTATTGAACCGAATCTTTTAACTGATGATATTCTTGATTTGGTTAATGAAAATGAAAAAATGTGCAGTCATTTTCACATTCCGTTGCAAAGCGGAAGCCCGGAAATTTTAAAAATGATGCGAAGAAGATATAAAGTGCCGGATTATTATAATTTGATTCACAAAGCTGTTGATAAAATTCCTGATCTCGGAATTGGTGTTGATGTAATAGTTGGTTTTCCCGGAGAAACAGAAAGAGAGTTTCAAGAGACTTATAATTTTCTCAAGGATCTGCCTATTTCATATTTGCATGTTTTTACTTATTCTGAAAGGCCTAATACACATGCAATTGAACTGCCAAATCAAGTTGATGTTTTTGAACGCAAAAAAAGAAATAATATGCTTAGGATTTTGAGTCATAAGAAAAGGCAGGAATTTTACCGCCGAATGATCGGTAAAGAAATGAAAGTCCTTTTTGAAAGCCAAAATGATAAAAATTTGATTAAAGGTTTTACATCTAATTATGTAAGAGTAGCAATTAATTTTAATACTGATCTGGTCAATCAATTTAAAACTGTTAAGATAACCGATGTAAAGGATAATATTTGTTTTTCAGCAATAAAAGAGAATAAAAATTCAGTTGACTTAATTGCCTGTTAATACTAAAATTGAAATAAAAATATGAAAAATTTTCTCGCTTTACTTTTAATTATTACATTTATTTCTCCATTCGCATTTGCCCAGCAAAAAATCAATAAAAATTTATTACAGCTTGAAAATTCTGTTAAAGAATCAAAACAGAATTATAAAAAAGAATTAAACAGCAAATTACTTCCGGAAAATAGATCTAAAAAAAGTGCCGGACTTGCCATACTTTACTCATTGCTTTTACCGGGAATGGGTGAATTATATGCAGATTCATATTCAAGCGGTAAATATTTTACAATTGCCGAAGCAGCTTTATGGGGAGTTTATATTGGAATGAATACTTATGGAAATTGGCAAAGAGATCGATATAAAGAATATGCCGCATCAAACGGCGGTGTGAATTTATCCGATAAGAACAGCGATTATTTTGCAACCATCGGTGATTATTTTAGTGTTTATGAATATAATAATGATCAGGCTTTAAACAGAGATTTTAATAAAATGTTTGATACTGAATCGCAATACTGGTTATGGAAAAATAATGCGGAAAGAAAAACTTACAGAAATATGTGGGTTAACAGTGAACAGACTTTTAACAATTTAAGATTTGTTGTCGGAGCATTAATTGTTAACAGAATTGCAAGTGCAATTAACGCAGTTCGTTTAGTATCTGCATATAATAAAAGAATAACTGAAGAAACTAGCTGGAATGTTTCAGTTGGTTTATCGAATCAACAAAACCTGCCTACAAGTTTAGTTTTTAATTTTAACACTTCATTTTAAAATATTAAAGGCGATCAACAAGATCGCCTTTTTTATAAAAATTAAAAAGAATATTTTCATGCAAACATTCATTTTATCTGCCGGGAGTTAGATCATTTAACCTTTCCTCCATCTTCCATTTAACTTTATCCTTTTAATTTTTCCTTTTTAATTGTTTGTTCTTACTTAAGTAAAATCATTTTTTTGATTTCCGAATACTTCCCTGCCTGCATTTTATAAAGATATATTCCGCTGCTGAGTTTTGAAGCATCAAAATAAATCTGGTGCTTTCCCGCCTGCTCATTATTGTTTACTAATGTTTTAACTTCATTTCCTAAAACATCATAGACTTTGATAATAACATTTGCTGATTGCGGCAACTCATAACTAATTGTGGTGCCGGGATTAAACGGATTAGGGTAATTTTGATTCAGTACATAACTCTCAACTGTATTACCTAATTCTACATTTATAATCTTAGAATATTCAAAGCTGCCGTTGTAATCAACTTGTTTTAATCTATAAGAATAATTTTCAAAGTTTAGGTTTTTATCCAAGTATGAATATGAATGAATATTTGAAGAGGTTCCATTTCCATTTACAAAAGATATTGTTTCCCATTTACTTTTTTCAGAAGTGTTATTCTTTCTCTGAACTTCAAAACCTTTGTTGTTAGTTTCTGTAGATGTTTTCCAGCTTAATCTGACGCCGGAATTTTCAACTTCCGAACTAAAACTTACAAGTTCCACCGGAGTTACATCGTGCAAAACTCTGACAGGAAATTTTGGACCGAACTGCCAGGTATCACCGACATTTGGATCTCCGTCAAAATTTGAACTTAATCCGACGGAATATATTGTATCGATATCAACAGAATCGGGTGCAGTATATAAAAACGGCCAGAAAATTGTATCCTGAGTTGACGGAAATAATAGAGGAAATGCTTGAGTTAATTCGTTATCGATTAATAATGATAAATAACCGGCCACATTTAAAGTTCCATATCTGACAGCGATATTATAACCGCCGGCAATTGCAGAACCGCCGTATAAAAACATTTTATATTCAGCAGTTTGACCGGAAATTAAAGTATCGGGTCCGGTTACCCAAACATGAACATTAGGATCTGATTGAAGATTATGGCATACACAACCGGAACCGTTTAATTGTGTACCTCCAATTCTCATCAATTGTTTAAATGAATTTCCATCCGAAAAAGCATAAAAAACAATTGAGATAAAAATAACTAACAGTAAACCATTAGTTTTCATAGGCTTTTATCTTAGATTTTTGAAAGGAATTTGATGACTATTAATAATTGTGAAAAGTTAAGAAAAAAAATTAATAATCCAAAGGGCTTGAATAAAAAATTTTAGTAAATACTGAACACCGGCAAAAATTATTTGATTAAATTCATCTTACCTACAGCTTGCCGATCGGCTATTTTAAGTCTGTAAATGTAAATTCCGCTTGCAACCGGAGTTCCTGAATCGTTTTTACTATTCCATTTGGCTAAATAAGTTCCGGTAGGTAACTCTCTATTAATTAGATGCTTAACTACTCTTCCTTGAATATCATAAACAATTAATTCTGCATTTTTATTGCTCAAATCAACTGGAATTGTAAAACTAATAATTGTACTTGGATTAAATGGATTCGGATAATTTTTTACAACCAAATGAGTTAACGGTATATTTCTATTTTGGATTGTTTTAACATCAGTAATTAATTCTCTTCCGCTTCCTCTGCTGTTTCCTGATGAATCCGCCAAATATAAATTAACAAAATCCGGACGGTTCGAGAGATACATGTATGAATCTTTCCATTCATCATCTGTTAATCTCAAAAAATTTGTAGTAGTATATTCTCTGTAGCTTAAAACCGGTCCAATAAAAGAACATTCCTCTCCGCTTCCCGGAATTTCTGCATTAAATACACCGACATCAAAAGGTCCGGTGCCGGCATGCAATACCCAGCCAATCATACTTCCACCGCAATCTGCCGGTGTAGTATGATAATCTGCAACTAAATAGTTTTTACCCATAAATCCGTCATTTTCAAATGCAAAATCCTGATAAAATAATTCGGGATACCATCCGGTATAAACTGTATCTCCAGTATAATAAGGCATATAATATAACATGTTTTGAAGGAAAGTTGTTTCATCGGAATTTAGCGAAGTATTATCCAATTCTTTTTGAGAAATTATGCTCAAAGTATCGGTTATATCTGCCAATCTTGAAAAATAATCCACTATATTTTGTTTGATATTATAATCAGTAAAATTTAACGATTGAAAATAGTTTAAAGCAGAATTACCGGTATTCTTGAGATCATTATATAATTCAGGAAACGGCTCAACATAACTATACGGAAATGAACAAATTGGAATACCTGTATAAGATTGTTTTGCATATAAAAGATTATCATGTCTTAATTCAATCCATGAAGAAAGCTGGGTATTTATTTTTTCCTGCCAAAAAGCTGCAGTCCGCATGAACTCCGGTAAATTACTTCTGTCTTCAGGTGCATTTAATTTTCTAATTCCATTTAGCCAAAACTTATATAAAGAGCTTTCCCAGTAGTCGGAAGAATATGAATCGATTAGATATCTTAATGCAGCCAGATTTGTAGAATAATGATATTGATTTAATTCATCCTGAAGTAATTGAGCAGCGGAATTATTTCCTAATGCAAAATTCGGATCTAATGTTGATGGGAAAAGTCTGCAGACATCCTGTCCAAGGTATTTTATTCTATCATATACAACACTTCCGGTAACATAAGAATCGATCACAAATCTTTGACCAAATAACATAAATGCAGAAGCCGGAATAATGCTGTCGGGAGTCATCGGATTACCGTTAAGCAATTGTGATAATATTAATTGATGTGCAAAAGATTGATTTCGCAATGAATCTTGAAAAAGTACAACCTTTGATGAATCTAAAAATTGACTTGCACTATCTATTTGGACAGCATTTTTTAAATAATCCAAATTGTCAAGTGTAACATTATCTTGTTTACCGACAAAGTACTCCAAAATATTTTCTACTTCATGGTATTGATCATATACATAAGCCATGTTAAATAATTCATCTATTAAATATGCATCGATTATTTGTCTTTGCACATCTTCGAAAGTCTGCTGGCCGCAGTTTCCCGAATTTTCATTTGGTTTAATTAAATAAATTTCCATTCTGCCGAGCCACATCATACAGCGGAAATATTTTGCAAGTTCAGGGAATAATGGTGAGACATAATGTCCGCGCGGTTTAAATTGACTCCAATCATATGTTAAACAATGATCCGAAAATAGTTTGAATTCCGAAATTCCATTTGCATTCATAATTAAAGTTAATAAGAGAATCAATTTTACTGCTGTTAGATGCATAAAATGGGGTTGTATTCTGTCCAATTAAATTTAAACCAACTGTTAAATAAACATCAACATCTTTCAGCTTTTGATCCATTTCGGCAATATTATGATATTTTGCATCGAGCTGTGTCATTTTTGATCTGAAGAGAATTTAAAAGATCGGTTACATCATTTATTAATATGCCTAGTTCTACATCTCTTAGATATTCTATCATAAGATACATGAAATGCATAAAGTATTGCATCTGTAGAAACAAATATAGGTAAATCGTTATGGTGAATATCCAAAAGTATCTGACCGATTGAACCTTTTGAAAGTCTTTCTGTAACCATAAAGCCATGTTCGTTAATCAAAGATTTTTCATAATCGGTAAGATTATATTTGATATCAATGGAATCAAAATAAATTGCAGATTGATATTCATCGTTTATATTACTTAAAAATGTTCCTGCTGGATACATTTGAAGAAGTTCTTGAGTTGACATATTTTGATGTGAGGAGAGAAAATTAATATATTGATCTAGGTCGAATTCATCTGATTGTGAATAAGTAAGGCTGCAGAGAAAAAGAGAAATAAAAAGTAACTTTATTATTTTCATCTTTTTACCCCAAGTATGTTAATATTTTATATATGATTTAAATGATACTAAATAAACTATTATTTAGCAAGAATCATCTTTTTAATTATTTTCTGATTCGGAGTATTTAATTCATAAAAATAAATACCGCTGGAAAGTTTTGATGCATTAAAAACAACTTTATATATTCCTGCTTCTTTAACTTCATTAATTAAACTTTGTACTTTTTGACCCAGCAAGTTATAAATATTAAGCTGAACAAAACTTTTTTCCGGAATAGAATAATTTATAACTGTTGACGGATTAAACGGATTAGGATAATTTTGAGCTAAATTATAACTATTAATTGATTGGTTAACATTAACAGAAATAATTTTTGAATATTTAAATGTACCGTCTAAATCAATTTGTTTTAGTCTATAATTATAAAAGCCATTTTCTAAATTATTATCAGAATATTTATAAAAATGAGCATCATTACTTGAACCGTTTCCGTTTATAAAAGATAAAACTTTCCAATCTTTATTTTGAGATGATCTCTGTATTTCAAATCCTTTGTTATTTGTTTCGGTAGCAGTTTTCCAGGATAATTCAACATTATTGTTATGGTTTACTGCAGAAAACGAAATGAGTTCAACAGGTAGAGATTCAGGGATTAATTGAACATTTAAATTGGTCGCTTGATAATTTGCAACAACTACATTTGGCACTGTATCGGTTTCATATCCTTCAGCACTAAAGATTAAATTGTAAGTTCCGGAATGAATAAGTCTATAATAGCTGCCTTGAGTTGTTGTATCTGAATAAACAAATGAATTGTCTGCATCATGATTTTCGACTTCTATTTTTGCATTTACCGGAATACCTGATGTATCTGTTACAAATCCTCTTATACCATACAAACTATTTTCAATATAATTTAGAAAAGATCTCTTTAAATAACCCCACCAGGCAGGAAGTAAAGACGGACTTAAAAGTTTAGTATTGGAAATTTCAATTGTATTTTCTCTTCCGTGTTTAAAGTAAGTCATAAAATCCTGTCTTCCGCCTGCAACTCTATACCAGGCATAACCATTAGTAATTCCATCGTTAAAACCATCCATATATCCGTTTGGACTGTAAGTCTGAGCAGTATCTGCAAATTCATGACAAATTAATTGGTACCAGTTATCATCAGGGTGAAGTCTGGACCAGGTATCCCAGGGATAATTAGCAACTTCTGCTCCGCCGTGAAAATTTGCAGAAAGAATAAAATTATTGGCATTTGCAATATTTATCATATCAATTGTTTCCGGCTGATATGCATTTCCATCCGGATGCGGACCATCAGCAGGATCAGGAAAATTTCGGTTTAAATCAATAGAGTTTGCATTGTATCGAGTTGCTCCGTAAACTGTGCCATTACCTGAGTGATAAGTTCCATCGGGATTTGCCAGCGGATTTATCCATATTTCAATATTATTTATAAGATTTGTTATCCTTGTATCTGTTCCGTAAGAAGTTAACAAAGAATCGATTAACCTTAGCATTAAAACATAGCCCGTTGTTTCATCTCCATGCATTGAAGAAGTAAACATAAACTGAGGTTCGGTTTCTCTTTGAGTTACGTTATCAGATATTTTAACAAATAATATTTCGCGCCCTTGAACTGTCGGACCTGCATCTATCAATTGACAAATATCCGGATAATCGGCAGCGAACTGATTCATCATAGCAACATATGCATCATATGTCGGATAAACATCCCATTCATTTATTCCTAAAGGACTGTCGGTCATTCTGGGATATATTCTTTTACCGGGGGAAGGAAGTACTGAATAATCATAATTTAACTTTAAAAAATTATTAAACTCTTTTTCATTAGCATATGCAAAAACAGTATCATTTTTAAAGTTATCAATGGAAATTATTTTTGTTAATTGGTCAACTTGACTTTTATTTTCTACATGAAATTTAAAATAAACTTCACTATTTTCATTGAAATATTGTGAATCAATCTGCTGGGAAAAAATACTAATAGAGAATATTAATATTATGAAGTTCGAAAAAAAGAATTTATTTAGCATGGAAAACCCCTGGATAAATCTAATTAAATGATTTCATCATTTAAATATAATATTTCCAGGTGTTATAATCAGATAATAAAAGTTTTTTTATAAATTTTTCACTATTTGGGGAAGCTTCTATTACTTAATCCAGTATTCATTATCTTTAAGCGGAAACTCAGCAATAAATTTAGTTCCTTCATTAATTTTTGTAATAAAATAAATTTTACCATTTAAATATTGTTCCGTTAAAAGTTTCATACTATAAGTTCCAAGTCCCCTTCCCTTCCCTTTTGTTGAAAAAGAACGTTGGAAAATTTGATACTGCACATCCGGAGGTATATATCCTTGATTATGTACAAAAAATTGAATAGAATTTTCAAGAAGCTTATATCCTATAGTAACTTTAGCACCAGCCTCAGAAGACTCTAGTGCATTTTTCAGCATGTTGCCCAAAACTCTGGAAATCAAGATAGGATCACTAATAAATATAATCTTTTCTGAACTGGCATCTATATTTATTTTAACTCCACTTGAACTTGAGTGATTATTATATAAGTTTATTGCATCAGTTATAAGTTTAAGAGAGTTACAAGTTTTCAAGTTGACTTCAAGTACATTACCTTCTGCAAGTGTTAAATCCCTTTGTGCTTTTATTTCTTCTATAAGCTGATTTGACAAACGAGAGGCAATTTCTTCATATTCATTTAATTCATCCTCTGTGGCTTCTTTTAATAAACTTATAAAACCTTTTAAGCCTGTAGCTGTATTTAAAACATCGTGAAAGAAAATTCTTTCTAAAGCTATTCTTCTTTTTTCATCACTTATATCTTCAATAGTAAAAACCGTAAAACTATGATTTTCAATTACAATTGGTTTAGTCCAGACTCTTAAATCCAAAGCGTTGTTTGTTTCTTTTTGGATTATTCTGCACTCTTCTTCATCGCCTAAACCATACAAACTGGAAAGCACAGCATTAACCGCGCCGCAGGTTCGGCAAAATTTTGATGTTCCGCATCCTCCTTTGTTTAAAAAGGCATTTTTGCAATTTAATGCTTCTCCGGCTCTAAGTCCGTAATAATTTATAACATTATTTTTTAAAAATAAATCTTTTGCAGCTTTGTTAGCATAAACAATTTGTCTATTGCTGTTTAATATTATTATATATGCCTGAGCGGCATCAAGTACAGTAGTGTATATATTATTATCTAAAAATAATTTTTTTTGAGCTTCAATTTCTTTTTGAGTTGATTTCTCCGGAGTAGCGAAATCAGTTTCTAAACTTGAATTATTCATTAAATTTCTTTCGTAAACAACAGGATTAAAATTCAATAATATATCCCCTTTGATATTTAAAAATTCTTGTAATTAAATTACATTTTTAAAAATTTAAATAAAAAGCAATTTTTGCACTATATTAAATATTTTCGAAGAAATATTAAAATAATTTAATGGAAACTGCAGAAAATCAGCTTTTTTAGAAAAAATTATTTTAAATATCTTGAATTATCAAGTACTCCAATTTTTTTTCCGTTCTCCGAGTCATTTATTAGTGTATCAAGTCTTCGTTTTTGAGTTTCCACTTTTTTTGCACTCATTACCCAAATTACTGAAATTTTTTTATAATATTGAGGCTGGTTCTGGAAAAATTTCCAAGCGGTTTTATTCTTTTTAAATTCAGTTATAAATTCATCACTCAGTTCCATTTTTTCTCTTTCATAAGAATACTTTTCAGTTCTGTTTTCATCATACTCATTTAACAATTTTAGTCCAGAAGAATGCATCATTCCGAGTTTAACTAATTCTTTTGCACGATTTAAATTTTTCTTACTCCAATAACTTGATGGATTTCTCGGAGTAAATCTAATTTTATAACTTTCTTCATCTATACTTTTTCTAATTCCGTCAATCCAGCCGAAACAAATTGCTTCATCTACAGATTCAGGCCAGGTAATACTTTTTAGTCCTGTTGATTTTTTAAAATAACCAACCCATAATTCTTCCTTTTTATTATGATTTTTTCCCAGCCATTTTCGAAAATCAGATTGGGTTTTAAAGAATTTAATATTTTCCATAAACAATTTTTTATTAAAATGTTAATATCTTTCAAACTATTTCAAATGAATTCTGAATTGAAAAATAATTTAATTCAAATCACAGAATAATTTTTTATCACTTATCTTTCTTAAAATATTTTATTTTTGAGAATCAATTTCATCATTTTAATATAAAACTAATTATATGAAATTAAAAAAATTACTTTTTTCAGGCACTCAGATTACATCATTACCGGCAAATATCGGCTTATCAATTTTAAGAATTTCTGCAGGATTATTTTTAGCCTTTGGCCATGGAATATTTAAAGTTCCACCTTCGGATAAGTTTGTTAGTATTGTTTCCAATTTGCATTTTCCGTTCCCGGTTACATTTGCATGGTTTTCCGGGATTGCTGAATTCTTCTGCGGAATATTTTTAGCTCTTGGATTTCTTACGAGACCTTCAGCCTTATTCGTAGTTATTAATATGGCTGTTGCGGCTTTTTTAGCTCACGGGGCCGATACTTTCGGCAGAAAAGAACTTGCTCTGCTTTATGAAATTATCTCTTTAACTTTCCTGTTTATTGGTTCAACTAAATTCGGTGTTGATAATTTTATATTAAAAAGAAAATAAAAAGGCCTGCTTTATACAGGCCTTATTAAAAAAGATGTTACTATTTAATCTCCAAGTTTTACGATATTTTTGAAAAGATCTTTTTCAGTATTTATTTTTTCTTCATTTCCGTAGACACAATAAGTCTGCTGCGCAAGAATATCAGCAACAAGCTTTGTCATTTGTTTTATATCTTCCGGTGTAGTTTTTAATACGGCATCTCTATTCTTCTGAACTTCTTCTTTAGTTGTTCTTTCCAAATATCTTCTAACGGCAGCATCACCTTTTTGGGATGGTCTTAAAGGCCGATCTAGACCAGCAATAGTACCTATAATAAATCTTGTCATTTCCTGATCATCTGCTTCAAAAGTTTTTAAGTACTCAGGAGTTTTATCATAGTTTTCCAAGGTTTCTCTTAAATTCGGATCTCTGTAAGATGCAAATAGTGCAACTCCTGATCTTGAAAATGAACTGAAACCGCCGTAAGCACCTCCAAGTACACGGATTTGATTCTGCAGCCATTCTCTTGACAAAATTTGATTGAGAACCAGCATTTTTCCGTTCCAATCATAGCCTAATTTTTTGAAATCAAATCCTTTAATTACATATTGTACTTTGGAAGCAGCCTGCAGTCCTTCGTTTTTCTTTTCAGGTTTGAATTCCCAATGCTGATAATCAACATCTTTAACCGGTAAACTCTTAATAAAATTATCTAATCCGTTATTGAAAGTATTTAAATCTGAATTAAAACAAGTAACTGAAGCTATCATATTATTTTTATTGAAGAGAAGCTCAGCAGTTTTTGTTAGATTATTAATTATCTCATCTGATTTAGCATCAAAATTTTTAGCTAAGTTTGTTATGAAATTATAATAATCAATTCCGCCGGTAATTTCATCAAACATACCTTCGTTGCTTATGTATGAAGTTAATCTAGTTCTGGCATAACCGAATCCGTTTTGTTTAATTTGCGCATCAAGTCTTGCCTGGTGACGGGTAAGTAAATTTTTGAGTCTGTCTTTATCATTTATCGTACTATTGTTTACAATTTCACCAAGCAGTTCAAACATTTTATCAACCTTAACATTCATAGCTTTAGATGAAACTACAAACTTATTTTCCATTTTGGAATCATTTTGTTCTTCAAGAAAAGAATTCAAACTTGTATTGAATCCGCCTGTATGAATATTTAAAGCTTTATCTAAATCACCGTAAGAATAATTTTTAGTATTCAAATCTCCCAATATTTCCGAGAGCAAAGAAGAATAAGGAATTAATTCCTGCGGAAGAACTTTTAAATCAAAATATAATTTTGCATAAACCACATCATTGGTAAATTCTTCATGATATAAAACCGGAACATCTTCCACTTTTTCTTCTTTTATTGAATACCATTCTGCTTCGGAGTTAATATCTTTTAACTCTAATAGAGGAATTGTTGAAACTTGTTCGGGAGTATCTTCTCTTTTTTGATATTCCATTAACTCATTTGTTTGAGAAACAAGTTTGTCCAATTGTTCTTTAGAAAGAGAAGATTTATATTCTTTCAATTCTTTTTCGGTTTTTAAATTATTTTCTCCTTCCAAACCCGGTTTTGGTTCCAGAACAACTAAAACTGAATGAGGATTATCAATAAAATATTTTGAAATCAAGTTTTCCAAATACCCTTTTTCCAATGAAGATTTGATTTCAGCTAAAGGTTTTTCATATTCTAAACCCATAAAAGGATTATCAGCAAAAAACCAGCCGCTCATTAATTGGAAATTATAACGCAAACCTTTCTGTGCATCATTTCCTTCTCTAAGACCGAATTCTTTCCTGTTAAAAGTTCCTTCAACAGCTTCTTTATCCAATCCATTTTTAACTGCTTTTTCAAATTCTTTTTTAACAATCTCGTAAAATTTATCTTTATCCGATGGATTTGCATTTTGAACAACTATTTCCACAACGTTTTGTTTTAAATTATCTGCATAAGCATAAACTTCTTTTCCAATTCCCGCTTCCTGTAAAGCTAAGCGAATTGGAGCGGATTCTTGATTAACTAAAACATCACACAAAACATCAAGACCCATTTCTAAAGCTTTATTCGTATTTAATCCAACAACAAAACTGTAATTAAGATAGGTTTGATTTTCAGTGGAAGAACCTTCTGTAACCGGATAATAAGCTTTTACTTCCTTCATCTTTTCAAAAGGTTTTTGTAAAGGGATAGAAACTTTTTGATCTGACTTATCGAAGTTTGATAAATATTTTGAGTCTATAAATTCCAGTTCTTTATTTAAATCTGCATTGCCGTAAAGAAAAATATAGCTGTTTGAAGGATGATAGTATTTTTTATGGAAATTTATAAAATCATTGTAAGTTAATTGAGGAATTGCACTTGGATAACCTCCGGAAGAATATTGATATCCGTTATCCGGGAACAAGTTTTTAGTTATTTGATAATCCAGTTCTCTTGTCGGACCGGAAAATGCACCTTTCATTTCATTATAAACAACACCTTTGTAAACAACAGGTTCATCTTTCCCAGTCAATTCATGATGCCATCCTTCCTGCATTAAAATTCGCGGATCATCATAAATTAAAGGATAGAAAACAGCATCAAGATAAACATGCATTAAGTTAAAATAATCTTTGTCGTTCATGCTGGCAACCGGATAAATCGTCATATCGCTTCCGGTCATTGCATTTAGAAAAGTATTTAAGGATCCCTTAGCCAGAATATCAAACGGACTTTTAACCGGGAAATTTTTAGAACCATTTAATACTGAATGTTCCATTATATGCGGAGTTCCGCAGTCTGATTCAGGAATTGTTTTAAAAGCAATACTGAATGTTTTATTATCATCATCTGAAGCAATTTTAAAAAGTTTTGCTCCGCTTTTTATATGTTCAAAATAATAACACTCTGCATTAACTTCTTTTACGAACTCTTTCTCAATCAATTTAAACCCGTTATATGTTTTACCGGTTTCAAATTGAGCGAAAAGATTTGTTGTACTTATAAGCATAGCAACCATAATTATTTTTAGAAATGCTCTTGTTAAAAACATAACCTCTCCCCTTTTTGGATTTAACAAAATGAAAATATTTACTAGTAAAATAACTAATAATTATTTAAAAAATAATATATCTGATTGTCAATTTGAATATATAATTATTGAGAGCTCAAATTTACAGAGATTCATTGATGAAAATTATAAGATTATACAATTGAAAATTTAGTCCCTTTTTTCTGAAATCATTATTATCTTTATTTAATATAAAAAAATTAGTTTTTGCGATAAAAATTAAAGGAAACTGGATGCGCTTAATTGAAAGTAATAATCATAAATGTATAATTTTTATGGAATTTAAGAATTAGAATTTATGAATAAGTTTGCGATCATTTTTACATCATTTTTAATATTATCCGCAAATGTATTTGCACAAAAAAATCATTACGGTGCATTTGGAGCAGCCTCACTTAAGTATACTCAAATATCTGATAAAACTGCATTTATCGCCGGTGGAAGATTCGGCTGGGTAATAAATTCTCACATTGTTCTCGGCGGCGGATTTTATTCAATGCTGGGAACTGTAAATACAACTTATGAAAATCAATTAAATGATAATTATCCAAAATTGGATATGAATTACGGAGGTCTGGAATTAGAATATATTTTTTTACCTGAAAGCCTGATTCATTTTTCCATAAGTATGCTGTTAGCCGGCGGCGGAATTGATTTAACTTTATTTAATAACAACAATCAGTTTGAATCACACTATAAACAAGATCTGCTTTTATGGGAACCCTCATTAAATATTGAAACTCAATTTATTGATTGGCTGCATACGGATATTGTACTTTCTTATAGATTGATAAGCAGCTTTAATCCAAATTATGGAATTACAAATAAAGATTTGGAAGGTTTTTCAGCCGGACTTGTTTTTAAATTCGGCAGATATTGATTTACCGGAAAAAAAATGAATTATAAAAAAGAAAATAATTTTCACATAATTAAAAATTTATTAAATAAAGTTATTTATACCATTTTGTTTTTATCTTTTTTAAACACCTTTATTTGTGCACAAGATGCAAATATAGATTCCACGAGTTCAAAAATTTCATCTGTAGATACAACAAAACATCTTCCTCTCCATTTATTTACTTATGCAGGTGAACAAAGATATACTTTGAACGGTGAACCACCTAATTTACATACACACATTCGCCCTGCTACAACTGCAGTTTTAGGAGGAATTTATTTAGGAACATTAGTATGGCTGCATTTCCATCAGCAGAACGCCTGGTGGAGCGGACAAAGAAAATCCTTCCACTTTCAAGAAGATTGGGCTTATGCATTGCAAGTTGATAAATTTGGTCATGCTTACGGCGGTTATCTTATTTCTTATGTTGCAAGTGAAGGATTAATTGCTTCCGGACTTTCTTGGGACGATGCTACTATTTGGGGAAGTATATTCGGTTTTACTTATCAAACTTATGTAGAAATTGAAGATGGATTTGCAAACAGCTGGGGATTCAGTCCATCCGATCTTTACTTTGATGCTTTCGGACCAATTTTCTTTTTATCACAGCATTATGTTCCTGCATTGCAAAATATTACTCCTAAATGGCAATATATTCCATCGGAATGGACAGGAGAACCTGTTATTAATAGACCCAGAACTTTTATTGATGATTATAACAGTTCAACCTTCTGGTGGTCGGTAAATGTTTACAATATTATTCCCGATACATGGAAAAAATATTGGCTTCCTTGGCTGGATGTTGCTGTAGGCTACGGAGCAGATGCAATTGATGCAAAACCGATTCCTGGTGAACCTCCCGACCAGCTAACAAAAAGAAGATATGTAATTGGTTTGGATTATAATCTTGTAAAACTTTTGCCTAAGGGCGGCTGGTTTTGGAATTGGTTCAGACAGTCATTGAATTATATAAAACTTCCTTCACCTGCTATTGAATTTTCAAGTAAAGGTACTCGATTTAAACTTTTATATCCATTTAGAATAAATCTGGGCAGTATTAAATTTTAACAGCAGCAATTTTTAATATTCTTCAATCACAAAATATTTTTTATTGTTCTGAATCAAATAAAGCTTTTAACTTATATTATAGTTTAAACTTAGTAACTTTTCTATTTTTTCATTATACCGCTTTTCATAAGATTAAATAAAAATTATTTACATCCGGGCAATGATTTTCAAAAGAATTTTTGATATTGCATTTAATTGGTTAAAAAATATTGAAGAAAATTTGGATGATAATATTGCATGTTTAAATGGGATAAAAAGATCTGTCCAGTTGGATAAATACAGCTGCGGCGCACAAAGTGCTTCGGTAATTTTAGATTATTTTGACAAAACAAAACCCATAGATAAAGTTAAACAACTTTTAGGAACAACAAAAAAAGACGGAACTGATACTGATCCAATTTTAAATTTATTTAAACAGAATAATTTAAATGTAGATGTAAATGAAAAAGCAGAATTAAATGATATTTATGAATCAGTTGATGAAGGAAATCCGATTTTAATTTCTGTTTATGATGGTGAACATTGGATTGTTGTTTACGGATATTCCGATGATTCAATTTATGTTCTTGATCCTTCGATAAAGCAATACAGCTGCAGACTTTCTAAGAATGAATTTAATGAAAGATGGGATGAAAATTGGATTGCTGTAATAAGCAGCAACAGATTATAAAAAAAGCCGGAATAAAAATCCGGCTTTTGCATATATTAATATTTTAGATCAAATTAATTTACATCTTTTCTCCATTCAGGAAATCTTCCGGGCGTATATGGAGCACCGTCTTTTTCCAATTTAGATTCAACAGCTTTAACCTCGCCGTCTATTGATTTTAAAGTATCTAATAAACTGCCGAATTGATCCGCCGCAACTTCATAAGATTTCTTATATGTAGTAGTCGGCGCAGCAGTTGTCGTCCATAGTGAAGAAGTTATCAGATCAACTCTTTCTTTAACCGATGTTGGAGAACCACCTTCATATCTTGCAATTAATCTGTCGCCGTTTAATTTTCTGTTGAAATCATCCAATTCTTTTTTGATCGATAATATCGTATTATAAATATCATCAGGAACATCGGCTCCTTCAATTACTGCCTTTTTCAAATATTTAATTTTATCAACCAATGATTTTCTATATGAATCAGTACCGGAAATTGCTCTTGTCAATTCCGCAACTTTTTTATTGAATTTGTCAAGCGCCAATTTATCTTCTGCAGGGAGAGTCGTATTGTTCAACGGCTTACATACAAATTCCTGCGGCTGAACGAGTTCCGTAAATTTACCGTCAACAAATTTTGATAGTGAAACTTTATATTTACCCGGAACAACCATATATCCTAAATCCGGTTCATTCCAAGGAACAGAATCATCAAACGGTTTCAAAGAGACAGGAGTAAATGGACTGTATCTAAAGTCCCATTCAATTCTGTTAATTCCTTTTTTAGGTGACGTTTTTATTTTTCTTATTACATTACCCTGTTCATCCGTAACAGTAAATAATAAATAAGCTTTTGGTTCTTCGTTTTCTTTTAACAAAGTATTATATGCAGGATATTTTATATCCTCATTTTTCTTTTGTTTTGCTTTTTCTTCATCCCTTCTTTGTTCTTTTAAAGATTTAATTTCATCTTTGATATAATAAGTGAATACGGCGCCAACCTTAGGATTTGGTGCAGCATAAAAACTTGCTCCCTGAAAACCAACACCTCTGAATGCATAAGGTGAAGCTTCTATAAACATGAGTGCGTCTTTTATCGGGAATATATATGCATCTTTCTTCAAGGTTTCTTTGGATAAATGTCTTAAAGGAGTATAATCGTCAAGAATATAAATTCCTCTTCCGAAAGTTGAAACAACAAGATCATGTTCTCTTCTTTGAATTGTTAGATTCATAACACATTCGGTTGGAATTCCGTTCTTTAATTGAATCCATTCTTTGCCGCCGTCAACAGTATAATAAACTCCGAATTGAGTACCGACAAAAAGAAGATCTTTGTCAACTTCATCCTCAGCAACAGTATATGTACTTCCCTTTTCAGGTAAATTTCCATTATATACAAACCAATTTTGACCGCCGTCTGTTGTTTTATATAAATAAGGTCTATAATCACCGCCTACAAAATCATGACAAGCTGCATAAGCAATATTTTTATCAAAATGTGATCCGACTATTTGAGAAATTCTAGCATATTCCGGAAGTCCCGGAGTTTTACCTCTATTCCAATTTTGACCGCCGTCTGTTGTATAATAAATTAATCCATCTCCTGATCCGGTGAATAATAAATTTTCATCAAGCGGAGATTCAGCAATTGTTGTAATTTGTCCCATCGATCCTTTATGAGCAAGTTCATCTATACTCCAGCTTCTATCCATCAAGTTTTCCATTTCGCGTGGAACGCCCCTGGTAAGATCAGGACTTATAACTTTAAAAGTACTTCCCATATCATCTGTTCTGAATAATTTATTTGCACCGAAGTACAATCTTTTATTATCAAATTTTGAAATTAACAATGCAGCATCCCAATCAAATCGATAAGCAGTATCAGCAAAATCATAAGGTTTTATGTATAATCTTTCACCGCTTTTTTTATCGAATCTTACTAATCCGCCGTTTTGAGATTCGGAATAAATAATATTAGGATTTTTCCAATCAACTTGAGTTTGAAAACCATCTCCCGAACAGGTAAAGTACCAATCTTGATTTGTAATTCCGCCAGTATTAATAGTTCTGGAAGGTCCGCCGAAACTGCTGTTATCCTGCGAACCAGCATATACATTATAAAATGGAGTGTCATTATCAGTGGTCACTTTATAAATTTCTGCAAGCGGTAAGTTTGCTTTAAAGTCCCAGTTTTTTCCCTGGTCATAAGTATCATAAACACCTCCGTCGCATCCGTCTATCATATGATTATTATCATTTGGATCTATCCACAAATAATGATTGTCAACATGTTTTTTATCTTCACCTAAATTATTCCAGGTTTTGCCGCCATCTATAGTAACCTGCATAAAAACATCCATACTGTAAACACGATCTACGTCTTTAGTATCACAGAATAATTTCTGAAAATAAAAAGGATAAGAAGAAACGTAACTGCTTTGCTTTTTCCAGCTAAAACCTCTGTCTGTACTTTTATAAACGCCGCCTTCCTTAGCAGCCTCCACAATTGCATAAAGGATATCAGGATTAACAGGTGAAATTGCCATCCCAATTCTTCCAACGTCAGTACTTGGCAAACCTTTTGTCATTTTATCCCAGGTTTTACCGCTGTCTGTGCTTCTATAAATTCCGCTTTCAGGTCCGCCGCTGACGCCGGTATACAATTTTCTCATTCTTTGATGAGCAACGGCATATAAAATATTTGAATATCTCGGATCCATATGAACCTCGAAACAGCCTGTATATTTGCTTATCTTAAGAACATTATCCCAGTTTTGTCCGCCGTCGGTAGTTTTAAAAATTCCTCTGTCTCCTCCAGGATTTCGTGAAGAACCGTAAGCAGCAACATAAACAGTATTAGGATTTTTAGGGTCAACAACTATTCCACCAACTTGGTCAGAGGTTTTAAGACCCATATTTTTCCAGGTATTTCCGCCGTCTTCACTTTTGTAAACACCATCTCCGTAAATAACATTATTTTGATTATTGTTTTCACCGGTTCCTACCCAAACAATATTTGGATTTGTGGGATCAATAGTTACTGCACCAATAGCATAAGATTTTTCATGATCGAAAACAGGTTCAAATGTTGTTCCGTTGTTTGTGGTTTTCCACAAAGATCCATGACCGGCACCTACAAAATATTCACTGTGGTCAATAGGATTTACAGCTAATGCGACTACTCTTCCACCGGTTATAGCCGGACCAATACTTCTGAAAGTCAACCC
Source organism: uncultured Ignavibacteriales bacterium (assembly GCA_963751355.1). Classification (GTDB taxonomy): domain Bacteria; phylum Bacteroidota; class Ignavibacteria; order Ignavibacteriales; family Ignavibacteriaceae; genus CAVVVS01. The sequence continues at coordinate 135,118 of CAVVVS010000049.1, read as the reverse complement.
AGAAATTGAAATATCTTTAAGTGAATCAGGTTCATTTCCTGAATTATCATTTTGCCCATGTATATTTATTGACAAAACAATAAAAAACGCGGTAATAATAGGAATTAATTTTTTCATAAGATTTATTTTGGAATTGTTAATAGGAAAGATTAAATATTTATAAAACATAAAAAGAATTTTTACTTTTCAAGATTATCTAAAAATAAAATTAAGACAATCTTTTAATTAAATCCATCTAATTTGAAATGAATTTGATAAATGGTTCTATTTTGGGATAAAATAATTCATTAATTAATAAATATTAATCTGTGATTTATATTAATATTTTAACTCTTTATGATAAAAAAGTTTCGTCACTAAAACCAATTTTTACTAATTTCCACTTGAAATTAAGGATGTGAATTTTTGATATAGGATTTACTTACTAGGAGGCTCTTATGAATAAATTAGCGACAACATTAATAATTATTTTTACAATCATATTTAATCTGCAGACTTATCCACAGACTACATTTATCGTTCATGCATCCAATTATAAATTTACACCATCGGATATTACTGTTGCTCCTGGAGATACAGTAACCTGGGTTTGGGATGAAGGAACTCATACAACTACTTCGGATAGTACTTCAGGTGTGGATTCATGGAACGCTCCTCTTGATCAGAACCATTTAACTTTTAGTTTTGTATTAACCGATCCGGGTGTACATAATTATCATTGTATTTACCATGTAAATTTAGGAATGGTTGGCTCGATCACCGTTCAACAACCTTCAGCAGTTAACAATAAACAACAAAATCCGATAAGCTTTAGATTGGATCAAAATTATCCAAATCCTTTTAATCCGGTGACAGAAATAAAATATTCTATTGAGAAAACCGGATTAGTTCAATTAAATGTTTATGATATTTTAGGTATAGATATTAAAACCCTAATAAACCAGGAACAAAGTCCCGGAAATTATTCAGTAGCATTCGACGGCAGCAATCTTCCCAGCGGAATTTACTTTTACAAATTAAAAACCAAGAATTTAAGTTCTACAAAAAAAATGATTTTGATGAAATAGTTTTAAACATAAATTTATACATCTAAATTGATTAAAAAAAGCCTGATAACCTCAGGCTTTTATAATAACATAATACAAGTTGAAAGTATTACTTTAAATATTTTACCATCCAGTCAATCCATTTTTTATAGATATCAGTTTGACGAACTATATCATGAGGAAAATGAACATCTGCAGGATAGACATAAAATTCTGTTGTAACCCCGTTGTCTAATAATGCATGATACATTTCATAACTGTTAACTATAGGAACATTCTCATCGCCCGCATCTCCTAAAATTAATGTTGGAGCTTTTACATTTTTAGCAAAGACAATTGGCGACTGATCTCTCCAGATATCCCAGTATTTTTCAACCCAGGGAGATCCGCCAAAGAAATACAAATCGCCACGCTGATAATAAGCAATTGTATAATCCATTACCCAGTCATTTAATGCAGCACCTTCAACCGCAGCTTTCCATTTGTTTGGATAATATCCGTTAAGCCATGAAGTCATATATCCGCCATAAGACCATCCGGATACACCTATTTTATTTGTATCTATAATATCCTAAACTAATAACTTTATCTAAACCAGCCATTACATCCTTACCAGGCCCTTCTCCGGTATCTCTAAAAATTGCATGCTGATATTTATCACCAAGATTTATGCTTCCTCTGTAATTAGGTTGAAATACAAAAAAGTTTTGTGCGGAAAAAAGCTGAGTAAGAGGAGAAAAAGCAACTGTTGATGCTCCTTCAGGACCGCCGTGAATTTCCAATACTAAAGGATATTTTTCATCTTCTTTGTAATCAACAGGATAAGTTAGCACTCCATCTTCATCAAATCCATCAGGGCCTTTCCAGTTTATAGTTTGGACTTTTCCTAATTTAATACTATCAATAAAATTATTATAATCAGTAAGTCTTTTTGGTTTAGAATTCAGTGAAGTCAACAAATAAATTTCTTCAGGCCGATTAGAAGTTTTTCCAATAAAAACAATCTCATTATTACTAGAAATACTTATACTGCCGTTACCAATTTCTATATTTCCCAAATCAATTAATGAAGCATTTCCATTCATCTGTTGATTCCAAATAACAGTATGTGTTCCCTTTTCTCCTGTTAATAATAGTGAATTCCCATCCGGCATCCATTTATAGCTATTAATATTTCTTTCCAGGTTTTTAGTTATATCAGATATTTCCTCGTCTTTTTTAATATAAACTGCATTACCATTATTTTGATCACCATTCCGAGGTCTGATAAAAGCTAAAATATTATTTTTGTTAATAGAAGGATAACCTGAGCCTTCATCTTTTACAACAGGATTTATTTTCAATCCGCTAGTATCCACTTCAGCAATGGTTGAATGCCAAGCATTACCTTCCCAAACATCAGGAAATTTTTGGAATAAAATTGATTTCCCGTCTTTACTCCATTCTACAGGAGAAATTGATCCTTGATCAGTACATAAACTAAATTTACCTTCTGTTAATCTTTTTGCTTTTCCGCCCTTTGAAGAAACAATCCATAAATGCCACGGTTGAACTTCTTTACTTACTAAGTAATTATTAAAAGTTACCTTAAAAGCATCTTCATGATGTTTAATTTCTTCTGGGTTTGGTATAGTATCCTGTGCAACAAATGCTATCATACTTCCGCCGGGGCTCCAGGAAAATTCATTCACTCCGGATTTCGATTCCGTAATTTTAATTGGATCGCCTCCGTTCATCGGCATTACATAAATTTGAGTTTTTTTTGATTCAGTATCTTTGGAAATAAATGCCAGTTTATTTCCGTCGGGAGACCATCTTAAATTTGAAATACTTTCACGGTTATAAGTAATACTTCTGGTTGAGCCGTTTTTAGTATTAACTAAATCAATTTCCTGTTTCCGGCTGTCTTTTTCCCAATCCGGTCTTGAAATAATAACTGCAATGTTTTTTCCATCAGGGGAAATTTGAGGGCTGGATAGATCAACTATTTTTCTAAGATCTTCTAGTTTTAATTTACCGGAATTTTCTTGAGAAAAACCTTTAATAGAAATAAAGGATATTAATATAATTAGAATTTTTTTACTTAAGGATTTCATTAAATCAAACCAAATAATTTTAAAAAACTTAATGAAAGATAAAATTTTGGTAAGATTAAACAAATGTGGAGTATTACTTTACATATTATAATTTTAACATATGTGATTTAACATTGATAAAATAAATTAAATATCATTTTTGGTTTTTCAATTCAGAATTTTTTTTCTATAAAGATTATCTTTAAAAAGTTCTTTTAACCCAGGCTGACTTTCAATTTCTGATATTGAATAACCAAGTTTAATTGCAATTATTATCCAGGAAATTGTTTTTTTTGATAACATAATTTCTCATATGTTGTTTCAGTTCTAAATATTATAGAAACGCTATTCGAATCTAGTTATAAAGATTCCTTTAAATACTCCTCTCCATTAATGTATTCCATAAATAAAAACATTTCGTTTTTATTTTTTTATGAAATTAATTGTAGCAATGTTGGGATGATTTAAAGCCGCCTTTGCTTCAATTACAAAACGTTTTTTTTCAACTTTATCATAGGAAATTTGATGCGGCAGGAACTTGATTGCTACTTCACGTTTAAGTTTGGAATCCTCGGCTTTATAAACTATTCCCATTCCCCCTTCGCCGAGTTTTTCAATAATATCGTATAGTGCAGAATTGTTTTGCCAATCATAATATTACTTTATAGTATTTTCACTAAATCAAATTTACTTCTTATTAATCAATTTAAATTATTTTTATAAATTACATTAGTTTCTCCAATCATAAATTACCTCTATATTGTTTGAGGAAGTTTCGGCGGACAGGTCCGCCTTCACAAAGTTTCTCAAGAATTTTATAATGTATCCACCGAAGGCGGATTGTTTCACTAATCATTTTTATCTTTAATATATTTTGATTCCTAAAATCTCGCACATTTATTAAATCTTCTATTAAAAATGTACATAACAAAAGTCAGTTTTATTTTATAAAAAGATTATCTACTTTTATAAGCTTAGTCTTAGTACTAGTTTTAATGTATGGCACAGCTTTACTATTATAAGGAGATAAGCATACTGTTATGTTTGTGCCTTTAGGGAAATCAAGAATTTTTTCTTTTTTTAATGTGCTAAGGCTTATCTCCCAAATAGCATTACTTGTACTGTAGTAAATCCATTTGTTCGAGAAGCCTATCCTCCTTACTTTGTTCCCATTGACAAGCAATTTCCCCTTTGCCAAAGGATTTTTTAATAATTCATTTTTTGAGATTATACGTGTATACTTAGAATTTGCATTTTTAACATAAATATATTTACTGCCGTTAAGAACCGGCATAGCAACGATGGCAGAGTCTCTGAAAAATTTTGTTCTTATGCCGGTTTTAACATTTAACCGTAAAGGAGTACCAGATGGTATTTTCCCTTTCAATGAATCCTGCTGGACTATGTATGCTATAGAATCACTTGCCCAGCGGTTTAGCAAACCAGGCCCGAAATCTTTAGGCTTATTAGAACTGGTTAAATCTAAAACTTTAATCCTTGGTGTACCTTTATTGTTATTTAGTGAATATTCCTCATAAGAAATTTCTGATCCTGATGGTGACCATTGCGGGTAATATCTTATGATATTTGTATCCGGCGGGATAAGAACTTCCTGCTGCCCGTTTTTTAAATCTCTCATTACAAGTGATGTAGAAGATTGAAATTGATGTAAAATCATTAGTGCTACTTTATTTTTATCTGCGCTATATCCTGCATCCAAAATAGATTCATCAGAGAAGACCTGCCTGTTATCCGAGCCATCTTCATTTACCATCCAAAGTGTGCCCACAAATGAACGGCGGAAGTATACCAGTCTGTTGGCACTGGTAGACATTGTAATCCCGAAATCCGGTCCTGTCCCGCTTGTGATCTGTTTTGATTTCCCTCCGTTTCCAGGAATTGCCCAAATATTAAAATTGCCTTTCCGATTCGAACTATAAAGAATGTACCCATTTTTCAACCACAATAATTCATCATTTAGTTTGCGGTCGTAAGTTAATCTACTTTCTTTGCCTGTCTTAAGATTACGTACAATTATTTCATTAAAATTTCCTTTAAATGGGCGTAGGAAAGCAATTTTTTTCTCATCAGGCGAAATGCTCATTGCTACGTTTATGTTTTCATCCGTTAATTGAGCCAATGAATCAACAAATTCTAATTTATTATTTGAACCGTCCGGTGAAACGCTCCAATATTCTCTAAAGCCGGAACGGCTTGGAATCTGTTTAATTCCTCTGAAATAAAATATCCGTTTACCTGAAGGATCCCAATGCGGTGAAGTTCCGGTATCAGCAACAACTTTAGCAAGCCCCCCTAATATTGAAATATCACAAATTTCAGGCATTTTAGTTTCTTTATTAACTTTGCCGAAAGCAATGGTATTCCCATCGGGAGAAAATTGCGGATAAACTATATAAGGTGATGATTTTGAAGGTGTAGTAAGTCGTTTAGTTTCACCGGAATTTATATCCATAAGATATATACTCCAATACCCATCACCTTTAGAACCGGCAATAGCAAGCATTTTACCATCAGGCGAAATACCCGAATAAGATACTTCACCTACAGGAATTTGAAGTGTTGAAACCGTTCTGTCGGGATTGATTTCGGGCAAAGATGAGCCGGAAGACAAATAAATTATCAGTAAAACAGCAGTGATAATAATTAATGTGACAGGCCAAAAAAGTTTTGACTTATAAAAAATATTTCCAGAACTTTTTTGAACCGACATTTCTTCTTTTGGTATATAATCATTTTGTGATTTTGTATTGTAAGTTTTACCGGATCGTCCTATAGTTAATGACTTCAGAATCTTTCTTAAATTTTTAGCAAGCTCTTTAGAGGACTGGCATCTTTCATCTTTATCTTTCTCAAGGCATTCCAGAATTATTCTGTCAAGTTCAGGGTCTATATCCTGTTTGAAAGTTGAAAGGGGAGGTGCTTCCACGTTTACAATCTCGTACATAATTGCTGTTTCGTGTATTCCTTTAAAAGGGGACTCGCCGGCGATCAATTCATAAAGTACAACTCCGAGAGAAAATATATCAGTACGATGATCAACGTCCAATCCCTGGACTTGTTCGGGAGACATGTATCCTAATGTTCCCATTGTAGTGCCTGCTTTAGTTAACCTGGAAACACCGGAATCCTCACGAAGTTTTGCTAATCCGAAATCCATTATCTGTGCAATGCCGTCCTTGCGCACCATAATATTTTCCGGCTTTATGTCACGATGAACAATTCCCTTTTCGTGTGCTGCAGCCAAACCTTCTGCAACTTGAATTCCTATTTCCAAAATTTGCTTTTCAGAAAGTGAATCTTTTTTATCTTTTAATGTTTTACCTTCAACATATTCCATTACAATAAAAAGCTGACCACTACTATCTTGAATATCATAGATGGTGCAGACATTCGGATGATTCATGGCAGAGGCTGCTTTGGCTTCTTGAATGAATCTTGCTTTGTCGTCTTCCGATGCAGTCATTTGAGAAGGCAGAAATTTTAATGCAACAAAGCGGTCAAGTTTTGTGTCCCGGGCTTTATAAACTTCGCCCATCCCGCCTTCACCTAATTTTTCTAAAATTTTATAATGTAATATTGTATCACCAATCATAATTTGCCTCTAAATGTTGGGTTGGGGTACGGAGGACATGTCCGCCCTGCCTGCCGGAGCATTTGCGTAGGCAGGCTTCACCGAGTTTCTCAAATATTTTGTAATGTAATATTGTTTCGCCAATCATTTCCCACTCTCAACTTCTTTCTCCCAGTTTTCAACCAGCGTAATTGTTGCTTGATTGCTTTTACCGTTTGGAATAGTAGCTGTAATTTCTGTTCCTTCTTTGTTAATATCAAAAATTTTAAAAACTTTTGTATTGTGCGGTTTAAAAACTAAGTATGGTTTACCGGGCGAAAGCGATGAACCGTTTTCATTTATATCAACTCCCATTATTTTATTATCCGGTGTTATAAAATAAATGCTCTTTCCCTTGTTCATCCATTTGGGGTAAATTCCTCCATTAACTGATATCTGCCATTTTGCGTTTGTACCGGAAGGATTGTTTGAATTAAAAGGTATTACATAAACCTGGAATTTCCCGGATTCATCAGACTGATAAGAAATCCATTTCAAATTTGGAGAGAATCTGCCGAAAGATTCATTAAAATTTGTCGCCAGAATTGGCGCAGGTTTTTTAGCCTGACCAGGCTGCAGCAGAAGAATATCAAGGCCGCTTTTTGGGTTTGCATAATTGATTGCCGTGAATAAAATGTATTTACCATCAGGGGAAATTTCAGTTGTTACATTCGAAAAATTAGATTTGTAAATCTGCTCTTTATTCCCGGAACCGTCAGCATTCATAATATATGGATTGAAAGTACCATTGACATTGGAAGCATAAGTAATCTGTTTTCCATTACCGGTCCAAAATGGAAATATATCAGCTTTATCAAATGTCAGTCTTGTCCAATTACCCCTATTAAGATCATATACCCATATATTATATTTTTTCTCATTCGGATCATATAAATCGCTCACTATTCTATTTCCACCCGGTGAAAAACTGGCATCAAAATATGGCTTCATACCGGATATTTTTTTAATCACATTTCCATTTTTATTCAGAAGCGCCAGGCTTTGGTTATTTTGATTTCCTTCGAGGTATACCAGCTTGCCGTTTTGTGAAGCTGCAAATGCACCGGATATTCTTACATCATAATACTGCACGTTTTCAGCTACAGGCATTGCTTCTCCTTCAAGCTTTAGTTTATCCGGATTAAATTTTTGGGCAAGCAGAATTGACTGCCGGACAAACAATAAAAATCCGTCTGCATATTGACAGTTAGATGATGCCGTAATAAGTTTTACCGATTTGGAATCATCCAAAGCTGACAGGAATATTCTGTCATTCGGAGACGAGCCGGATGCACTATTTTCTGTGGAATAAAGGAAGTGATTTCCATCCGGCAGGAAACATGCCCATCTTAAACTCTGGTTAGGATTCGACGTATCCGACTTAATAATCTGCTTAGGCTTTCCGCCGGAAGAAGGGACTTCGAAAAGACCGCCTGTGGGAGTTGGAGAAAAGACAATAGTCCCGTTAATACTCCAGGAGCCTCCTCTTCCGTTAGCAGCATCGCAAATAGGCAGTGGTGCACCCGCATCGAGAGATATTTTCATCAGTTTGCCTTTATCGAAATAAGCTATAGTCTTACTGTCAGGAGACCAGAACGGATATGCGGTAGGAGTAACATTGGTCAAAGCTCTCGCCGTTAATGAATTAACCGGCCTCACCCACAATTTTTCGGTCCCTGCAGAGTCGGTTCCGACAAAGGAAATAAATTGACCGTTGGGTGATATTGTAAGATTGCTTCCAAGGCTGTTATCGAAATTGATTCCGAACGGTGGAAGTACAGATGCCTTAGTTTCATGTACTTCAACTTTTGTTTGGTTAAGGAAAGAAAAAACAAGGAGCAAAACAGCAGCAATAAAAATTATAATTCCGAAAGACCACGATAATTTCGGATTATAAAAGATACTTCTGAAAAAACTTTTTAAGGGAATATCTTTTAATGTAGTCGCACCGGATTTATTAATTGCTGATGTTTGAGGTGTGCTGTATGCCTGCGTATTTACATTATACATTCTGCTGGTTCTGTTTCCGGTTGAACCGCGTTTTAATTTTCTAAGGCTTCTGGCAAGTTCCTTCGCAGACTGAAATCTTTCATCCTTATCCTTCTCAAGACATTCCAGTATCAACTGATCCAGTTCAGGATTTATTCCTTCTTTTATTGTTGAGATTGGAGGAGGGTCAACATTTACAATTTCATACATAATTGCTGTTTCGTGCATTCCTTTAAATGGTGATTCACCACTTAACAACTCATAAATTACTACACCGAGTGAAAATATGTCTGTCCGATGATCGACATCTAATCCCTGCACTTGTTCGGGAGACATGTAACCCATTGTGCCCATTGTTGTACCGGCTTTGGTTAATCTTGAAACTCCTGAAGTTTCTCTAAGCTTAGCTAATCCGAAATCCATTATCTGGGCTATGCCGTCCTTGCGGATCATAATATTTTCCGGCTTTATGTCACGATGAACAATTCCCTTTTCGTGTGCTGCAGCCAAACCTTCTGCAACTTGAATTCCTATTTCCAAAATTTGCTTTTCAGAAAGTGAATCCTTTTTATCCTTTAATGTTTTACCTTCTACATATTCCATTACAATAAACAATTTCCCATCATTTTCTTGAATATCATATATGGTACAAACATTCGGATGATTCATTGCCGAGGCTGCTTTGGCTTCTTGTATAAATCTTGCTTTATCATCTTCCGATGCTGACATTTGAGAAGGAAGAAACTTTAGTGCAACGAAGCGGTCGAGTTTGGTGTCCTGAGCTTTATAGACTTCGCCCATTCCGCCTTCGCCAAGTTTTTCTAAAATTTTATAGTGTAAAATTGTTTCGCCAACCATAATTTCAAAATCCTTTTAATTTGCATTTACTAATTGATTCTTCAATTCCTGATCCCAGTTAAGAATAACGTGCAATGAATTACTCGATTTATCGGATTGTTCGGGGGCGAGCATAATGAAATTGTTAGTTCCAGGTATTTCCTGGCCGTAGCGAATTGTACCGATTCCGAAATCTATTGTTAACACCTGGTGAGCTATTCCTGCGGAAAAATCAGGAGTGTACTTAACAGGAACCTCCATCAGTGTCTTCTTCTGAAAATAATAAAGCTTACTTCCGTCATTGGACCAAAATGGTCTAGTGCCGCCGTGTGTTGATATCTGGATCCTCCCTCCTGATCTGCGAAAAGGAACAACGTATATATTTCTGTCCGGCTTCAAAGCTTCAAAGGCAATAAATTTTCCATTCGGAGAAAATGCAGGCATCCAGGCAGAAAATGTTCCATTTGCGATGAATTCAGGATTTGCGCTACTGCTCAAGTCTTTCACTAGAATGTGTTGTATAGTTCCCGTAGAATCTTCTTCATTGAAAGCAACATACTTTCCGTCAGGAGAAATACTGTATGAACTTTCAAAATACTTGCTTTTGGTTAATCTTCTCTCTTTCTCAATGTTATTAAGTGGGGCTATGAACAATCCGTAAAATCCTTTACGGTAAGATCCGTATATTATTGACTTACCGTCAGGCGTCCAAACAGGATCCCGGTCATCATTATTTTGTGTCAGCCTGGTAACAGCATTTCTTTGGATGTCATACAAATAAATACTCCATATCATGCCTTCCACCGTCATGACTACTTTTTTTCCATCCGGAGAAATGTTAAAATCCTCTATAGGCAAATGTAAATCGGTTCTATTAAGAATTTTACCCGAACGGTCAACTAACATAAGGTTTCTGTTTTCAGAAAGATCTGAGCCGGGAAGATATACAAGCGTTCCGTTATCAGAAACATTAAATAAAGCCATCCCGGTCAAAGAAACTGTTGCAACATCAGGTATAATCGGCACAGGTGAGTCAATCAATGAATTATTTCCAGGATCGAATTTTGATGCAAACAACTTATTATGCCGCACAAATAACAGGTATCCGGGTTTCATATATTGAGCATAGCTTGCTTGATCGATAAGGCTTTTTTGGATTCCGGACTGTAGGTTCAAAACATCAATTTGCATATTTTTGTTTTCATTTTTTGATTCAGTTGTGATAAGGAGATTTTTGCCATCCGGAAGCAGGACCGGCCATCGGAAGTTAACTTGATTAGAATGCGATTTTGCCTTTCCGATTATTTCCGGTTTTCCGCCTTTTGCAGGAATGCGGTACAAAGTTCCGGTGAAATATGACGTAAGATAAATCTGATTGTCATTTCCCCAATACAGGTAAGGCATTGGTGCATCATTATTCCCCAGATTCGCAGATGTAATATTAGCAACAGGTCCGCCCGAAACTAGGACTTTTCTTATGTAGTTTTCAGCCAAAAATGCCAGCCATTTACCGTCAGGAGAAAAGCAAGGAGATACAGCCCCTTCTGTTCCGGGAATAGGTTTGGAGTCGTAAGAATTTAAATCTCTTATATAAAGCATCCTGGCATTAGCCTGGTTAACTGTATAAACTATTTTTGATCCATCCGGTGAAATTGCGAATGATGAAAAAGCACCAAGTGCCAGTCCTCCGTTAATCTTGATTGAAACGTGTGCAGGCGTTTCCGCAACGTTATTTGAAGAAGCAATTAAAAAATAGATCGTTATTAGAAGTGCAACCGCCAGTACTGTAATTACAGCTAAAGGAACTTTGTTTTTTATTATTCTCTTTTTGAAATTAACATCAAACACACCGGATTTTACTTTTATATTCTCAGCAGCTGGTGTAATTGTCTGAGTTCTGTAAACACGACTCGTTCTATTTCCCGTAGATTTCTTTACTTTTCTCAAATCTTTGGCAAGTTCTTTCGCAGACTGGCATCTCTCGTCTTTATCTTTTTCAAGACACTCAAGAATAATTCCATCTAATTCAGGCTCAATTCCTTCTTTTACTGTTGAAATCGGCGGCGGATCAACGTTTACTATCTCATACATTATTGCAGTCTCGTGCATTCCTTTGAAAGGTGATTCACCAGCAAGTAATTCATACAGTACAACGCCGAGAGAAAAGATGTCCGTTCTATGATCAACATCCAATCCCTGTACTTGCTCGGGTGACATATAACCCATCGTGCCCATAGTTGTTCCGGCTTTTGTTAAACGCGATACATTGCTGTCCGAATATAATTTTGCCAGTCCGAAGTCCATTATCTGTGCAATGCCGTCCTTGCGCACCATAATATTTTCAGGTTTAATATCACGATGAACAATTCCTTTTTCGTGTGCTGCAGCAAGTCCTTCAGCAACCTGAATTCCTATTTCAAGAATTTGCTTTGTTGGTAGAGACGCATTGCGATTCGTCTCCACTATATCTTTTAATGTTTTCCCTTCAACATATTCCATTGCAATGAATAATTGCTTCTCATATTCTTCTATGGAATAAATCGTGCAGACATTAGGGTGATTCATTGAAGAGGCGGCCTTTGCTTCCTGGATGAAGCGTGCTTTGTCATCTTCTGATGCCGTAAGATGAGTTGGGAGAAACTTCAACGCTACAAAGCGGTCCAATTTTGTGTCCTGCGCTTTGTAGACTTCGCCCATCCCGCCTTCGCCAAGTTTCTCTACGATTTTGTAGTGTAGTATTGTTGAGCCGATCATTTCTTACCTTTCATTTCTTCTTGCCAATTAGTAAGCATTGTAATTGATGATGGGAAGCCGTTTCTGTTTGATATCCCCGCAACAAATGTATCTCCGGTTTTATTTACATCATAAATGGTAATGTTTTCTCCCGATTTATTGTAATCCAAAACCTCATACTGATTCCCAAATGATAATGTACTTCCATTTTCTTTTACATTAACACCCCACACTTTATTATCCGAAGTTCCAAAATAAATTGCCTTACCATCTTTTATCCACCTTGGACCCCAATTAAGATTTTCAACATTAGATACCTGCCATTTGCTCCCTCCGCTGAAAGGAGAAACATATATTTGGTATTTACCGGATTGGTTAGACCAATAAGCAATCCATTTACTATCAGGCGAAAATTTAGGTACACCTTCATTAAAATCAGTCACAAGAAATTTTACAGGTTTATTTTTGCCGGATGAAGGAATTAATAAAATATCCCACATACTACTCTGATCCTTATAACTTTGAACCATAACCCCAACATACTTTCCGTTTTTTGACCAGTCAGTTGCCATAATGATGTTTTTTGAATTATTTGTAAAGAAGGGCTTTACCTTCCCGGAGCCGTCTGAATTTTTAACATATAAGCTGAAATTATTACTACGATATGAACTAAAAATAATTTTTTTGTCATCCGGAGACCAAATTGGATCAGCATCAGAAGCAGAGTTAAATGTAAATCTAGAAGCAATATTTCTTGATTTATTATATATCCATATATCGGAATTATTTTTATTATTATAAGAATCAAAAGCAATCATTTTGCCGTCCGATGAAAAGGAAGCCCTGTAACGGACATTATTAGTTAATAATAAATTTTGTGTATTACCTTTCTTATTTAAAAGCATTATTTTTTCGTCCTGGCTGATCGACTGTTGATATATTATTGTCCTCTTGTTCGAAACAGAAAAGACACCTCCGGCATCTCCGGGATAGTACTGCACATTAGCCGCTATAGGAATACTTTCACCGGAAAATTTAAGATTGCCGGTATTAAAACGTCTTGCGAATAATATTTTTTGTTTTACAAAAAACAGATACCCATTTGAGAACTCTGCCTCGGATGAAGCATTTAGGATTAGCCGGGTTTTGGGATCATCTATTGACGCAGCATATATTTTGTATGCTCCCCGGTTTTGTTCATACGTTCCGAAACCATTAGCTACTATCGTAAATAAAAAATGCTTCCCATCGGGAAGGAAATAAGGCCATCTGAAACCTCCCCAATCCTTATTTTTACTTAGCGGAATCAGAAGTTCGGGTTTTCCCCCGTCTGCGGATACTTTGTACAATCCACCTAAGTAATTTGGAATAAAAATTATAGTTCCGCTGCTGTTCCAGGTTCCGCCTGCGCCTCCGGATGTATTACAAATAGTTATCGGCTGCCCTCCTTCTATTGATATTTTATTGAGTTTACCTTCAAAGAAATATGCAATAAATCTGCTGTCAGGAGACCAAAAAGGGAACGACAAAAAGAAAGCGTCTGCTATTGGTTTTGCTTGCAGCGAATTCAATGGTCTTAGCCAAAGTTTAGTTACCCCGGAAGAATCAGTACCTATGAAAGTGATATATTTTCCATTGGGTGAAATTGCGATATTGCTACCGTGGTATGAATCTGTTAGCTTAACTCCTTTAGGCAGTATAATATGGGAACGTGCTTCAGGGGCATTCAAATTTGACGTTTTTGTAAAATAAAGTACTCCAAAAATTGATGTTGTTACTAGAAATAGAGCTGCAATAACCGGGGAAATTTTATAAATTAAATTTTTAGATGAAACGTTTTGATTAATAATTGAACCTGATGTCGAAATAGGCTGGGTTAGTTCACTTGTATTATAAACTCTGCTCTTCCTGTGTCCGCTTGATCTTTTGACTTTTTTTAAATCCTTAGCTAATTCTTTCGCAGACTGACATCTTTCATCTTTGTCTTTTTCTAAACATTCTAAAATTATTCTATCCAACTCAGGTTCAATACCTTCTTTTACCGTCGAGATTGGAAGAGGATCTACATTAACTATTTCGTACATTATGGCTGTTTCATGTACTCCCTTAAACGGAAGTTCTCCAGTAAGCAATTCATAAAGCACAACACCGAGTGAAAATATATCCGACCGGTGATCAACATCTAATCCCTGTACTTGCTCAGGAGACATGTAACCCATAGTGCCCATTGTTGTGCCGGCTTTTGTTAATCTTGAAACGCCGGAAGTTTCGCGGAGTTTTGCTAAACCAAAATCCATTATTTGTGCTATTCCGTCTTTACGGATCATTATGTTTTCAGGCTTTATGTCCCGGTGAACTATTCCCTTTTCATGAGCTGCTGCCAGTCCGTCCGCAACTTGAGTCCCGATTTCAAGAATTTGTTTTGTTGGCAGAGACGCATTGCGATGCGTCTCTACTAAATCTTTTAAAGTTTTTCCTTCTACATATTCCATTACAATAAAAAGCTGCCCATCATTTTCTTGAATATCATATATGGTACAAACATTCGGGTGATTCATTGCTGATGCGGCTTTTGCTTCTTGTATAAATCTTGCTTTATCATCTTCCGATGCTGACATTTGAGAAGGAAGAAACTTTAGTGCAACGAAGCGATCGAGTTTGGTATCCTGGGCTTTATAGACTTCACCCATTCCGCCTTCGCCTAATTTCTCTACTATTTTATAGTGAAGTATTGTTTTACCGATCATATAAGAGCCTCAATAATAAATTTTCTTTTGGCTTTATTGCAATTTGTTTGCCAATTCATTGAATTCTCAAAGCGGCAGCTTCATCATTTTCAAAAATGCAGTGTAGCGGGGATCTTTAATAATATTGTGTAAAAGCGGATCACCTTTGATCGTAATGCACCCGGTATCGTGTTGTCTGTAAGCTCTTTCCAGCCACCGGAATGCCTTATCTTTTTCATCCATGAAGGCATAGATTTCAGCTACCTGGTAAGCTCCGACATACTGGAATTTTTTTATGAAATTTTTCATCTTTTCAGCGGCTTCTTTTTTTCTGCCTAACGCGTAATAAATAATTACAATGGCCGAATTTCGCATCCACGGTTCTGGTTCTTTCTTTATCTCTGCCAGTGCTGAATCAAGTTTTCCTTTTTCAATATAGTCAAAACCACTTATCATATGTGCGCCGCGAATTTGAGGATTAAGCTCAAGGCATTTTCTTGAGACAGCAATAGATTCGTCATACAAACCATTATAATAGTTAAGATAAGCTAAGCTTAAGTATCCTCTTACGTTCACAGGATCAATCCTAATAATACGATGTGCTAATTTGGTTGCTTTATCATATCGTCCGAGTATCCACTCTAAATATGAAGCTCCAAAAATGACATTAGTATTTTCCGGTTCCAGCTGCAGTCCTTTCTTAAATGCTTCATCCGCACCTTTCCAATCCCAGGCGTGACTGCTTTTTATATTTCCAAGCTGAGCATATACATCAGCAAGATTCGGATTAAGTTCTAAGGCTTTCCGGATTTCTTTTCGTGCCTTCCTGTAGCCAACATCAACACGTACGTAACCGTTATCAGCCTGATTACTGTGAACAATGGATAACCCGACCCAGGCAGGTGCGTAGTTTGAATCAATTGCTATAGCCTTCTCGTAATATTCTTCCGCCTTATTCCAGTATTCTTTCCCTTCTAATTCATAAAAATGATTTCCGAGCAAGTAGTCGTTGTAAGCATCGGGATCTGTCTTCTGTTCAGTCGACGAAGCCTTAATTCCAAGCAATGCTGCATTAAGCGCTTCTGCTACATTGTCCGATATTGAATCCTGCAATGCAAATATATTTTTCATTGTTCCGTTGTAAATACCGGACCACAGCGTTGCATCAGTCTTAACATTTACAAGGTCTGCCGAAATACGCAGTTTATTTCCTGCTTTCTGAACACTACCTTCCAGTATATTCTTTACATTAAGCTTTGAAGCAATTGTTTTAATATCCGCATTAGTACCTTTAAAAGAGAATGAAGATGTGCGTGCAGTGACTCGAAGCTTCGGATTTTTTGACAAGACATTAATGAGTTCTCCGGATAAACCATCCGAAAAATATCCCTGGTCTTTCTTCGGACTTAAATCGGCAAACGGCAGAACTGCAATTGTTTTTATAGTTACTTTCTCTTTAATTGTTTTCGAAGAAGGCATAAACAAAAAAAGCGCAATGGCAACTACTATTATTGCTGCTCCGGCAATAATCCACGAAAGATTTAACTTCTTTTTACCTGTTCTTTTGATTGTCTCTTCCTCGGGAATCGTTCTTAATTCGTCCGCAATTTCTTTTGCACTTCCATATCTTTCATTCGGAATCTTTTTAAGCAATTTCTCTATAATATGCTGCAACCTTTTATCTATTTGTTCTGCAGGCTGAGGTTCTTCATTCAGAATGGAGTAAATTATTGCCTGATCGTAATCACCTTTGAAAGGCATCTTTCCCGTCAGCATCTCATAAAGTACAACACCGAATGACCATAAATCTGTTTTGCTGTCCACTTCATCACCCCTTGACTGCTCAGGTGACATATAAGCTATTGTACCCACGGTCGAGTCCATTTTTGTAATTTTTGAAGTCCCTTTGACTTTTGCCAATCCGAAATCCATTATCTTAACAGTTCCACTTTCGGTAATCATGATGTTGGATGACTTGATGTCTCTATGAATAATTCCTTCCTTATGTGCGGCTTCAATACCTTCAGCAATTTGAGAAGCTATTTTAACCGCTTCATCTGTTGAAATAATTCCTTCTTTTATCTTATTGCTTAACTCTATTCCTTTGATATACTCCATCACAATAAAAATTTCTTTATCTGTTTCCTCAATCGAATGGATAGTAGCAATGTTGGGATGATTTAGTTTTGCAGCAGCTTTAGCTTCAAGTTTAAACCTTTGCCTTTCTTCAGTATTTTCCGAAATGTGTCGTGGTAAAAATTTTATTGCAACCTTGCGTTCCAGGTTCTTATCTTCGGCTAGATATACGACACCCATTCCACCTTCGCCTAATTTCTCAAGAATCTTGTAATGAAGTATAGTTTCATCGATCATTTGAAACCTCCAAATTGCTTACAGGCTTCGGCGGACAGACCCGCCCCTGCCTGCGGCAGGCAGGTTCGCCTAATTTTTCTATTATTTTATAATGTAAAATTGTTTCGCCAATCATTAAGTACCTCTATGTATTAGACAAGCTTAATGGAATAGATCATACCGCCCGTTGAAAACTATGTGAAGCTGCCTCACTCAACTGTACATGTTTTATATAATAAGAATTATTTCGATAATTATTTAGTGTCTAATTATTTTCAGTCCATATTGCGCTCAGGACTCGCTCATAACCCTAATTGTAAAAAGTAAGTCCGGTTTTAGGCAGAGTTTGTGCCTAGTTCCCCGAGGCAAATTACCATATAGTTTTGCGGGAGTGTAATCAGATTTTAATTTTCAACATTAATGCTTTTGAGCGCAGACTCAACTGAGTCAAAGTTGTCAAATACCTGGTTTAATTTTGTTATGCTGAGCACTCCTTTAACTTTACTACTGGAATTCACAAGCTTTAGATTGCCTCCGCCGTTCTTAACGGTAGTATAGCCTCCCACAAGGATTTCGATACCATTGCTGTTTATAAATTTTATATCGGACATGCCAACGATGATATTTTTCTTATTTTGTTTGATAAGATTCTGCAGGGTTTCTTTAAATTCCGCAGCAAAAGGTCCGCCCTCTATTCTTCCTTTTAGTTCAATTACTGTTGCGTTATATCTTTCATGTACTTTAGTGTTCATATTTTACCTCCTTGAATTATTTAATAATCACTATAATAATGAATTATCGATTAATTCATCTTTGAAATTATCAGATTTTAATTTTGCTTGTTGTAGTGTCTCTTTAAATTCAGGATCATCGCGTACAGGGTTTAGGAATGTATCATTTAACATTACTTGATAATCAAAAAATCCATGGTTAATTGCTATTTTCAATAGTCGGACACAATCTTTTGCATCTCCTAACAGTCCAAAGTAATTAGCAATATTGTAATACATTTCCCCGTCATAAATTCCGGCTTTTTCAACAGATTCATCCATACTTTTCAAAATATCGAGAGATTTTCTCTTATTGCCTTTTACATACTGAAGTTGTGCTTTAGAGAAATCACCGAGAACTCCCCCCGGTTCAATTTCTATTGCCTTCTTAAGAGATTGTTCAGCAGATTTAATATTTTTTAATCTTAAAAATATTTCTCCCTCCCAGCCGAGATCGAAAGCATTGTTTTCACTCTTTTCAAATACTTTTAAGGCATCCTGATATTTCTGAGTGTAAAGATATGTAATTCCAATAGATTGAAAAATTGGATTGTTTGGGTCAAGTTCGACCGCTTTCTGCATTTCTTTTAGGGATTTATCCAACGGGCCTGTGTACCTGAATATGTAACCCAAACTGAAATGCGCATCTGCATTGTTAGGGTTAATTTTTAATGCCCTCATCAATAATTTTGCAGCTTGCAGCTGCTTTCCGTTTTCATTGTATAAGCGGGACAAACCGTTTAATGCACTCAATAGATTATTGTTGATTGAAAGAGCTTTTAAAAATGCTTTTTCTGCTGCTTTTTTATTACCGCTTCCCTTAACACTATAATTAGCAACATAATCATATCTACTCCCAAGCTGGGAATAAGCAGGCGCATAGGTGGAATCAACTTTAATAGCTTTATTAAGAATTGAAATTGCTTGCTGTGTCCCTTCCATTGTATGCGGATATGAGACTGCTTTTAAATAATCCTCATAAACTTTAGAGTTCCCCGGTATAGCCTTGTGTATTTTATTGACGGCAAACTTAACCTTAAGACCGCTTGTAACTTTTCTGGAAACCAAATCCTGCAGCTTAAAAGTATTAACATATTTAACATCAAAATCATTTTTCCATGCAATCTGATTATTGTGAACATTCACCAATTCTAAGTTTAACCTGATAATATCATTATCTTTCAAATAGCTGCCATCTAAGATATAATCTACCTTTAATTGATTACCTGCTTTTATGGGAGTAACATTTTCATTTTGATATTGTCTTATGGAACTTGCCGGTCTTACCACGATATTTTTCACGTAAGCGAGAGAGCTGATGATTTGATCTGCAAGTGCAAAGCCCAAAAAATTTGTTTTAGGATCATTTTTTATGTTGTTAAATGGAAGAATTGCAATTCTTTCAATTTTGTTTTTAGTTTCTGTAATGTTTTTCTTTGGTGGGCTAAATGCCTTCCATAGAACGAAAGCAATCAATAATACTATGAAAATTGCCGATATTATGGCGGCTGATTTTTTACCAAAGAATCTATTATGTTTTGGAGTAGTAGAATCATTAATTTTTCTACTGACTTGTATATTCTTAAGAAGTGATAGTATTTCACTAAAGTCGTTGAATCTCTTTTCTAGATCTTTTTCGAGAGTTTTATTTACAATTTGTTCAATTTCAGTAGGTAAATCATTTCTAAAGAAAGAAACTGGCTTTTGTTTTTCATTTATGACTGAGTAAGTTATAGCTTGATCATATTCTCCCTCAAAGGGTAACTTACCAGTAATCAGTTCATAAAAGACAACACCAAATGACCAGATATCGGTTCTATGATCAACCTCTTTACCTTTTGCCTGTTCAGGTGACATATAGGTTGTAGTGCCGACAGTTGTCCCAACCTTTGTTAATTCTATTCCACCTTTCACCTTGGCGAGACCAAAGTCCATAATCTTAACTTTGCCATCTTCTGTAATCATTATGTTTGAAGATTTGATATCTCTATGGATGATTCCCTTTTTGTGTGCAGCTTCTAAACCTTCGGCGATTTGTGTTGCATAATTGATTATGTCATTCATTGCTAACCCGCCTGTGTCTCCCCTTTTTGAAAGGGTGGAAGATGGAGGATTAATAATATCTTTCAATTCTTTTCCCTCAACATATTCCATAACAATAAACATCTCGTTATCGGCTTCTTCGATGGAATAAATCTGTGTAATGTTGTGGTGATTCAGTGCGGCGGCAGCTCTTGCTTCAATCTTGAATCTTTCTCTTTCTTCGGAATTAGCAGAAATGTGGTGAGGTAGAAATTTTATTGCCACTTTTCTTTCTAACTTTGTATCCTGGGCTAGATAGACTACACCCATTCCTCCTTCGCCCAATTTCTCTAAAATTTTATAATGAAGTATTGTATCGCCAATCACTGAGAGCCTCCTTGAATCAATCCTTTCCAGTTTTGGACATAAGTAAACGGCGGAGTAATACTTCTACCTAATGATACGGCAGCAAGAAAAGTTTTTCCGTCGTTTGTAACATCATACACATTCGTTATTTTTTTCCCTGATAATGAAAAGAGTAAATGAGTTTTACCCACAATAAAATTTTGCCCGGAGCCGTTTACACTTACTTCGTAAATATTATTTTTATAGACATAAATAATTCCTTTATCGTTATCTATCCACTTCATACCGATACCGCCATTGATGGATACCTGCCATCTGCCCTCGCCGCCGCCGAAAGGGCGTACATAAACCTGCGGTTTTCCGGATTTCCCGGAAGTATACATTATCCATTTCATATCCGAAGAAAATATTGCATTACCTTCGTTAAAGTTTGTAGCTAAATAGTCTTCCGCTTTATAATTATTTTCCATGTTTATTAATAAAATATCCATTTTCGTTTTCGGACTGATTTGATTAAACGACAAATATCTGCCGTCAGACGACCAATCAATAGGAATTCTAGCTAAAAATTTTATCGAATCCGAATGATAAATTCTTTCAGCATCGCCTGTTCCGTCCGATTTTCTTGTAAAAATATCCCAACCAGTAGGTCTTTCAGAAAGGTATGCAATGTATTTACCGTCTGGTGACCAAATTGGAGCCGCATCATAATTAGGATTAAATGTTAACCTGGAAGATAATTTTCTCTTTATATCATAAGTCCAGATGTCTGCATTTTTGCCATCCTGATCATATATATTATATGCAATCATATTTCCATCAGGGGAAAAACTTGCAGATTCAAGTACATTAGCTTTTAACAAAGATGTTTTTATATTTCCTTTATCATCTAAAAGAACAAGTTCGGTATTATTATTAGGCTTGTTCATATAGATAAGATTGCCGGCAGTAGATACGGAGAATGCACCTTTTATTCTCGGATCAAAATAATTATT
Organism: uncultured Ignavibacteriales bacterium; assembly: GCA_963751355.1. Classification (GTDB taxonomy): domain Bacteria; phylum Bacteroidota; class Ignavibacteria; order Ignavibacteriales; family Ignavibacteriaceae; genus CAVVVS01. The sequence continues at coordinate 113,576 of CAVVVS010000049.1, read as the reverse complement.
ATTACCCGATATAGTGTATATATCGCCCGACAGTTTTAGGTTATCCGGATCAAATGCCTGGCACATAAGCGCATCCTGTCTAATAAAAAATAAATAACCGTCGGAGTATTGAGCATTAGAGGAAACATGCATAATAGTTTTGTTCAAATCAGAGCTGATTGATGCTATTTTTACTTTGTCTTCCGGTGTTCCGCCTGAATAATTTTCCTGAACAGAATAAAGAAAATGTTTTTGGTCTGGCATAAAAAACGGAAATCTAAGGCTTTCTTGTGGATTAGATGGATCTGCTTTTATTATTTCTTTCGGCGTTCCGCCGTTTTCTGAAACAGAATAAAGTCCACCGGTGCTTGCAGGTGCGAATATAATTTCACCTTCTTTGTTGCACGTTCCGCCGCGTCCGTCTTCAGCAGAACAAATATCCATAACAGCACCGGAGTTAAGCCCCACTCTTTTTAATTTTCCAAGGACAAAGAAGAAAACATACCTGCCGTTATATGACCAAAAAGGATAATATGCACCTTCGGTATTATTCAATTCCCGTACATTTTTTGAATCAATCTTTCTAATACAGACAAAGGAATTCCCGGTTGAATCGCCCCCTATAAAAGCTAGAGTCTTTCCATCACGGGAAATTTGAAAATATATCGAGTTTATATTAATATTATCTGACGATATTGTTGAGGTTGCAGTAATTGGCTTTATATTAGGAGATTGATTTCTTAAAAAGGGATATAAAACTGCGGTCAATAATATTAATATTAAAGACCATGTGAAATAACCGGACCGGAAAATTTTCGCAAGTTCAATTCTCTTATTAAATGCTTCAATGGTAATTGAACCTGAGGATTTGGAAACACTCTGAGTTATGGGCTGTGTCTTGTATGTTTGTGAATTGACTTTGTAAACTCTGCTCTTTCTGTGTCCTGTCGATTTTTTTACTTTCCTCAAATCCTTTGCAAGTTCTTTTGCCGACTGGCATCTTTCATCTTTATCTTTTTCAAGACACTCAAGAATAATTCCGTCTAATTCAGGCTCAATTCCTTCTTTCACGGTTGATATCGGTGGAGGGTCAACATTAACTATTTCGTACATTATGGCAGTTTCATGTACGCCTTTAAATGGAGATTCTCCTGCAAATAGCTCATATAATACTACTCCAAGAGAAAATATATCCGTTCGATGATCAACGTCCAATCCCTGTACTTGCTCAGGCGACATGTAACCCATCGTGCCCATTGTAGTGCCGGCTTTAGTTAACCTGGAAACACCACTATCCTCACGAAGTTTAGCTAATCCAAAATCCATTATCTGCGCAATGCCGTCTTTGCGGATCATAATGTTTTCAGGTTTTATGTCTCGATGTACTATTCCCTTTTCATGAGCAGCCGCTAATCCTTCGGCTACCTGTATTCCTATTTCAAGAATTTGCTTTTCGGAAAGAGAATCTTTTTTATCTTTTAAAGTTTTGCCGTCAACATATTCCATAGCTATAAACAATTGCTTCTCATATTCTTCTATAGAATATATTGTACAGACATTCGGATGATTCATTGCTGAGGCAGCTTTCGCCTCCTGTATGAAACGTGCTTTATCATCCTCTGAAGCAGTAAGCTGCGAGGGGAGAAATTTTAAAGCAACAAAGCGGTCGAGTTTTGTGTCCTGCGCTTTGAAGACCTCACCCATTCCTCCTTCGCCTAATTTTTCTAATATTTTATAGTGTAGAATAGTTTCACCAATCATATTAAAGCCTCTGATATATTATTCTTTTTTTAATAGCGATTTCCAGTTTGCAATAACACGCAATGATTTAATTTTAGAATTATTCTCCCAGTAATTGAATAGAAAACTTTGTCCATTGTTTAGTATTGCGTACATATTCGGATAGGCCAGGGAATTAACTTTGAATAGCTCTTTAGCTTTACCTATTTCGGGCTTTTCTTTTAATTTTATTTCAACTGCAGTCATATATCCATTAGCTGAAATATAAAATAACTCTTTGCCGTCCTTACCCCATTTAGGATATACTCCTCCTCTGGTTGAAACTACATACTTTTTGCCCGGATCGGGGAAACTCTGAATGTAGACCTCCATTCGCCCGGTTTCGTTGGAGAAATATACAACCCATTTACCATCCGGTGAAAAACTGCCCGGAGTTTCTGTGAATTTTGTTTGTAGATAAGGGAATGGTTTCTTATCACCAAACATTGGTATAGCCCATATATCCCTACCGGTACCGGGAGCAGCAACTCCAACTAAGATATATTTGCCATCAGAAGACCAATCAATTGGCGCCTTTGTAACAAAACTATTCTTGAACAATAATTTTGGTTTTGTATTCCCGTCAATATCTTTTTCATAAATGTTATATACTGAATCAGGTGATGAAGAGTAAGCTATTTTTTTACCATCGGGAGACCATACAGGGGAAATATCAGCTGCGGGTTTGGTAGTAAAACGTGTGCTATAATCTCTTTGCCTGTTATATATCCAAATATCCTGATTAATAACCCCGCGCTCATTATCGGGCCCATATACCCTGTGATAAGCAATGCTATTATCATCCGGGGATGAAAACATTTCAACGAAAAAACCGATATTATTATTCTGCTTAAGCACCTTTCCGTTTCTATCACATAACACCAGGTTGCTTCTTGAATTTATATTACCCTTTGAAGCAATGATCATATTTCCTGATGCATTAAAATCCCTAATATCATTTTGGATAGTTCTCTTTTCACCCACGGGTTTGTAACTTGAATTATTAAATTTCTGAAGAAAAAGGGTACCGTTTTTTAAGAACACTATAAAATCGGGAGATATAAAAAAGGCTTTAGCATTAAATCCAAGATCCTGATTTTTGTCGAACAACCTGTGCTTTGAATTATCATCAAGTGAACCAATAACTATATTGCTTTGTCCCTGGTTTCTGCTAATTGAAGTATATATGTAATGTGTATTGTCAGGGAAGAACTGGGAAGGGTACTGGCGTTCTTCGCCAATTGAGTTATCTATACTGGTTAATTGAACTGGAGTTCCTCCGCCTGCGTTTACTTTGTACATTGGAGAAATAAAAGAAGGTGTGAAAATTATCTGATTATTATTGTTCCATATAGCAGCCATTCCGTCATCTGCATCGCATATAATTTGTTTGGTCCCGGTAGATAAATCGATCTTTTGCAATTTATGATCCTGGAAAAATCCGATATTTTTACCGTCGTATGACCAAAAAGGGCAGCTAGCATTATCAGTGCCTTCAACAACATTGGCTTTTATAGATTCCATAGGCCGGATCCATATCATTGTTTTTCCGGTTGAATCGGCCGCTGCAAATATAATAGATTTCCCATCCGGTGAAATATTTGGAGTAAGCCCTGAAAATATTTCCCCTGGAGGAGCATTTATCTCAAATTGTAAAACTCCGTTTTCAGTTGTTTCGTTTTTGCTGAAATATAAAAATGCAAACAAGGCAGCAACAATTGTTATGAGGACAAAAACTACAGGAAATAATTTTCTCAATTCGAATCTTCTGTTAAAAGCTTCAATAGCAATTGAGCCCGAAGACTTTGAAATTTGTCTTCCACCTGATGCGGTATTAATTGCGGAAGAATTAACATTATAAACTCTGCTCTTTCTGTGCCCGGTAGATTTCTTTACTTTTCTCAAATCTTTAGCAAGTTCTTTCGCAGACTGGCGACGCTCATCCTTATCTTTTTCGATACATTCTAATATGATATCATCAAGCTGAGGATCGATACCTTCTTTTATTGTTGTAATTGGCGATGGATCAACATTTACTATTTCATACATTATTGCTGTTTCATGAACTCCCTTAAAAGGAGATTCGCCGGCAAGCAATTCATAAAGGACAACTCCGAGAGAAAATATATCAGTACGATGATCAACATCTAATCCCTGTACTTGTTCCGGAGACATATATCCTAATGTTCCCATAGTTGTTCCGGCTTTTGTTAATCTGGAAACACCAGAATCCTCACGAAGTTTAGCTAAACCGAAATCCATTATCTGCGCAATGCCGTCATTTCGCACCATAATGTTTTCCGGCTTTATGTCACGATGTACTATTCCCTTTTCATGTGCTGCTGCAAGTCCTTCTGCTACCTGTATTCCTATTTCAAGAATTTGCTTTTCGGAAAGAGAATCTTTTTTATCTTTTAAAGTTTTGCCGTCAACATATTCCATTACAATAAACAATTTCCCATCGTTTTCTTGTATATCAAAAATGGTACATACATTCGGATGATTCATCGCCGAAGCAGCCTTGGCTTCCTGTATAAATCTGGATTTGTCATCTTCCGATGCAGTCATTTGAGAGGGTAGAAACTTAAGCGCAACAAAGCGGTCGAGCTTCGTGTCCTGAGCTTTGAAGACCTCGCCCATTCCGCCTTCGCCAAGTTTTTCTAAAATTTTATAATGAAGAATTGTTTCACCGATCATAATATGTCCTTATTTCCATATAAAGTTCAAAGTTAAAAACTTTATAAAAGTCATACATCTTTAAATGTATTTCATTCAACAAGTATATTACTCAGTAAGAGTTTTTTTAAATTTTTCGTATTTTACCTTTGCTAAAGCCAACACTTCCTGAAACTTTCTATCATTTCTAACCGGATCCAAAAATGAATCAGTCTGCATAAAAGGATAACAATAAAAGCCGCCGTCAATAGCTCTTTTTAATAATCTTAGACAATCTTTGTTCTTACCATAAAGACCGTACAAATTTGCATAATTATAAAATTGTTCGGCATCAAAAACATTTGAATTTTCCAATGATTTGATCGCCTTTAAACCTTCCGTCCTGTTTCCGTTTATATAATCGAGCATCGCTTTTGACCACATTCCAAGTGTATTTTCGCGTTCAAATCTTATCACCTTTTCAAAATATTTTCTTGCGGAATCTATCTCATTCATCCGTAAATATACCTGGCCTTTAAAAGCCAAACTGTACGGTGACTCTTTGTAATGGTTTAAACTCTGAATAGCTTTATTATATCGCTTCTGGTATAAATAAGTAGCGCCGATCGAACGGAATCTTGCATTTGACGGATCGAGTTTAACAGCTGTTTCCATCTCCTCTGCAGCTTTATCAAGTTGACCCGTATATCTATAAATATATCCAAGCCAAAAATGAGTTTCGGCATTATTAGGATTTATACTTAGTGCTCTTTTTATTAATTCTACCGCTTCCGCGGATTTACCCGTTTCGGTATACAATGATGCAAGGTTTCCTAAAGCACCTAATGATAGATTGTTTATTGATAAAGCTTTTTTATAGATAGTTTCCGCATCCTTCAATTTATTTCTTTCGCCGGGATTATAAGTTGCGAGCGTGTGATACCGGTTCCCAAGCTCAGTGTAAGCAGGGGCAAAATTTGAATCGATTTGTAAGGATTTTGCGAGAAGATCAATTGCCATTTGGTTTCCCTCGTTAGTAATCGGGGATGAAACCGCACGTAAAAAATATTCATAAGCCAAGGGATCTACGGGAATTTCCTTTGATTTAATAGCTGCCTGATCCGGTGAAAATTTTACTTTTAAACCTTTAACTACTTTCTGCGATACAATATCCTGAAGTTTGAAGGCATTTTCATATTTCACTTCAATTCTATCATGCCATACAAGGTCATTGGTATGAACGTCGATTAATTGTAAAGTTAAACGGATTTCGTCGGATTCCTTTAAATAGCTGCCTGATAATATATAATCCACGTTTAATTTATTCGCTATTTCTTCCGGATCAATAGCTTTGTTTTGGTAGGGTCGTATTGAACTTGAAGGACGCACAAGCAGTTCTTTTATATAAGCAAGTGAATTTATTATTTGATCTGCTAAAGCAAAGCTTAGGAAATTAACCTCAGCATCATTATTAATGTTTGTAAACGGCAGAACTGCAATTTTTTTTACTGCTTTATCAGCAAGGTTATTTTCAGATTTATTTTCACCTAAAAAGTTCCAGATCATCAATGAAGCCGCAATAAATAACAATATTATCCCTGTAACCGCTAATATTTTAGGCTTACTATTTGTCTGCCGTTCAATATATTTTCCCGAAAGTTTCCCGGAGATAGGTTTCTCTCTTAACGAATTAAGTTCCGACAGAAGTTCATCAACATTGGAATATCTTTCATCCGGATTCTTAGAAAGACATTTTCTTATAATAATAATTAATTCTTTGGGAACATCTTCCCTATGAGATGATATTGGTTTTTGTATCTCATTTACTATTGAATACGAAATAGCCTGCTCATAATCTCCCACAAAAGGCAGCTTACCGGCAATCATTTCGTAAAGGACAACACCGAAAGACCATATATCCGTCCGGTGATCTAGTCTTTCTCCTTTCACCTGTTCAGGCGACATATAAGCAGCGGTACCAACAGTCGAATTCAAATTAGCAGGTTCTGAACCTCCGCAGATCTCCGCTAATCCAAAATCCATTACCTTAACATTTCCATCGCCGGTTATCATAACATTCGATGACTTTATATCTCTGTGAATAATCCCTTTATTGTGGGCGGCTTTTAATCCTTCGGCAATTTGAATAGCTATATTGATAGCTTCCTCTGCCGGAATCGGACCGGTTTTGATTTTGTCTTTTAGCTCGGATCCTTCAATATATTCCATAACTATAAAGGCATTATTATCAACTTCTTCTATAGAATAAATAGTTGATACGTTAGGATGATTTAACGATGCTGCCGTCTGTGCTTCAATTTTAAACCTTTCTTTTTCTTCTGTATTGGGGGAGATATGATGAGGTAAAAATTTTATTGCAACTTTCCGTCCAAGATTTTTATCCTCGGCAAGATAGACTACGCCCATTCCGCCCTGCCCGATTTTTTCTAATATTCTATAATGGAGAATTGTTTTGCCAATCATAATTTAATCCGTTTATTTAAATGACTTCCGTATACATGCTTCTTTTCATGTATATTCATTCCTTTTATTTTCGAGAAAAATTTTCCGTAATTGAATATTTGTCCATTCTATTTAATTTTTTTAACCTAATCAATTTTGCTTGTATAATGATTTTCAATTCTGTTCATCTCATCCAGATCCCAATTAAGATTTAATTTTGTGAAAATATCACGGGACTTATTAAAATAAATTTCAATCATGCTGTCGCTACTATCTATTTTTGATTGAGATAAAACTGTTCCCAATTCGAGGTACCCCCTTGCCAGTTCCGGAAGTGCTCCAAGATGTTTCGAATACTCAATGCTTCTATTAAGATATTTAACCGCCTTAAAATATTCATGTTTATGATGATAATATCTTCCTATATACCTGTTAATTTCCGGTTTTATATCCGCAACTTTATTCGAGCCTTTAACAACTTTTTTCAGGCACTTTTTAATTTCTCTTTCAATTATTTTCATCCTTGCTTCGGGTAAGGCTTCCTTAATTCCGATTTCGTGAACCATAATGTAATAATACATTGTATAAGCCTGATAGTAATATAGAAGCAAGGGAGTAAGTGAACCGGAATTTTTGACAGCCGTTTCAGCTTTATTAAGTGAATCTTTTGCCTTATTCAAATCGTTAAGTAAAATAAATGCTTTTGCTCTTTTACCGGACAAGCCGACGATCCATGAGGTAAGTCCCATCTTATACGCAGAAATACATGCCTCGTTATAATATGCAATTGCCTTTTGTAATTTTCTCTGGTTTAAATACAAGTCAGCCCTTGACGAAAGCATAAAAAGTTTTCCGTAATCAAAATCATAGGTCTCGCTTATCTCATCACCTTTTTCAATAAGATATTCCGCATATTCATAATTGCCCCGGGAAATTGTAATATAAAGTGCCCAACTGATCTGGTAGATAGCATAATATAAATCTCCGGCTCTAAGTTTAATATCAAGTAATTTCTCATTTATATTAGAAAAACTTTTCCAGTTACCGGATAGGCAAATAAATATTGTTTCGTCATACCCCATATTATAAACTTCATCTATTCCGTTTGAGCGGGCAATCGAATTTGCTTTTTGGATAAATCTTCTGCTAAGCGGAAAAGATATTCCGCTGTAACTGAACAAAGAACTTGCCCATGAATAGGTCGTAAATCCATCTTCACTGTCTAACGCAAATTTCATTTTTACTCTTATTAGATTTAACAAATCGGAGAACATTTTTTTCCCGTTATAATTTGCGTAAGCATTGGCTATTTTAAATTGTATATCAAACAATTCGATATCTTTTTCCGTCGGAGATTTTTTTGTATGTTTGAAAGGTGAATATAGATGATATATTATTAAAATAAAGTTAATTGACAGGCGCAGCCACTCACTATAACAACTTTTTTTAATTTTAATTCCAGCTGCTTGAAGAGCCTTGTTGAAATGCTCGACTGCATCCATGAAATAGCCCTTATTATAAAAAGAAATTCCGATGTTTTTTTCGAACATAAATAACTTTTCTTTATCCGCTTTATCGCCGTATTTACTGATGTACAGTTCTAAAGCTTTCCGGAAGTAATTAAGCGCTTCGTTCGAAGCGGAATTTTTTAACGTCCTTTCTCCTGCTTTAATTAAGTATTCTTCGGCTTTTTCTTTATGGTCTGCAAGACTATAGTGATGAGCAAGTAATTCATAGAAATCATCAATTCTTCCGGCATATAAATCTTCTATAGCTTTTGCAACTTTCAGATGCAGTTCCTGTTTATTTTTTGTTAATAATGTTTCATAAACAGCTTCCTGAGCCAATGCATGTTGAAACATATATTCGCGGTCATCGCTGTTTTTATTTTCCTTTATTAATTCCAATTTTATTAAGTACCCCGTATAAGCATCCGGGTCTCCATATTCGTTAATCACTTTTTTCAGAATATCGTACAAAAAATACCTGCCGATAACGGAAGCAATTTTCAAAACGTATTTTGTAGACTCATCCAGTTTATCTATTCGCGCAAGAAGAACATCTTTTACCGTGCCGGGGATAACTATATTTTTAATATCCTGCGATATTATAAATCGATCGTTTTTTACTTCAATAATATTATCGTCTATTAATGAGCGTATTACTTCTTCTATGAAAAACGGATTCCCCTCTGTGCTGGTTATAATGGCTTCTCCGATCTGCGGAGGAAGCTCTTGCATTTTAAGCAGATTTTTAATGAGAATTTGTCTGTCGTATATATTAAGCGGATTAAGATTTACCTCCGTATGAAAAACTGAATATTTATCGCGAAGAACCGAAAGTGCTCGTTCCCCGGTTTCAAAAAAGTTCGGGCGCATAGTATTTATAAATAATAATTTGTTTTTTTCCGCCAGCCGGAAGAGAGAATTTAATAATTCGATAGAGGATAAATCCGCCCAGTGCAAATCCTCTATTATAATCACCAGCGGATTTAATTCCGTAATTTTTAAGACAAGCTGGCGCATACTTTTTTGAATAAGTTTGCTTAGCGCATCTGAAGAAACTTCATTGACTCTTTTTTCATAATCTCCGGTTAAACGATACCCCATAATTGTTGCAATGAAAGGAATAATTTCGTCCGCTTCTTCCCCGAAAAGATTTAATAGTGTAATTTCAAGTTTTGAAAACGCCTGACTTTCATTATCATTATCATTTATGCGTGCCCATTTTTTAACTATGTCTATTACCGGATGAAAACTTACATTTTTACCGGTAGATTCCGCTTTCCCTTCCCAAGTTACAACACGCTTGAATATTTCCTTATTTTTAAATTCGTTTATCAATCGTGATTTCCCGATTCCTGCTTCGGCAATTATGCTTACAACCGATCCGTCACCATTAATGGTTTTTAACAGCAGGTATTCTAATTTGTCAAGCTCTTCGTTTCTGCCTACCATTTCGGACTGAATAAGTCTTTTCGAAAGGATCAAATCCTTGTCCGGTTTGATGCCTGACTGTTCGAATTCATAAATCTTTACGGGATCCCTTTTACCTTTTAAAGAAAGAGATTTATAATATTTAAAATTGAACATATTTTTTAGATACCGGAATGTTAAAGAACCAACCAGTATTTGTCCGTCCGCAGCCATTTCGAGCACTCTTGAAGCAATTTCAACCGGGTCTCCGATTACCGTATATTCTAAATTTTGTCCTGAAGTTATACTTCCTGCAATAACTATCCCGCTGCTAATTGCAATATTTAAACTGAATTTTTGAGATATTTTATTTTCTTTATACAAATAGCTAAATTCGCTTCTTATCTCAACGGCGGCGTTCAATGCTTTTTGTGATGCATTTTCAATTGTTTCAGGCAATCCGAAATATAATACTGCTTCGCTCGCTTTAGTTTTATTTACAGTACCTCCGTACTTTTGAGTTACCCGGTTGATTATATCGTAATATTTTTCCAATATTCCGACAATATTTTCCTTTCCAACTTTATCCATCAATCCGGTATAATCCTGAATCTGCATATAAACGATGGTTGCCTGTTTTTGTTCGGTTGCTTTTTTTACTCCCTTTATCTGTTCCCTGTCATATTTTTCCCTTATATTCTTTGATTCAATATGTTTTTTTATGTTATGGAGTTCATGAATAATTTGTTCTGCGTTTTGGTATCTTTTCTCTTCCTCTTTCTGTAAACAAGTCAATATTATAATTTCTAAATCGTGGGAGATATCCGGTCTTATTTTAGATGGAGGAATCGGTTCTTCGTTAAGGATAGAATATATAATTGCAGCTTCGTAATTATGAATAAAGGGTAACTTGCCGGTAAGCATTTCATAACATACTACTCCGAATGACCAGATATCCGAATAAAAGCTAGCAGGCCTGCCCATAGCTTGCTCGGGTGACATATATGCAGCAGTTCCATAAGTACTTTCATTACCCTGATCCGCCGAACTGCCTTTTAGTTTTGCCAATCCAAAATCCATAACTTTCACCTGGTTTTTTGAATTGATCATTATATTTTCGGTTTTAATATCCCGATGAACTACTCCGTTGTTATGCGCTTCCTGAAGAGCTTCCCCGATTTGGATTGCATATGAAATTACATCATTAATTTTCATCGGTGCATCGGCTATTTTTTTTCTCAATGTAATTCCGTTCATATATTCCATAGAAATGAAGCGTCGTTCGTTCACTTCTTCTATAGCATAAATAGTACAAATATTAGGGTGATTTAAAATTGCCGCTGCCTGTGCCTCTTGAGTAAGCCGGGCAAGATCTTCCCCGGAAGATGTAATACGGGACGGTAAAAATTTTAGAGCAACCGGTCTTTTTAGTTTAATATCTTCGGCTTTATATACCACTCCCATCCCGCCTTCGCCGAGTTTTTCCACTATTTTATAATGTGAAACTGTTTCACCAATCAATTTTTTACTCCCGACTTAAACAACGTATTTACGTGCTCAACTTGTTGAATAAGAGATTTAAATTTCTGCATATTCTGAAGTGCAATAAAATCTTCATCAAGTATTAAGGAGGGAAGGTCCATATAACCACATTCAACCGCGTTTTTCAACGAGTTAAATACATCTGCGTCGCGGTTTACCGTTCCGTAATATTTTGCAAATTCTAAGAAAACACGGGCATCACATGCTTCCCATATCCAGCTAAAATCATAACCGGCTTTATTTTCAAACAAAACCAAAGCATGATTAAAATATTTTTTTGAATCTTCGAACCTTGATAATTTATAATATGTACGTGCTATGCCAAGATAAGTGTAAATCAAAAAGTAACCCGCTCCCAAGAAACCAGGTTTCTGTTCGATAGTTTCATAGGATAACTTAAAAAACCTTAAAGCTTCATCATAAGATTTTTTAATTAATGCAATATTTCCCAGACCGATATAGGTTTGCGAAAGATACACCTTGCTATATAAATGTCCGGAGTTTTCAAGGGATATAATTGCCTGTTCATAAAGTTTAACTGCCTTTTCAAATTCTTTCTCACGAAAATGCAAATTTCCCATTAGAGTAAAGGCCCCAACAAATTTCGCACCTTCGGTTGAATTAGATTCTTCTATTTCAATAGCTTTTCTAAGATGTATTTCCGCTTCTTTATACTCGCTATGAAGCATATACACCCAGGCAATTACTTCATGTCCTGCTTCATAATTTGTTTTAATGGAAAGACAATGCTTTAAATGTTTTACTCCTTCAATATATCCCGAGCTATTATAATCTTTTGAAGCTCCGGCAACATACGCCACACCCAGAAAGTAATATGTTAAAAAATTATCGGGGTTCAATTTAACTGCTGTTAAACCAGATTGTACCGCTTCATCAAATTCTTCTTTACGGGTGTACGCATATGTGAGCCACTTATGAGCTTCCGCTATCTCGCTGTCATAATTCAATGCTTTTTGCAAAAATGTAATACCTATATCAAGATCGCGTACATCCGTATCTTCAATAAAACGGGATATATAAACACTGCCTAACCCCGAATAAGCTAAAGCATATTTAGAATCGATAGCAATAGCTTTTTCGAATAAGTTTTGCGCCCCAGCATAGCTGTCTCTTTCAAATTTATAAAAGAAATGCCGGGCTTTTATATAATATTCATACGCCTCGAGTTCTAAAGTTTCAGGCTGTTTTATCTTTCTTTTTTCCGCCGGCGAGAGAATGATATGCAATGTGTCTGCAAGAGCAACAATAATTTCATCTTGTAGCTTGAAAATATTGTCCATCATACCGTCGATCTTTGTAGAACCTATCATCTCCCCCGTAAATACATCTGTAAAAGACGCTGTTATACGAATAGCATCGCCAAATTTTTGAAAACCTCCCCACACAAGCCACCGTGCTTTAATAGTTCTTCCGATTTCAATTATTTTCTCTTCCGGGATTTTTTCTCCCTGAAATGGTATAACTATCTTCAGCAGTTGTTCACGGCTGATTACTTTTAGACTGTAAATTCTCTGTAAATCTACATTAACCGTTTCAGCTAATCCGCTGCACAACCAATTTACAGTTTGATCGCCGGAAATGTTTGTAAAATCCAGCACGGCAATTGAATTGTTTTGATTTTTAGAATCGGAAATAGAAGAAGAAACAGCATCTTTCGGAGAACATGCTCCTTCCACATCGCGAATAAATTCCTTAAATGAAAAGTAACGTTCCTCTACTTTTTTTGATAAAGATTTTTTGATAATTTTTTCTATTTCATCCGGTATATCCGGACGTTTGACACAAACCGGTTCAGGTTCTTCATTAAGGATTGAGTAAATAATAGCCTGTCCATAATCTCCTTTGAAGGGAAGATCACCGGAGAGCATCTCATAAAAAATCACCCCAAGTGACCAAATATCTGTACGCTGATCAACATTTCCGCCGTGAGTCTGTTCGGGTGACATATATGAAATTGTTTCCACGGTTGTCCCAATCTTCGCAGACAAATTCGAACGGAGCAATTTTGCCAACCCGAAATCCAGCAGTTTAACTTTATTTTCTCGAGTAACCATAATATTAGTAGGTTTGATGTCGTGATGGATTATTCCTTTAGAATGAGCTTCCTCTAATCCGCGGGCAATTTGCAGGATAATTTCCGTTACCCTGTTAATTTCCATCGCACCTTTATTTAATTTTTTTTGAAGCGTCTCACCTTGATAGAAAGCCATCGCAATGAATAACTGTTTTTCATCGGTCTCACCTATTTCGTAAATAGTATAAATATTTGGATGATCAAGAGCCGATGCCGCTTTTGCCTCCTGAATAAAACGCTGTTTTTCTTCAGCGAAATCATCAAAGTTACAGGTAAGAAACTTCAATGCTACCGGACGCTTCAGTTTTATATCCTGAGCTTTATAAACTATTCCCGTTCCGCCCCGACCTATTTGATCTACAATTTTATAATGAGATATTATTTTACCGGTTTCATTAACCATAGTTATCACGGAAGAATTGTTTTTTTCATCTTAAGGTTTTAAAATAATTCCCATAGTGAAGGAGAATTCGTTATCTGTCATTATTCTAAATTATTTTTTCAAAATGGGTATCGAATGACCATATAAACGGTATCCGCAAACCGTTAATTTCTAATTCTTCCGGGTAAAAAAATAATTTCTTGAATTGTACTTGTTATAAGCCTGTTACCGAATTCAAGATACAATCCGCATGCTGCAACTATATCTGTTTTAATTACACTGCCGCCCCAGGTACAGCCGTTTATTGTAGCTTTAACCGGAGATAATTCCATTTTATCAAACCAACCGCCCGAAACTAAATAACTTCCGTCTTTTTCAACCCTAATGGAATAAATGGAATTTCTTGTTCTCAAATGAACTTCGTCTCCGGGTTGTAAATCAGCCTTTTTTACTTGATGTAAGTTATCTGCCTGTTCAACCATATTTTTAAGTTCAAAATTCATTTACTCTATTTATCTTTCATCAGTTCAATATATTCAGGCTCGTTCCGGATATTCTCCAAATCTGGATCTCTTTTAATCCATTCAAAATTTGCAAATCCTGCTGCTATTATTTTATTTAAAACCTCAATTGCCTTTTGTTTTTCGCTCATCCTGGAATACAGGCAGGCAGCATTATATTGCATCACATTATCATCAGGGTTCAAATCTAATGCTGTATTAATTTCTTCTTTTGCTTCTTTTGTTTTTCCACCCAATAATAATTGCTGTGCATAGAACATATGCGCCCGCGAATCTTCCGGAATCTTATTAAGATACCTTGGGAAAAATTCCAATGCGGTTTGAATCAGTTCATCGTGCTTTTGTTTTTCATTTAAGTGCTCATAAATCATTCTTAAATCGCCGTACACAGTGTAGAATTCAGGATTTAATTCAAGTACTTTTTTGAATGGTTCAACTGCTTCACTGTTTCTATCGGTTGTAAAAAATATTCTTCCTAATATCCAATAACCGAAAAAGTTATTCGGGTCCAATTCGAGGGATTTATTCACGGCGGTTATTGCTTCATCAAAAGATGACTTATAAAAATAAGCGAGAGCCAGTGCTGCATATGCTTCTGAGAGAGTTGAGTCATACATAATTGCTTTTAAACTCAACTCCAAAGCTTTTTCCAGCCATTCGTCCTTTCTTTCAAAATAAGCATATCTTATAGCGAATGCCTCCGCCAGACCGGCATATGCTTCGGCATAACGGGAATCGAGCGTAATAGCTTTTTCAAAAAATTGGATAGCGATTTGAATATTGTTCTTCGACTGCCTGTATAAATAATTCCTTGCCCGGAGATTATAGTCATAAGCCTCTGCATTTAATGTGGGGCGTTTTGTTAATTCAACTTTTTCTGTAGGTGTTAACTTTACCATCAGGGCATCAACAATTTGTTTTGCCACTTTTTCTTGAATATCAAAAATATCGGCAAGCTTTCCTTTATAAGTTTCCGCCCACAACTGTTCATCGCTTTCAACATCAATTAACTGGGCTGTAATTCTTAAATCATCGTGAAACTTTCTCACACTTCCTTCCATGATATATCTTGCCCCCAATTCCGTACCGATAGTTCTAATATCTTTCTTCGTCCCCTTGTATTGCATTGTCGTTGTTCTTGAAATTACTCTCATTTCTTTCAATCGTGATAAATTTGCAATAAGTTCTTCCGTTAATCCATCGCCAAAATATTCATTCTCTTTATCGGAACTTATATTGTCAAAAGGCAGAACTGCGATAGCTTTCTTTTTAACAGCTTTAGATGATTTTTCAATTTCCGCTTGAACATTAGTAAGTGCTTTAATTATTTCATCAATTTTTTGATATCTTTTGGCAGGATCTTTTTCCAGCATTTTTTGAACGATCAGGTCCAATTGATGCGGAATTTTTCTGTCAAGAAGGCTCGGTGCAGGAGGTTCTTCATTCACAATCAAATATAATAATGCCGCTTCATGTTCAGCCTTAAATAGAGTTTCGCCCGTGAGCATTTCATAAAAAACTACTCCGAGCGACCAAATATCGGAACGATGATCTGCCGGCAATCCCTGGGCTTGTTCGGGAGCCATATATGAGAGAGTACCGAGCGAAGTGCCTGTTTTTGTTAAACCCGAACTTCCCTGCAGTTTAGCCAAACCAAAATCCATAATTTTAGGTTGTTCATTTTTGGTCAGCATGATGTTTTCGCTTTTAATATCGCGATGAATAATATTTTTATCGTGCGCAGCCTTAAGCCCCTGTGCAATTAGAACTAACCATCCAGTTGCTTTAATATATGGAATTCCTGAACCTGATTTTAGATTAGCGATATATGATTTTAATGTTTCGCCTTCTATAAATTCCATCACGATAAATAGTGAATTGTTCTGTTCATCTATCTCGTATACACTCAATATATTTGGATGGTTCAAAGCTGCGGCCGCTTTTGCTTCCTGGAGAAACCTTGATTTATTTTCTTCTTCGGAAGCAAGGTGTGCCGGTAAAAATTTAATTGCAACGGATCTGCCAAGTTTTAAATCCTCGGCTTTATACACAACCCCCATTCCGCCTTCGCCGATTTTATCTGCTATTTTATAGTGTGATATCACCTGATTGTTTTTTTCTAACATCTCAGCAACCTTCCTAATCGATAAATACTTTTAACTTATGTTATATTATTTTGTAACTGCCGGTTATTACAATCATAGAATACAGGCATTTATTTTCCGCTGATTAATTTTAAATATTCAGGTTCATTTCTTATTGAATCCAGATCAGTATCTCTTTTCATCCACTCAAAATTCTCCCACCCGGTTTTGATGGCTTTATCCAAATAATCTATCGCTTGTTTGCTTTCCCCCATACGAGCATAAAAACATGCGCCGTTGTACTGCATCAGCGCATCATCCGGACTTAACTCTAACGCTTTTATGCTCTCTTTTTTCGCTTCCTCTAATTTCCCTACTTGAGCTAAATCTGTGGCATATAATATATGAGCCCGTGCATCATCCGGATGCTGGGATAGATACCTCGGATATAACTCAAGTGAAGCTTGAAGAGTTTTTTCATATTCTTCTTTCATCCCCAACCTCTCATAGCTTGAACGTAAATCAAGGTTCGCAGAATAAAAATCCGGGTTTAGATTTATCACTTTCTTGTATAATTCTATGGCTTCTTTATCTCTGTCCGTGCTATGGTAAATTCTTCCAAGTATCCAGATGCCCGTGAAATTATTAGGATCCAGTTCTACTGCCTTTTCGCCGGCGGTTGTTGCTTCTGCTAAAGAATTACCGTTATAATGCGCAAGAGCAAGGGCAGCATATGCTTCGGAAAGAGTTGCATCGTACATCATTGCTTTTAAACTAGCTTCAATCGCTTTATCGAGCAATGTTTTATTTCTTTCAAAATAGAGAAACAGATATGCATATGATTCGCTTAATCCCGCATACGCGGATGCATAACGGGGATCGACTTCAATTGCCTTTTGAAAAAGTTGAATAGCAAACTGAATATTTGCCTTTGTCATCCTGTAAAGGAAATCCCTTGCTCTTAAATAAAGGTCAAAGGCTTCGGCATTTAGTGTGGAACGTTTTTCAAGAACTACTTTTTCGGTAGGTGATAGTTTTAGTCTTAGAGCATCCACAATTTCCTTCGATACTCTTTCCTGGATATCAAATACATCGGCTAATTTCCCTTTAAATGTTTCTGCCCAAAGCTGAGAATCATTATCCACATCAATAAGTTCCACGGTAATGCGCAAATTTTCCTGAAATTTTCGCACACTTCCTGCAAGTATATATCTCGTACCAAGTTCCCTTCCGATTGTTTTAATATCTTTATTAGTTCCTTTATATCTCATGGATGTTGTTCTGGGAACTAACCTTATATCTTTTAGCCTGGATAGATTTGCAATTAATTCTTCCGTTAATCCATCGGCAAAATAATCACTATCGGTATCGGGACTTATATTATCGAACGGTAAAACAACAATTGCTTTGCTTTTTTCCTGAACGGACAAATTTTTGATATCTTCTCTCACTATTCTGAGCGTGATCAATAATTCACCGGTATTTTGAAATCGATTATCTCTTTCTTTGTCCAGCATTTTTTTCACTACCGCATCCAGTTGGTGCGGAATTTTTTTGTTCAATAAGTTAGGCGGCGGGGGATCTTCATTTGTAATCATGTAGAACAACCCGGCTTCATGCTCAGCTTTAAAGGGGAGTTCACCAGTTAATATTTCATAAAATACAACACCAAGCGACCAAATATCACTCCGTTGATCGGCAGACATTCCGTGTGCTTGTTCGGGAGACATATATGATAAGGTGCCGATCGATGTTCCTGCCTTTGTTATCCCGTTCGTGTCTTTAAGCTTTGCTAATCCGAAATCCATTATCTTTAATCTTTCATCCCTTGTAATCATAATATTTTCTGTTTTGATATCTCGATGAATTATATTTTGATTGTGGGCTGCTTGTAAGCCTTCACATAGCTGTTCCATCCAATCAATAGCCTTTAAAACCGGAACGCCGGTTCCCGAAGTGACTTTAGATATATATGATTTAAGTGTTTGTCCGTCTACAAATTCCATAACTATAATCGACGTGGAATTGACTTCATCGATTTCGAATACACTTAGAATGTTAGGATGATTTAATGCTGCGGCAGATTTTGCCTCTCTTACAAATCTTGCTTTATTATCTTCCGAGGATGCCAAATGGGATGGAAGAAACTTTATTGCAACTGTACGATCAAGTTTCAAATCTTCAGCTTTATACACAACACCCATACCCCCCTCGCCTATTTTTTCTAATATTTTATAATGCGAGAATGTTTTTCCTACTACATTTTCCATCTAATCCTACCCCTAAATAATTGATAGTAATATTACATTTATTTATTAGCAACACAGAAAAAAATTATACCGGATTATTTACCCTCTATTAATTTTATGTATGCGGATTCATTATGAATATTTTCAAAGTCGGGATCACGCTTTATCCATTCGAAATTTACGTACCCATGTTTTATGGCATCACCGAGAAGATCTATTGCCCTTTCTTTTTCATTCAGGCGGGAATAAAGACAAGCACCGTAGTACATCATAATAGGATCGTTTGGACTCAATTCTATTGCTTTCTCTCCCTCTATTTTTGCTTTTTCCCCATCCCCTAAAATTGCCAGGGTGACCGCATAGGACATTCTTCTGTAAGTATCTTCCGGATGGCGAATTATATACCCCGGTGAAACTCTAACAACAGATTCAAGGGTTTGCTGATATTTTTCTTTTTCGCCTAATCTTTCATAATACATTTGAAGGTCCGAATAAGCAATTAGAAATTCCGGATTTATGGAAATCAATTTTTCCAATGCTTCCGCAGCTTCTCTATCGCGATCGGCGGTATGATATATTCGAGAAAGAATCCAGTATGCATTATCATTATTCGGATCAAGCTCTATTGCTTTCTTAGTAGCCGATAATGCTTCGTCTAGTTCATTCTTTCCGAAGTAAGCTAATCCAAGCGACGCATAAGCTTCGGATAAAGAAGAATCGTACATTAAAGCTTTAAGACTAACATCCAGCGCTTTATCAAGCCATCCTTCAAGCCTGTCAAAATCTCGATACATTGTACCGTAAGCTTCACCCAAAGCTGCATATGCCGAGGCAAAACGCGGGTCCAATTCTACTGCTTTTTCAAACAATAAAATTGCGAAATCAAGATTATTTTTGGTCCTACTCAACAGCAAATTTCTTCCTTTTAAATAACAATCAAAAGCTTCGGCATTTAAGGTAGGTCGTTTTGTTAAACTTATTTTTTCTACCGGCGAGAGTTTTACCATAAGAGCTTCCACAATTTCCTTTGAAACTTTTTCCTGTATATCAAAAATATCGGCAAGTTTACCTTTGTAAGTTTCACCCCACAACTGCGTGCTTTTATGAACGTCTATTAATTGAACGGAAATTCTTACATCGTCTTTAAATTTTCTAACGCTTCCTTCCATGATGTAACGGACTTGTAATTCTCTTCCGATAGTTTTTATATCTTTTTTTGTCCCTTTATACTGCATGGAGTTTGTCCTGGCAACAACGCTGACTTCTTTGATTTTTGATAAATTGATGATCAGTTCTTCTGCAAGTCCGTCGGCAAAATAATCGGTCTCTTTATCGGGGCTTATATTTTCGAAAGGTAAAACTGCGATAGTTTTGTCGGCATCGTCTTTTTCTATTCCTTTGTTCCTGGTATTAAACTCTTTGAGATCTTTAAGAAAATCCTCAACACTTTGACATCTAAGGTTAATATCTTTTGCCAGCATTTTATTAACGATTTGTTCCAATCCTATTGGTACATCTGCCCGGGATTGTGAAATCGGTGCAGGGTCTTCATTAAGGATAGAATAAACCACTGCCTGCTCAAACTCACCCATATACGGAACATGACCCGCAAGCATTTCATATAGAATAATTCCCATTGCCCAAATATCCGCACGATGATCGACTTTTTCGCCGTGAGCCTGCTCAGGCGACATATATGCAGTTGTACCGATTGTAGTACCGATTTTGGTAATTTGGCTGCTTCCACTAACTTTCGCTAATCCGAAGTCCATTATTTTTACTTGACCGGAGGAGGTTATCATTACGTTACCGCTTTTAATATCACGATGAATAATTCCTTTTTGGTGTGCGGCATTTAATCCGTTGGCAATCTGCTCAATGATTTTTAAGGATTCTTCAATAGATAATTTAACGGTTTTTATTTTTTCTTTTAATTCCTGCCCGTTTATATATTCCATTACAATGAATATTTCGCCGTCACTTTCTTCAATTGCATGTATTGTGGCAATGTTCGGATGGTTAAGAGCAGCGGCAGCCTGGGCTTCAATTTCAAACCTTTGACGTTCTTCTTTATTTGCAGATATGAAACGCGGAAGGAATTTTATAGCGACTTCACGTTTTAACTTGCTGTCTTCAGCTTTATATACAACTCCCATCCCTCCTTGTCCGATATGTTCAATTATCTTGTAATGTAATATCTTCTTCCCGATCAAACTATCCATATATTCTCCCGTTTAGATAAAAAATAATGAGATACAAAGGAAACGTTTTTCTGTATAGGTAAAGCTAATTTAGAGAATTGAAATTTTATAAAGGTCATGATTAACCTATTGCAAAATATCAATGTCCGATAATAAAAATTAAGTTTTCTAAATACTGAGTATCCGCAAAGATTTATTTGAGAATGATTATTTAAAATTCTTTCCTAGTACTACGCTGTATCCTTCAACCGATATATCCTCGCTGGTTTTAACGAATGCGCTGTAATCCTTTTCCAGAGTCATTTTCCATCTATAAAAATGTGAAAACGTATGTTCGACTTTTTTTAATAATTCGGCGAAGTGTCCGCTCTGCTCGTAATGGTCGGCATCATTTTTACTATTCCATATTGTAATGGAAATAAAATCATTCCCCCCTGCCACACTTTCAGTAAGGTATATATTACTACATCCCGGTGTTGCTTTTAATGAGGGTATTATCTCCTCTAAATAGATTTTTTTAAACTCCTCTGCTTTTCCTTCCTGGGTTTTGAGTGAAACTATTCGAACATACATGGTAGTGGGCTGCGCTTTTATTCCTTTTAGATTATTACTCTGAACGGCGACGGAATATTTTTTAAGCGAAGGCTCGGTGGCTACCGGTTTATATTCAAGTTCCAGGTTTTCACTAAGCTGTATCTTCCATTCTGCCGATTCGGAAAAAAAAGGAGAAGATTGATCAATTAATTTTTGAAACGTACCTGAAGTTTCGTACAATTCAGCATTTTTTTCTGTATCCCAAAAAGTAAGAGATATAAATTCATCGGGTTGAGGACCGTTCTTCATCAATGATGCAAACAGGCATCCCTCCATCTTTTGAAGCTCCGGGTAAACAACTTCCTGATAAAATTTTTTAAACTTATCTACAACATCCGCCCTTAACTTTATTTGAAGAAATCTCATAAACATTTTGTTTCTCCTTAGAAATCATTTTATGAATATTGCCCCGTACCAAATTTCTCTTCGTCCTGCTTAAAAAGAGTAATTTGATGTTCAATTGTACAAGCAGAAATATTGGTTTAATTTATTCTTTTCAATACTACTATTGTCATATCATCCATTTGTGGTACGTCTCCCGCAAAATCATTTACAACTTTTAAGATTATTTCAATTAATTCTTCGGCGGATGCATTCATATTATTCTTAATGAGTTCAATAAGCCTTTCTTCACCGAATTCTTCTTCGGCTTTTGTCATAGCTTCGGTTATACCATCGGAATATAAGACAAACATTTCTCCCTGTTGAAACTCGACCGACTTTTCGATATAAGGGTAATCCGGCATAACCCCTACAACAATTCCCCCTTCTTTTATCCTTTTAACGTTTTTGTTATTATCCATTAAAATAGGTTCATTATGCCCTGCATTACAATAAAATATTTTATTTTCGGCACTGTCCAATACAGCATAAAATAAGGTCGCATACTTATTCATGTCAGTATTATTGTAAAGGAGATTATTGGTAAAATAAATACAATCTTTTATGGGAATATTCATCAAGGTCTGTCCCCTCAAGGTAGCTTGTAAATTCGACATTAGAAGTGCAGCAGGAATTCCCTTACCGGAAATATCTCCCAGACAAAAGGCAACTCTACCATCACTGACCGGTATAAAATCAAAATAATCTCCGCCCACGTCTTTAGCGGGAATGCTTTTACCGGCAATCTGATATCCCTCAACTTTCGGAAATGATTTCGGAAGTAAATTTACCTGTATATCATATGACAGTCTCATCTCATCCTGTAATCGGAAAAAAGCCTGTTCTTCTTCGTAAAGTCGTGCATTTTCTATTAAGTGAGCAGATTGTGCTGCTATAATAGAAAGCAGCCGCTGCTCACCGATTGAGAATCCTGAGTCGGAATGTTTATTAAACACCGTTACCAAACCTATCATTTTCCCCTTCAGCATCATCGGAACACTTAATAATGAATTTACCGGGAAATCACTATTGGTGATAAACTTAAATCTAGTATCGTTTTTAAAATCATTAATAAGAAGAGGTGTTTTATTTTTCAGCATCCAGCCGGTGAGTTGTGTGTCGAGGCGGTAAGGTAAAAAGCCTGAAATGGAATCCTGTTTTCTTATCATTGTTCTGAAGGGTCTGTCTTGATCTTTCTCATCTAAAAGCATAACTACACCTTGTTCCACACCAAGATGTTTAACACACTTTCTTACGATCAGGTCAATTACCGATTCAAGGGTCTGTGTAGAAGTTATTGCAGTAGCAATATCATTTAAGGCAGAGAGTTCTTCAACAGCTAACCGAAGGCGTTTATTTTCTTCCTCAAGCAGTTGTTCTCTTGTACTTGTCACTTGTTCCATAGATTTAACCAAATTTTAGCTGTTATAAAATATTTATTAACTAAGCATTTTCGTAATAACAATGCAAACGGACATACATTCATCCTTGCTATTTTAAATCTGAATAAGTTGGGGGGTACCGTTTGATGAATCTAATAAATTATACTCTTAAAAGGAATAGGTAGTATTATTTTTTTTATTTAATGATGTGTAACACACACATTGGATAATGCTAATTATTGTCTTCATCAAATTAAGTAACGGAGAATGTATTTCCATTAAAAACTATATTTTTTCATACAAGTTAAAATATTAAATTACCGTTCAACAATTTTTAAAGAAAACCATGGCTTTATTTTTCACTATATTTTTCGCCCTTTACGGAGCACTCAATTATTACATACTAATAAGAGGCTGGCAGGCTTTAGCATCAGTACCGCATCTTAGAATTTATTACCTGGTTATATTTATAATAGCATCGCTGTCCTACATTGTAACGAAGCTCTTCGAGAAGTTTCTATCTCCGTTTTTATACGATATACTTTTATGGATAGGTTCTTTCTGGTTTTCTTTTATGATCTATTTTTTCCTTTGTGTTGTGCTTATTGATATAATAAGGTTAATAAACTGGCAGTGGAATATCTTCCCTCAAATAATAAAACAGAATTATGAACTCACCAAATTAGTGATTCTAATTGCCGCGGTTTTTATAATCGGAATTATTAACATTACCGGATACATCAATACGCGAAATCCCGTAATAAAAACATTAAATCTTCAGTTACCCAAAAGGGCATCAACCTTAAGTAATTTAAATATCGTTTTAATTTCAGATGTACATATTTCACCGGTTAATGACGGAACTTTGCTGAAGAGAATAGTCACAAAAATAAACGGACTTAATCCCGATATTGTACTAATTGCCGGCGATCTTGTTGACGACAATGCTAAAATTTTACGCGAAAGAAATATAGGACCCGCACTCGAAAATATTAAAAGCAAATACGGTGTTTTCGGAATTACGGGCAACCATGAATTTATTAATGGTGTCGAGGGAACTGTGAAGTATGCAAGAGATTTAGGTATTAACGTCCTAAGAGATTCTTCCGTAAAAGTAGAAAATTTTTTCTACCTAATTGGAAGAGATGATAGAAGTAAAAAACAATTCACCGGAGAAGAGAGAAAACCATTAAAAGAATTGATGAATGATGTGAATAGAGATTTACCAGTCATTCTGATGGACCATACGCCATTTGGATTAGAGGAAGCGGATAAAAACGGAATCGATCTGCAGCTTTCCGGACACACGCATCATGGTCAATTTTTCCCCGGCAATGTAGTCACAAATATGGTTTATGAATTAAGCTGGGGCTATAAGAAAAAAAATAATACACAATATTATGTTAGCTGCGGTGCCGGAACTTGGGGTCCCCCGGTAAGAAATGCCAGTAAATCCGAAATTGTAAATTTAAAGATAAAGTTTATTGATTGATTTTTATTTTAATAATCTTTCAAACGCATAAAAATTAAGTATTTGTCCCCATACTTCAAGGGTTTAGTAAATTCATTATAATTCATCTTTAATAATTCTTTTCTAATATTATGTGAATAACGCATAATATTTACTTTCCCGATAAGCCCGTTTGTTTTACCGGAAGAATCGACGGAATAAGTGCGGGCAAGCTTTCCGAAATTTTCATTCTCTTGAAGCATTTTATATACATGTTTTGCTGTAGTGAGAGAATCCAGTTTTATTTCGGCAAGAATATAATAGATTGGTTCAAGAATTTGAACAATGGTTTTTTGATTAATCCAGATATTTAAAGGCTTATTATTTATACGGGCAGGTGAATATCTCCATTTTAAAATGGATTTTTTCGCAAGTACCACCCAATCTTTATTCGGTATATTATTTTTAATTATTACATTTCTGACCGAGCCGTCTTTCATTATATAAAGATTTAAGTCGAGAATAAGTTGAGTTTCATTAACGGAAAGAGGTATAGGGGGTAAAGGATATTGTTCTAGAAGTTCTGGTTTAGTTATTTCGCTGAGTTCCATATTAGAGGTTGAACAACCTAAAAGACTAATACAACTAAGAATTGCAACCACCATTATAGTAACATTTTTCATTTCAAATGAACCTGTTACAGAATGTTTTTATAAGAGAACTTTCGACTAATATTAAATTACCTATATAATTTATAGCTAATTAATCCGCCAAAAGCAAACAGAAACCCGGCCCCATAAAGAAACCGGGTGTCATGATCGAACGGATATTAAAACACAAACGAGACACCAAATTTAAGCTGGTCATAAGACAACGGGGCAACCGTATTTATGGGCCAGTTCATTTTATCATGCCTTAATTCATACATTCCGTAGGCAAGTGCATTTTTCAATACGAAATTCACAATCGGTGCGGCATAAGGAGAGCTGTTCATAGTTTCATCCACAAATTCATCTAACAGCCATTGTCCTGCAGATTCTACCGCAACACTCCCGGCCCATTTCCAGAATAAATGCCTCGGGAAAATAATTGAGCGCTGATAAGATATATCTAATGAAACAAGCTGAATTATTTGAAATCTTACCCCGCCTTCAAAGCTTGTACCAAAGCGGAAATGATTATTGAAAAGATCGGTGAGCATTTTATCCTTCGAATTTACAGGATCTGTTTCCATCTTTAATTTTGACCAATCGACAGAATAAGTATAGTAAGGAATTATTGCCGCCCTACCTAAACTGTAACCGTACCCTTCAGATTTGCCGAATCCGAATTTCCATAAATTTGATTTTAATTCATTCGCCCCGGGGGTATTTCCTGAAAGATCCGCCGAAAAATTACTGAAGTAAAAATACCTAAAAGAATAATCCAGGATATTATCGGAATTCCAGGAAGAATTTTGATGGGTATAACCCAGTTTAAGTTCCATCATTCCCGGTTTGGCAAATGTGCTGCCAAAATCTTTCATGCTTATTTTAGATATTCCGTAGCTTAGCGAGAGAGTGGGATTCCCTCGAAACTCATTTTCCCAAAATCTAAATCTTTCTTGATGCCTGTATTTATGATGACGATATGTATCTTTTGATTTATTCGTATCCGGTTCGTTTTGTGCAAATAAGGTAAAACATCCGGATAGTATTATAAAAGCAACAATTAGTATTTTTCTAAACATTTAGTCCTCCCTTTTTAAGATCTTTAATTTGTTCGTAATGAATCAACATCCGTAAAAAAAATACCAACCATTATGCCATTTAAAACAAAGGAATATATTTCATCTAATCTAATAAAGATGCCTATGTTGTGTATACAAAACTATACAAGTATTATCAGATGAATCTACAACTAATGCTGAATTCTTTTATGATATTAAGACTATTTTAACTAGTAAAAGGTTACTTAACAAATATTTGATGCCAAAATTTCTATATATAATAATGTAGAAAAAAGTACTTTATGCTGCTCTGTTATTTTCGAGGAATAGTGGTCAATAATGAGGATTAGTAACCTTTACAACTTTGATAATTACGATGGTTGAAATGTTGTAGTAAATATTAGAGCTAAATACGACAAATTTTTAAAATCCTTTGGTTACCGGGTTTTTAATCCTTTATTAATTAAAACGGTGTAGGAGAAAAGAAAAAATCCCCGCACTTACTGATTAGGCTTTTTCGACAAAGAATTATTAATGGGAATTCCTATGCGACAAATACATATTAATTATCTCAAGTTGATAGCTTGATTAATAATAATATAAATCTTGCCGCTAATTAACACGAATTATTTAGATTATGCACAAATCAAATTGATGAATCGAATCACCATAATTCATTCACGCACTATTCTCCCGGTAGTTTAAAAGAAATACCGTTTTATTACGTGTACTTTCATTTCAATTTATTTTTGATTATTTCATCCAGATAAAAATGAAACTTTTGCGGAAGGTTTTTATACTTCGATGTGAACTTTTGTTTTACTTCATCAAACTCACGGCTGCCTAACTTCATAACATCATTTTCTATATTCCTTAAAAATAATTGCAGCTTGGCTCTCACTCTTTCATTACTTTCTTCGTCTTCACTTCCCGAAATAATCATCACGGTTTCATCTTCAACAAAGTTACTTTCAACGTAAACTTTAAGTGAAAAGCCTCTAAAGTTTTCCGAAACCACTGTCCGGCTAATATTGCCCAATTCTTTTGCCGTTTCCGTGATTGATGCATGTGAGAATTTTTTGTTTCTTAAAGTTTCAATAACTACATCGTCCAAATCCAGCAACGAATCCTTCACAATTTCACCCGGTAAATCGGATAGTTGTATTAAATCCCGCCCTGCGGATTTGGCAAAAATGGCAGCACGTTTTATGACCGATTCCAGCTCACGGACATTGCCTTTCCAGGTATAATTTTGCAATGCTTCCATTACGGCTTTGGAAAATTTTAGACCGGGAGCTTCTTTGGAAAGAAAATGCTGCACCAGAATTTCAACATCTTCTTTTCGTTCCCTAAGAGGAGGGAGCTCTACTTTAATAACATTTAAACGGTAATATAAATCTTCTCTGAATCTTTTTTCTCTAACTTCTTTTTCTATATTTTTATTAGTTGCCGCAACAATTCTTACATCTGTATGTGAAGATTTTGAGCTGCCGACTTTTTCAAAATCTCCCGTTTGTATAACACGCAAAAGTTTAATTTGGAAATTCTCCGAAGTTTCGGCTATTTCATCCAGAAAAATCGTCCCTTTATCGGCAGCCTCAAACCTTCCTATTTTGTCCGTCGCCGCCCCGGTAAAAGCGCCTTTTACATGCCCGAATAGTTCGCTTTCAAGAAGAGTATCAGAAAGTGCCCCGCAGTTAACCGCAACAAATCTCGCATTTTTTCTTCTACTAAGCGCATGAATGGCGTTTGCGACAAGTTCCTTACCGGTTCCGCTTTCGCCGAGTATCAAAATATTAGCATTTTCAGGAGCAGTTTTCTTTATCAAATCAACTACATTAAACATAATTTTGGATTTGTAAATTATTCCATAAAAATTTTCGGTATTTTCCGGTTCAAGTGTATCTGCTTGAACTTTATCGTCTTCATTCTTTTTTAGTTTTTCTATGTCGGCTTGAAGAGTTTTAATTTTAGTTTCAAGCTGCCCGGAACTATTTTTGCCGGTAACAATCAATTCATTCTGAAGCCTAATTAAATCTTCTTCTTTAGATGCTAATAATTTACCCAATGCATCTTTTTCATCTAATACCTCATCCAGTTGTTTTTTCTTCTTAAATAAAAAGAAAGCAGCATCGGTTACTGCCAGAAGGAATAAAGGGATCAGAAATGAAGAATATTCCAATTGCGTGTAGAAAAATGAAAAACTTATAAACGAAATAATAATAAAACTTCCAGTAGTCAATGAATAAGAAATGAGATTTGATTTTATTTTCCCTGCTGCAGTCAATAAAAAGAACAGAAGTATTAAAATAGCAAACAATAAACCCGAAGCAGTTAAAAAGTCTGTATGCAGCGAACGATGCTTAAGAATATTATCCAAAGCAAAAGCATGCAATGCGGAACCCGGCATTGCATTATCGAATGGAGTTGAGATAGTCGGCGAAATTTGCTGATCTGTTATTCCGACGATTATAATTTTATTTTTTAGATTGTTAAGCAGCGGACTTTTTTTGTGCACTAATTGAAAATATTCCAGCAGACTGTATCTTTTAAACTTCTTCCATGAAGAAATAAAATTTACCGTTTGTACATTTTGTAAATTAATTTGCTTCAGCATCGAGGCAATTCGGAAAGCAAAAGAGTACTCGGTAATTTTACCTTCATGAATTACCTGTGGTATCTTAATCCCCTCACCGGACAAATAATTCAGATGACCGGTTTTAATATTTTCATCAATTAATTTGGGCGATGGATAGCTTAAAGAATCGGTATAATAAACATCGTTTTTTGAATATAATTTTCCTGCAACCGAGCCGAGAATGACACGGTTGGATTTTTCGATTTCTTTGGTGATTAAATTATCATAAATGGACTGGGTTACAAATTTCGCACTGAGAAATATCTCGAGTCCGATTGCTTTTACTTTGTATTTTGATAAGCTGTTAATAAGCAGTGCATAATAACTCCGCTTAATAGGCCATGGACCGATGTTATTTATATCGTTGGCATTAATTGAAATTAATACAATATTTGTATCAGGCTGAAGCTGTCCTCTCGCTAACGAATATACATCCTCTATTTTTGTATTAAACGAACTGTGAAATCCCGGAACAATCACCAGGAGAATGAATGATATAACAATCAAAATTAATTTGATAACATTTTCTTTTATAAAAAAAGACGAAGTTTTATGCATATGTAAGTTTAAATTGATAATGTTGAATTCAATAATCTAAGATAAATAATTTTCTAATTTATTGAATTAATTTTTTAATGAATAATTTCTGTACGCTTTATTCTTAGTTTAAATATAGATGACACACCCGGTACAACTTATAAAATATAAAGATTGCGAAAGCCGGCAAAAGAAAAAACGGTAGTTGTATTAGATAAAGCTCATCAAAATCAAGTTTAAATAGTTATGGTTTATAGTCAATATTTGAAAATAATTATCGTGATGCAAATACGAGACAAATTTTTCTTTACAATAAAATTAATTATCCCTAACTTGAATAATACATATGGATAACAAGTAGGACTTTCCGTTATGCTGCGTATTTACTTCTTTTTAAGAACAATAAAACAAGAAATAAAAATGAAACGTCTAATTCCGCTTATTATCATTTCTATATTACCGTTATTTTTTGAATTAAACTGCACAAATCCTACTTCGCCGCCGCCGACTAAAGAAGAACCGCCAAAAGCAATAAAGCTGAATTTACTTGACGTAAGCTGCACTGAAGCATTTATAAAAGTAACTGCAAGCGATACGGTTTTGCCGGTTAATATAACACTTAACAAAGATGAAAGCGCATTGTTTAATTTTACACTCACTAAAACTGATACGGTAGTAATAGATACTACACTCGAACCGGGCAAAACTTACACTTACCAAACAGATGCACAGATAAAAGGGACAACGGAAAAGAGCGATACTTTGCAAGTGAAAAGCTTAAATATAACGAGCAACAATTTTACATGGCAAACCTATACATTTGGCGACCCAAACGCGGGGAGCAGCGGACTTTATGATGTTGCAATAATAGATGAAAATAATATCTGGGCAGTCGGTGAAATAAATGTTTCGGATTCTTCCGGTAACGGTTATACAACTTATAATGCTGTGCATTGGGATGGAAGTAAATGGGAATTGAAAAGGATTCCATTTTTATATAATGGTCAGAATTTCTATGGCCCAATAAATTCAATATTTGCTTTCAGTAAAGAAGATATTTGGTTTGGAATTGGAAATATGATTCATTGGAATGGACAAAAATACATATCAATACAGCTTCCATCTAATGCATGGGGCCCATATAGAATTCTGAAGATTTGGGGAAAGTCAGGTAATGATTTTTATATTGTAGGAGAGAGTGGCAATATTGCCCACTACCAAAACGGAAAATGGAATAAGGTTGAAAGCGGTACAACGACAAATATAAATGATATTTGGGGAATAAATGATTCTACTTCAAACTCTTCACTTGTCTTATGTACAGTATCCAGTCGCTACCAATTAGGTGATTATAAACTCCTTTCTATCTCGAATAACACTTCAAACGAGTATTTCAATTGGCCTTACACAAGACTCTACGGTATCTGGTTCAATTCGCCTTTGAAAATTTACATATCCGGTGATGGCGGTTATCTATATGAACATAATAAATTGCAGAAATTAGAACTTCCTACCAATAGTTTTTTGACAAGGATAAAAGGAAACGGATTAAATGATATATACATGGCGGGCTGTTGTAATACGCTCATTCACTATAACGGTTCTCAATGGAAAAGTGTAAATGGAATATATGGTAATTATGAAGGCATGGATGTGAAAGGTAATCTGGTAATATTGGCCGGTTTTACGGGTGATTATGCTCAAGTTATTATGATTAGGAGACAATAGAAAAATAAATGGCATAGATTCAGAAAATAAAATATTAGTTCAACCTTTCATTCCCGGGATTAAATTTCTCATTTAAATTAGCTTACGTTTTCTGTAACTTAAAAAATAAAATCAAATATGGGGATTCCTTTTATATGGATTTCAGAAGCAGTACCGGCAAATTTAGTATTGGAAACAAAATTAAAAACCTAATTCCGCTGATTATCATTTCTATATTACCGTTCTTATTTGAATTAAACTGCACAAATCCTACTTCGCCGCCACCGACTAAAGAAGAACCGCCGAAAGCAATAAAGCTGAATCTCCTTGACGTAAGCTGCACTGAAGCATTTATAAAAGTAACTGCAAGCGATACGGTTTTGCCGGCTAACATAACACTTAACAAAGATGAAAGCGCTTTGTTTAATTTTACTCTGACCAAAACAGATACGGTAGTAATAGATACTACACTCGAACCGGGCAAGTCTTATACCTACCAAACAGAAACACAGATAAATGGGACAACGGAAAAGAGCGATACTCTGCAAGTGAAAAGCTTAAATATAACAAGTAACAATTTTACATGGCAAACCTATACGTTTGGAGACATAAACGCGGGAAGCAGCGGACTTTCTGATGTTGCAATAATAGATGAAAATAATATCTGGGCAGTCGGTGAAATAAATGTTTCGGATTCTTCCGGTAACGGTTATACAACTTATAATGCTGTGCATTGGGATGGAAGTAAATGGGAATTGAAAAGGATTCCATTTTTATATAATGGTCAGAATTTCTATGGCCCAATAAATTCAATATTTGCTTTCAGTAAAGAAGATATTTGGTTTGGAATTGGAAATATGATTCATTGGAATGGACAAAAATACATATCAATACAGCTTCCATCTAATGCATGGGGCCCATATAGAATTCTGAAGATTTGGGGAAAGTCAGGTAATGATTTTTATATTGTAGGAGAGAGTGGCAATATTGCCCACTACCAAAACGGAAAATGGAATAAGGTTGAAAGCGGTACAACGACAAATATAAATGATATTTGGGGATACTATGAACCTACAACCGGCAAAGGATCAATTCTTTGTGTGGCCACAAATTTATGGCATGAAGGAGAACATCGTTTATTGTCAATTTCAGAACATACTGCGGCGGATACCCTGAACTGGCCTTACACCAATCTTTGGTTGAAAGGAGTTTGGTTTAAAAATCAATACTCCCCGGTTTATATATGTGGAGAGGGAGTTAGCATGTATAAAAATACAAAGTGGTCAAAAATTAACCTTCCTAATTATTTTACCGAAGCAATACGCGGTGATAATTACAATAATATCTTTGTAGTCGGGGACTTTGGTATGGCTGCACATTTTAATGGGATGAGATGGCAGTCATTAGACGAATTATTCGGTAAGGGTAAGTTTTTGAGCGTTTCTGTAAAAGGAAACACCGTTGCCATTTGCGGGGAAATTGCCAGTGGCGGTATAGTTGGAAGTTCTGTAGTTATTATAGGTCAAAAATAATCCTTTCGTAATCATATTATTTATCCTTAATCTCAAACATTAGGAAAGTAAGTAAAAAAGCAGCAGAATATGCTGCCTTTAAAATATCAGGGAAATAATTTAATTCTTACAAAATATACTTACTCAAATCTCTGTTCTTCACAATCCGGTCGAGTTTTTCCCTAACAACTTCACCGGTTATTTCAACTTTGCTTGCAGGTATTTTATCCGGAACATCGAATAATATATCATCTAATAAAGTTGTTAAAATTGTGTGCAATCTTCTTGCACCTATATTTTCAACCTGCTGGTTTACCTCCCAGGCAATCCTAGCTATTTCTTTAATGCTGTCCTTGGTAAATTTTAATTTCACTCCTTCGGTTTCAAGCAGGGCATTATATTGTTTCAGCAGGGCATTTTGGGGTGTTGTTAGAATTTCAACAAAATCATCTTCAGATAAACTTTTCAATTCCACGCGGATCGGGAATCTGCCCTGTAGCTCGGGAATCAAATCAGACGGTTTTGAAATATGAAAAGCTCCCGAAGCAATAAAAAGGACATGATCGGTTCTAACAACTCCATACTTGGTATTTACGTTTGAACCTTCTACAATAGGAAGAAGATCTCGCTGCACACCTTCGCGTGAAACATCGGGACCGCCTTGGTTTTTGCTTCCGCCGGCAACTTTATCAATCTCATCGACAAAAACAATGCCTGAGTCCTCGACCCGTTCAATAGCTTCCTTTTGAACCGCATCCATATCGATAAGTTTTTGTGCTTCTTCCTGTGTCATAATTTTTCTTGCATCGGTAACCGTTGTTTTTCTTTTCTTTTTCTTTTTCGGCATCATGTTACCCATAATTTCCTGGAAATTAATTCCCAGGTCGTCAAGTCCGAACGGTCCTAATACCTGCATACCTAAACCGTTTGTTGCATTCGTGTCAAATTCAATCATCTTATCGTCAAGCTCACCGTTTTTCAGTTTTACCTTCATCCATTCCCGTGTTTTTTGATTCTGGTATTCTTCGGTGTTAACTTCTTTGGTTTCTTCTTCATCACCTTGATCTTCATTTACATGAACCGGTTTTCTGACAGGAGGAATTAGAATATCCAAAATTCTTTCTTCCGCCAATTCAACAGCATGCTCCTGAACTTCAGCGGTTTTTTCGGAGCGTACCATATTTACTGAAATATCTGCTAGATCGCGTATCATAGACTCGACATCCCTGCCAACATAGCCGACTTCCGTGAATTTAGAGGCTTCCACTTTTATAAATGGAGCTTCGGCAAGTTTGGCTAACCTTCTCGCAATTTCCGTTTTCCCGACACCGGTAGGTCCTATTAGAATGATATTATTAGGTAATATTTCTTCTCTGAGATTATCAGCAACTTGTTTCCGTCTCCACCGGTTACGCAAAGCAATGGCAACTGCTCTTTTGGCATCATGCTGACCGATAATATATTTATCAAGTTCGTTTACTATTTGTGTAGGGGTCAATTCTTTCATTTTCTTGTTCTTCATAAAAAATCCAATTTTATTTATCAATTAATTCAACGTTAATTTTATCATTTGTATAAATGCAAATTTCGGATGCGGTTTTTAACGCTTCCGAAACTATTTCCTGGGCAGATAGTTTACTGTATTTTTTCAGCATTTTTGCTGCTGCAAGAGCATACATCCCGCCGGAACCAATAGCTACAATTTGATCATCCGGTTCAATAACATCACCGTTGCCCGAAATAACAAGTGCTTTATCTTCTGAAATAACCGCAAGCATGGCTTCAAGTTTTCTTAAAAACTTATCCGTTCTCCAATCTTTTGCAAGTTCAACGGAAGCCCTGGTGACATCGCCCCTGTACTGCTCAAGTTTATCTTCAAATCTTTCCATCAGAGTAAATGCATCGGCAGAGGCTCCGGCAAATCCGCATATTACTTTACCGTCGGCTATTTTTCTGATCTTAACTGCATTATGTTTCATAACTGTGTTGCCGAGTGTAACCTGACCGTCTCCTCCGAGGGCTGCTTTACCGTTATGAACTATTCCTAATATAGTTGTTGCTTCAATTTTCATTTCCATAAAAAAAAACTCCTAAAAAAAAGTATCTAACATATATATATACTATTAGCTAAGGTTTAAATCAAATTCAGGAGGATAAATTAAAACTTTAAAGATTTACAAATAATCTTTTTTAATTCATCCCGCATATAAAATTCCTTTCCGCACTAATATTACGGAACAACCTTCTCATTTTTTTCCCACGGTTTATACCATTCAACAAAAGGTAAAACTTGCGGAACCGCAGCAATTCTTCCTCCGAATCCCATATAACGGTAAACATACATCTTAAGATCTTTAACAGAAATATTCTGTAATAAGTTCTCATTAATTTTTACACCGTATTTTTTTGCAAGTTTTACGGTATATGCAATTAAGAATTTACTTTCTTTCCTCGCATACAGTTCCTTTCTCAATTTTGCTTTTTCCGATTCAAAAGATGGCGGAGGCGGAAGTTTTTTCTCCTTCTTTCCGATCAATTTGAATATTGAATAGCCGTCCTGTGTTTTTAACGGACCGTAAATCTCACCGATTTTTAACGTTGCAGCTGTCCTGCCTATTTCGCCGTATTCCGCAGCCGGAAAATATCCAAACTCCCCGCCTTTTGCACGCGTCCATTTTCTTTTTGTGTTGGCAGAAGCTAATTTTCTAAAATCTGCTCCGTGCTCAATTTCATTGAGTAATTTTTTTGCAGTGCTCAAACTGTCGGTCAAAATTTCAAGTATGTTAACTTCCGTCTCATTCTTTTTTCTCAATTTATTCTGTTCGTTATAATATTCTCGCACTTCGGGTCCTGTTACGTGTGTTGAATCCAACAATTTATCTTTCAACAATTTTGCGAGGTAATTATCTTTCCACATGTGAATTGATTCTCTGACCTTCGGAAGATTTTCATATCCTCTTTTATAACCTTCCCTGGCAAGAAGTTCTTCCTGGATTACCCTCCGCACCCGTCCGTTTAATTTTGCAACTAAAGTACGTTTATCTACTTGAGCAGAATAAAAGCCTTCAAAAATAAAGTACCGCAAAAAGTCTTCTACCGTGAAAGGATTTTCCTTAAAATTTATAAAAACCATTTTTAGTGTATCCGGTCCGAGTTCATTTTCAAGTTTTAAAAAATCAGAATTTGATAGATACACATTAACGGTATCGGGTATATTTTGGGTTTTCTTTTTATTCTGCATTATCGAAGTGATTTTATCCGCCATGCTCCAAAAGAGATCTCCGTTTGTGGTAACCCGTTTATCATTGAAAAACTTATCCACATATTCGTCGTAATATTTTTGAGCTTTACGATCCTTTATAATTTTCTTTACCTTCTCCAATACTTCATTTATGTCTTTAGCGGTATGTGATTTTTCAATACGACCAGCAACTTTAAAAATGAACCAGCCTGCATCATCTTTAATGGGATGAGTAAAATCATTTTTCTTCAGACTATATACAATATCCTCGACCGGTTTTGCCATATCCCCGTAGTTTACATCTAATGCAGGAATATTCGGACTGACAACATTATGAAGGGAATCGAAAGAAGCGCCGTTTTTCAACTCATCATATAAAGTAAATATTTTAGATGAGTCTTTGCTGCGTAAAGTTTCGAGTTTTAGTGTGATAAAATATTTTTTTAAACCCTCCTGCAATTCTTTTTCTGATGTATTTACTTTATTGCCTATTTCGGATTTATATAGCGCATCCCTAACATACATTTTTTCAAGTGCTTTGAAAGAAGTTTTCATTATCATGGTAGTATCAAGCCCGAGTTTTCTTGCTTGCAGCGACCATAATCTTTCAGCAATCATAGAATACAGTAATGAATGCTTATTATCATAAGGATTATCTTTTGCAATATAAACCTGGGGAGCCAATTCAAAACGTTCTCTGAATTCACTGACCGATATATTATCCTTCCCTACCTCTGCCAGTGTACTGTCGTGCTGCTGTGCTGCTGATATCGAAGTGATAATAATTGTAAACAAGAGGATTTGAACGTAGATTCTCATTTTCGATTTTTCAGGATATACTTTCTGATTTAAATGCATTAAATAAATTATACGGAAAAATTCTCGGAACTTGCCTTTGATAAATTAAATATTCATCGCCGAATTTTTTAATTAATTTCCGTTCTTCGTAAAAAGAACCGATATAGAAATAGCTAATCACACATATTAATAAAGTAATATAAAACAGATTCATTTCGGGACGCGAAATTAAAAATAATATGCTGAAAAAATAAAGAGGATGCCTGCAATATCTGTAAGGCCCTTTTATTCTTAACGTTAATTTTTCGTCCAGCTCATTTTGCAAATATTGGTTATTAACCCATCTTAAAATCTGGCTAACGCCTAAAAATTCACTTACGCTGAAATATTTCAAAGTCCAGTAAAAACCGGCTAAACTTAAAATTTGAGGGATTAAAATAACAATATCCAGGGGATTTGGTAAGTCATAAATCGTTATATCAGGTTTCGGTGAAATTTCATATAACACATATAACGATAAAAAAGAAAAGAAAATATATATCAACCTATAGAATGCAAGAAATTCTCCGAATTTTTCAGACAAAATAATTTTCAATTTGTTTGAAGCCAGGACAGAATGAATTAGTCCAAACACCGTAAAAAGAACAATAATGATAAGAACATCGACTATATAATTAATCATAACTCTTTACGAAGCCGGGCAATTGGCAGCCTTAATTGTTCCCGGTATTTTGCCACAGTTCGTCGTGCAATATGAATTCCTTCCTCGTTCAACATTTCGGCTAACTTGTCGTCACTGTAAGGAGTTTTTTTATTTTCTTTACCGATTATTTCTCTCAGTCTTTCTTTAATGTGTTTATTGGATACTTCCTCTCCCGAATCGGTGCTTAGACCTTCGCTGAAAAAATATTTTAATTCATGTATTCCCATTGGGCTTTGAACATATTTTCCGTTAACAACCCTGCTTATTGTTGAAATATCCATGTTAATTTCATCGGCAATATCTTTATAAATCATAGGTTTTAGATACTTGGGACCTTTGTCAAAAAACGCAAATTGGTTTTCCACGATAGCCTGCATAATTTTCATCAAAGTTTCTCTTCTCTGCTGAATGCAGGCAATAAACCATTTTGCCGATTCGAATTTTTCTCTCAAAAATTTATAAGTGTTCTTTTCTCTTTCTGATGATTTTCTATGTTTTTTATTCTTGTCAATCATCTCAAGGTATGTTTGACTCAAAGTAACGGAAGGGACGCTTCTATCATTTAAAGTAATTACAAAATTTCCCTCGACTTTCTCAATCAGGAAGTCAGGCGATATTTGGTTGAGTTCGACAGAATCTATATTACCTTCACCGGGTTTAGGGTTAAGTTTATGAATAAGCTCGATAGTGGCTTTTAATGCTTCATCGGTCAAACTCATTTTTTGCTTGATTGCATCATACCGTTTTTGAGTAAAATCAGTAAAATGTTTTTCTAATAATTCCTCGGCAAGAAATGTAAAATAAGTATCAAATTCTCCGTTCCTAAGTTGTATCAGCAAACTTTCTCGCAAATTTCTGGCTGCAATTCCGCTGGGATCGAAATTTTGAATATGCCTTAATAATGATTCGGCTTCCTCATCGGAAAATTCCACATGTTCAAACATTTTAAGTTCGTTAACAATTTCCTTCAAATCGCCTTTCAAATAGCCGTCTACATCAAGATTGCCTATTATTTCCTCTCCGAGTAAATAGAGATCTTCATTAAGATCCATCATTCTAAGCTGATCACGAAGATGTTCGGTTAAACTTTCTCTTGCCGGAGTCAACGGCTGATATGTATCATCATCTTTACTTCTGTTTAATCTTTGGTTATCATACTCAATATCGCTATCCCCGTCGTTCATGAAATCTTCCAGTTCGAATTCATCGTTTTCGTTGTCTTCAATTTCATCTTCTTTATCGGGATCTTTCTCTTTATCGAGTATATCCTGAGACATTTCTATCTCTTCTTCCTGGACCTCTTCAAGAATAGGGTTTATTTCCAATTCGGTTTTAATTCTCTGTTCCAGTGCAATAGTGTTCAATTGTAACAGTTTTTGATATTGGATTTGCTGAGGCGAGAGCTTCTGCTGCTGTGATAGTTTTTGACTTAATGATAACATAGTTTCACTTAAAAATTTCCTTTAATTTTAAATACCATTTTTTACCATATAATCTACTGAGCGAGTCTTTACAAAAATCGATTAATTTTACATTATCAGTTTCACCCTTTTGAAGGGCGGGTTTACACCCACTGAACTTTTCATACCGTAATACATCCCCCCCAAAATTCGATACCCTAATTGGGAAAAGATGACAGGATATCGGTTTATTGAAATTTATTGCATGTTCCAAATAAGCTTTCTCAATACCGCATTTAGCAATATCATTTTCATAATAAACAAAAACACAAGCGCGGTTATTTACACTGGTCGTCATCAATTCGCCGTACTTGGATTCCCAAAATCCCTGTCTGTCAATTTCCTCAACATGCCGCTGCGGCAAGTATTGTTTTATTTTGGGTAAACTATTCTCAATTTGATATATTTCATCCTCTCGCAAAGGGGCACCATACTCGCTCTCCATTGTGCAACAGGCTCCTTTGCATTTGTCTAGGTCGCAAGAGAAGTGAATTTCCTCGATTTCCGACCTTATTAACACATCTTCTACCGGGATAATATTACTTACAAACATTGGAATAATTTTTGATACAAGATAATAATTTGTCATCTAATTGAAAAGAGCAACCGGAACAAATCGAAAATTTTTAATCTTAAATACTTATATCTTTAAATATATATTTCATGATCAACTGTTCAAACTTTAAACATTTTATTAAAAAAGATCCTTGTCAAAACACAAGAAGGGGATAAAATGACCGCATCTCAAATTACACTTCCCGGCAGGAAAAACAAAATTTTAATAATTGATGATGAGGCAGATAATCTTTATGTTCTTAAAGAAAGGTTGGAGCATGAGGGATTCGAAGTTTTACTAGCAGAAAACGGCAGTCAGGGCATCAGTAAAGCGATGAAAGAACTGCCGGCTGTTATACTATGCGATATTATGATGCCCGAATTGAACGGTTATGATGTTATGAAAGTATTAAGAAAAAATGCACTAACCGATACTATTCCGTTTATTTTTCTTACTGCGAAGTCGGAACTGAAAGACATGAGAGAGGGAATGGAAATTGGTGCCGATGACTATATTACAAAACCTTTTAATAACAAAACTCTTGTTCAGTCAATATATACCAGGCTGGAAAAAAAGAAAATTCATGAGAACAAACTTGAACAGCTCCGATCGAGTATATCACTTTCCTTACCGCATGAACTGCAGACTCCCTTAACTACAATATTGGGTTTTAATGAAATACTGCAAGAAGATTATAATACTTTGAAACCGGAAGAAATATTAAATATCTCTCAACACATTTCGTTATCTGCCCAAAGATTAAACGATCTTGTTCAAAGAGTACTGCTGGCTACAAAACTTGAAATTATTTCAAAAGATGAGACCCAAGTGTCCGCTTTGCGAGCATCCTCGCTGCCTTCGCCTCGATACGTAATAGAAGTGGTGTCCAATAAAATTGCATTAAAATATAAACGGATTAGCGACATAATATTGAACGCAGAAAATGCTTTCGTAAGTATTAATGAACAAAATCTGGAAAGAATAATTGAAGAACTTGTTGATAATGCGTTTAAGTATTCTCATAAAGGAAATCATGTTATGGTGGAATCTTCGATATCGAAAAGCGGATTTAACATTTGCGTGACTGATTATGGACGCGGAATGAATGAAAATGAGATTGCTAACTTAGGAGATTTTATGCAATTCGACAGAATGTTGTTCGAGAGAAAAGGTACCGGACTAGGGCTGTCGATTGTAAAAAAGATAGTCGATATACACGGCGGTAAAATGCAAATTAACAGTATCCCATCGGAACAAACACAAATAAAAGTAACTTTACCTTTTTAATAAGTATAGTTTTTCTTTATATAATAGTTCCCTCCTATTCAAAATATTTTTATATCTTCAAAAAATCTCATTCGATTCTCATATATCGATAAACCGAATCTTCACCTCGTAAAAGAAAAGTATTTTGGCAAAAAAAAGATAATATTTTTACGAAGTAACAATTAAAATAGGTGAATCGTATGGGTATTAATAATTAAGTTGTGGAGACTTTGAAAATGGTAAAATACATTTTATATCTGCATTTTTTTAAAAATTACTTTTGGGCAGAAGTGATTTTTAAATAGTAACACTTAAACAGTTTAAATTAAACATCAATTACACTATTTTATTATATGCGGAATAGAATATTATTAAATTGCCGGTTCAAAAGTGATTGCCCTTAAAAATAAAGTAGTACTGATAACGGGAGCTTCCAGCGGTATTGGTTTTGAATTGTCAAACCAGCTAGCCAAAGAAGGGTGCAGATTAGCATTGCTTGCCCGCAGGGATGAAATTCTACGTGACATGGTAGAAAACCTGGAAGGCGGGAAAGAAAAACATATTTACGTACGCTGCGATGTGAGCAACAAAAAAGACGTAAATTCTGCTTTAAGCTTCGTAAAAGAAAAATTTGGTAAAATAGATATAGCCGTTTTAAATTCAGGCACTAGCTATCATTCCAGCATCGAGAAATATGATTCGGAAATTGCAGAAAAAATTTTTAACGTGAATGTGCTTGGGATAATTTATTTTATTGAACAATTACTGCCTGAATTTATGAAAAATAAAAGCGGGACAATTATCGGTGTTTCAAGTTTAGCTGAAAGCAGGGGTTTTCCTAGAAGCGGTTTTTATTGTGCGAGCAAATCGGCAGTATCGTTGCTCATGGAGAGTCTGCGTATTGAATCAAGAAAATATGGTGTGAAAATTTTAACCGTTAAACCGGGATTTGTGAAAACTCCAATGACGGATAAAAATGATTTTGGAATGCCCTTTTTAATGGATGTTTCAAAAGCAGTTAAAATAATTATAAAAGGGATCAAAAAAGAGAAAGAGATTATTCAATTTCCGGCTGCAACTGTTCTCGGAGCTAAAATATTAAAAATTTTGCCGGACTCAATTTTCGAATATATTGCAAAAAGGATTTGATGATTTTGAAATAATATTTAAATGAACTACCTCGCCGCAAGCGGCAGAGTATTTTACCCGGGCGCTCTCGTCCGCATAAGTACGGCGGGACGTAGACGGATTAAACTAAAGCAATTCCCGTTTCAGATTGAAAATGAAAAGATAAACAACCTTAAGAGATTCAACATATCTCCGTAATATTTTTTTACTCATCGTCGGATTTTTGTAAAAAAATTACTGATATTAATTCAATTGATCACTATATTATGTTTATTACACTTTTGTGAAATTATTGCAAATTAAATTGCCCTCTTAAAAGGCTCAATTTGCTTCAATTAATTAATCATAAAAAGATGAACCACCCTTCATTCATTTAAAGAGGGAGAATTTTAAATGAGAAGCTGGATTTTTATTGCATTTTTAGTTTACTCATCTCAATTATTAGCTCAAACAAACAGTACAGTTGTTCTAAGTGAAATAATGTTTAATGCTTCTTCCGGCAATAACGAATTTATCGAATTATATAATACAAGCCCGGTACTATCAATCGATTTAAGCAAATACAAAATTAAATACTCTTCAGCCAATCCCGATCTGCTCATTCCGGCTGCCGTGGATTCAATGCTTAAACCAAAATCTTTTGCCGTAATCCTCGAAGGTGATTATGTAATTGATTCGGGAATGTACATAAAAATAATTCCACAGGGTACATTATTATTTAAAACCGCCGATAATGCTTTCGGAAGATCCGGCATGGCAAACTCTTCCGGCAGAACAATCTATTTAATAGGACCCGCGAATGATACCGTTGAAACTTATACGTATTCAGCAGATAATAAGACTAACTATTCCGACGAAAAAATTATCTTGAACCAGGATGACTCAAATTCCAACTGGGAAAATTCAAAAGTAGAGTTCGGTACGCCCGGATTTAATAATTCAGTAACGCCTCTCAATTATGATCTTGAAATCAGCAGATTAGATTATTTCCCAAAAACAGCTTTAGAGGGAAACGATGTAAACATAAACATCGAGATAAAAAATATAGGATTTAAAACAGCAAATAATTTTACGGTTAAACTTTTTAATGATACAAATTCCGATTCAGCAGGCGAGAACAATGAGTTACTTCACTCCAAAAATATACAAGCATTATCATCAAAAGATTCGTTGAATATTAATTTATCTTTAAGTTCTCTCAAAGCCGGGGATTATAATTTAATCGCCAGTATAATTTTCTCACCCGATGAAGATTTATCTAATAACAATAAATATTTATTTTTTAAAGTATATCCGATTGAGCATAATTATAATGATGTTGTTGTCAACGAAATAATGTACGCACCCCTCAATGGAGAACCGGAGTGGGTGGAACTTTATAACCGTACGGATTCTTTAATTAATTTAAGGAATTGGTCGATATCCGACAATCATAATCAGCAAACAATTACTGCTCAAAATATGATTCTGCGCGCAAAATCATTTATTGTAATCAGTAAAGATTCTTCAATCCTCAATTATTATTCAATCCCGGTTCATATAATAACAGCCAACTTTCCGTCGCTTAATAATTCGGGTGATGCTGTTGTGATTAAAGATTCATTGGGAATAAAAATTGACAGTTTAAGCTACCTTCCGTCCTGGGGAGGCAGCAGCGGAAATTCACTCGAAAGGATTAATTCGGATGTATCTTCCAACGATCCCTCGAATTGGCAAACATCAAAAGGTACGGAAGGCGGAACACCGGGAAAAATAAATTCTGTCACTCAAAAAGATTTTGACTTAAAATTATCAGACATAATTTTCACGCCCCCCAAACCACTAAAAGGCGAACAGATTTCAATATCTGTTAAAATAAAAAATAAAGGTAAAAAGCCTGCTTCATTTTCAATAAAGCTTTTTGAGGACACAAATCTGGACACGATACCGGACAAATTCTTAGCCGTGTCAAATATGATTCAACTCTCTCCAAGCGATTCTATCATTACTCCTTCGCTTTTTACAATAAATGATTTACAAAATAAAATCGGTTTTTTGGCAAAGGTAATATTTGATGAAGATCAGGATACATCCAACAATTTTTATTATAAAATTGTCACTCCCGGTCATCCTCAATCAGTAATTGTGATAAGTGAAATAATGTATGATCCGGGGGGCGGTGAACCGGAATGGATCGAACTTTATAATACGTTGTCCGACACGATAAATCTCAAGGATTGGTCAATTACCGATGTTTATGCCTCACCTAAAACAACTATATTAAAAAATAATTTATTTATTGCACCCAAATCATACACTGTTGTTTCAAAAGATTCTTCCATTTATGATTACCACCGTTATATCCCTTCCGTAACTATCGCAGCAGATCTTCCGGTATTAAATAATGACATGGACGGCATTGTATTGAAAGATGCGGTGGGACTAACAATAGATTCAGTTCTTTATTCGGATACCTGGGGAGGGACTTCCGG
Source organism: uncultured Ignavibacteriales bacterium (assembly GCA_963751355.1). Taxonomy (GTDB): domain Bacteria; phylum Bacteroidota; class Ignavibacteria; order Ignavibacteriales; family Ignavibacteriaceae; genus CAVVVS01. The sequence continues at coordinate 69,180 of CAVVVS010000049.1, read as the reverse complement.
ATATTCGCTGGAAAGGATTTCCTCCAGCGCCTCTTCAAATCTTCAAAACAATTGGGGATCTTCAAAAGATTTGGAAAAAAGTACGCCCGGAAGAATTAACAGCTTGAGCCCAAGAAAATATGATCCCGCCGTTACTGGTATTTTTTTCGACCCTCAATTCCCTGTCCCCGGGGATGATGTTTACCCGGTTGCAAAAGTTAAAAACTATGGTTCATTGTCTGTAAATAATTTTTCGGTAGAATTTTATTATGATTCAGATTCAAATAATGTAGCGGACAAATTTTTAGGGGCAGCGAATGGATTAAATTTACGTCCGGATGATTCATTACTTATAAAATCCCCTTCCAGCATTCCCGGCATTAACTCAAAAATTAAAACTGCTGTACGCTTATCTTTCGCAAATGATGAAGACACTTTAAATAATTATTATGAAAAAAGTATTGAACCCGGGTTTAGAAGATCCGTGCTATTGATAAATGAAGTGATGTACGATCCCAATAAGGATGAACCTGAGTGGTTTGAGATATTAAATGTTTCGGAAAATCCGGTTAATATCAAGAATTGGTCGGTCAGCGATATTTTACCATCACCGGATAAAAAATTTATTACAAATAATGATGTGATATTAAATCCGGGTAATTATTTGATCATCACTAAAGATTCTACGGGAGTTCTATTTAAAAATATAAATGCAAAAATACTACAAGTAAATTTTGGAACATTAGGTAATTCCGCAGACGGTATAATTCTATATGATTTTAGGAATGCTGTAATTGATAGCTTATTCTACCGTTCTTCCTGGGGGGGCGAAAAAGGCTATTCGCTTGAAAGAATTTCTACAAAATACCCTACAAATGACAGTACTAACTGGGGAACTTCCTTAGATAGGACGGGCAGCACTCCCGGTAAAATAAATTCACTCGTAAATTTAAAAAGTGCGTCCAGAAATGATTTTGTTATAAATGAAATAATGTTCGATCCGGATGAGAATAATTGTGAGTTTATCGAATTCTATAATAACAGCAGCGAACCGCATAATATCGGAGGCTGGAAAGTTGAAGTTGGCAACACTAAAACTTACACTTTATATAAAACCTCACTCTCAATTCCGGCAAAAGCATATTTTTTATTGGCTGCGGACTCTTCGATATTACAACAATATCCTTTGAATTCTAATAATTACAAAAATATACTAAACGTGCCGGATTTAGGATTGTCAAATAGCGGCGACTTAATTTTGCTAAAAGATGCCAAGGGTAATATTGTAGACTCGGTTAATTATTCTGAAAAATGGCACAATGAAAATATTATAATAACAAAAAACATTTCGCTGGAAAGAATAAATCCCCGAATAGACGGAAATTCACCCTTGAACTGGAGTAGTTCTGCAAATCCAAACGGCGCCACTCCTGACAAGCAAAACAGTATTTACTCGGTGAACCCTAATTCAAATTCAAGTATTTCTATTTCTCCTAATCCTTTTTCACCGGATGATGACGGCTACCAGGATTTCACAATAATAAATTACCGGCTAACACAGCCTGTGTCTCAAATTCGCTTAAGAATTTTCGACAACCGGGGCAGACTTGTCAGAACTCTCGCCGACAATAAACCGAGCGGACAAAACGGCTCTTTAGTTTTCAACGGACTCGGAGATGACGGACATCCTTTGAGGATGGGAATATATATAATATTCTTAGAAGCATTCAATGATTATAACGGCGCAATAGAAACTTTAAAAACGGTAGTTGTGGTTGCCGGAAAGCTATGAATCACCGGTCACGACGAAATTACAATTAATTGCTACTTATTCTTAATAATTTTAATTTTACCTTTAGTCAACTTGAGGTAAACAAATATGAAAACAGTTCAACAATGGTTTGATGAATACGGCGAAAGTCACCAAAACTCGGTTAATAAAAGATTTCATTTCATATGTGTACCTTCAATATTTTTCAGCATAATCGGATTGCTTTCATCCATTCCGCATAGTTTTACAGGGCAATATTTTTCGCCTCATGTTAATTTTTTTATAAATTTTGGTTTGCTTTTAATATTACTTGCTTTAATCTTTTATATCAGGTTGTCATTCTCTCTGTTTGTAGGTATTGCGGCAATATCGTTTTTATCTCTGGAGGGTAATTATCTTTTAAGTACATTAAAAGTTGCACCGCTTTGGGTGATATCACTAATTATTTTTATACTCGCATGGATAGGGCAGTTCTACGGACACAAAGTTGAAGGGAAAAAACCATCTTTCTTCAAGGACGTACAATTTTTACTGATAGGGCCTGCCTGGATTTTGGGATTTATTTACAAAAAATTCGGAATTAAGTATTAATCATTTTATGAGGTTATTATGCTGCAAGAAATTCTAATCGATTTATTTGAGAGAGATTTGGCAAAGCTTAAAAACGAAATAAATTCTTACGAAGATGAATCAAAACTATGGATGACTGCTAAGGAGATTAAAAATTCTTCCGGGAATTTATGTCTTCATCTCACCGGCAATTTACGTTATTTTATAGGAAGCATTCTTGGGAATACAGGATACACCAGGGACAGGGATTACGAGTTTAGCGCAAAGAATGTACCCAAAGAGGAACTTATTAGAGAAATAGAAATCACCTTAAAAGAAGTTAGAAGTACATTAATATTAATTACTGATGATGATTTGTCTAAAGACTACCCGGTTGATGTTTTTAGGAAAAAGATGACAACAGCCTATTTCTTAACTCATCTTACAGCACACTTGAATTATCATTTAGGACAGATAAATTATCACAGGCGAATGATATAAATAAATGGTTATAAAATATCGAAAGTATAGCTATGGTTGAAAAAATAAATCTGCTGCAAAAGCTAAATGAAATTAACGAATACTGGAAACCGGGAATAATAGGAGAACTAAATGGGCAGCACGTTAAGGTTGCTAAACTAAAAGGTGAATTCATAAAACATCATCACGAAAATGAAGATGAGCTTTTCATGGTGATAAAAGGAAAATTAAAAATTGAAATAGATGATGATACGGTTGAGCTAAACGAGGGTGAAATATTTATTGTTCCGAGAGGAGTTGAACACCGCCCGGTAGCTGATGAAGAAGTTCAAATATTATTATTTGAACCTGCTTCCACGTTAAACACCGGAAATATAAGAAACGAAAAAACCGTTTTTGACTTACCGAAATTATAACCACTCATATTTTTTATTAGCTCGCAAAAAGGCGTATCACAATAAGTCTTCCGAGCAAAGTTGATTTATATCAAACTCTAAAAATCTGATGAAACCTTTTCCTGTCCGGTGTTGTCTAATCTTTTGAACGAAATAAAAATTAAGTTTAATGATTATTGTTGTCCCTATATTTAAAAATATAAAATGATTCTGAAAAATATGTATTAGGTTTCGAATTATGTAAGAAGGTTCAGAAAATGCGAAAATCAAGTTAAATGTGGAATCATTTTATAAGCCGCAAATTGATAAAATTTGCGGCTTTTTTTTTCAAAAAAACTTTTTTGCAAAAAGTTAACAATTATTTTATTTTTGACCTTCTCTAAATGAATCTGTCCCAAAATAAAAATCCAACATTAATATCCCGGGAAAAACATGTATAATTCAAAAATCGGTTATTTGTCATTCAAACTATTTTTGCTTTCGATTGTTGCATTAACAGTAAACTTATTCCCTGCATCACCCAAACTCGAGTACATCTTATCGATGAATAAACCTTATACACACTATTATGAAGTTGAGATGAAAATTTCAAATCTCAATAAGCCAGGTATAAATATAAAAATGCCGGTTTGGGCTCCGGGATCTTATCTGGTAAGAGATTTTGAAAAAAATGTCGAAAATCTGGAAGCAAATAACGGAAACGGGAATCGTCTTGCAATAAAAAAAGTGGACAAAAATACATGGCATATTTCAATCAATAACGAATCAATAGTGGACATCAGATATAAAGTTTACGCGTTTGAAAAATCTGTTCGGACAAGTTATTTAGATGCTTCTCATGGATTTGTAGTCGGTTCGAGTGTCTTCATGTTTATTGAAGGAATGAAAAATTTACCCTCAAATTTAACTGTCATTCCTTATAAAAGCTGGAATGAAGTGAGCACAGGATTAGATGAAATTGAAGGAAGCGGCTGGCAGTTCCGTTCGCCCAATTATGATATCTTAGTCGATTCACCAATTGAGATCGGCAATCATAAGGTTTTTCATTTTAATGCGGCTGGCGTAAAATATGAAATCGCTATGTACGGTTACGGTAATTACGATATGAACAAGATGCTAAAAGATATGAAGAAAATTGTAGAGACAGAAACTTCAGTTGTGGGGGTAAATCCGAACAAACGTTATCTATTTATAATTCATAATCTCGATCGCGGCAGCGGCGGGCTGGAACATTTAAATTCATGTACACTAGACGTAAACCGGTGGATATACAAACCCAAGAGCAGTTATATGAGGTTTCTCGGACTGGTCGCTCATGAGCATTTTCATTTATGGAATGTGAAAAGAATCCGTCCCATAGCTTTGGGTCCATTTGATTATAATAAAGAGAACTACACTTCTCTGCTCTGGGAGATGGAAGGAGTAACTACTTATTATTCAACTCAAACGATGCTGCGCTCTGGATTTGTCAACCCGGATAAATACTTAAATATGCTCGCAAGCGGATTTATAACACGCATAGAAAATCAGCCGGGAAATAAAATACAATCCGCTGCCGATGCTAGTTATGATGCCTGGATTAAAGCTTATAAGCCGAATGAAAACAGTTATAATACAACCGTTTCGTATTACACTAAAGGATGCATCATCGGTATGCTTCTTGACCTGGAAATAATTCATAATACAAAAGGTGAAAATGATTATGATGATGTTCTTAGATACTTGTATAACGAATATTACAAAAAAAAGGGACGCGGATTTACGGATAAAGAATATATTGAAGCCGTAGAAAAAATTGCGGAAGAAAAATTAGATGAATTTTTCCAAAACTATGTTTACGGTACAAAAGAAATTGATTACAATAAATATTTAAACTATGCTGGATTAAAATTAGTTAACCAGCCCGACTCTAACGCGAGTCCACTTTTGGGTATTAATTTGAAAGATTCCGGAGGACATTTAATTGTCACGAGTGTGGTTGCTGGAACTCCCGCTTATAACAGCGGGATTAACGCAAACGATGAAGTGATAGCGGTAAACGGTTTTAGAGTTAATAAGAATATTTTCGATAAAATTTATTCAACTTCTTCACCGGGCGATACTTTAAGCATTCTGGTTTCTCACAACGGTATTATTAAAACGCGTAACGTGATACTTGATAAAAATAACCGTAAAAATTATAAAATAGTTACTGTAAAAAATCCTTCTCAAGAACAAAAAATGGTATACAATAAATGGCTTCATGTTAAACCATAAACTTTGTTTATCGGGAAAGAATTTATTTGTTTCGAAAAGTAGCAATACAATGCTTATTTTAAGGTGGCAAAATTAACCGAATCAGGAGACCATTTAGGTGAGTTATCTATTGCATCGATAACATCCGTAGTTTTGTCTACAATAGTCCACATGTCACTATGTCTTTCATCCATAAATTTTTCCGAAATGGATTTTTCCATAAGCTCTTTAAACGGGGAAAAATAATTATTTGTGTTTACAAATATGATGGGGTTAGTGAACATTCCTAATCTTTTTAAAGTAAGTGTTTCAAATACCTCTTCGAAAGTGCCGGAACCTCCGGGAAGTACAATAACTGCATCGACACCGTCAATCAGCATCCTCTTTCTTTCAGGCATCCCGTCAACAATTTTCAATTCTGTTATTTCTTCAAACCCCCATTCAAGATCATACATAAATTTGGGTATTATTCCGTAAACTTTTCCATTTTGTGAAAGTGCACCTCTGGCAAGGCTGCCCATGCTGCCCGCTGCTCCGCCTCCGTAAACTATATCAATAGAATTTTCGGCTAAAAGAGCACCTAATTTGAACGCTGAATTCAGATAAATATTATCGGACAATTCACTTGATGCACAGTAGACACAAACTTTTTTTATCATAAAATATTCCTAACTTAAAGATTATTGAAAAACATAGTAATCCAATAATAGAATCTTAAAAAAATTAAACACAATAATAGTGCTAAACTTATTTTTTTGAAGGGATCTTTCTCAAAAAGCTCCATTGCTGATCCAGATTAAAAGTATTAAAATAATAAAAATTGAATTTATTCCGCATGATAAGTTAAATTTTATAAAAATTTATTTTACTCTTAATGTTGAGGCAGTTAAAACAAATTAAGTAGAAAAAGGACAAATATGAATTCTACTTTTATTAAAACAAAGAAATTATAATCCTCTAAATTTGTAATGAAATAGGAAATAATGGTTAAAGCATAATGAACAACTTAAATTTAAATACACTTATAATAATACTATTAATAATTTTTTACGGCAGTTTAACGAATGCTCAGATCAACACAGAACAATTTAGAGAAAACATTTCCGGGCATGGCTTCAAGGGTAATGCAGGGCTCGAGTTCGGTTTGAACTCTGGGAATTCAAATTATATATCAGTTAGCGGAAATATGAGGCTTGATTATTATGAAGAAGATTATCATCTCTTTTTAGTTTCAAATTATGAATATAAAGAAGGAAATGACGAGAAGATTCTAAACCATGGTTTTGCACATTTAAGATGCGATATTAATCTGAATACGAAAACATCCTGGGAAATTTTCACACAAATAGAATTTAATGATTTGATTGCACTTAATGAACGTAGTTTATTGGGAACTGGTTTTAGGTTTGATGTTTTAAAATATTTTCATCAAGAGGACAGTACTTCCGCTTTTAAAATATTTTTAGGTATCGGAGCCATGTATGAAAATGAGATTTACAATGCACAGCCCGGAACAATCACAAAAGATCTTATCAGGTCAACTAATTACATAGATATTTATTGGCGAATAAACGATATCGTTAATTTTTCCCTTGTCAATTACTACCAGCCTTATGTAAAAGATATTTCAAATTATCGCCTTTTGACAGATGCAAGTGTGCAATTTAAAATATCTTCAAACCTAACTTTTTCCGTACATCTCCTAAACCGGTATGATAATAAGCCGGTTACTAAATTAAAAAAAGATGACCTGGAATTAAGAAATGGCATCACCCTAGCTTTCTAAAAATAAAGTAAACATTTTATCCAATGAATTACACCAATCCCGGCAGAAGCCGGAATTATGCTGTACCGAAATCTACCCGCTGTTAACCTTCGCCGGGATGGTGTGGGGAACTATTTACGCAAAATCTAAACGGCATGCCGTATTTCAATCATGGATTTTCATCCGAGTGCCACCATTGTCTCAGCTCAACACATTCTCCGTTCTCATCAAATACGGCTTCCAGTATTCCGGCTATGGAAACATCTATTCCAGGGTCAACTTTAAAAAGACTGCACCACCATTTAGAAATAACTTTATTTTCATTCTCGTACAATATTTCGAATTCGTATTTGATATTTCTTTGATTGGTTAAAAATTTTTTTACTTCAGCCGATATTTCATCTCTGCCTTTTAAAGCTTTTCTAAACGGAGTCCAATAAAACAAAGCCGATTCGGCAAACAACTCGGCGAATTTATTATGGTATCTTCTTTCCCAGTATTCTCCGTACTGCAGGAGCCATTTTTCGAATTTATATTCCATTAGTTTACCTTAAAATTTATATAAGAATCACGAATAGAAGCAGTCCTATTATATTCATATTATTTAAAAACACAATGAATAAATTATTACCGTCTATAAACTTAGTTGGATTCTTTCGAAAATATTTAAGTTCAAATTATCTTTTTCTAATTTAGGAACGGATTATTTTATTATGTAAAGGAGTTCCCGGAAACAGATATTACAAAGATGTAAAAATTTTTAATTTGATTAAAATACTAAAAAAGACAATGAGCCACTTTTGTGAATTAACTGTATAGTCGAATGGCAGGTTAAGGCAAACAGATTCGGGAAAAATTTTAATAAAAATCGAATCTATTCATTCATTGAAGGGATGTCTTGTTCTGTACCGCAAACATGGATATCTTTTCCAATTTAAGACTACACAATATTTTAATCAAATAGCACTCATGGAAAGTTTTAAATGCCGAAGTTATTTCCCTTTTATGAGTCATTCGCTATTCAAGTCGATATATAGTTGACACTGATATCCTGAACATTGGAAGCACCTATACAATGCTTACAAAATGTGAAGCCTTTGATTCGCGCTTCTTCCGATGAATTAAATGCTTGATCGGAACCGTTTTTAATTATTTCATCAATCTTGCACAAGCTTGATTCTAAATCAAGATCGTGCAACTCCTTATTTACCATATTTGCAAGATACTTTTCCCCGCGCATATTGCCTCTATAGCGACGTGACATATTACCCCCCGGTAATTTTTCCCTAGATTATGTATAATGCTTATTAATTATTGCCTTCTGGGTTATATTATACTAAAAAAAATAATGTATAAAAAGAGTATAATTTTTTTCCATTGATTTCAGTAACAATTGTGATACAGCTAAACAATTTTTACTTACTGATAATTTTTGTATTTATTAAAATAAACAGTAACTTTATCAAATATTTATAAAAAAATTAATAGGGCTAAAATATTTTCAGGCTATGAATCTTTGGTTTGTAGGAATCATTGTATTTCTAATTAATATTCCTTTTGGGTACTGGCGAAGCAATGTTAGAAAATTTTCGTTCCAATGGATACTTTCAATACACATTCCGGTTCCGTTTATTATTGTGCTGCGTTATACATCCGGTATCGGATTCGCCTTTATAACCTATCCTGTATTGGTAGGGGCATTTTTCATCGGACAATTCGCGGGAAAATTATTTCATAAAAGATGGGAAAATCACGAACAGATCCCTCTAACTTCCTGCCTCGCGTGTGATTTGCTGAATTATACTTTATTAAAAGTAAAGAAAAAACGCATCTGAAAATTATCTGCTCAAATTAAGTCATTTTGAATTGATACTTTTCTTAATTTTCCTGGTTCACATCTTTTAGTTCCCTTCATAAACCGAAGATAATTTTTTTACCCAATAGTCCTTTTTTATATATATAATAGTCATTTCTACAAATTATTTTTAATTCTTTTCGACTTTATGGTATTTGTATTATTTGCGATTAGGACATTATTATAGTGTACAAAATAAAAAGATTTTAGAATATTTAAGATTTGCTTAACAATTGATTTTAATTCTTAATAATAATAGATTTTCTACAGATTAGTTTATTCGTCATTTCGACAGAATCATCGATCGAGACATGTGCGCCTATTACGAAAATCTTTTAGAATAGTGAGATTTCTCTCTTCCGTCCCAATGACAATAAAGTAAAATATTTATTTTGAAGTGATTCTGATAAGTTCAATTAATGACGTAGTTAAAATTTGCGTGATTCTAATTTCTTAATCAATTCTATTTTAAGAAGAATTATTATTTTTCGCGTCAAAGCATATAGAGGAATTTCAAAGTGAAAATCATCCTCATCTTAATATCAATCATAATTTTAACTGCGGCACAGGTCCATTTTGCACAGACTGAAGGATTATCCTCACATAATTATTATCAAGCCGCTCTAATTTTTAGGGAACAAAAAGAAATAGATAGTGCCGAAATTTTTCTGAAAAAATCTATTTCACAAAACGACGATGCTCCGTCACTCTTTGAACTGGCAAAAATTTATCTTGACAAAAAAACTGTTTACTCCAGAATACATGCAAGACGCCTTGTTGAGCGTGCTGTATTAAAAAATCCCAAAAACATTCAATACCGTCTTCTACTGGCTAAGCTCAAAGAGTATGTCAGCAGGAATCTGGCCTACGGTGAGTATGAAAATATTTTGGATATTGACAGTACATGCACCGCAGCATTGTATAATATCGGAAGAATCGAAGAAGCACAGTTTGATGAATTCCATAACTCTTTTAAAAAAGACGGGGATGACCCGGTACTGAGCTATGAAAAATTTGCAAACGAGCATTTTGAAAAGGCTAGAAATTATTTTATCGAAACCATTAAATATGATTCAACTTACAGCAAGGCTTATCTTCATTTGGGATTTCTATTTGAAGATGCCGAAAAACCCGAAAAAGGAATTTTGCCTTTACAAAAACTGCTGAAGATAAATCCGAACAATAAAGATGCGTACCTCTATTTAGGATTACTTTCTTATGAAACAGGCAAATTCAAAGATGCTCATAAATATTATAAGAATGCTTTGATGTTGATGAGTCCGAATGACAAATTGGATTTCACTTTTTATTCTGTTAAAGATTTATTAAAACCGGTGCTTGGCAATGAAATAAAAAAAATGAGCAATAAAGAATTGACACAAGTAATTAATCTTTTTTGGAAGTGGAACGAGCCTTTGTTCTTAACCAAAGTTAATGAAAGTCTATTGGAATATTATTCACGAGTAGCGTATGCCAATCTCCGCTTCAGCATACCAAGACTGGGAATTGTCGGTTGGAAATCCGACAGAGGTGAAATTTATTTACGATACGGGAAACCTATAAGAAAAGTGCGCTACCGTCCTTACATGACGGGTGGAGAAAAAAGTACAGTTATGGCAAAAACTGATGTTTGGCAATACAAATTCACACAAATCGGATTTACCGATGAATATATGTCAGGTAATTTTACTCTAAGCGAACCGACCGAGTACGGCAAGAATCAATCTCAATTTGGAGGAAACAGTTATTCGATTGCTGAAAATTTAAAAAGGCATAGCTATTTTTATTATGAGCCAAAATTTGAAGGTCCGGTTTTCGCTGTTCCTTATAAAATTATTCAATTCCGTGATCTCTCGAGCAGAAGGAATGAGTACTCAACCGACTTATATGTTAGCTATTGCCTCCCTGCCGGAGATACCTTATTGAAAAATAATTCATTCGTTTACCCTCATACTTTCGGCATCTTCTTTTTTGATAGGGAGATGAATCTGATTGCAGAGGAAAAAGATTCTTTAAAAACTTTTACTAAGCAAAAAGAATTATTATTGCCAGGAAATAAGCAATTTGTTGTAAATAGCGCTTACATAAAAATAGAACCCGATACGGGTAACTTTGCTTTTGAAATTATCCGCCGAAAAGATAAGGGTGTGTCTTCAAACCACTTCCCATTTAAAGTGAAAAGATTCAACCCGGTTGAACCCGGCATAAGCGATATTGTTTTAGCTTCAGCGATTGATTTGGATGGTAAAAAAGATTATCCTTTGAGAAGGGAAAAAATCACTATACTTCCGAATCCAACCGGTGTATTTTCCCCGCTGCAAGATTTAATCATCTATTACGAGTTATATAATCTTTCACCTAACACTTTTAATTTATATAGATTTGAGCAGGAAATTTCTGTTCAGAAAATTGACAGTAGTGAAGGGATAGAAAAAACCTTTACAACTTTATTAAACCTCTTTGGGCTTGGTAAAACAAACAACAAGAAAATTGCATTAACCAGTAGTTATCAAACTGATAAAGCTAATCCTCAAATGTACCTTCAGCTTGATATGAGTAAGTACGAACCGGGCAGCTACTTATTGACGGTTAAAATAAAAGACAAAATAAGCGGGAAAGAAGTTCATTCGTCAACAACATTAATTTGGAAATAGGTTTCAGATTTGCCTTTTGCTCAAAATAAATATCACATTAGTTTTAATCCAACTATTATGAGTCGTACATCTTAATCTAATATGCTTTCTGCAATAATCCCATATTCTCCAAAGGCAACATAGGGATAGGCCTGCCGTTATTTTGGAATCTGTATTTTATATTTTTAATATAAGAATCTTCAATGTTCAGGTTGAGTCCGAACAATTTCGGTATAAAAATATTGAAGTTGAACCAACCGGGTTTGGGATATTCAACAACACGGTATTCCTTACCATTCAAACCCGCCTTTCCAGCTGCCAGCCGGATAGCCGTTGAAAGCCCTCCCAATGTATCAACCAGACCTACTTTTAAACCATCCTCTCCCGACCAAACTCTGCCCTGTCCTATTGAATCGATATATGAAATAGTTTGATTCCTTCCATGAGCTACTTTTGAGACAAAACCTTTATACATCGTTTTTAATAAACTTTCTACCTTACCTTGCTCTTCCGGTGAAAGATCCCTATCAGGCAATGATATGCCTACAAATGGCAACCTAAATCCGAATCCTAAATCCGCGTGCTCTCCTTTTTTCACGTAATCGGTAGTTACCCCTAATTTAGAATCGAGTCCTTTATTATAAAACCATCCCCCAATCACCCCGATTGAACCGGTAATCGTGTTTGGTGCCGCAACAATTTTATTACCGTACATCGATAGCCAGTACCCGCCGGACGCAGCAACATAACCTTGAGATACTATCACCGGTTTTTTCTTTGTGCATTTTTTTATTGCTTCGGCAATAATATCTGAAGCCATCCCATCGCCGCCGGGAGAATCAACTCTTAGTACTAACGCTTTTACATTATCATCATTTGTTACGGCTTGTACATCTTTAACTAAACTGCGGGCATTAATACCTTCATCCATTGCACACACACCGATGGCATAAATGACGGCGATTTTTGGTTTTTCTCCCCAATAATTATCGTTAGGTAAATTGAATTTGGCTAAAGAATTTGGACTGACAAAGCTTTCATGTTTTCTTTCAAGTTCTTTTACAATTTCTTTAACTTTGTCCCATCTGCCTATTGCATCTACCAGCCCTGCTTTAACGGCATCTCCGGCTAAAAACGCAGTTTGATTATTCACAAGATCATTAAATTTTTTAGGAATTATATTTCTTCCTGAGCAAATATCCTGTTCTGCTACTTTATAGTCCACATCGACTAATCGCTGCAATTGTGCACTATCGGGTTTACTCATTCTATAGCGGGAAAATACTTCCATAGCCGATTTATATTTAAAATATCTCCATTCATGGTAACCTATACCGAGTTTTTCGAGTATACCTTTATAATAATTCTTACCGTAAATAAAACCTTCTAATGTCAATAAACCTTCCGGATCCATAATAATTTTATCTGCTACAGAAGCCAAGTCGTACTTAACTATTCCTGTGTTATCTATAAATATGACAATATGTTTTCCCGACGCTCTGAACTGTTTCAATTTTTCCCTGAGTTCCCACACAATTTCTTTGTTGGCTGTCATACCGGAGGTATTAATAGCAATCCCCGCCACAGATTTATCATTTTTTGCCGCGTCTATTTCTGTAATAATACTTTTTAATGTATTCGAATTATCGAAGAATTTAAATCTCTGATATTTCACCGGACCGAGTAAATTCATTTCAACATATTTATGTTTGGGAAACAAATTCATAAACGGGTTTCTATCATAACCTCCAAACCTAATTCCGTACACATTATATTCATGATTACCATTTTTATCATAGTTTGCATGCGAAGAGAACGATATATTCCCAAAACTCAGCTCTACTCCCATGTTGAACATTTTTGTATTAAAATATCTTGCTGTCAATCTAAAGCCGGGATAAGCTTCAATTGCGGCACCGGCGCTCCATTTAATCTCCAAAGGATCTCTGTTTTCTTTAAATTCATAATCACCGAAAAATGATATTTTCTCATCGCCAAATGGACGGAGAGCCAGATCAATAATCCCTTCATTTTTTCTTAAATCTGGAAAGTTGCCTATCAGTCCCATTGATAAATATCTGTTCGGTCTGTACAAAGTTCCAAGGGTGAGCAGAGTAGAATGATGAAATAAAGAAACATCTCCCCCGGACCAGCCGTACCCTAAACCGAAACTTAGGGAATTATTTCCGGCGGCGGCGGATAATTTATAATCAGTAACTGAAGTTCCGAAATCTTTTTGATTTATTACAGCAAAACTAAGATTCGGAATAGCAGTGAATAGTCCCCAATGATTCAAATCATTCCAATTACCCGTTTCATCGGTCCATGAAAATAATATGTCCGTTTGATTTAAGGTCGCCAGTATGGCTGGATTATTATAGCCGTACAAGCCATACTTCATAGCTCCCGGCGAGGTCATTCCAAATTCATTTTGCGTATAATAAGATGGGAAAGTTATTTGTGAATAAATTGAAGTGTTTATAATTATTAGTGCGAGTAGAGAACTGATTATAGTTTTCATTCAAACTCCAATTTTATACTCGAAACCTAATAATAAATTTATCTTTTCGGAAAAAATATTATATGTTTCAATAATTATGCGAAATAAATTTATCAGTAAAGCAAATTTTTCTAAATAATAATTGGTTATTAATACAAAAAATATTATTTATTGAAAGTTACTAGTAATCATTTATTTTATTTTTCTGAACATGATTAGAATTAATAACCTACACAAGAGGTTCGGGGGAAAAGATGTCCTTAAGGGTGTAAACCTTGAGATCAATAAAGGCGAGACTACCATAATCATCGGCAGGAGCGGCTGTGGCAAAAGTGTTCTCATCAAACATATCGTCGGACTCTTAATCCCAGATTCCGGCTATGTAAAAGTAGAAGATAAGATCGTAAAAGAATTAAATGAAAAAGAATTATTCCAGCTTAGAAAAAAGTTTGGGTTTTTGTTCCAGGGCGCCGCACTCTTCGATTCAATGACGGTAGAAGAAAATATCGCTCTTCCCCTTATTGAATCTAAAAACGGTTTTACTAAAGCCGAAGTAGATAAGATAGTAGCAGAAAAGCTAGAAATAGTAGAACTGCCGGGAGTTCAAAAACTGAAACCTGCCGAACTTTCCGGTGGAATGAAAAAACGTGTTGGTTTAGCACGTGCATTGGTTACCAATCCCGATTACATTTTATATGATGAGCCTACGACAGGGCTTGATCCTATAATGTCGGATTCAATTGATAAGTTGATAAAAGATTTAAGTAGTAAAATACAGGTAACTTCGGTTGTAGTAACACATGATATGTACAGTGTTAAAAATGTAGCAGATAAAGTTGCCATGATTCACGAGGGTATTATTCATTTTACAGGTTCTCCATCAGAATTACTAAATTCAAATGATGAAGTTGTTGTTAATTTCATCAAACGCACCGGTGCTTGATCCCAGTGTATCTCTAACTGCACTTCATAGGCGTTTTTTTATTTCCCAACCACATGAATTAAATATACTTATCTTTTTTCTTGTCCTAACTCACTAGCCAATCCACAATCACAATTTTAATTTGATATTCTCTTTATCTTTGTATCGTAGATTTAATGAGTGATCAATTTCGTGAGGGCTTCATTTCCGGTATATGTAAATCTGATTAGATGTGCTAAAAGCTAAGAAATTTTTAACGGCATTTACGATGGTAAATTTGAAAATAAATAGTTACATATAAATTTGTTTAATTGATATATTAAGCGTCCTGCCCAAAACTTGGAAGCCCTCGCGATAATAATTTTTACTATTCATGTTATAGTTCTTTTCATCATCTTAAAAAGATTTAAGTCCGGCTCAATATTGTTTAGAAATTTATAATTAAATATACGAGTAGATGTAGAATTAAGTGAGGGAGTTATGAAAAAATTTTTAATGATCAGTAAGAAAGAAGATGATGGGTCTTTCATTGGATTTGCAAAAAAACTTTTTGATATATATACGGTAAAAGAAAAAACAGCACAAGAGGTGATAACACTTATTGAGAAACAGACTCCGGACTATGTATATCTTGATTCATTAAAACCCGTAAGCGAAGATAATATGATGGGCATGTTAAGAAATTTGGATTCAAATAAACGTTTGCGGGTTTCTCTTTTCAACACTCTACTATTAAAAGACAAGTTAGTAAAATACAATCCATTCGCTTTTTTAAAATTGAATGCAGGTAAATCCGGCAAACAAAAATCGATAAAGGTATATTAAAAACCATAATATATTTTTACTCTTACTGCAAAGATTTTATCTAATATTATATGTCAAAGCCTTTTAAAGGCAGATAAAAAATTGATATATTGTATTGATAATCCCGTCATCTTGATTAGAATACCTGTAAGAAATCATTCGCACTAAAAATTATTTTTTATAAAATTCCCCGGTATTGAAATTGTACATGTAAAAGGTCAAATTATTTTATAATTTTGAATGTTATATAATAATTTTTAATGGCAAATAGAGTTATGGGGAATCAATTTTATATTACCCAGGTAATCCAATTGATGCTTGCTCCAGGATTAATGATCTCCGCCTGCGGTCTCTTGCTTTTGGGTATGAATAATAAATACTCGTTAGTTGTCAATCGTATAAGACTTTTAAATGAAGAACGCCGAAGATTATTTTCAAACGCCGGCAATCGGGACTTAAATGTTGAGGAAAATATCAGGCTGGAAAGTTTATCCAAACAGCTTACCGGTTTGGGTTTGCGCGTTAGACTCGTAAAAAATGCAGTTTTAGCATACACTATTGCTGTTGCTCTTTTTGTACTGACCTCTTTGTCCATTGGAGTTGAATTTGCAGCAGCAAAAAGAAGCTTAGATCTTTTAATTATGATAATGTTTTTGCTCGGAATGCTTTCCGTATTGATAGGGGTAGTTTACGCAGCTTACGAAACTAAAAAAGGACACGACATTATCCGATTTGAAGTTAAGGCAGACGAATAAAAATTTATTGTGAGTCTCACGAATAAACAATTTCACTTTGAGAAATTTTTATTAAGTTACGAGATTAGTGGCTGATTATTTACCTAAATGTCGGATTAATTAGGGATTCAGTAGTTAAAAGCTTTTGCTTGTCTAACATTATTAAAAGGGCACATGACAAATCCAAACCTTCACAATATGGATGAATCTCTGAAGCCGCAAAATATGCTGCGATTTTATGCTAACGGAGCCTTTCCTATGGCGGATGAGGTTACCGGCGAAATCAACTGGTACTTACCTAAAATAAGAACAATTATTCCTCTTGACAATTATAACTATCCACACTCCTTGAGGAAATTTATTGATAAGTCAAATTTTGAAATTAGGTTCGATACCGATTTTCTATCAGTTGTAAAGGGTTGTGCGGATAGAAATGTTACATGGATTTCACATGAACTGATAGAAGCTTATTTAAGACTGGAAAAACTCGGTCACGTACATACTGTTGAAACATGGCATGATAATAAACTTGTCGGGGGACTTTACGGAATATCTTACAACGGAGCCTTCTTCGGTGAATCCATGTTTTCAAAGGAAACCCAGACTTCAAAAATAGCATTAATAAATCTTATTGAACATTTAAACCAGCAAGGATTTAAGCTTCTAGATGTACAATATATGACAGATCATTTAAGAATGTTCGGAGCGATCCAAATAACTTTCGAAGAATATCTAAATTTATTAATTAATGCCTATAGCAAAAGCTGTACTTTTTAACGCGCTCGCCTTACCTTATCCACCGATAAGCAAGTACCGAAAAAAAATTGATCAACCGGTAATAAATTTTCATAAACTGTATCTCACTTATAAATTATTTCACAATTATTAGGCGAAGTCTTCTTGGCACTAAGAAGCTCGCAGAAACAGGTCTGCAACTTAAGCTTATATACAATTTCAAGCTAATGAGAATATAGAGCATACATTCGAGATTTAAGAATATTTCGACTAATAAAAAACAAAATATAATTTAAATTATCTGCTGTGCGTGCAAGTCTGCGTCCACGCAGACGGGATCAACTCAATTAAATTGAATAGCTCATTTTATACAGATCCAATCCTCTGAATTCAATTCTTTATGGTGTAAAACCTTAAAAGGATAATCCGGTTTGCTTTGCCATTAAACATATTTTTCATCGCTAACAATTTTTTCCCGAGTACTATATCTATTTCTCTCTTTCCGGGTTATTCTTTAATAATCATTAACTCTTTCTGTGGTTTTGAAAGAAACTCGCACCCATCTTTTGTTACCACAACTTCTTCCTCGAGTGTGGATGTACCGTATCCTTCTACATACAATCTCGGTTCGATTGTAAATACCTGTGATTCTTCTAGTATCATAAAGGGAGTGTCTCCATATTTTTCCCATCGCGGGAACAAACCGGCTCCTCCGTCGTGAGCTACTTTACCCACCTGATGTCCTAATCCATGCGGAAATTCTTCGTAACCTTGTTGCAGAATATAATTCCTTGCAATATCATCCATTTTACAGCCCTGCACTCCCGGCTTTAAATTATCGGCAACTTTTTGAATTGCATCGCGTATAACAACAAATCCTTTTTGAACCGGTTCCGGTGCAATTGTTTCATTATCTTTTAATACATACCAAGTTCTTTGAAGATCGGAACAATAACCTTTGAATTTTATTCCAAAATCCACATTTACCAAATGCCCTTTTTCGACTTTTCTGTTAGTAGGACCGGCGTGAGCACTTTTCGCTTCCGGTCCGGTAAATACGGCGGGACAGTGATCTTCTTCCCATGCTAATCCGTAACCACGTTCTTTGGTAATGTTTTTTACAAACTCGGAAATTTCCAGTTCGGATTTTCCGGGCTTTATAAATTCTGTCATTTCATCAAATATATCCAAGGTTTTTGAAACAGCTTCTCTCATTATTTCAAGTTCCGATTGAGATTTTCTCCCCCTAAGCGCAGAAATAATTTCTTCCGAAGAAACTAACTTATTCTCATAATCCGTTCCTTTCAAATGCTCCAAAAGGATCAAGTACATGCCATGTGTTAATCCGTCGGCAAGATTCGAGTTTATCGAATAGTTGATTGCAATTTTCCCCGGGTCTTTCTTGTTTAAATAATCTAGTAACGGTTCCCGAATAGATTTCACATACCCTATCACATTTTGATAAGCACCGAACGTTTCAAAATTTTCCACTTCCAGGGAACCAACTATCGCTGTTGATTCGCCGTTTTTATTTATCATCAAAGCTGATTGCCATGTACAGCTTATTTCCGAAATAATATCCATCGCCGGGTCTTTAATATTTCCGCTTTCTCTAACAAAAGTCATCCAAAGATCGATATCTTTTTCGTTTAATATTTGTACCGCCTGTCGGATTTTTTCTTCCACCAATCGTTTCGACATAAAATACCTCGTACAATTTTGCTACAAAAAGAATTTTGTTACAAAAGTAGTAAATAAAGCATAAATATACTATTTGAATTAAAAACGGAAGATTGACTTAATTAATTAACAGATTCCGATAAATTTCCTTCTAAAGTAATGAAATGTTGCAACTTTATAATATAAAATTAATTTTCCTAACTTATTTTAATCTAAAAAGTTAACATTTACTTTTTAAGTTTTTTAGTTAATTAATTACTAATTTTAATTAAGTGAAATTTATAAATCCGGAAGAGAAAGGGAAACTATCATTGATTCTTCCATTCGGGAAAATTATGGCTAAGGTAAGAGACCTCGATTTTGATAACACAAAGCCGGGGAGTCTAATAAAAAGCTATAAAGAATGTTTAAAGAATAGTTGTTTTTGTCTTTATAGAAACGGACATGACAAGGTAATATATTTATGTTCTACGTCTCATCACTTGCTAATACTACTAAAGAATATTTTTACCATTCTTCTCACAAATAATTCCTCCCAAACAATTTTTATCCAATTGTCCATAAATTTAAAACAAATAAAAGAACTAAAACCAAAATTAATTTGAGAGATATTTATGTCAGATTATACAAAAGAAATAATTAAAGAAGTAAAAGCAAAAAATCCAACCGAACCTGAATTTCATCAGGCGGTAGAAGAAATGCTGGCTTCATTAGATATAGTCCTTCAGCGCCATCCCGAATACCGTTCGGCAAGAATACTCGAAAGGATCACGGAACCAGAAAGAGTTATTATTTTTAGAGTACCCTGGATGGATGATCAAGGAGAAATTCATGTTAACCGCGGTTTCAGAATAGAAATGAACAGCGCAATCGGCCCTTATAAAGGAGGATTACGATTTCACCCTTCGGTTAATTTGGGCATACTAAAATTTTTAGCATTCGAGCAGGTATTTAAAAATAGTTTAACTACACTGCCAATGGGAGGTGGCAAAGGCGGCAGTGATTTTGATCCGAAAGGAAAAAGTGATAACGAAGTTATGCGGTTTTGTCAAAGCTTTATGACGGAATTGTTCCGGCATATTGGTCCGAATACGGATGTACCGGCAGGTGACATCGGGGTGGGAACGAGAGAGATTGGATATCTCTTCGGACAGTATAAAAGATTAAAGAACGAATTTACCGGCGTTCTTACCGGTAAAGGACTTCATTGGGGCGGTTCATTAATTCGTCCGGAAGCAACAGGATTCGGAGCCGTTTATTTTATGAAGGAAATGTTAAAAACCAAAGATCACAATATTGAAGGAAAAACTTTTGCCGTTTCCGGTTTCGGTAATGTTGCATGGGGAGTGGTACAAAAGATCACTGAACTAGGCGGTAAGGTAGTCACTCTTTCCGGACCGGATGGATTTATTTATGATAAAGACGGGGTAAAAGGTGAAAAGATAGATTACATGCTTAAACTCAGGGCAAGTGCAAATGATCGCATAAAAGATTATGCTGATAAATTTAACGTCGAATTTTATCCCGATAAACGCCCCTGGAGTGTAAAAGTTGATGTTGCTATGCCTTGCGCAACTCAAAATGAAATTTTTGAAGAAGACGCAAAAGATCTGATTAAAAATGGCTGCATATGTATTTGTGAAGCCGCTAATATGCCTACCACTTTCGAAGCTTATAAATTAATAAAAGATGCAGGTATCCTTTTTGCTCCGGGAAAAGCCGCTAATGCCGGAGGAGTAGCTGTTTCAGGACTTGAAATGTCACAGAACAGTATGCGTCTTCCATGGCCAAAAGAAGAGGTTGATCACAGGCTCCACCAAATTATGCAAAAAATACATGATACCTGCCTGACAACAGCGGAAAGATTCGGAACAGTCGGCAATTATGTTAACGGTGCAAATATTGCCGGATTTTTAAAGGTTGCCGATGCAATGCTGGATCAAGGTCTGGTTTAAGTAATTTTAATAGTAAAGTTTCAGGACTGTCTAAAAATATTTTAATTGCTATTTTTAAAAACAAGTTCTATTATTCTAAAATCTTCTTATCTTTTGGACAGTCCTCCAGAAGAGGACATGTAAATGTTTGAGCTAAAGAAAATGAAGCTGATGGATAAGTTTAACATATTCAGCATCGAAGATATCTTCAGCAGCAGGATTAAAGAATTTCAAAAATTGATGAAGTATAAAATCCGCGAAATTCTTTTGGTTTCCAGCTTATACGATTATTATCTTTTCGAAGAAGACGGAAGATTGTATGATTTAATCAGGCAGGAATATCAGGTACTCAACTTAAGTCAGGCTCCTGAAATTACTCATGTAACAACCGGAACAGAAGCTCTCGAACTTGCACTCCAGGAAAATCATTTTGATTTAATTATTACAACTCTTCATATCGAAGACATGAACGTAATAAAATTCGCCCAATTAATTAGAAAAGCCGGGTTAAATACTCCAATTATTCTTCTTGCCTACGATAATAAAGAAAGGAAAGAGCTAGTTACAAACTATGATACTTCTGTTTTCGACAGAATTTTTATTTGGCAGGGTGATTACCGTTTATTGATAGGAATTATAAAATATGTGGAAGACAGGATGAACGTTGAAAACGATACAATTTCGGTTGGCGTTCAAGTAATCATCCTTGTTGAAGATAATGTTAAGTTTTATTCTACCTATCTGCCGCTTATTTATACCGAAATTTTTAATCAGTCTCAACGGCTTATTTCGGAAGGAATAAACCTTACCCATAAATTCTTACGAATGCGTGCTCGACCCAAGATCCTTCTTTGTACTACTTATGAAGAGGCATGGTCACTTTTCGAAAAGTACCAGGAATACATTTTGGGAATTATTACGGACAGCAACTTCAAACATTTCGGGGAAAGAGATCCGGAAGCAGGAATAAAGTTTTCCAAAAATGTAAAAACCCTTCATAAAGATATTCCGATATTAGTACAATCTAGCAACTTTGAATTTGCACAAAAAGCGGGTGAGGTTGACGCTTCATTCATGTACAAAAGTTCTCCCAGACTTCTGCACGAGCTGCGCGAATTTATGCTGAATCATTTCGGGTTCGGAGATTTTATATTTCAAACTCCCGACGGTAAAGTTGTAGGTAGGGCAAATAATTTAAAAACACTGGAAGATCAGCTAAAAATAGTGCCAGATGAAAGTATCGTTTTCCATGCAGAAGGCAATCACTTTTCAAAATGGCTTAAAGCACGCACTGAGTTCTGGCTGGCTCACAAACTAAGACCTAGAAAAGTTACTGATTTCAGTTCGGCAACTGAATTGAGAAATGATTTAATAAATGCGTTGAGGTTGTACCAGGAACTAAGACAAAGAGGAATAATAACCGACTTTAATGAAGAATCCTTCGATCCGAAAAATAGTTTTGCAAGAATCGGGGGCGGCTCCCTCGGAGGCAAAGCCCGCGGTTTGGGTTTTATCAATACATTAATCAATAATAATAAAATCAGGTACAAGTTTGAAGATGTAGAAATTTCGGTTCCATCCGCCATTGTTATTGCTACCGATGTATTCGATCAATTTCTCGAAACGAATCATCTTGAATACTTTTCTTTAAGCTCGACCGATGATGATGAAATTTCGAGGAGATTTAGCGAGGCTTCTTATTTCCCACCCGATATCATAAGTAAATTAACCGAATTTTTAAATACTGTCAAAGGTCCGCTTGCTATTCGATCCTCAAGTCTGCTGGAAGACTCACAATTTCAACCGTTCGCCGGTGTATACCAAACTTACAT
This sequence comes from uncultured Ignavibacteriales bacterium, assembly GCA_963751355.1. Taxonomy (GTDB): domain Bacteria; phylum Bacteroidota; class Ignavibacteria; order Ignavibacteriales; family Ignavibacteriaceae; genus CAVVVS01. The sequence continues at coordinate 46,377 of CAVVVS010000049.1, read as the reverse complement.
GATTCCTAACAATGATCCTGATCCTAATGTGAGGCTGCAGGAACTGCTTACCTGCATTAAGGGAGTATATGCATCAACATTTTCCAGGAAAGCTAAAGATTATATGAAAGCAACTTCGTACAGTTTAGAAGAAGAGAAGATGGCTGTGATCGTTCAAAAGTTAGTCGGCGTTTTACATCACGATAGATTTTATCCGGACTTTGCCGGGGTTGCGAAATCTTATAATTTTTACCCTGTTCCTCCGCAAAAATCGTCGGACGGAATTGCTCTTGTTGCATTAGGGCTCGGCAAACAAGTTGTTGATGGCGGAATTGCAGTTAGATTTTGTCCGAAATACCCGAAACATTTGCTGCAATTTTTTTCAACAAAAGAAACGATAAGAAATGCACAGCAGGAATTTTTTGCACTGGACATTAATAGTAAGCTTGATCACGGTACAATAATATCACCGGATCAATTGGTAAAACTACACGATCTTTCAAAAGCGGAAGAGGATCAAACTTTGTTTTATGTTGGCTCAACTTACTCTGTTGAAAATGATGCAGTATATGACGGTGTTTCGCGCGACGGGAAAAGAGTAGTAACTTTTGCTCCTATATTAAAACATAAGGTATTTCCCTTAGCCGAAATTCTTGAAATGCTTCTGGACATGGGCAGTTGGGGAATGGGAGTGCCAGTAGAAATTGAGTTTGCCGTAAATACAAATGTTCCTGCCGGGTATCCTAAAGAATTCGCAATGCTTCAAATGCGTCCCCTGGTTATTAGTCATGAAACGGAAGAGCTAAATGTTGATTATGAAAATCATGATGATCTCATATGTAAAAGTAATCATGTTCTGGGTAACGGTGTTATTGACGAAATACATGATGTTATTTATGTAGACATTCAAAAGTATGACAGGGCAAAAAGTAGGGAAGCTGCAATTGAAGTTTCAGTGTTGAACAATAAATTAGTATCGCAAAAGAGACCATACATATTGATAGGAGTGGGGCGATGGGGAAGCCTTGATCCCTGGCTGGGAATACCGGTTACATGGGATCAAATTGCAGGTGCAAGCGTTATTGTTGAATCCGGATTTAAGGACTTCAATGTAACGCCTTCACAAGGTTCTCATTTCTTTCAAAATATAACGTCGTTTAAAGTTGGCTATTTTACAGTTAATACACCAAACGATTTAGATTTTATTAATTGGGATTGGTTAAACTCGGAAACACCCGTAGAAAAATTAAATTTCTGCAGGCATATTCAGTTTGAGAAACCGATCTCCGTAAAAATAAATGGTCATAAAAATATAGGAGTAATTCTAAAACCGGGGATGGATTAATATTTTTCTAAAACATTATTGATGGTTAATTTTTTCAGGATACATAAAATTATCTGGTATCCCTTTCTCACCACCGACCAATGTTGGCAATAAAAACGATTTCAAAAAAAGTCGTTGGATGAATTTATCGTACAACGAATAAATCACAATAAACAACATTTGCAGGGAGGTTAGTATGTCCGACTACGTAAAAGATTTAATGGCAGAAGTAAAATCCAAAAATCCAAGCGAACCAGAATTTCATCAGGCCGTTCAAGAAGTTGCAGAATCTCTCGCCCTTGTACTGGAGAGACACTCCGAGTATCGAGCAGCTAAAATATTGGAGAGAATCATCGAACCGGAAAGAGTAATAACCTTTCGCGTTCCATGGGTAGATGATCAGGGAGAAGTAAATATCAACAGAGGTTACAGAATAGAAATGAATAGTTCTTTAGGACCTTACAAAGGAGGATTACGATTTCACCCTTCTGTTAACCAGGGAATTTTAAAATTTCTTGCATTCGAACAAGTATTTAAAAATAGTTTAACTACTTTACCTATGGGCGGGGGCAAAGGCGGATCCGATTTTGACCCGAAAGGCAAAAGCGATCTTAAAATAATGCGCTTCTGCCAGGCTTTTATGTCTGAACTCTATCGTCACATCGGACCCAACACGGATGTACCTGCCGGAGATATTGGTGTGGGCGGAAGAGAGATCGGTTACCTTTTCGGTCAATATAAAAAACTTAAGAATGAGTTTACGGGAGTTTTGACAGGCAAAGGATTAAATTGGGGAGGTTCACTTATAAGACCCGAAGCAACCGGATACGGCTCGGTTTACTTTGCAGCTGAGATGTTATCAACACGAAACGAAACACTGGAAAGTAAAATTTGCCTGGTTTCAGGGAGCGGAAATGTTGCTCAATATACGGTTGAAAAAATATTGGAACTCGGAGGAAAAGTTGTCACACTTTCGGATTCTAACGGTTATATTTATGATGAAGAAGGAATAAACCGCGAAAAATTAAATTTTGTAATGGATTTAAAAAATGTAAGAAGAGGAAGAATAAAAGAATACACAGCTAAATACAAGAATGCAGTTTATACAGACCTGGATCCCAAGATGGATCATAATCCTATCTGGGATCATAAGGCCGACTGCGCTTTTCCCAGCGCTACTCAAAATGAGATTAACGGAAAAGATGCACAGAGCTTGCTAAAAAATGGTGTTTATGTTGTTTGTGAAGGTGCAAATATGCCGACAAGTCTGGATGGGGTAAAACTATTCCTGGATGCAAAAATTCTTTACGGTCCTGGCAAAGCAGCCAACGCGGGGGGTGTAGCGGTATCAGGCTTGGAAATGACGCAGAACAGTATGCGTTTGCCCTGGAACAGGGAAGAAGTCGATAACCGTTTAAGAATGATAATGAAAGACATTCACACCACCTGTATTCAAATGGCTGATAGATTTAACACCCCCGGAAATTATGTTAACGGGGCAAACATCGGAGGCTTTTTGAAAGTCGCGGATGCGATGATAGATCAGGGAGTCGTATAATTAAATTTGCAGTTGGCAGACTATTAGCCTGTGAAAAAAGATTGCAAAAAGACTATGTATTTTCAATGTCAATTAACCATAATTATCTGTGTGGGTAATTACCTATAAAGTTGTAAAGTACATTTTATAATTTAGCTGAAGTTAAGTAAAACAATAAAAATTGTTCTTTTTGTTAATTCAAAACTATGCTGTCATATTGGTCAGTTTTTTCCGAATCTCATTTCAAAATTGTTTTGAGATGCTTTACTAAGGACTCCGCGAGGAAGATATTCCAAAGGAGTCCTCTGACCTTAAAAGCTTGGGAAATTAATACCAGTTTATATCGGCGTTCGATTCAGCATGATATTTGCTTAACTTCAATAAGTTAAAAGTTATTATAACTGCGGGGAATTTTAAGTGAATAACAACACGGACAAGGTTGGAACCGATTTTGATGCGATTTGGGTAGAACACGGTTACGGAAACCGGTTCCAGGGTTTTCAGAATTTGATGCGTTTACGCATTAGAGATATTCTTCTTGTTTCAAGTTTGTACGATTTGTATTTATTCGAGGAAGACGGCAGGCTGTACGAATTAATCCGGAATGAATATCAAGGACTGAACCTGAGCCACTCACCTGAATTAACTAGAGTCTCCAGCGGTAAAGAAGCAATAGCCCTGGCAAAGGAAGAACACCGGTTTGATTTAATAATAACCACTCTTCATATCGAAGATATGCATGCAGTTAATTTTGCTAAGCTGGTAAAGGCTTCGGAATTAGAAATTCCCATCATTTTATTAGCACATGATAATAAAGAACTAAATCAGCTTCTCCTTAGTAAAGACGTATCCGTATTTAATAAAATATTCGTATGGCAGGGAGATTTTAGAATAATCATCGCCATTATCAAGTATCTTGAAGACAGGCGGAATGTTGACCATGATACAAGAATAGTAGGCGTTCAAACAGTAATTGTTATAGAAGATAACATCCGGTATTACTCATCTTTCCTGCCTTTGATTTACACGGAGATGCTGAAGCAGTCGCAGAGATTAATTTCGGAAGGAATTAATTTAACCCACAAATTCCTGCGAATGCGTGCACGTCCGAAAATATTATTATGCTCATCTTATGAAGAAGCCTGGCAATATTTCAGCAATTATGAAGATTTCATACTCGGTATTATTTCCGATATCGATTTCCCCCGCAAGGGTGAACCTGATCCGAAAGCGGGAATAAAATTTGCAAAAAATGTGAAAAAGAAGCATTCAGATATTCCGATTCTTCTGCTATCAAACAACAACGAAAATGAAACGGACGCGCATGATGTGGGAGCCGCCTTCGTATTAAAAGATTCACCTCTCCTATTAAACGAACTACGGCAATTTATGAACTATTTCTTCAGCTTCGGTGATTTTATTTTCCGGACTACGAACGGGGCTGAAGTGGGAAGAGCAGTAGATTTAAGAAGCCTTGAAGAACAATTACGTATTGTCCCGGCAGAAAGCATCAGCTATCATGCAGAGCGCAATCATTTTTCCAACTGGCTAAAGGCACGTACGGAATTTTGGCTGGCTCATCAATTACGCCCAAGGAAAGTATCCGATTATGCATCAGCAGATGAACTCAGGAAAGATCTTATAACATCACTTCATAGTTACCGGACCAATAGACAAAAAGGAATCATTACCGATTTCTCTAAAGAATCATTCGATCCGCAAAGTTCTTTTGCCCGTGTCGGGGGAGGGTCACTCGGCGGTAAAGCAAGAGGGCTGGGTTTTGTAAATACACTGATAAACGACTATAATGTACGCGACCAATTTGAGAATGTTCGAATATTTGTTCCCCCTGCTGTGGTTATCGGTTCGGATGTTTTCGATCAATTTATTGACGAAAATAATCTGCGAAAGTTTGCATTAAACGGCAATGATGACGAGGAAATTACCAAACGATTTCTACAGGCAGAAAAGTTTCCCGAAGATATTTTAGGTGAACTGGCAGCCTTTCTCGATATTATCCATTCCCCTCTCGCAGTTCGTTCATCGAGTTTACTTGAAGATTCACAGTACCATCCGTTTGCCGGTGTTTACGAAACTTACATGCTGCCGAATAATCATCCCAACCCTTTGATAAGGTTAAATGAACTGCTTAATACAATAAAACGGGTTTATGCTTCAACATTTTATCAAAGCGCAAAAGATTATATAAAAGTTACCTCCTATCGCCTGGAAGAAGAAAAGATGGCGGTAATTATTCAAAAGATGATCGGCAATAAACATGAAGACAGATTTTACCCGGATTTTTCCGGTGTTGCAAAATCATATAATTTTTATCCCCTTCCTCCTCAAAAATCATTTGACGGCATTGTTTCTGCCGCACTAGGTTTGGGAAAAACAGTTGTTGACGGAGGAAATACGGTTAGATTTTGTCCAAAATACCCAACCGATGTTATACAGTTTTATTCCGTTGAAGAAACACTTAACAGCAGCCAACGCAGTTTTTTTGCCCTTCAACTAGATAATAATTCCGATTTCGGATATGTTACACATGATATGCTAATAAAAACTTATCCATTAGATGTAGCAGAAAAGGATAACACACTAAATTATGTTGGCTCTACTTATTCTCCGGATAATGATTCTATCACCGACGGGTTGTCAAGAAATGGTACGAGACTCGTAACTTTCGGGCCCGTGCTCAATCACAAAATATTCCCCCTGCCGGAAATACTGGAGTTGCTGCTTGACATGGGAACATGGGGAATGGGAACACCGGTTGAAATTGAGTTCGCAGTTAATATGTCGGCAGGACAGCGCAAACCAAAAGAATTTGGATTACTTCAAATGAGACCGCTTGTAATCAGCCGTGAAGCGGAAGAATTAAACGTTGAAGAATTTGATTCCTCAAGATTAATTTGTCAAAGCGATAAAGTACTTGGCAACGGAATAATAAGGGACATTCACGATGTTGTTTTGGTAGATTATCATTCATTCGAGCGCTCTAAAAGTAATGAGGTAGCCAAAGAAGTAAGCAAATTTAACAGCAAACTGATGACGGAAAACAAACCGTATCTTTTAATAGGAGTAGGGCGTTGGGGAACATTGGATCCGTGGCTGGGCATTCCCGTAAATTGGGAACAGATTGCCGGTGCAAAAGCAATAATCGAATCAAGCTTTAAGGAAATGCATGTCGCTCCGTCGCAGGGTTCTCACTTTTTCCAAAATATTACATCCTTTTTGATAGGATATTTCACGATTGATACAAACGATAAAAGCAGTTTTGTTGATTGGGATTGGCTGTTAAATCAAGAGCCTAATGAAGTTCTTAATTTTACCCGGCATATTCGTTTTAAAGAACCTATTATTATCAAAATGAACGGACACCAAAATAAAGGAATAATTTTAAAACCGGAAATTGATTGTTGAAAATAACCGATTCGACAATGTATAATAATCGAAATGGGACTTTTGCTAAAGAGAAAACAATCTTAAAGAGCCCCACCTAAAAAAGATTTACAAATATTGTTACAGCGAAAAGGGGATCAATGATGGCAGAACAAGATGGAAAAAGTGAATTAAAATCGAAGGTTTTCGAAGCTTGTCCTCATTGCGGTCATAAGTTAAGTCCATGGCAGCAAGTGCTTCTTAGTGTCGACAGAGTGTTGACTTGCAAAAACTGCTGGTACCGGATTATCCTCGATGTTTTTGAGGACGATGATAACTTCACTCAAAAAGGAAACGACAAACAAAAGTCTAAAAGGAAATAAACATGGAATCATACAATTCGTTTCGAGTAGCACAACAGCAAATACTTGAAGCAGCAAAAATACTTAATCTTGATGAGGCTACTATTGATCTACTCTCTGTTCCCCAAAAAGAATTTACATTTTCACTACACGTTAGAATGGATAACGGTAAAGTGAAAATTTTCCCCGGTTACAGGATTCAATATAATTTTGCCAGGGGACCTTCAAAAGGCGGAATCAGATTTCACCCAGAAGAGACAGTAGATACAATTAGAGCTTTAGCTTCCTGGATGACATGGAAAACTGCGGTAGTAGATATTCCGTTAGGCGGAGGAAAAGGGGGTGTTCAATGTGATCCCAAATTGATGTCGCAGCGTGAATTAGAAAACCTCTCACGGGAATATATCAGAGCCATTGCCCCTTTCATAGGAGTCGATAAAGATATACCGGCACCTGATGTTTATACTAATCCGCAAACAATGGCGTGGATGATGGACGAATATGAAACCATCATGCACAGTCATCAACCGGGAGTAATGACTGACAAACCTACACAGGTAGGCGGAACCGAAGGCAGGCGGGATGCTACTGCACGCGGCGGGGTGATTACGGTAAGAGAAGCCTGCAAAGAATTGAGCGTAGATCCTTCCGGAAAATTTTCCGTTCAGGGTTTCGGAAATGTCGGGCAGCGGGCTGCTCTTTTACATCATGAGTTGTTAGGAGGAGGTAAACTTATTGCGGTTAGTGATTCCAGGGGTGCCATTTATAACCCGGAAGGTTTTGATTCAAAAGAATTGGTTACCCATAAGCTCAAGACAGGAACGATACTGGGATTCCCTGGTGCTAAGTCAATCTCACATGAGGAACTTTTAGAACTGGATGTTAACGTATTATATCCGGCTGCTCTTGAAAATGCTATCTCTGCAACCAACGCAAACAATATCAAGGCGAAGATAGTGTGCGAATTAGCAAACGGTCCCACCACTCCCGAAGCCGATCTAATTTTAAGTAAAAAAGGAGTACATGTCATACCGGATATTTTAGCAAGCGCGGGTGGTGTCACGGTTTCATACTTTGAGATGGTTCAAGATAAATATTCTTTCTTCTGGGATGAGGAAACCGTACACCAAAGATTAGATCAAAAATTAACTATGGCTTACCGAAGAGTCTACGAAGCTGTAAAAGGGAAAAAGGTTCACCCGAGATTGGCTGCTATGGTTGTAGGAGTTGCCAGGGTTGCAGAAGCTTGTAAATTAAGAGGTTGGGTATAAAAATTATTTAACCTATATTTATAAAGATTAAAAGTCGGAAGGGTATTAATATACTGAAGAAATATATTTTGCTAACGGTTAGCTTATTGTTTTTTTTACTCCAGCGAGAATGCTACCGATACGAAGGTAGGTTCATCGACAGATACCCAAATTAATTCTATTTCATTTACTGTTGATACAAGATACCTCGATTCTGGTGCAAAAAGACTTGTAGCCAGAGGAACAATAAAAAACACCTAACAAAATAATGTAACATCCCCATGGTATGTGGAAGGACAATTTTATACCGATGACTCTTACACCACTAAATTAGGCGGAAATTATACTCAAATAGGCATACCTATTTCGCGGGGGCAATAGACTTTTTGGACTATCTCTTTTTATCTGCAAATGTAGATGTACTGCAATATCCTAACTTCCGTATCGGAAATCTGAGAGGAATTTATAAAAATTAAAATTCCACATTATAATCTGTTTAGGGAAAAATTCCCAGCGCAAGATACGAATTAGCAATTTTTTCTATTGCATTCGTGAATGCTGCTGTTCGCAGATCGAGTATTTTAGAATTTGCTTTATATTTATTCCTCATTTCATGATATGCATGAACCATGGTTTCCTCTAAACCTGAGTTAACAAGATCTTCTTCATCTGCTCCGTGCATAATAATTTTTTTCGATTTTTCATCAAGCGTTCTGCCAATTGCCTTTTCTATTGATTCAACCAAAGTACGGTTTATAAGTTCGTCATAATTCTTTCCCATCCTTCCGAATCTGACATGGGATAAATTCCGAAGCCATTCGAAATATGAAACCGTCACTCCACCGGCATTTAAATACAAATCAGGTATTATCAGCACTCCCTTTTTCAGTAATATACTTTCGGCTTCGGGTGTAACAGGGCCGTTTGCAGCTTCGGCAACAATTTTTGCTCTAATATTTTTAGCATTTCCCGTATTAATTTGATTTTCTAAGGCTGCAGGAACTAATATATCGCAATCAATCTCAAGAGCTTTGTGAGTATCTTTAATATTTTTAGCTTTTTTATATTTCAGTATTGACCCGGTTTCTTTTCTATGTCTCATAACGTCTACCACATCCAGTCCTTTTGAATCGTAAATCGCCCCTTCAAATTCCGCCAATCCGGTTATAATGGCTCCGGCTTCCTGAAGAAACTTTGCAGCATGATAACCTACGTTTCCGAGTCCCTGAACAATAACCCGTTTACCTTCCAGTCCGGGTGCCAGACCGATTTTTTTCATATCTTCAGCACTGCTGACTGCTTCCCGTAAACCGTAAAATACTCCTCTACCAGTCGCAGCGGTTCTTCCCTGAATTCCTCCCTGACTGATTGGCTTTCCCGTAACGCATGCGTCGGTATCAATTTGTCCGGGATTAAACGTAGCATATGTATCTGCAATCCATGCCATTTCCCTTGCACTTGTTCCGTAATCTGGAGCCGGTACATCAATGCCGGGTCCGATAAAATTTTTCCTTACCAGTTCCGCTGTATAACGCCGGGTTATGTGCTCAAGTTCCACCTCGTCTAATGATTTTGGATCAATTTGAACCCCGCCTTTAGCTCCCCCGAACGGGACACTTACCACCGCACATTTATAAGTCATCAAGGAAGCAAGCGCCATAACTTCATCCTGGTTGACCGAAAGGGCGTATCTTATTCCCCCTTTTACCGGTAATTTGTGCTGACTGTGTTCTACTCTGTAAGCAGTAATAACCTTTATTTCACCTTTTATTCTTACCGGAAATTTCATCCTGTACACACTGTTACAATATCTTATCTGATCCAATAAACCGGGAGGGTATTTCGTTAATTTAGCAGCCCTATCAAAATATTCAAGAACATCTTCAAAAAAACCGCCTTCTCGTTTTGAACTAATATGATTAGACATAAAATCACCTCTTATTTTTTCATTAACAAAATATTCTGTGTTTAAATACCAAAAATTTATATCTGCTAAAATGAAACAAAAGTATACATATTTATTTCTATAATCTTCCGGCTGCAAAGTGCAGTTGAAACTTGCCGGTTCTTTGAAATGATCGAATAAATATTCCTCCGGTAAAGCATATTAATGCTCCCGTTGTACAATTTAAAATTTTAGCATAGGAAGGTTATACACATGAATATTTTAAATTTGTTTCTCATTTTCAACTTATAAATTTAGAAATGCTTAAGCAAGGAGTATAATCACCATTAAAAAATTGTAAGAAGTTGCTGAAATCATTATTCAATTTGAAAACACGAACTTGTTCTTCAAATTAATAAAAATCAATATTATTTTGTTGCATATCTCGATAATAAATAGCTTATTAAAACCATAAACATGCACAATCGGGGGAACCGTTCGTAAGATCAAGTTCAGAAGAATAAATTAAGATGTGGTATACTACTATTTGAGTTGAGCATCTAAATCTTGAAATAAATTTTTTATTACTTTGATTTTAGTACGGCAATATTTAACTCATTCAAATTTTATACTAGAATCCAGCTATTTTGCCGGAAACGGTTCCGTCGGCAAATTTTCATAATCAACTTGTTAAAAATATTTCATCACATAAAATAATAATATCGACGCACTAAGATGCAAGAATTTACAATCATCAAAGATATCGTTATAATTTTATTAGTTTCCCTGCCAATAATTTTTCTGCTTAACAGGGTAAAACTGCCAAGTATTTTGGGTTTTTTGGTAGCGGGAATAATAATTGGTCCCTACGGCTTTGAATTAATTTCTAATTTAAAAGAGATTAATTTAATGGCGGAAATCGGTGTGATTTTATTGTTATTTACTATCGGACTTGAAGTATCATTGGACAAATTACTACGAATGAGAAAAGTGCTTTTTTATGCCGGAATTCTCCAAATATTAATAACAATAGTAATAACTGCTTCTATTTTTTATTTTTTTGATGTAAAGATTAAGTATGCAATATTTTTAGGTATGCTTGCCAGTTTATCCAGTACGGCAATTGTACTCAAATTGCTTTCTGATCGAAATGAACTGGAGTCACCTCAAGGCAGACTATCTCTAATGATTTTAATACTTCAAGATCTGGCTATCGTACCGATGCTGATCCTGCTGCCTATACTCGGCGGTGAAAGCAACTATACACCGGGCAGGATTGTGCTTCAACTGTTTTATGCTTTTGGTGCAGTTGCTCTGATTATTTTAATCTCAAAATTTTTAATGCCCAAAGTTATATTTCAATTGGCTAAGCTAAAAATAAGAGAAGCATTTACTATTGGCACTATTCTTCTGCTGCTTGGTACCGCATACCTAACTCATTATTTAGGATTATCATTTGCCATTGGGGCGTTTATCGCTGGTCTAATACTTTCCGAATCCGATTACAGCCATCAAATTACTTCGGATATTATTCCGTTAAAAGATGTATTTAATAGTATATTTTTTGTGTCTATCGGGCTTTTGTTAAATATTCAATTCGTTTATAATAATTTCCTGTTGTTGATATCTATTACCGCGGCTATAATTATTTTAAAGTCTTCAATCATTTTTATCATCATAAAAATTTTGAACTACCCTGTAAGAGTCGCTGTTATTACGGGGGTAGGACTTGCACAAGTCGGTGAATTTTCCTTTGTCCTTTCACAGGGAGGATTGAATTTTAATTTGATTAACCCCGAATTTTATAATGCATTCCTTTCATCTTCAATTTTTACAATGCTACTCACCCCATTTCTCATAAATATTGCACCGGCAATAGGTTTTAAAGTAAACAGGATATCAATCCCAAAAGATAAAGAGCAACAGCGGCATAAGCTGGAAGATCATGTAATTATTGTCGGATACGGATTAAATGGTAAAAACTTGGCAAGAGTATTAAAAGAAACGGGAATTGAATTTATTGTTATTGAAATGAATGCCGAAACTGTGAAAAAGGAAAAAGAAAAAGGTAAAAGAATTATATTCGGCGATGCGTCACACGAGTTAATTTTAAAGACAGCAGGAATTGAAAGGGCGTCGATTATAGTTTTTGCAATATCCGATCCGGCTGCATCAAAACGAGGTTTACAAACGGCAAAAAAATTAAATCCAGGCATTTACACAATTGTGAGAACACGTTTTAACAGTGAGATAAATGAATTAAAAATTTACGGCGCAGATGAGGTAATTCCTGAGGAATTTGAAACATCATTGCAAATTTTCAGCAAGGTATTAGAGAAATACCACATACCGTTGAATGTAATTATGAAGCAAACGGCTATCTTGCGAGGTGAATCTTACGGACTGATGCGAAAAGAAGATGAAATTGTTAATCCTTTTATTAATCTAAATGAAATACTTGCTGCAGGTTTAACCGAAACATACTTTGTTACCGATGATAATATTCATTTGGGGAAAACAATCAGTGAATTGAATTTAAGAGCTTTAACGGAAACAACTATTATTGCCATTGTACGTGGAGAAAAAAATATTACCGGCCCCGGAGGCAAAGAAAAGATATTACAAAATGATACATTAGTAATTACGGGCACGCATAAGTCTGTTGATAGGGCAATAAATTTTCTAAACGGAATTGAAGAAAAGAAATGAATCATGATTGTTAGTTGTAACGGTTTAATAATATATTTGACCTTAAACTAGTTATCTGTTTAATAATTCTCTAATCCATATAATCAGTGCACTCATAGAATAAATACCGCCCAACAAACATACTCCAAACCAGCCTTCATAATTATACATAATTGCGGAAGTAGCAGAGCCGACAGAGCCTCCTATAAAAAAGCTCGTCATATACGCAGTCGTCAAACGGCTTCTAGCTTCCGGTTTTAATTTATAAATTTCGCTTTGATTTAAAATATGCGTGCCTTGTACGCCGAGATCAAGTATTATGATCCCGATTAACAAAACGATTAATATTTTTGCACCGATTGCCATTAAAATAAAGGAAAGTAAAATCATAATCAGAAAAAATCCTGTTGCTTTCAGGGTATTCCCTTTATCGGCAAACCTGCCTGCAATATTGGCACTCATTGCACCGGATGCTCCCACTAACCCAAATAGCCCTATAATTGCATCGCTGTAGCTGTATGGCGGATGTGCTAGTAAAAAAGTTAAACTCGTCCAAAGAACACTAAAATTGGCAAATATTAAAGCACCGTAAATAGACCTTCTTCTGAGCATTGGTTCTGTTTTAACCAAATCCCAAACTGTTTTTAGTAATTCTTTGTAAGTAAGGTCTACATCCATCTTGCTGCGAGGGAGTTTCTGCTGTAACACGAGGGATAAAACTAAAATTAACAAGGCAGCTATTCCGAAAACATATCTCCAACCCAAAGCAGCAGAAATTAATCCGCTTAAGGTACGGGCAAGCAAAATTCCGATCAACAATCCGCTCATTACCTGTCCGACGACTTTTCCTCTCTCATGATCCATCGCTAACGTTGCGGAAAATGGAACCAGTATTTGAGCAACCACCGATGAGATTCCTATAGCAAGAGATGATATTATAAATAAAAATATCGTCGTAGAAACTGATGCAGCCACAAGTGAGATTACTGCAACGAATAATACCAGAACAATTAATCTCCTTCGTTCAAGTACATCACCTAATGGAACGAGAAACACCAGCCCTATTGCATAACCAATTTGAGTAAATGTTACTATTAACCCTGCTGTTGTAGGACTTGCATCAAATGCGTGTCCAATAGTATCTAGTAGTGGTTGAGCCCAGTAGAGGTTTGCCACGGTAATCCCGCATGCAATCGCAATTATAAATACGATTCCCGGATTTAATGATTTTAATCCATTTTTATTTATGACATATATTTCCATTAAAAAACAAATTTGCTTTGAGTGAACAAAAATTACCGGCGAAACTTCACAACACTAATTTACAGCAGATTAAATAATAACTCTTTACGTAAGATTACATGCAAAATTAAACAGCTTTAATAATTCTAAGAGAATTAATTAAATGAAAGAAGAAATTTCCGTTAACTGCTTTCTCTTAATATCCGGTACTAAAGTACCTTCTGCCGGATATCCGACTACTAAAAGTAAAAACGGTTTCTCGTTTCGGGGTCTATCTAAAATGGAATTTAAAAAATTCATAGGACTCGGAGTATGTGTTAGCGAGACCAGTCCGGCATGATGAAATGCGGTAATTAATATTCCGGTTGCAATTCCCGTGGATTCAATTGAATAATATTGTTTTATTTTTTTACCGTTCGAGAGCAGTTCATATCTTTTCGAAAAAATGGCAATCAGATAAGGCGCCGCTTCTAAAAATGATTTATTTTCATCGGTACCCAAAGGTGCAAGCGCTTCCAGCCACTCTTTAGGTGCGCGGTGTTTGTAAAATTCTTTTTCCTCCTCTTCGGCTGCTATTCTGATTTTCCTTTTTATTTCAGAATTTTGGATAACAACGAAATGCCAGGGCTGCATATTAGCTCCGCTTGGAGAAGTTCCCGCAGCAAGTAAACAATTTTCAATTATCTTTTTAGGCACCGGTTTATTTGAAAATTGCCTTACGGTTCTTCGTTTTTTCATTTCAAAATAAAATAATTTAGAGCGTTCTTTCATTTCTTCGTTCGTATATTCTTTATAATCCTCTAATGGAATAAAATTTGATGAACTCATATTTTTTTCTCACTAATTAGCATTAAACACAATCAGTTAATATTATTTAAAAAGTATGAAATTTTTAACAAAAATAAGAATTTCCACAAACGAGAAAAAAACTACGGGATAACATCACGAAGAAGATTAGTAATAATTAAAGAGTAAATGCCTCTCTCCGTAACCAGCCTGTTAAACTACATCTCGGCTTCAAAGCTGGAGGTACTTCATGGTACGTTACGTCGCTTCTAAAACAAACGAATGTATTTGAATGAGGATAAATATCTACAAACGGACCATTATTATCATTGGAATAAATTCTCAATTGGCCTCTGCTTTTTTCATGTTATCTGGAATTAAGATACGGCAGGCATGATATTAATCTATGCTGAACGTTTTAAATTGATCGAGGTGCCTTTTATAAAATGTACCCGGTGGATAGACGGCAAAAGGTGCTTCAGAAGCTATTGCACTCAAAAACATTCTTCTATTTATTTCCAGACGCAGACTTTAAATTTTTTGCCAATAAAACGTAAGAGCATTTGATAAATTTCCGGGTTCAATTCAATGAACATAATCATTACAGATTTCGGAATTATATTTTAGATTATCACTCCTGCCAATTCCGGCTAGCTTAAAGGCTTCTTCCTTCCAAAGGCACTGTACCTCATTAATGAGTAAAGCAATGATTGTTTCAGGTAAAAAGTTCTGGACAATAGAATATCCCGCCTCCGCCAAATCATTCGTGATTTGAATATTTATGTTCAAGAAATAATCCACTTTTTAAAAGTCAAAACTAAATATGAAAATCAAAGGGAAGTTAAAGTCACCAGACAATCTAAAGAAAAAAATAAAAATAGGTGGAAATTTACTGGAAGTCATGCTTTTCTTATCCAGCCCACACCGACCAACGCATGTATAATTAAAAAATAAGGAGGAACGGAAATAAACAATATTTCAGATTTCAAAACTTCTCCGTGCAGCAGTATTGAACTAAAATAAATAAATATAATGGTCAATGCGGTAAAAAATACGCTTAGTTTTAAAATATCATAATATAACCGCCATATACTTTCGTCAGGAAAATTATTTTCTTTTTCCAAAAGAAGGGGCCTTAATGCCAACAAAGTAATAACGGCAAGGCCCTTTCCGCCAAAAACAGCTATTGCAATTATTGATAATACACCGGTTACAGCTTGAAAAATAAAAGCAAGTGTTAAATTTTTATACTTCATAAAACTCCCCATGGTAAACTGATATAAAAATTTATTCGCGGCAACTATTAAAATATAGTAAAAATTAATGCTGCAAACGAATTATTTTAAGGATATGATTTTTTCAATAAAGAAAGGAATCTCAGACCGATGCATTCCACATTGCCGGTTAACCCTACCTTATGAGCCAAAAACAATTGCTAAACTAATTATAGCTTATTTTTGTTCTTATATTTTCGTCTGCTATAAATCAGTTGTTTTTCCATTCATTCCAATCGGACTCGATTTTATTAACAAATTTACCCGGTTTATATTTGTACACTTTTCCGGATAACTGCATCGCAAATGATTGCAACTGTTCTCTTCTTTTCTCGATTATTAAAAGCAAGTTGTTTATATCCTGTCGATTTTTTTCATTTTTGCTCATAATTAAAATGATATTTTTTAGTTCCGCCAGGTCATGATCTTCACCTAAAAAATCCGAGAGTTGATGAGCATCTTCAATTAATTTTTTAATCGATTTTGAATCAGCCGCTTTAAATAACCGGAGCACATACCACAAATATTTAACTCTTTTGCGTAATTCGTGTAAATTTTCATCACTACTGTTTTCGTTCACCTCAAAGGTTTGTTTATATCCCTGTTTATAAATTATTCTTAAACCCTTTTTAATTGAATCAAAATCGCAGCTATTTAAGTTCATATTTTGGAACCGTGCTCTAGCAGAATGAATAATTTGTACAATCTCTGCAGCTAAATTTTCATTTGAATAATTATTTCGATATTCAATCTCATAATTTTCCCGAAGCATTTTTTTTAGTTCGTTATACAGGTCCACATTTATCAGGCTATTAAAATCATTTGATAATGAATCAAGAGAATTAATAAGTATAAGGCTGTTTCTTGCAACGGCTAATTTTCTGCCGGCATCGCGAATACATTCATTTTCTCTACGATACTGTTCCTCGCTGATCTCATTTCTGATTAAACGAAGAAGTGCACGAATTTTCTTAAAGCTCTTTCTCGCATCATGAATCCGTTCATCCCGGTCATCTCCCAAATACATTAAATCCGAAATTGCTTTACTTGACTGTTCAATTAATATACGTTTGATACCGTTACCGGCAGCTTCATTCTTTTTTAATTTGAAAGACATATTTTATACCAATTTCCGCGCAGCTAAAAAAAATTAAATTGTATGTCAAATATAATTGTGCGGAATATAGCAAAAAATGATATTAATCGAATCTTTTTTATTTCTTATAGTAAGATTAATAGGAGGTTCGGTTATAAATGCAAACTAGTTTTCGGTTGAATTTTTAATTATTCATAATGATTGAGTTTCAATTTCGTTATTTGAAGTTAAAAATAATGATATTTATCGTTCGGCTAAATAAACACGAAGACGGATTAAACTTAAAAGTGCTTCGATGTTCATCTGACTATCTTCCTTTATTAATAGTATTTTTTGAAAGTAAAAATAATCTCTGTTCCTAATAATCCTTTGAAAGATAATTTTGAAATTCGATTAAAAATTATAAGTGATTTTTAAATAAAGGTTTAGAGCTTGATTTTCGTTCTATTTAATTATAAATTTTACACCAATAAACGATTCTTTTAGGGGAAGAATACTTTATCTGCATCTTTGATCCATTCAACATACAGGGATGATAAAAAATTCTCTATTATCATTATTCAGATTTTTGTTTGGAAAGAATTCTATGGATTTTATCTGGACTGTTTTTATCGGATTTTTAATTGGGGCAGTGGCTAAATGGATAATGCCCGGTAAAGATGCCGGGGGCTGCTTTATTACTACTCTTTTGGGCATATCAGGGGCAGTAATAGCTACATTTTTAGGTCAATTTATCG
The DNA here is from genome assembly GCA_963751355.1 of uncultured Ignavibacteriales bacterium. GTDB lineage: Bacteria > Bacteroidota > Ignavibacteria > Ignavibacteriales > Ignavibacteriaceae > CAVVVS01. Next base: position 28,833 of record CAVVVS010000049.1, on the reverse strand, counting down.
GAATTTATTCAATGGGTGAAACTGCCGGTTTCATAGGCGGTGTAATTGGGGCACTAATCATTCTCTGGATTTACAGCGCCCTTAGAAATCCTAACTGATTTACTTTTACCTGACTTCGCTTCCTAAATCACTTGTTAAAGATTATTCTAAGTTCTATACTTTTGTACTGTTTGCTATCAGCCTCAATTGCCAAAATTTATAAATTGGTTAATTTTTTAACTATGGCAAAAACTAATCCGTTTCCCTGCACTTGTGAATTTCTTTATTCAACAATGGGGTAAAATCTATCGAAATTTTTTATTAATTACTCCCGATACAGTTCGATTAAGGATCTATAACCAGTATAATTATTACCGGCAATAATGTTTAAATTAAAAAATGATAATGCCTGAATAGTAATAGACATTCAGATAAAAATGATTGTCCGGTTCTCATAAACAAGTATCTTTCTTTGAATGTGTTTCCATATTGCCCTGGAAAGAACAACCTTTTCAAGATCCCTGCCTTTACGAATTAAATCCGAAATAGAATCGGAGTGACTTATTCTGGTTACATCCTGTTCAATAATGGGGCCCTCATCGAGTGCGGCGGTTATGTAATGGCTGGTTGAACCGATAATTTTTACCCCGCGTACATATGCCGAATGATAAGGCTTCGCACCCGAGAACGCAGGTAAAAATGAATGATGTATATTTATGATTTTGTTTTGATATTTCTTCACAAAATTATTACTCAATATTTGCATATACCTGGCAAGTACTACAAAATCTATTTTGTATTCTTCAAGCAGTTTGATTTGTTTTTCTTCTTGTTCAAATTTATTTTCTTTATTAACCGTGATAACTTTGAAATCTATACCAAATTTGTCTGCAACATCTTTTAAGGTTGGATGATTGCTGATGATTAAAGGAATATCGACATTCCATTCGCCTCCCTGCCATCTGGAAATAATATCATAAAGACAATGTGGATATTCGGAAATAAAAATTGCCATTTTTAATTTCTCATCCGAAAAATAAAGCTGCCGGTTCATGTTATATTTTTTACCCGCTTCATTATCGAACTGTTCGACTATATTTTCTTTCGGTATTTTAAATCTCTCCAAATCCCATTCAACCCGCATAAAGAAAATTTTCTTTTCAAGATCAACATGCTGATCTAAATAAAGAATATTTCCTTCATATTTGAGAATAAAATTAGTGACGGAAGCAACCAATCCTGTCCGGTCCGGGCAATGAATTAATAATATTGCGGATTTATAGTTTTTCCGGTTGGATTTCATATTACAGCTTTCAGTGTTAAATAATGTTTGTTATTCAAATATTCAAATTTTTAAATCAGATCAGTACTATAGATTCACAATATATTTTTAAGAATCTGTTAATGAATTTTTAGCATCCTTGGATTAACTTGAATAATCTTGAGAAGCCGCTCAAATGCATTTTAATTCAAGTCTTTGGAAAATCGATTCATTTAATTTATCTTTATTTAAGTTTTCAATTTAGCAAACTATCCGAGGAATTCAATTGTCGAAAAAATTTAACTCAAAAATTACCGAAGGAATATTATTCACCGATCAGTACCAGCTTGTTATGGCACAATTGTACTTTAAGCAGGGACTTCATGAAAAAACAGCTCAATTCGATCATTTTTTTAGAAGCTATCCAGACTATGGTTTGCATAAAGCCGGTTATTGTATCAACGCCGGATTGGAATGGTTCATCGACTGGATGCTAAATTCTAAATTCGGCGAAGAAGAAATAGCGCTGCTGCGAAGTCAAAAAACCAGTACCGGCAATAATATATTTCACGATGATTTCCTTCAATGGCTAAGAGATAACGGACATTTCAATCATTTATCAATAAGAGCTATTCCGGAAGGCAGAACGGTTCATCCAAATGTTCCGCTGACTGTAGTAGAAGGTCCGGTTGCTATTGCACAGATAATTGAAACCGCTTTGTTGAATCAGTTAAATTATCAAACACTTATTGCAACAAAAGCTTCGAGAATTTATGAGATAGGAAGAAAACAATTACTGCTTGAATTCGGTGCACGGAGAGCACAGGATAAAGGCGCAATTGCCGGTGTCCGCGGAGCATTAATAGGAGGTGCACATTTTTCTTCAAACGTTGGAATTTCTCACGCGCTGGGTTACCCTCCTAAAGGAACGCATGCCCACAGCATGGTTCAGTTATTCATGACTTTGGGTATGAACGAATCGGAAGCATTCGAAGCATTTGCAGATTTATACCCGGATGACTGTATTCTTTTAGTCGATACTATAAATACTCTCGAAAGCGGTATTCCAAATGCGATTAAGGTTTTTGAGAAGCTAAGAAAAAAAGGACACAAGCCTGCCGGTATTAGAATGGACTCTGGTGACCTTGCATACCTAAGTATTAAAGCGGCAAAAATGTTAAACGACGCAGGGTTCCCGGATGTAAAAATTGTTTTATCAAACGAATTAGACGAAATGAATCTTTGGCAGATAATTTCACAGATCACCGAGGAGGCTCCTAAAAGCGGAATGGATGCGGAAAAAATATTAAATAGATTAACTTACGGAGTCGGAACACGGTTAATTACTTCGGCGGGTGATCCTGCCTTAGGGGGAGTTTATAAATTAGTTTCGGTAAAAAACAAAGATAAGTGGCTGCCTGCAATTAAGATTTCCGAAACGCCCGAGAAAATTCCTAATCCCGGAAATAAAAGTGTATGGCGGATTTATGATAATAACAATAAAGCAACCGCCGATCTGCTTAGTTTACCGGAAGAAAATCCGGACATGCTAAAAAAAGTCATTCTGCATCATCCCTCCGATCAGACAAAAATAAGGACGCTTGATAAAAAAGATATATCGAAAATCGAACCTTTATTAGTTGACATAATAAAAGACGGCAAACCGGTCTATGATTTCCCTTCAATCGATGAAGTAAGAGAAACAAGAGAAAAAGACATTGAAGCCCTGGATACAGGAGTAAAACGAATGATCAATCCTCATAAGTATCACGTTTCTTTAACACCGAAATTGTCGAAGTTGAAGCAGGATTTAATTGTAAAGGTGAGATGACAAGAAAATCAAAGTAAGGATTTATAATCTCCTGCGCCGTGCAGGATCCTATGAATAAGAATCCTCCTTGTTTTAATGGTACAAAAAAGCAAATAATTTTGAACTTAAATATAGCGGTATCCTATTTTTATTAAATCTTCATAACTTGGGATTCTACCAAACTGCGCGCTTTCTGATAGTAACTAATTGCTAAATTTCTCTAAGTTCCACTTTTATCCGTTTGAGATTTATCACAATCCTATTCCCCTTAACAATATTTTAATAATAATTATGAACCACAGCATTGCGCGATAAGAATAATTTTTCTAACTTTCGACCCTTCAAGTAAAATAGTCGAATTTATAAAGCGAGGTCGAATTGAGCGATCAATTATCAAAAGATAAAGAGAAATCCATTGTAGAAGCTGCAAGAAAACGGTTTGCACACTATGGATTTTCAAAAGTAACGATGGAGGAAATTGCGACCGACGTTGAAATGGGCAAAGCCTCGCTTTATTATTATTTCCCTAATAAGGAAAATCTTTTCCAGGCAGTAATAGGTGAAGAACAGAAAGAATTTGTAGATGAGATTGAACAGATATTACAAGAAGATATAAACGCGTCAAAAAAGCTTCATGAATACGTTGCGAAAAGGTTAACTTATTTCCAGGAGTTATTGAATCTCGGCACACTCAGTGTCCGGTCTTTTTTTGATATTAAATCGGTATTTAAACAATCTTTTTTGGATTTCGAAAAACAAGAACTCATTCTTCTTGAAAGAATAATATCCGAAGGAATAAAATCAAAAGAATTTTCCCCCTCCCTGTCTAAAGAAACCGCTTCTGTTTTACTGCATATACTGCAGGGCCTCCGGCTGAGAACTTTGAGAATGCTCAAAACACAGTCCCTGAGTAAAAAGGATTTTAATGAGCTTCAAAAAGAAATGATATTGTCGGTTGATATTTTTATCAGGGGGATGAAATGTTAAGAATTAAATTTATTTAATAAAAGGATTATTTTAGATGGAAAATAACTTAAGCAAAAATGCAGATGAAAGCGTAAAAGATGTTCCGTTGTTTCGCAAGAAAAGGGTGCTTATTCCCTTTTTCATAATTTTAATTGCTGCTGCAGGAGCAATTTACTGGTACATCGGTCAATTAGGTTATGTATCGACAGACGATGCTTTTATCGACGGAAATAAATTAGCCATTAGTTCAAAAATGCTGGGACGCATTACTAACTTAACAGTCGACGAAGGAGATTCTGTAAAGCAGGGACAACTTCTAGTCCAGCTTGATTCTACCGATATAAAAGCCAGGGAACAGCAGGCAAAAGCCGCACTTGCACTCGCGAAAGAAAGTATCAATCTGGCAAAGGTTAATCTTGAAAGAGCTCATGATGATTATGCAAGAGCAGAAAAACAGTATAATGATAAAATAATCCCTAAAGAGCATCTCGATCATGCGCAAAAAGCATATGAAGCAGCCAGGGCGGAATTAAAAATTGATCAGTCTAAGATAGGCGCTTCACAGGCACAACTGCATGTTATTGAAACCGAGTTGACAAATACTAAAATATATGCCCCGATGAACGGTGTAGTTGCAAAACGATGGGTGTTAAAGGGTGAGGTAGTGGCACCGGGTCAGCCAATCTTCACGGAGTATAATTTAAAAGATCTATGGATTACAGCTGATCTGGAAGAAACAAAATTATCCTCGATACATTTAGGCGACAAAGCAGAAATTTCGGTTGACGCTTACCCGGATCAGAAATTTGAAGGTGAAATTTTTCAATTAGGATCAAGCACCGCAGCGGAATTTGCCTTGATTCCTCCTTCAAACGCAGCAGGTAATTTTACAAAGATAACGCAAAGAGTTCCGGTTAAAATTTCGATTAAACATGTTAAAATGGAAGGTCAAACAGATCCGCCCGCCGGTATTAAACTTTTACCGGGAATGTCCGTCGAGATAAAAGTGAAGGTAAAATAAAGGATGGCAAAAAATTCAAATAACGGTACGGCATTAACATATGCAAATATGCACGAGCATTCCTCTTATAAGTGGATTGTTCTCGCAAATGTAATGTTAGGAACTTTTATGGCAGTACTTGACATCACAATAGTGAACGTCGGTCTGCCCAAAATGATGGCGGCTTTCGGAACAAGCGTAGATAAAATTGAATGGGTACTTACTGCATATCTTCTCGTTTTTGCCGTAGTTCTTCCATCTTCGGGATGGGTTGCAGATCATTTGGGGTATAAAAAGACGTATAATATGGGACTATTTCTTTTTACCCTGGGTTCTCTGCTATGTAGCCTTTCGGGTAATGAGAACATGATGATCGCATTCCGTGTTATTCAAGGTGCCGGTGCCGGTTTTATTATGCCCGTAGGAATGGCAATAATAACCAGAGAATTCCCGCCGCATCAAAGAGGCACGGCGTTAGGTTTTTGGGGAGTGGCAGCTGCAGCTTCTGTTTCACTCGGTCCAATGCTGGGAGGTTATTTGATTGATAGCTTTAGCTGGCATGCAATTTTTGATATAAATGTACCGGTAGGCATAATTGCTATAGCAGCAACAATTATTATCCAGAGAGAATATAAAACGGAAGAAACGCGTTCATTCGATTTACTCGGGTTTATTACAATGACCCTATTTTTAGTGTTCCTTCTGCTCGCTCTTTCCGACGGAAATGCCTCGTGGAACACTAACGGCTGGACTTCAGATTTTATTTTAACCTGTTTTGCTATTGCTTTTGTAAGCTTTGTAATTTTTCTCGCCACCGAGCTTTCGGTTAAAAATCCCATTATCGATCTCAGGATTTTGAAAAACCGGAACTTTGCTATGGCAAATATTATGCTGTTTATCTTCGGACTTGCGTTCTTCGGCAATTCATTCCTCTTGCCTATCTATTTGCAAAATTCTCTGGGGTATACAGCGCTGCAGGCAGGACTTGTATTTTTCCCAGTCGGAATCATTCAAGCATTAATGTCTCCTGTCGCAGGATGGATGACCGATAAATTAAATCCTAAGATTCCCATATTTGTCGGAATTGTTTTAACATTTTTCAGCATGTATTTATACCGTGATCTTTCGCTTTATACCGAACACGGACAAATAATGCTGCCTTTGATAATACGGGGATTCGGTCTTGGGTTTATGTTTATTCCTTTAAGCACAATAGCGATAAATGATATATCAAAAGAAAAGATGGCACAGGCAACAGGATTGTTCAACACAATTCGACAGGTAGGCGGAAGTTTTGGTGTAGCTATCTTAGGCTCATTGCTTACACAAAGAGTAATTTTCCATAAAGAGATGTACGGTGAAGCCATTAGTTCAAACTCGGTCGCATTTCAACATACTGTTTACGGATTAAAGCATTTCGTACAACAATCTGTCGGCGGCTCTGGCATTGAGGTAATAACAAGAGCGAAAGCGCTAATAGCACAACATATAATAAATCAGGCATTTATACAGGGAATTGATGATGACTTTATTGTTGGTGCAGCGATAACTCTATTAATATTAATTCCCCTTTTCTTCCTCAAATATCATAAGAAAAAAGACGGCGGAAAAGTTGAAGTCATGGAATAATTCTTATTTACGACAATGGAGAAAAAATTTGATATGAAGAATAATATAATCATTATAGTAATCATTGCAGTATTATCCGTTATAAATACTTCTTATTCGCAAAATTCTTTGAACGGTCAGCTAACATTAAATAAAGCGATACAACTTACATTAAAAAATCAACCTCTTATTAATCAGGCGAAAGATGATGTTAATGCAGCGGAGGCAAAGATACAAGAACAGAAAAGCTTTAATTATCCGGATATAAATGCCGATTTGTCTTATTCAAGAATTGGACCGGTACCTGCAATTCAGTTTGGAAGTGAATCTTTCAGATTATACCCGGGAAATAATTATGATGCTCATGTCAGAGCAAGATACAATATATTTGATTTCGGTAAGAAAAAAGCCCTTCTTGATCTGACTAAATCTTTTAAACTTACGGCTCAAGAAAAGATAAACTATATCGAAAACAATTTATCGTATAAAACGGTCAAATTATTTTATTCTATTTTGTTTCTTGAAAAGAGCCTGGATGTAAAGAATGATCAGATTAACACGTTGGAATCACATCTTGAAATTACACAAAAGAAAGTTAAAAACGGGACAGCTACGGATTTCGATGTTTTAACAACCAGGGTTAGAGTAGCTTCCGCAAAAAATCAAAAGGTTGATATTGAAGACGAGATTAATAAACAAAAAATTGCCTTAAGGAGTCTGTTGGGATTATCCTCCGGTACTCCCCTCGATTTACAGGGAGACCTCTCATTACTTACGCAATCGACTAATATTGACTCACTGCTTGCAAAAGCATACACACAACGTGAAGAAATAAGGATTGCAAAAGATGCGCAAAATTCTATTGAAATTCAGAAGAAGGTAGCTTCGCTCGGCGATAAACCCACACTGAATGCAATGGTAAGTTATGGATTGAAAAATGGCTTTATGCCAAATATTGATGTGTTAAGAGGTAATTGGATAGTGGGAATTTCAGCAAACATACCCATATTCAACGGGAACAGAAAAGATGCAACAGTACAGGAAGCCGAAGCAAATTTAAATGCAGCCGATTCCCGCATTTCCGCTTTGAAAAGAGAAATTAAAACCGAAGTACAGCAAGCGGTATCCGAATTAAATACAAGCAGAGATAAGTTGAGCAGTACAAAATTGCAAGTCGAGCAAGCAGAGCAAGCCCTTAAAAGAGCCAAGACTTCTTATGAAAACGGTGTGATAACCAACCTTGATATGCTTGATGCAGAAACCTCGCTTTCGGAAGCCGAATTTTTACATTTGAGAGTTATTTTTCAAAATATAATTAATACATATTCATTACGTGAAACAGCCGGAGATGTAATTAGATGACTTGTAAAGACGCATCGCATGCGTCTCTGAATTTAAATTACTGTATTTATTCGAAGTTAACTCTTCTATTTAATTTTGATTTCCGTTATACTCTGATTTTAAAGGTTTGCATACGAAATGTGAATGGATAGATGGAAACAGCCTGAGAGATGAGACGCACGCAGTGCGTCTCTACAAATGATGATAGAATTTATTAATGAAAATGGGTAAAAATAATTCTCCGGTTAATATGTTTGACCGGTTCGCTGCTTTAAGGGCTTTAAGGCATAAAAATTTCCGCTTATATTTTAGCGGACAGGGTCTTTCGGTTATCGGAACCTGGGTGCAGCGGATTGCATTAACCTGGCTTGTTTACCGTCTCACTAATTCTGCATTCCTTCTGGGTGTTGTGGGCTTCGCGGGTCAAATTCCTCTGCTGATTGTAACCCCTTTTGCGGGGGTACTTGCAGATCGCATTAATAAACATAAAATTTTGATCTATGCGCAAACTCTCTCCATGATTCAAGCTTTTATACTTGCATTTCTTGTTTTAACAAATACAATACAAGTGTGGGAAATTATTTTACTAAGTATTATACTTGGTATATTCGATGCGGTTGATATGCCTACCCGTCAATCTTTTATGGTGGAAATGGTCGGAAATAACCGTGATGATCTGAGCAATGCAATAGCATTAAACTCAAGCATGGTAAACTCAGCCCGTTTAATAGGACCGGCAATTGCGGGAATTTTAATTTCTCTTTTTGGCGAAGGCTGGTGCTTTTTATTGAATGCAGTGAGTTACATTGCTGTAATTGTATCTTTGTTTAAAATGGATATAGTGCATAAGGTAATTCCTTCCAAAAAGAAAGACACTATAAAAGAATTGAAAGAGGGTATAAGCTATGCTTTTGGTTTTCCCCCGATAAAAGCTCTGTTGCTGCTTTTAACCCTGGTTAGTTTTATGGGAACACCAATTAGAATATTGGCTCCGGTATTTGTAAAACAATTTTTTCACGGCGGAGCCGACCTATTCGGATTTTTTATGGGTGCATCGGGATTGGGAGCACTGACCGGGGCAATTTACTTAATGAATAGAAAAAGTGTTTTGGGAATTGGGAAAATTATTGCCTACGCAACATTAGCTTTTGCGGCAGGCCTTATTGCTTTTGCATTATCACACATTATTCTAATATCCCTTTTGTTCATGTTCGTCACAGGTTTGGGAATGATGATTCAACTGGCAGGGAGCAATACACTTTTACAAACAATCGTAGAAGATGATAAACGCGGAAGAGTGATGAGCCTGTATGCAATGTCTTTCAGAGGAATCGCGCCGTTCGGCAGTCTGCTGGCTGGTGCTGCCGCCGGATTTATCGGTGCATCCTTAACACTAATTATCGGAGGTATCTTTTGCTTAATGGCTGCGATTTATTTTTTAATGAATTTGCCGAAATTAAGGAAACTTATCAGACCGGTTTATGTAAAGCTTGGTATTATTTCGGAATCGGTAGAGGGAGTAGGGACTGCCACACGATTATCCTTTGAGGAAAAAGAATAATACTGAAGATATTCTGTTCATTTAAAAGTACATACCGTGTTTATCTCCATTTATCTGCCTATTAATCTTCTTATCGCTCCAAGTTAACCTCTACTTTATTGCCACACTGCTGCTTTCGGCAATCTTATTCGCTGAAAAGGAAACTGTGTGATGTCGTCACATTTGTTAATCACTTGACACTTGTATTTTTTTCTTATTATTTTATTGTGATGTTTATAGTAAATAGTTTTTCACTGTAAACAAAATATGGGGGAAAACATGCCGCAGCTACTTACCGGTAAGATAGGAAATAACATATCCTTCATGGTGCCTGACGGAATTATTGTAATCGATAAAGGAAAGAAAATCATTGCTTTCAATGAGTCGGCTCAAAGAATTACTGGATTAGAAGAAGATGATGTGCTGTCAAAAGACCTTTCTTTTTTATTTCCGAATCCTGATAATGATCAAAAGTATATTTTAAATTCCATCAAGAATAAAATTACTTATTCGAATCTTCGCATGGAAATAATCAGCTCGAATAACATTCCAATTAATGTTATCGTTTCGATTACTCCGCTAGAACATCCACCGTTAGGAACAATTGGTGTAATTGTGGTTTTCAGAAATATCGAAGAAATGATATCTATCTTCGACGAGCTTCAAGAAAGAAATAAAGAATTGCTCAACGAGAAGAACAAGATTGAAGCTATATTCAACAGCCGCAGCGAAGGTACTTTCACCATTGATATGAACTGGAAGATCACTTCATTTAACAGGGCAGCCGAAAGAATAACCGGTTATTCAGCTGAAGAAACGGTGGGACAATATTGCTGGGAAATTTTCCGTTCAAGCAGATGTAAGAACGGGTGTCATATGGTTAAAACAATAAACAATCAAATTTCCACTTCAGCAAACGAACTGCAAATTATTTCCAAATCAGGAATAAAAATTCCTGTCCGTGCTAATTCCGCACCTCTTTACGACGGCGGCGGCAGCCAGATCGGCTCGGTAGAAACTTTTCAGGACATAAGTGAACTAAAAAATTTATCCTCTCACCTGGAAGAGGAATTTCATTTCCAAAATATAATCGGGCGAAGTAAACAGATGCAGCACATCTTTGCTTTAATCGAAAATGTAACTCACAGCGATAGCAATATTTTAATTACTGGTGAAAGCGGCACGGGAAAGGAAATTATTGCAAGGGCTATTCATTTAAATAGCGAGAGAAAATCTGAACCGTTTATGGCTGCAAGCTGCAACGCATTTGCAGAAACATTGCTTGAAAGTGAATTATTCGGTCATGAAAAAGGGGCATTCACCGGTGCAATTAAAACAAAACCGGGAAGGTTTGAACTGGCAGGCAGCGGAACTTTATTTTTAGATGAAATAGGTGATTTGACACTGCAAACCCAGGTGAAGTTGCTTCGGGTACTGGAAACAAAACTCTTCGAACGTGTCGGTGGAACCCAAACCCTTGAATTAAAAGCCAGACTTGTTACAGCAACTAATAAAAACCTTGAAGAAGAAATTAAAGCCGGACGATTCCGTGAAGATTTATATTACCGTATTAATGTGATTAACATTAACCTCCCTCCTTTGAGGGAAAGATTGGAAGATCTTTTTCCTTTAATTAATTATTTCATGGAAAAGTTCAGAAAAAAATTAAATAAAAATATTCAAAGCATTTCACCTGCTGCTTTGCGTGTATTGAAGCATTATCAATGGCCTGGTAATATTAGAGAGCTGGAAAATGTACTTGAGCATGCATTTGTAGTCTGCCGGAGCGATGTAATTGACACGGAACATCTTCCCGAAAGATTATGGTCTATAATCGGCGAATTAGATATTAAAAAATCGAATGAACAAAATAGCTTTAAAATAAAGGATGCCGAAAAAGCTCTAATTTTAAATACTTTTAAAGAAAAACAAAGGAAATCGCCGAAGGACGGCGGAAGTTTTGGGAATCGATAGAACAACGCTCTGGAGAAAAATGAAAAAATACGGAATCATAAAATCTTTACTTAAATAAACCCCCCTTAAAATTTCAATCATTTACACTTCACATTTCGCAACATACAAAAAGATGAGTGTGCATAATGCAACAAAATTCTATAAAACATTAAGCATAGAATATTTTAATGCTGTGTTGCAAACAAATTAGTAACGTATCTTACACAAATGGAATGCTAAACTTTATATAATATAATAAGTTGATAAGATAAAAATTGGCTTACATTTTGTGGACTAAATTGAGATACGAGGAGGATAAGATGAAGATAGCAATAACAGCCGATTCAGAAAATTTGGATTCGGAAATATCGCATGTATTTAATGCGGCAAACTATTTTTTAATTGTAGACCCGGACAACCCGAAAAGCTATGAAGCAATTCAAAATCCGCATGTGAAACAATTAACAGGATCGGAAATTTTCGGGGCACAGCTTGTAATAAGTTACGATGTAAATGCATTATTGACGGGTCATTGCACTCCCAATGCATCAAGAATTTTTAACGCAGCAGGAATAAAAGTGATCGATAATATAAAAGGAAAAGTTATATCAAATCTACCTGAAATAAAGAAACAACTATACTAACAGAACAGAGCAGTATCGCTTCTTTACTAATGAGGAAAAAATTATACTAATAACTTATCCCAAAGAAATAATAAATTTATTTTTTAGTTCTAAATAAACTTGCAACGTGTTGCAAATTTGCAACAATCTATGCATGAATAAAATATTTCCATATGAATTTTTATAGATTTACTGGTGTTTATTTTGGTCTCGTTATTGCACTATTTTATTTGGGCGGAGTAATAACCTCAATATAATCCGGCTATTGATTCTCCATATAAGATCTGCCAAAATTAGGGAGGTTAAAATGGGAAAAAAAATAATTAGTCCTCTTATTAAGTACAAATATAAAACAGTTTTTGAAATCAGTCTTTGTCTGGCATTATTAATTCTCATAATACTATTTAAATTTTTTCCGAATTTATCAAAAGGTGAAAATGTAATTCAGATACATCAAGAGTTATTTAAAGTTGAAGATATTGCACAGACAATCCAGAAAAATCTCCCGCCTCCGCCTCCTAAACCGGAAATAATAGTTGCGGTACCTGCGGATGAAGTACTTCAGGATGTAGAAATATCGAGTACGGAACTAAATGTAAATGAAAAAGTTGCGGCTCCACCGCCGCCGCCTAAAAGTACAAAGGATAAAATTGTTGAAGCTGAGCCGATCTATTTTGTAGCAGTGGAAGAAATGCCTGAGCCTATCGGCGGCGTTGAGGTGATACAGAAAAAAATTATTTACCCGGAAATTGCTAAGAGAGCCGGTGTGGAAGGTATTGTTTATATATTGGCATACTTAAATGAGGAAGGAGATGTGGTAAAAGTTGAAGTTGCTAAAGGTGTAGGCGGAGGATGTGATGAGGTAGCAGCAAAAGCGGTAAAAGAAACAAAGTTTCGACCCGGTAAACAAAGAGGAAAACCTGTAAAAGTAAAAGTTATGGTTCCGGTAAAATTTAGATTACAACAGAGCACATAATAAAATACAATAATAACAAAGGAAGAGAATTAAAAAATATTAAATAAAATTTTTCTTACATGATAATTTTAATTCGTCAGGGGAAATTCGAGAAAATGATAGTTGCTCTTATAAGGATTATAAGTTTCTTATTCCCCGAACAATATAAATTGCTCCGCACCGAGGGTAATAGATAAGGATGAAGAGAGACACGACGTAGTTGAAGAATCAAATACGCCGGAATTTTAATTGTCGAAATTCAGAAAGAGGATAATAATACTTCGTCTTGCGGAATATGAATGCTGAATGATATAAATAGGAGATGTTACGTTGTTCAAAAGTGATATATTGAATAATCCGGGAACCGTAAAAGATAGAATGCAAGTTACAGAGTTATGGCAGCGCAAGATTATTTCAAAACCGGAAGTATGCTTTTCGTGTATGCCTCTAAAGGGGACGAAAATATTCGGAGAAGAATGGGTGACAATAAACTCCGACATCCGGTACGATGCACAGATTGCGAGATGGTGTTATTATATTTGCCCGAGGTGCGGACTTATTTTACCAATCAAATCAAGTAATTTTTCTATCACGCACTTATGTCCATTTTGCGGGAAAAGGATGCAAAAAAAATCTAGTATTTATTTTTAAGTGAGTAACTAAGAATTGTATGTTTTTATAGTTATTCGAATTTTTAATTAGGGTGATTGTCTAATCAATAAACACTTATAAATGTAAATTTTCATTTCGATAATAATCTTTTACTATAAATTTTATCTTTGATTAAACTAAGGGGGATAAAATGGATAAATCTTGCAAACAAGCATTTCTAATTATATTCGGCCTGCCGGTAATTATTTTTTTTATTTTTGCGTGGATTGTCTTTGGGAATATGACTTTTGAAAAAGGAATTTTCAGCGGCATAAATTATATGTTCATTCCTACGGTTATCCTAATAGCTTTGGGAGGTATAATCGATCACGTATTTTTCAATAATAAATTGTTAGAATGTTTCAAAAAACAGATTGGGGAAAAAAACGAAAACCATTGAGGGATTGTTCGTAATGGAGGATTGGCACAATTTCGGAACTGACTATGATAAAACTTTATTAGCCTGGTACCGGAACTTCAGCAGCAATTGGGAGAACATATAATCGATTCATGATGAAAGATTTTACCGGATGTGGAAATATTTTCTACTGTCATGTGCGGGTGCTTTCCGGGCAAGAAAAAATCAACTAAGGCGAGCAGTATAATCAAAGGCCAGATTTTCTAGTGTCTACCCTTACATAAGATGATGTTCCACTTTAATATTTATCCAACCTTTATCCTGATATCCACTAAATGAATTGAATTATCTTCAGCAATTATGAGCGGGTTAAAATCAAACTCTAAGATTGAAGTATTGTCCAGCATCATTTGTGCGGATGATTTTATTATTTCTTTGATCTTCATAATATCAGCCGGCTTATCGCCCCGCACTCCTTTTATTATTGTTCCAATCTTTGTATCCTCAATCATTTCATCAATATCTTTATCCGTAAGGTAAGCAGATTTAATGCATGTATCTTCATAAACTTCCACATATTTTCCACCGCTTCCGAACATTACCACGGGACCGAACGATGAATCTCTTATTCCTCCGATCAGTAATTCATATTTTGGCTTTACATACGGTTGGACTAAAAACCCCTGCAATTCAATTCCGTTTCTCTCAAAATTATTTCTTATAGTATCAGCGTCTGCAATAAGCTCGTTTACATTTTTTATATTAACCTTAACAGCATCTAATTCGGATTTATGAATCAGCTTTTCCGAAACACCTTTAAGCACAACCGGGTAGTTTATGTTCGTCCCGTTATGCTGCAAATCTTGAGGATTAATTATGACGGAATTTATTATCGGTAAATTATAAATTTTACATAACTCATTTATTAAATCGCCGGATAAATAGCCTGGAGTTTTAAAAGGAAAGGTTGATTCATTTGGGGAAAGGTATTTCTGTTCGTGACTATTTTTAGAATAAAACAACAGATTTGAAATCACCATCGAAGGTTCCTCCGGGTTTCTAAAAAGCGGCTTAACATACTTTGAATTATTTCTGTATTCATCCCAAAATTCAGGAAGGGGCATAACAACTTGAAATATAGGTTTTGAATTTTTAATACTATTAACATTCTCAATTACCGGGAATGCAGAAACCATAACAGGTTCAACAAAAATTGATACTATTGCATCAACATTTTCATCTTTCAGTAAAATCTCATTAACTATTTTATACTGTTCCGCAGTTCCTCCCGGTAAAAGATCGACAGGATTTTCGACACTCCCTTCGGGATGAACAATTTCACGCAATGATGACTTTGTACGTTCAGTAAGCTGCGCAAGTGATAGACCTCTTTTTTCCAAAGCATCAACAGCTAAAATTGCGGGTCCCCCAGCATTTGTTAAAACTGCAATTTTATCTCCATGCGGCACAGAAAAATTTTCAAATCCCTTTGCCGTATTAAACAGCTCATTTAGAGTATCGACTCTGATTATTCCAAATTGTTTCAACACGGCATCAACAACTTTATCGCTTGCACTTAGCGCGCCGGTGTGGGAAGAAGCTGCTTTCATGCCGCTGGAGGTTCTTCCGGCTTTTAAAATTATAACCGGCTTGGTGATTTTCCCTTTTAAGAAATGATTGATAAATTCTTCCCCGTTAACAAAACTCTCCAGATACAAAGTAATAGTTTCGATATTTTCATCGTTTTGCCAAAATTCCAATAAATCATTTTCCGAAATGTCGGCTTTGTTTCCCACGCTAATGAAATGTCCGAATTTGATGCCTGTTTCGCGCAATGAATTTAGCACAGCGGCACCGATTGCCCCGCTCTGCGATAAAAAAGCTGTTTTGCCGGTAAGAGGTTTTTCCGCGACAAATGTGGCGTTTAATTTTACATCATTTAAAGTATTGATAATGCCCATACAATTAGGACCGACAAGTCTGGCACCGGAATTTCGAACTTTGCTAAGGATGCTCTTTTCTGCTTCGGCTCCCTCCCTTCCAACCTCACGAAATCCTGCGGTTACTAAGATTATCGATTTCACTCCTTTATCTAACAATTTCTCAATACTTTCTTCCGCAAATGCTTTCGGCACAACAACTATAGCAAGTTCAGGAATCCCGGGAACTGAGTGGATATCATTATAACATTTATATCCCAAAACAAATTCAGCCTTAGGATTTACCGGGTAAACATTTCCCTCATAACCGTATATTTGGATGGACCTTAGCAGCTCATACCCGATGCTTTTTTCCTTTGTAGATGCACCTACGATACATAATGAAGAAGGATAAAAGAAATTTTGTATATAAGGATCCATTTATTATATTCCTTTAATTATTTGTATTATATAAGAATAAATTTAGTTAAGTAAAATATAATAAAAGTAGTTGTTTTATAATTGTAATTGATATGACTTTCTCATCATATTTATCAGTTCAAAACAAAAATCTGCTCAAAGAAATATAGCTATTATATTTTCTACTTATATTCGCTAAAATTTATTGCTATATTATTCCTCAGTATTTAGTAAATTGAAAAATACGAATATTAAAAATCTAAATATCTTATGAGTTATAAAAACAAGACAAAAGATCAGCTAATCAAAGAACTTGAATTATTAGTAAAGTTGAACAAAAAAATCGACAATGCTGCTACAGCAAAAGATAAACCGGGTAAAGACATTTTAGAAAGCGAAGAAAAATACCGGAGGATTTTCGACCTAGTTTCGGATTCTATATTTTTGGTTGAAAGTGAGTCCGGAAAAATTTTGGAAACAAATCTAGCTGCAACAACTCTTTACGGTTATTCTATTGAAGAGTTTCTTAATTTAAGCATAGATGCGATAACAGCCCAACCCGGTATGAGTTTGAACTCCATAAAAGAAGAAGAATTGTTTCTCCCATTGAGATATCACAAAAAGAAAGACGGAACGATATTTCCTGTTGAAATTACCGTTCGACACTTTAAATCTCACGGAAAAAAGATGCATGTTTCCTCGGTGAGGGATATCTCCAACAGATTAAAAATGGAAGATGAATTGGAGAACCAGCAGGGACTTTTAAAGAATGTGATTAATTCCAGTCCTAATTTTATTTATGTTAAAAATCTTGAAGGTAAATTTGTATTAATCAACAAAGTAGCTTTAGAGATGTTGGGATTATCTCAAGAGCAAGTAATCGGTAAAACGGTTTTCGATATCTTTAAGGATAAACAAATTGCGCAAATCATGCACGAAGATGATATATCTATAGTTTCGGAAGAAAAAGGTAGCGTTGAGCGTGAAGAGCAGTACTTAAATAAAGACGGAAATTTGGGATGGGTTTTTACTGTTAAACGCCCCTTAAAAGATAAATACGGAAAAATTAGGAATTTGATAGGAATAAGCATTGATATAACCGAACGCATTGAGGCGGAGAAAGTACTTCAAGAGAGAGAACAAAATTATAAATTACTAATTGATTCTTCCATAGATCCTATATACGTAATGCAAGACAGACGTCTGGTCCTAGTAAGCAAAGCGTGGGAGGATTTGTTTGAATATTCAGCAGATGAGGTTTTATCGACTGAATTTGATATTTATAAAATCGTAGCTCCGGAAAGCAGAGACTTTATTGCCAACCGTTTTGCAACTGCTTCTCAAAGAAAATCGCAATATTCCGGTTATGAATTCAAAGGTTTGTCAAAAAGCGGGAATATCTTAAACCTAGAGGCTCGTGTATCAAAAATTACATGGAACGGGAAACCGGCTTTTCAAGGAGTATACCGTAATATAAGCGATATGAAAAGAACGGAAGAAGCACTCAGAAGGGAAGCCTTTATATTTGAAAATTTATATGATGCGGTTATTATAACCGATATGCAGGGACAAATATTGAATTGGAACCATGCCGCAGAAAAATTATATGGATACTCTAAAAATGAAATATTAAATAAATCAACGGAAATAATAAACAAAAGAGTATCAGCTATCCCATTAACAGAACAAATAATTCAAACAATAAAAGAGAAAGGCAAGTGGACAGGAGAGATAAATTATATTAGAAAAGACGGGACCATTGGAATTTCGGAATCGATAGTAACACCTTATATTGATGGTGAGGATAATCAAATTGCTTTGGTCGAGGTCAACAGGGACATTACACAACGTAAACTTGCCGAAGAAGCCCTGCGGGAATCCGAAGAAAAATTCAGAAAGCTGGCTGAAAAATCTTTAGTCGGAATTTATCTAATACAGGACGGAATATTTCAATACTTAAATCCAAAATTTGCAGAGATTTTTGGTTATAGTGTTAATGAACTAGTTAACGTAAAAGGTCCGACTGATATTACCCGTCCTGATTCCGCAAAAACTGTCGAAGAAAATATTGCTAAAAGGATATCCGGCCAGATTGAGTCGATGCATTATGAATTTGAGGGGCTTCGAAAGGATGGAAACTTCATCAATGTTGAAGTTTTTGGATCAAGAGCTAATTATAAAGGAAGACCTGCTATTATAGGAACCCTTCTGGAAATTACCGAAAGGAAAAAAGCCGATGAAGAATTGAAAGAAGGTAGAAGAAGATATAAGGAGTTGACAGATCTACTCCCGCAAACTATTTTCGAAATGAATAATGAAGGTATATTGACATTCATGAATCAATCTGCATTTAAGATGCTCAGATACACACCTGAAGATTTTAAACGCGGTATTTCAATTTATGACTGCCTAGTACCCAAAGACCGGGAAGAAGCAAGGCTATTAATCCAAAAAATGTTTAAACAAGAGAATAAACAAGGAACTGAATACGCTGCGCTCAGAAAAGACGGCACCACCTTTCCGATAATAATATTTTTCAGTCCGATTCTAAAAGAGGAAAAAGTAATCGGAAGAAGAGGAATTTTAATTGATATCACCGAACGAAAAAAATACGAAGAGGAGTTGCGTAAATTATCCCGAGCTGTAGAACAGAGTTCAAATTCAATTATCATAACAGATAGAACGGGAAACATAGAATATGTAAATCCATGGTTTACAAAATTAACAGGATATACTTTCGATGAAGTTAAGGGTAAAAATCCCAGGATTTTAAAATCTGGTTATAGTGAAGCAGATGTGTATAAAAGTCTATGGGACACGATTATCTCAGGGAAAACATGGCGGGGAGAATTTCATAACTTAAAGAAGAATGGAGAATTCTATTGGGAATCGACTTCAATTTCGCCAATTGTAAATACAGAGGGAGAAATAACACATTTTATCGCAATTAAAGAAGATATAACCGAAAAGAAATTAATTCATGAAGAATTGATAAAATCAAAAGAGAAAGCTGAAGAATCGAATAGGTTAAAGTCCGAATTTCTCGCACAAATGTCTCATGAAATCCGGTCACCGTTAAACGTGATACTAAGCTATAATTCTTATTTGAAAGAAGAATTGGAGAATAAAATAGAAGGTGAGCTTAATACCGTTTTCCCTGCGATTGATTCAGCGGGCAAACGATTACTGCGAACAATAGAATTAATACTTAATATGGCCGCAGCTCAAAGCGGAAGCCTTGATTTATCTTTGACGATGGTTGACCTTGCTTTAATTCTGAAAGGTTTAGTAAAAGAGTTTGAATACACGGCTAAAACGAAAGGTCTTGTTTTAAATTTAATACTCAAATCTCAGGAAGCAAAAATATTTACTGATGAATATATCGTATCAGAAATATTTCAAAATTTAATCCATAATGCTATAAAATATACCCAATCAGGAAAAGTCGAAGTAATACTTTATGTGAATGATAATAAAAAGTTATGCGTGGATGTTGCTGATACAGGGATTGGAATTTCAAAAAATTATTTACCGTTTTTATTTCAAACGTTTACACAAGAAGATGCCGGATATTCCCGCAAATTCGAAGGTAACGGCTTAGGTTTGGCTTTAGTAAAAAAGTATATTGAAATTCTTGATGAAAAAATAGAAGTAAAAACGAAACAAGGAAAAGGCTCCGTGTTCACCGTGATCTTTGAAAATTCATCCCGTAAAGAGAACTAAAAGTTCTTCCGGATTATTTTCCTCATTACTCGTCTCATTTTTATGATATAATATATTTTGTAAACAGTATATCTATCCAAATTTTTTTATATCCACACTCTATGGGAATTTCTATTCATGGAACATCCAGTTCAGTTAATATATCCACATTAAAGAAAGTTAAGTCAATTCCTTTTAATTTTGTCCCAAATACAATATCTATAGAAAATTCACATAAAAAAACGTGCAGGAGTTTTCATTCGAGCGATAGTAGGATTGTATATTCAAAAAAAGTTAAAAAAAATTGAATTCAGAATTTATATTTGAATCTTAAATTATTTTGAACAGCACCGGCACATAGTATTTAATTCCGGCTTTTATACTTTTTACATTTGAAGGGATATTATCTTTAACTAAATTTAGTTTTGATTTTACTTTTTGTTGTTATAAAGGAATTAAACAGTCGTTAAAGTTAACTATAGAGACATTATGACGATCCAAAATAAAAACTTACATATGTTAGGCGACATGCCTGTGGAGATGTTCCGTAAAAACGGGCATCAACTAATCGACTGGATTGCCGATTATTTTAGTGAAATTGAGAACTACCCGGTGCTTCCAAAAATCAAGCCGGGTGATATAAAAAAGGGACTTCCTCAATCCCCTCCTTTATCCGGGGAGGAGATGGATAAAATATTTGAAGATATTGATAAAATTATTATGCCGGGTATGACACATTGGAATCATCCGGATTTTATGGCTTATTTTAATTCTACTTCAAGCGGTCCGGGTATTTTAGCCGAACTTTTATCAGCAGCTTTTAATATTAATGGAATGCTTTGGAAATCATGCCCTTCCGCAACAGAACTCGAGCAGGTAACTCTCGATTGGTTTAAACAGATGCTGAAACTACCGGACGATTATTGGGGAATAATTTACGATACGGCTTCGGTTAGTTCTATGCATGCTATAGCGGCGGCCCGTGAATTTGCTTCTTTGAATATAAGAAATAAAGGTATGGCTGGAAGAAATGATATTCCACGATTAAGACTTTATGCATCAGAGCAAGCTCATTCTTCCATATTCAAAGGAGCATTAACTCTTGGTATCGGTCTGGAGGGTATAAGAAAAATTCCTGTCGATGATAAATTCCGAATGATTCCCGGTGAATTGGAAAATGCCATTAAGGAAGACAAGAGAAATGGTTGGCTGCCCTTTTGTGCCGTTGCAACTGTGGGAACAACTTCTACCACAAGTATAGACCCTGTTAATGAAATTGCGGACATCTGTAACCGAGAGAATATCTGGCTTCATATAGATGCTGCGCACGCAGGCATTGCGGCTATTGTCCCGGAAATGAGACACATTTTAAATGGAATAGAGAAAGCAGATTCAATGGTTGTCAATCCGCATAAATGGATGTTCACACCGATAGATTTAAGTGTATTCTTCACGCGTAAACCCGGCATATTAAAACAGGCATTTAGTCTTGAAGCAGAATATTTAAAAACCTCTGTTGATTCTGAAGTTGAAAATTACATGGATTACGGAATTCAGTTGGGCAGAAGATTCCGCTCATTGAAACTCTGGTTCATTATTCGTTACTTCGGTACAGAAGGTATAATTCGAAGAATCAGAGAGCATTTGAGATTAGGAAAAGAATTTGCAAAATTAATTGATGATTCTCCTGAATTCGAAAGAATGGCTCCCACTCCTTTCAGCACGATTTGTTTTCGTGCGCACCCGGATAACATTCTTGAAAATAAACTGGATGAATTGAATGAAAATTTAATGAATGAAATAAATGCAACAGGTAAACTTTTTTTAACTCACACCAAGTTAAACAGAAAGTTTGTAATTAGGCTTGTAATTTCCGGGCTAAGGACAGAAGAAAGGCATGTTCAACAAGCGTGGGATTTAATTTGGAATAAGTTAAACGATGTAAAATCTTAAGAACTTGCAATTCTTCAACAAATGAATATTTATTATGGATAAACTTTTTGAGTTCGGACTTTTATCATTCACTTCAATATTTACTATGGTAAATCCGTTAGGTGTAATTCCCGTTTACACATCCATGACATCAGGCATACCTTCCAAAGAGGCAAACCGGGTAGCAACAAAAGCTGTTTTTACAGCATTTATCACTCTATTGTTATTTGCTTTTTCAGGCAGATTTATTTTTGAATTTTTTCAAATTTCTGTTAACGGACTTAGAGTAGTCGGCGGCATAATATTTTTTATGGCAGGTTTTGATATGCTGCAAGCAAGATTAATTAGAACAAAATCAGATGATGAGAATACTGTTGATTTTGCGAATGATATTGCTATTACTCCGCTGGCGATTCCTCTAATTTGCGGCCCCGGTGCAATAACCGCGGCTATTGTAATGATGAATGATGCTCACAATATTTCACAAAAGTTGGTATTGACCGGAGCCATTACTCTTGTATTAATAATTACATTATTTGTTCTCCTGAGTGCCAGAAAAATTATGAAAATTTTAGGGGACAGCGGGAATAAGGTACTTATGCGCATAATGGGATTAATCGTGATGGTTATTGCTGTAGAGTTTTTTTTCAGCGGGCTCAAACCGATTATCCGTGACATTCTTAAGATACATTAAATTACAAACTGAATTCCCAGCCGCAATAGAAATCTTCCTCTTTATCAGGCGGACACGAAATACATTTTGTTTTTATTCTCTCATCAAT
Source organism: uncultured Ignavibacteriales bacterium (assembly GCA_963751355.1). Lineage (GTDB taxonomy): Bacteria > Bacteroidota > Ignavibacteria > Ignavibacteriales > Ignavibacteriaceae > CAVVVS01. The sequence goes on along the minus strand of CAVVVS010000049.1, from coordinate 6,033 downwards.
TGTTTTTGCGAATTGAGTGAATTCAACAATCCCGACAGACTTGCATGGAAAATCCGGCAATCCTTTTTGTCTTCTTGTTTTCTGAACCCGGCATTCGATCATTTTAAATACAAGTTTTCCATCTTTTAACTCGGATTGCTGTTTATTTATTGCTGAATACAACCTATACTTGAAAGCTTCTTTCAGGGCATCTAATCCACCATGTTGAGGGATATCAAATTCATTCATTATTCTTTTTGCTTCGGAAACAGCAAACAGCTCCCATGATCTTGTGTCTAGCTCAATCGCAGTATCCATTCCGTACTTTTCTTCAGCAGTTAAAAACCAGCAGCCGTCGTGTGCCAGCCAATTTTTTGCATAAACTTGAATTAATTTTAAAAGCTGTTCCCTGGTCAGGTTTTCGAATTGTTCCATAATTAATCTTTCGGTAGTGTATGTTAAAATATAAATCCACAATAAATGTAAAAGCTATAGTTGAAAATGTAAAGGCGCAGTTTTTATACTGCGCCTTCTATTTGATTAGATTTTGAGTTCAGATAATACGCTTTAATAGCGGCTATATTCTCAAAAAACTTTTTCCCTCAATCTAAAACCTTCCCATCGGAATCGATATATCTGATTTCATATCCCATCTCGGCAATAGGACCCTCGATTTTTGTTTTATCTCCTACTACAACCCATGCAATATTATCAGGTCTTAACACCTTGGAAGCAGCTTCGGTAATATGAGTTAGATTTAAATTTTTTACCTTCGACGCGTAAGTATCATAATAATTATCAGGGAAATTATATTTTACCATCTCTATAATGGAACGCGCAACAGCTCCGTTGGTTTCCCAAAGTCCAGGAAGGCTGAGAGTTTGCTTCAGTTTAATTTTGTTCAGTTCCTCCGCGGTTGGTGGTTTGGTGCTCAATATTTCAGTTAGTTCTTTATAAATTTCTTGTATCGACTCTTTTGTTTTGTCTGTCTGAATTAGTGCATAACAAATAAACGGGCGTTGAGCTTTAGCATCTAGTATTACACTGCCGGAACCGTAAGACCAATGTTTTTCTTCTCTCAGGTTCATATTAATTCTCGATGTAAAAGTACCTCCCAGTATATTGTTCATACTTTCGACCGCTATGTCATTTTCATCTTTTGGAGGAGCAATATGCCCTGCCAGAATAATGGACTGAGGAGCATCCGGTTTATGCAGAATATAAACTACCGGATTTTTTAAATGCTCAACATCGCTGATATTCTTTTGAGGCGCTTCACCTTGTTTCCAATCTTTAAATAAATTTTCAAGCTTAGGTTTTAACTCGTTAATGGAAATATCACCCACTACTACAAGAACCGAATTATTCGGCTTAAACCATTTGTTGTGAAAATCCATCATATCCTGCCTGGTCATTTTTTGTACCGTTTCTTCATAACCGGATCCCGTAAACGGAATTGAGTAAGCATGATTTTCGCCGTATATGATTTTGGGGATTACCCTCAATGCCATTTGAATCGGAGTAGCTTTTTCTCTTTTAATTTGTGCTATCTTTTGTTTTTTCAGTCTAGCGATTTCATCTTCGGGGAAGGAAGGATTTAATATAATATCCGAATAGAGCTGTAATGATTTATCAAGATTTGATTTTAACGATGACAAATAAACATATGAATGATCGAGATCGGAACCGGCTCCTAATTTTGCTCCCAGCATATCCAGTTCTTCACTTATCTGAAGAGCGTTTTTCGTTTTTGTACCTTCATCTATCATAGACATAGCCATTCCAGCAGTACCGGGAACACCAAATTGATCGGCGGCAAATCCTGCATCTACCATCAAATTGAATTCGACTACAGGTATAGTAGACCTTTCTGCCAGTATAACTTTCAATCCATTGGATAAAGTTACTTTTTGGAATGCAGGAAATTTTGCCATTGGTGGCGTACCTGTTTCCGGCAGTTTGGAACGATCAACACTCGATGTCATAGTTTTATAATCAGGATAAGGATGAATTTCCAGAATAAATTGACCGTCCGTTAACCATTTAACTGCTGCATTTTTCAAATCTTGTGTTTTAGAATCTTTAACGTAGGTGAGTTTTGTTTTGTAGAAATCAGGATTCCCGCCGTAAACTTCGCTTTGTGCAAGAATATCCGATTTTCCACCGAATCCACCGATTCGTTCAATGCCTCTCACAAAGTTCGAAATATGTTGTGTCTTCACTCTTTGTAATTCCTTTTCCGTTGGACCGTCTTTTATGAACTTTGCAAGTTCTTCATCAATTGCTGCTTCAACTTTAGATAAATCACCGCCAGGTTTTACAGTAGCAACGATATGAAACTGACTTCCGATTTCTTTGCCTGAATAATATGCATAAACATCGGTAGCAATTTGATCATCATAAACCAAACGCTTATAAAGTCTCGATGTTTTCCCGGATGCCAGCACATCACTTACCAGATCAAGATGAACTAACTCCTTATTTCCCCATTCCGGCACATTCCACACTTTATATATTCTTGCTTGCGGCACTCTATCCTGTGCTATCTGTCTTTTAGTACCGGTCATTTTCGCTATCCAGGCAGAATGCTTTGTAATAGGCGGACTTGCTTTAATATCGCCAAAATATTTTTCAACTTTTTGTTTTACATCTTTTACATTTACATCTCCTGCAATTACAAGTACAGCATTTGACGGACCGTAATATGTGCTAAACCAATCATGAACATCTTTTAAACTGGCGGCATCCAGATCTTCCAGTGAACCTATCACAGTCCATGAATAAGGATGTTCATTAGGGTAAGTATTTTTGGTGATTAACTCGTCGCTAATTGAATAAGGATTATTATCGTACTGACGTTTTTCATTCTGAACTACGCCCCTCTGTTCATCGAGCCGTTCCTGGGAAATAGCGCCTTTAAGATGCCCCATTCTGTCGGATTCCATCCAGAGTGCCAGATCAAATGCCGAGACAGGAACATTTTGGAAATAGTTTGTTCTATCCTGGTTTGTAGTACCGTTTATATCGGTAGCTCCCACTTTTTCCAGGGCTTTAAAATAGTCGTCGTTAAAGTTTTCACTCCCGTTAAACATCAAATGTTCAAAAAGGTGAGCAAATCCGGTTTTGCCGGTCTTTTCGTTTTTTGAACCGACGTGATACCAAATATTAACCGCAACGATTGGAGCTTTATGATCTTCATGAACAATTAACGTTAATCCGTTATCGAGTACAAATTTTTCATAAGGTATATTAATTTTGTTAATGTCCTGAGCAAATTGTACTGAAGTGAAGAAAAACAAAAATGAGAAGAAAATTGATATTATTATTTTATTCATAACACATAACCGGATGTCGATTTTTATTGTCGTCTACTTCGTTCAGTTAGCGTATCTGTTGAGCCACACCGGACGATCGACCTACACGGCGCCATCGTCCCGCCAGCAGGCTCGCCAGGTCCGCGGCAACGGCATCCGTCACCGTGGCCAGCCCACCCCACGGCTGGAGCGTGACCACCAGGACCCACGCCGCCATGTATTGTCATCTACTTGGCTAGGTTGGTCTGCTGATTATTAGGATTATGAAGTCCGGTTGGAATAAGATATATAAACGAAGGTGAATCCCTTTCCGATCTGAAATCTCCTTGATTAAATCCAGATTTTTCACCGGCTTTATAGGCCTGATAGAGTGAACAGAGCTGACCATGGCCGTCCAGAATGTTCGGCGTCATCCAGGAACTTCTTAAATATGCTTGCTTATCTGCCGGCATAATTTTGCTCCAGTCGTAAGCAAAAACAAAATTGATCGCATATTATAGTAAGTATATTATACTGTCCCCAATTGGGGCGAATTATGACTGGTAGGAGCAATACGTTTTTTTTTTTCATCATTCGTGTTGCTTACCATGCTTTCCGGACCAGCCTTCCCTGAGGCAGGTGCTCCAGGTGATCGGCGTACTCGACCCTTTCGCGGTACATCTCCGCCATGTCGCGCTGTTCTCATCCGGCATGTAGACGTTCGAAAAATAGTTGGAAGGTCCAAGGCGGGGAGATTCAACTTCTCCACCTCCCGCAGCCGCTGCATGCTGTTCAGCCTCGTGAATCCTCAGCCGGTTGAGATCGAGGAAACAGAACGACCAACCGTCGCCGCTGTGCGCCACCAGTATATTGCCGCGTCTCAGATCGCGGTGCAGGAATCCGTGGTCGTGAAAGCCGCAGGCACTAACAATGGCAATGGCTGGTGGTGGGTGGTGGTGCCGCTGTTCCGTTGCTTGGCTCGGCTGGTCTTGCTGTCATCTCCTTAGCCGTGGTCTTGCCCGAGCTGCCGGTGATGGCCAGGACCTGCAATCCGGCAAAAAGGCGACGCCGAAAGGCGGCCAGATCGCCCAACGCGGTCAGGGTGTCGGCGACCGCCACGACCGCCACTTCGAGGACAGGGACGGCAGGGATGCGTTGACAGCGCTCTCGGGGATCAGCAGGCCGGTGGCGCCGCGTTGCACCGCATCCGGGAGAAAGGCCAGGCCGTCATGGCGCTCACCGGCCAGGGCCACGAAGAGTTTACCCGGCCCGATGGTGCGCGAATCCGTGGAATGGCCCGGGAACAACGGTCACCGGCCGGACCGGCAAGCAACCGTCCGGCCGTGGCCTCCAGGACCTGGTGCAGTAGCCAGGGAAAAACCGATGTAGAGGTTCGCGTTTTGGGCATGGTTAAAAATAACATCAGATGCTTTCCCGGAAACGATGAACGTCGGACATCGAACGGCCAACATCGAATTGAGAATGACAAGAAACGGCGACCGACCCGCAAAGCAGCGGCCTTGTCTCCAGATTTAGGCTGTTGATGGCTTTTTTCCCCATTCGATGTTGGACGTTGAACGTTCGATAGTCGAGTGTTCATTTTTCAAAGTTTTTCGATGTTTTGTTCCTGCTCGCCGCCACACTTTCCAGAGCTTTACGGGCCTCCAGCCGGTCGTCGAAAAGAGGCAGCGACCGCTAATCTGGTCAGTCTCATGACCTTTGCCGTCCGGTGGACCACGTCGTCCTGCCTGCCGTGGCGTATGGCTATTTCAATGGCCTGATGGCGGTCAACGATGATGTGGTGCACGCGGCCGTCCACCTGGCTCAGGATTTGCTCGGCCTGGCCGCGCGGCAGTTTGGTGCGACACAACCCGGCCTCGATACCAGCCAAGATCTTCCGGGTCCTCAGAACGGGATCTCCGAAGTGGCCAGGACCACGTCGGCGAGGTGGCCCGCCACCTCGCCAGTCAGCGGCCGTTTGCCCTGCCCGGTCTCCCCCGCGGGCCGGAAGACGCAGACCAGGCCCAGGCAGGCCCGACCCCGCAGGGTGGAGAGGAACGTGTCGTGCCTATGTACTTGGCTCAGCATTGCTCTCTTTTATCAGGAAAACAGCGATGTCTCAGTTTTTGGTCCGGCGGTCGTCAAGAGCGACGGAGCCTGCGCATGCTTCCTGTATCTGTGTAAAAGTAATTTTTCACTGTCTTTCTTCGGTGTACCCACGCTTGGATTTATTTGCCGGATGCATGTCCGATTTCTTCGTGCATATCGGTTTCAAGATTGTCTGCAATCGGTCCGTATTTATTTGCACGTTCTACTCATCGTATGTATAAGAAAATTCTTTCAGTGCTTCCTGTGAAGCTGATTTGTCATAAGCGTAAACAATATTCCCGAGATTTACAGATTTTGATCCGTGTTCTTTCCTTATCCAGGTTGCGTTTGGCAGGTCAATTAGGCAATTGGTGTATGTAGTCTACTTGGCTCAGTTCGTGTGCTCGCCGGCCGGGTTCCTCGAATCGAGATCGTGGTTTCCCGAACGGTGAGGATCCGCGTTTTTTCCTCGGCGGCATCTGGTTCGCCGCCACGACCTGCGCCCGGAAATCGACCATCGAGGAAGAGTCGAGGTGGTCGCCGGCGACAATGATGGCGGCAAATCTTAGCGACCCGCGCCAGCCAAGCAATACGGCCTTGTTGTTGTTTTTGGTTCAGTTGGTGTTGCTCGCGATATCGCCGATGGCGCTCTGGTATTGTATGTATCGTTTAG
>CAVVVS010000048.1:0-77406 GCA_963751355.1 uncultured Ignavibacteriales bacterium | reverse complement strand
AAAATTTTTTAATAACTGAAGGACAATTTTTGATGTACAATTTTATTTGATTATCTATCTTAGTGCCGGCAGTCTCAATTTCAGCTTCGTACATTTTCTTCATTTCAACGGTTAAAGTCGGAATGGTCTTATATGGAATTTTGTTCACTACGTAAAGTAAATAAAGTTCTGCGTTGAATAATTTGCAGAATGTGGAAGCATATTCTACCGCATGTGATGAAAATGAACTTAAATCGGTCGGTACTAATATTTTCTTAATATTTACCAAAAATTACCCCTAATAATTAAAGACTGATATTATATCAGAACATTTTGTTACACAATTGCAAAGAATATGCCGTACTAAATTATTTTATAATCTATGCTTTTTAAGAGACTTACGTGCAACGGAAATCTCACATATGGCAAGCCCATTAAAACCAAGCTCTCATGTTTGAGAAAAAATTTGGTGAATTGTGGTATTTTTCCACAGACTGATATTTAGGTCATCATATTGAAATTTTTCAGCATTCTCCGGGATTAATAAAATTTTGAGATGATAATTTCTCACAATTTAATGAACTGCTAGTTAAGGTATTCTTTTTTAGATGTAGTAGAACTAGGTGTGCTTATAAAGCTAAGATTAATTGCTTCACAACGGAAGCTAATTTAGTTTTACAAAATTGAAACCAACGAAGTATTATGATAAATTCATAAAAAATAGAGTTCCCGCAAAATAATATTTTTTATGCATTTTCATTTCCTGACAGGATACCCATGGGAAAATATCTCAAATGTATATACGATTCGCATCAGATGCCCACAGGTCTCAATCCGATTAAACAGGATTACTGCCAAATGACAATTGAATTATTTAATGTAAAAGAAGTTACGCAGTATCCGTCTGATATCGTTCCGGGAAAATTAAAATTGAGAACAAATATTTACAGGCGGTACCAGTTTTCGATCTGCTTAACATTTTCACCGTTAGCGGAAATATGAAAGAATTCGTTTTTGTGAACATCATAACGGTAATCTTTTCCCCACTCATTCACATTTTTCACAATTTCAGAGATAGCATTAGTAATATAGTAAAGTTCATCATTTGTCATAGTGGGATGAATAGACATTCTAACCCAGCCGGGTTTTTCTGACAGATCTCCGTGATTGATTAAATCGGTAATATGCTTTGACTGATTAGGAGTAACATGCAGCAGATAATGTCCGTATGTTCCTGCACATGAACATCCGCCTCTAACTTGCACACCGTAGCGATCGTTTAATAATTGCACGATCAAATTATAATGAGTATTATCAACATAAAAAGAAAGAGCACCAAGCCTTTCTTCAATATTACCGGCTAGCAGATGCAGCCCGGGAATCTTCCTCATTTCTTCGAAGGCAATTTTAACAAGTTCTGCTTCCCGAAGTTCCATTTTTTCTACCGTCATCTGCTCTTTTAATTCAATGCAAAGGGCAGCTTTAATTGTTTGAAGGAATGCCGGTGTTCCCCCGTCTTCTCTTAGCTCAATATTGTTTACAAACTTATGCTGTCCCCAGGGATTAGTCCACTCAACCGTACCACCTCCCGGTTGATCAGGTATCCGGTTTTTATACAACTTGGAATTGAAAATTAAAACCCCGGCTGTTCCGGGTCCGCCTAAAAATTTATGCGGAGAAAATAGAATAGCGTCCAATTTTTCCATTGGATCATCCGGATGCATATCAATTTTTACATAAGGTGCGGAACAAGCAAAATCTACAAAACAGAAACCCCCGTATTCGTGCATCATTTTCGCCATTTTATGGTAAGGAGTACTTATTCCGGTAACATTTGAGCACGCCGTGAATGAACCGATTTTTAATTTTCTATCGCTATATTCTTCCAATTGCTTTTCAAAATCTTCGAGGTCCACCAATCCCTCATCCGTGGGTTGAATGCAAACAACTTTCCCAATAGTTTCCAGCCACGAAGTGTGATTAGAATGATGTTCCATGTGAGTGACAAAAACGACCGGTTTTAATTCTTCAGGTAAAATTAAAAAATCTTTTAGCTGTTCAGGAATTTTCAATCCTAAGATTCTTTGAAATTTATTAATTAGTGCCGTCATTCCGGAACCTGCAGTAATTATGACATCGTCTTTACCGGCATTAACATGCTGTTTAATCAACTCATGGGCGTAATGATAAGAATGGGTCATCGTAGTTCCCGTAACACTTGACTCCGAATGGGTATTTCCTACAAAGGGTCCGAATATTTCAATCATTTTCGTCTCAATCGGAGAATACAATCTCCCGCTGGCTATCCAATCGGCATAAATGATTTTCTTTTCCCCGTATGGTGATAAGAATGTTGTATTATATCCTAAAATGTTTTCTCTGAATGTTTTGAAATATTCTTCTAAGTTCTTCATGGTTAAAATTTACTTTTATTTAAAGATAAAGAATTTTTTATCTAAAAATAATGCTTAAAGTATTAAATTTTTTGTCGAATAATATTTTAAAGTTGAAACAATTTTTTCTATTTTAATAAAAGCAAATCGACCATAATAAGATAGAGCTTAATGGAATATTTAATCGGAATGGACGGAGGGGGTACCAAAACCCGCTGCATAATTACCGACCTTGATGGAAAAATTCTTTACGAATGTACAGGCAATGCTTCCAACTTTCTAGTCAAAGGTACGAAAGAAGTCTCAGAAACATTATTCGGACTTATTAAAAATTGTAAAGATTCTCTTGGTATTGAATATGGCGATATAAAAGTAGTCTTAATTGGAACTACAGGCGCCGGCAGAAAAAATGATGCTGAAACTTTACAAAATGCATTTATCGAATATTCAAACCAAAAAGGGATCAAATTTAATTTGTTTCGTGTTGAAAGTGATGCCCGGATTGCCATAGAGGGAGCTTTTCCAGGGAAACCCGGAAGTATTTTGATTTCCGGAACAGGCTCCATAATGTTCGGGAAAGATGCCGGGGGAAATATTCACCGTGTGGGAGGATTTGGCAGATATTTAGGTGATGAGGGCAGCGGCTATGTTATAGGTAAGAAAGGTTTGGTTCTCGCATCTAAGGACTATGACGGACGAGGCGAACATTCTTTTATTACAAAGCTGCTGGCAGATCATTTTAAAATTGATTCCCAGGAAAGTCTTATCAATGCTGTATACAAAAACAATTTTGATATAGCTTCAACAGCTCCATTGGTATTTGAAGCGGCTGAAATGAACGATCCAGGATGTCAAAGAATAGTTGAAGAAGAAACAAATGAATTGCTTATGCATATTACTGCTATGGCAAAAAAAATCAATCAGCCGGTATTAGATCTTGTTCTTTTAGGCGGAATAATAAGCAGCGATAATATTTTTTCGCGAACACTATTAAAAAAGATACAGGAGAAGCTTCTTCATATTAACGTTAGGAATCCTGAAAAATCCCCTGCTGAGGGTGCTGTCCTAATGGCTAAAGAATTTTTAGCGGCTGCAGCACATTGATATTAAAATTTTCTATTTATCTAATGATATGGTTTTAATAGCATTTCACTTTACTTCATTAGCTGGAGGAAGACAATAATTACCATTAATAATTTATCATATAAATTTTACCCGGAGAATTAATTTGGGAAATCAAAAAGTCAGTTACCGAAAACCCTGGGCGTGGGTACCTACACTTTATTTTGCACAAGGTATACCTTATGTAGTTGTAATGACGGTTTCCGTTATCATGTATAAACGACTTGGAATTTCTAATACCGATATTGCATTATACACTAGCTGGCTTTATCTGCCGTGGATAATAAAACCTTTATGGAGCCCGGTAGTCGATATCTTAAAAACCAAGCGCTTCTGGGTTATCACAATGCAGTTACTTATAGGCGCCGGGTTAGCAGGGGTAGCACTTACCATCCCTGTCCCTAATTTCTTCAGGTACACATTAGCTTTTTTCTGGCTATTAGCCTTCAGTTCAGCAACCCACGATATAGCATCGGACGGTTTTTATATGCTTGGTCTTTCCGAACATGAACAGGCATGGTTCGTCGGAATTAGGAGTACGTTTTACAGGGTTGCAATGATTTTTGGACAAGGAATTTTGATCATTCTTGCCGGTTATATTGAAAGTCACAGCGGGTTACCTTCTGTTGATATCCAGGTTTTAACCAAGCCCGGAAAACAACTAACACAAATTGTTTCTCCTTCACAAGTAAATATTCCCAGGCTGCCGGGTAGATTAAGAATTGTGACTTATCCGGATACATTCATAGTCAGCACAAAGAATCGGGAAAAATCCCAAGTTGATTCTATAATTAATGTTGCAAAAAGCTGGAACGATTCACATGGCTTTTATAAATCTTCTAATCGTTCCGAAACAGTAGTTACAAATCTCGGTAAGCAAACTTCATGGTGGAATAGAGTTTTTGTCTCTCCACTGGAGCATATCTTAAAAAAATATTTCGGACCTGAAATAAAAGCGCCCACTAAATCGAAGTTGACGGGAAATATTGAAATTGTTTATTTTCAATTATCAAACAAACCACAGCCCGGTAAAAATATAGTAGTGAACTTCGGCAGGGAAACTGGAGATAATAGTATATCCCTGGTTGAAGGAACACGCTTCGTGTTTAATTCCAAAAACTGGAACACTCCCGCAATGTCTGTTATCCAGCTTGATCCGAAACTTATGACCGCATCTTCAACTGAATTCAGGGCACGGGCAGGTAATATTCCGCTGGCATGGATAGTTACCCTATTCGTTCTTGCCGGAATGTTTGTAGGTCTTTTCCTCTACCATAAATTCATTCTTCCGTTCCCTAAGTCGGATAAATCTGTTGTCGAAACTGCATCGATTAAAAATGCATTGGAGGAATTTTTTAAAACCTTTGCGATGTTTTTTAAAAAGAAAAAAATTGGGACTATTGTAGCATTTATTCTTCTTTATAGATTGGGCGAAGCACAATTGGTTAAGCTGGCAACCCCATTCTTACTGGATGCGCAGGAAGTCGGCGGACTTGCACTTACTACCGGACAAATAGGTTTTGTTTACGGTACGGTTGGAATTCTAGCATTAACAGCCGGAGGAATTATCGGCGGAATACTGGCTGCTAAGCATGGAGTAAAATATTGGCTCTGGTGGATGTTGGTGGCTATAAACGTACCCGATCTTGTTTATGTTTTCCTCTCTTATACGCAAACAACAAATTTTTTACTGATAAATATTGCGATTGCGTTCGAACAGTTCGGTTACGGATTCGGATTTACTGCATTTCTTTTAGTTCTTATTTATATTTCGGAAGGCGACCACAAAACATCCCACTATGCAATTGCAACCGGATTTATGGCATTGGGGATGATGATTCCCGGTATGATCAGCGGGTGGCTTCAATCCGTTATAGGCTATCAGCACTTTTTTATCTGGGTTTGTATCTCAACAATCCCGGCATTCATAATCACTAAATTCTTACCGATCGATCCTGAATTCGGGAAGAAAACCAATGAAAAGGCAGCGTAAAAATGATTAAAAAAATCTATAAATCGAATTTAATAGTAATAGCTACTTTTATTCTCTGCGGATATATTTTTACGGCAGGTACTTGCACAAATAATGAAACTATTCAGCAGGGCGATTCGAGCTATGTAAATGTTTTTAATAAAAAGAATGATCCCTGGGTAAAAGAAGAATTTTCACAAATGACACTCGAAGAGAAAGCCGCGCAGGTTGTGTTCCCTAAAATAAGCGGAAGATATACCAGTTGGGATGATTCGCAATTTCAAAAAGCTCTTCATGAAGTAAAAGATTTGAAAGTAGGCGGCATTATTTTAGGCTTAGGAGACGTCTATGAAAGCGCTGCAATTATAAACAAACTTCAGAATGAATCAAAAGTACCTTTATTAATTTCCTCCGACTTTGAACGCGGGGTAGCTCATCGAATAGACGGGACTACTGCATTTCCCTACAATATGGGACTCGGCGCCGCTGATGATTCCGCGTTAACCTATCAAATGGGAAAAATAATTGCAGAAGAAGGAGAAGCATTAGGCGTAAAGCAGAATTATGCACCTGTCTCCGACGTAAATACAGATCCCGACAATCCAATTATAAATGTAAGGTCTTTCGGTGATAATGTTCAACTAGTTAAGAAACTAAGTGCTGCCATTATCAAAGGAATTCAGCAGGGAGGAATGATTGCAACTGCAAAACATTTTCCCGGTCACGGAAATACTAGCGTTGATTCTCACCGTAGTTTAGCTGTCATTCACGATTCGAAAGAAGAATTAAACAAAGTTGAACTTCCCCCTTTTGAATCCGATATTAAGAACGGAGTCATGTCGGTTATGGTTGGTCACCTTGACGTTCCGGCTTATGAACCTCAAAATATTCCGGCCACTCTCTCAAAAAATATTATTACAGGACTGCTGAAAAAACAGCTGGGCTTTAACGGATTAGTAGTCACCGATGCAATGGAAATGCATGCAATAACCAATTCATACAATACTGATGAAGCTGCTATAATGGCGATTAATGCCGGTAATGATGTAATCCTTTTACCGAGGAATGCAGAAGAAGCGATTCATGCCATCGTTGATGCCGTAAAAAAAGGTGTAATTAGTCAAACACGTTTGGATGATGCAGTCACAAAAATTCTCATCGCAAAAAAATGGGCAGGATTAAATAAAAGTCATCGGATCGATCCTGGTGAAATTCCTAATAAAGTTGGAACCAATTTACATTGGGAAACAGCAAATAAATTAGCAAGAAAATCAATTACATTAATAAAAGATGAAAACAAACTCATCCCTCTTTCTTCAGATACACGGATAAATTATGCAAGTATTTCTATTCTGGATAATGATCAAACAGGTGTTGAAAATTTATTTGACAGAACATTGTCCAAGGAAACACAGAACTTGACAACCAGAACCGTGCTGGAAAATTCTGATAAGCAAATTTATCAATCGGCGATAAATGCTGCAAGGAAAGCCGATTTTGTTCTTCTTTCTATATATACTAGAGTGCGGGCATACAGCGGAAAGCTTGGGCTTAATAAATCTCAGCATAATCTGGTTAATGAAATTCTTTCATTGCGCAAGCCCGTAATATTATTATCTCACGGTAATCCTTACATTCTTTCAGAATTTCCTAAATCTAAAACTTATCTATGCAATTACGGCGATATAAACGTATCTGAGATTGCATTGGCAAACGCATTGTTCGGAGAAATTCCGATAGAAGGAAAACTGCCAATAAATATTCCTAATTCAGATGCTAAATTTGGAACAGGAATTACTGTTCCTCAAACAGCATTACGCCCAATCAGCCGTTATAAATTAACTGCGGAAAATAAAAAATTTGAAGGCGTCGATAGCGTTGTTAATGCTGCAATACTTGATTCCGCTTTTCCTGGTGCCGAATTGCTGGTTGCACAAGATGGAGTAATCCTTCATTTTAAAGCTTACGGACATTATACCTATGACGACACTTCCGGCGCTATTTCTAAAAATACTATGTACGGCCTTGCATCACTGACCAAAGTAATTGCCACAACTTCCGCAACAATGATTTGCTATGATAAAGGTTTGTTTAAACTTGATGATAAAGTTGCAAAGTACATCCCTCAATTCGGAGTTAATGGGAAAGGGAATGTTACAATTAGAAATTTACTGGTACATGACAGTGGTTTGAGACCCGATATAACAAGAAAACCCGCCTCTTTCAATAATGTAAAAAACAAAGCACAAGCAGTATTAAATGAAATTTACAGTGATTCTCTCGTTTATCCAACCGGCAGTAAAATGGTTTATTCCGATTTGAATATGATTACAATGGGAAAAATTATCGAAAAAGTTACCGGTGAAACTCTCGATAAATTTACGGAGAATGAAGTCTTCAAACCACTTGGTATGCCAAGCACCATGTTTAATCCTCCCAAATCTTTGGTGCACAGAATTGCTCCGACAGAGTATGATAATTACTGGCGCCATAGGCAGATCCGGGGAACAGTACATGACGAAACATCAGCATTGTTAGGCGGCGTTGCCGGTCATGCCGGATTGTTTTCCGATGCCTCCGATCTGTCAAAACTTTTACAAATGCTTTTGCAAAAAGGAGTCTACCAGGGGAAGAGATTTATTAAAGCATCTACAGTCGAAATGTTTACCAAAAAGCAATCTGATTTGAGTACGCGCGCATTAGGCTGGGATACTAAAACGCCTAATCCCGGTTATTCATCTGCCGGACATTTGTTCAGCAAGCTTTCATACGGTCATACGGGTTTTACAGGAACTTCTGTTTGGACTGACCCAACAAGAAAATTATTTGTTGTATTCTTAACTAACAGAGTATACCCGACCAGAAATAATCATAAGATAGGGAAAGTAAGACCTGAGGTCCATGATGCCGTAATTAGAGCTTTGAATAAATAGATACTTAAGTTACCCTAGAAAAATATTCATAATCTTTCTTTTACTCATGCTCTTAATCTTACTCGACTTTCATTTATTAAAAGTAAGATGACTGTTAAGACTTTTCAAAAGGTTGTACAAGAAGTAATATTCTTCTGAAAAATAGAACGAAGATGAAGCTGATGCAACAATTCTTCGCAGATTTTAAATAGATAAAATTATTTTTGTACAACCTTAATTACTCGTAAAATATTACTTGAAATTTTGATTACTACCAATAATTTATTTCATACCTATTTTTCTTTTATATTTATTTCCGGCGCAAATGTTCAAAATAGTAAATTTTACAATCTTCGATTCAATTATTGTTAGGATGTTCTCCCTGTTATTTTTTATAAACTAAAGGGAATAATCTCATGAACAAAGTAAAACTGAAGTCTGAAGAGAAACAATATCCCCCTATGTTCGAATTAAGCAGTAGTGATATGAATTGGATTGAAACAAGGTTGGGTAAAATGTCCCTGCGTGAAAAGTGTGCGCAGATGATAATGCCATGGGTTTTAGGTGAATTTATTAATGAAGATTCAACTGAATATCGTAGAATTGTTTCTTTGGTTAAAGATGAACAGGTCGGAGGACTAATTTTCTTTAACGGAGATATCCTCAATGAAGCAATGATAATAAATAAGATGCAAAAGCTGGCGAAAATTCCTCTGCTTATTGCATCCGATTTTGAACGCGGACTAGGTATGAGATTAAAAGACGGAATTAAGTATCCTTACAATATGGCATTAGCCGCCGCTGGAGATAAAAATTTAGCTTATAAAATGGGTAGGGATCTAGCCGTAGAGTGCAGGGCAATTGGTGTAACTCAAAATTATGCACCGGTTGCAGATGTTAACAACAATCCGGATAATCCGATTATTAATATCCGGGCTTACTCTGAGAATCAAAATGTTGTTGCCGAATATTGTTCGGAATTCATTAAAGGTACAACTTCGGAAAGAATATTAACTACAGCGAAACATTTCCCGGGACATGGGAATACCCGAATAGATTCGCATCAAGACCTACCAATGATCAATTTAAAGAAACCGGAATTAAACAGCACGGAATTAGTTCCATTCAAAAAATCAATAAAAGCAGGAGTTCATTCGATTATGGTAGGTCATTTAGCGGTTCCAGCACTCGATTCTTCAGGGATCCCGGCAACTCTATCGAAGCCTATTATTACAGGACTGCTTAAGAAAAAATTAGGCTTCAAAGGTTTAGTTGTTACCGATGCAATGAATATGAGTGCTGTAACAAAATATTATTCAGCTGCAGAAGCTGCAGTAAAGGCAATTGAAGCAGGAGTAGACCTTTTACTAATGCCACCCGATGAACAAATTGCTATCGGTGCAATTGTTTCGGCAGTTAAAACCAGAAGGATAAAAAGTTCCAATATAGATGAAAGTGTTAGAAAAATTCTGGCTGCTAAGGCATGGCTGAAGATAAATCAAAATCGTTATTCAATCCTTGATACACTCACTAAAACAGCCGGTAAAAAATCTCATCTTAAATTAGCTCATGAAATAGCTGAAAAATCGATCACTTTGGTAAGAAATAACATTAATATTATTCCCGTCGATCCTTACAAATACGAACAAATTGCATGTATTTCCGTTTCCGGAGGAGATGATTTTATAGGTGATATTTTGTTTCACAAACTGACGGAAAATAATTTCCGGTATGTAAGACATATTGCATTGAATGATAAAAGCAGCAAAATGGATTACGATAAAGCATATCAAATTGCCCGGCACTCGGACTTGATTTTTCTCCCCTCATTCGTTAAAGTAAAAGCATACCTGGGAACCATTGGACTACCCAAGGAAAAACAAAATTTTATCAATAAGGTTCTCAAATTAAAAGTTCCTGCAATCATCATTAGTTTCGGCAATCCATATTTACTTTCTGTTTTCCCTTCTTCCAAGACATACCTTTGTGCATACGGAGATCCGTTTGTTTCTCAAAAGGCTATGATGAAAGCTATTCTGGGTGAACTAAATATTGTTGGAAAACTTCCGGTTTCTATACCTTTAACAGAACACAAAATAGGTCATGGGATACAGATTAAGCATAGCTAATTACATGTGAAAATTGAGGCGGATATTTTTTATTGTTTTTAGCAGTGTTCTCCTCATTGGAAACAAAGCAGGAGAAATTACATTTTCCCTATAAAAATTTGGCAGTCATGCCGATTTATTTTCAAATTTGGAAAGGCAAAATTTACTCATGGCAAGATTAATTACTGCAATCACTCACCGTTTGTTAAAAATTATATAATTTATTCATGGAATACATGAAATTCAATTTTAATACATCGTTATTAAATATTATTTGTAATTCTTGCTGTATGTGTTTATTATACCGGTAAAAATAATGCCGTCATACAGATATTAAGACAGCGTTTTAAATAAGAATTTCTAGAAACAACAAACGGATTTTAAAAAAATAAAACGAGAAAGAAGGAATAGTGAAACACTTTTTGATATTAATTGAATATACGGCACCAATAAAAAGGATTGATGAAATTTTATCCGAACATCGAACATTTCTACAAGAAGGATATGATGAAGAAAGAATTCTATTCTCCGGTCCGCGTAATCCAAGAACAGGCGGAATTGTTGTTGCTCGTGCCGAATCATTGTCAGAAATACAAGAGTTTTTTGCAAATGATCCATACATGATTGGCAAAGCTGCAAATTATGATTTTATTGAATTTGATCCGGTGAAGCACCGGGATTTCTTAAATGAATGGTGCCGGAATTAATAAATAACAATTTTATTAGCTTATGTGATGTTTCACTTACAAGTTATATATAGAATTGGACTAAATTTTAAGGGAATTTATAAAGTGGGTATAAAAGCGAGAATATAACAACCGGCTTATTAAAAGTTGCTTCCTTTAGCTCACTAAGAAAAAGCATCATTTTGTTCAAATGCTTAGCAGAAGAAAAAAATGAATATGAATAATATCCTGTTGATGATATCAGATAGCTATTCTAATATTTTAATTTATTGCTTGTAATACAATTCGCCGATGTTTCATTTTAGAACATATTTAAATCATCTTCTCATTTTCAAACCATAAATCAAAAAGAACAAGTTAGATTATAATCTAAAAAAGCATCCAAAGCGTCCAAAAATCGAAACAAACTTGCAGATTAAACTTATATTCCTCTTTTGAAATAGTTTGGAACGGTAATTGGTTATTACCTTAAAAACAGATAAAAGGTAGAATAAGTCGATGAAAGGTAAATCTGAAAATACTAACAAACTTAATGCGGTTATAGTAGATGATGATGAGGATGCCAGAAAACTACTCTCCATCTTACTAAAAAAATTCCCGGAGATTAAAATTGTAGGAGAAGCGGAAAATATTTCCAAAGCAGTCGCCTTAATAAACAAAAAAAAACCGGATAGTGTTTTCCTCGACATCCATATGAACGAAGCCAACGCTTTTGATTTAATGAATAAACTTTCCACCGATGCTAAAGTAATCTTTGTTTCTGCTGATGATGAGTTTGCTCTTCGGGCATTTGAAGTTAATGCTTTCGATTATATAAAGAAACCTGTCGAGCCAAAACGGTTAGCCCTTACCGTAGCACGCTTATTGGAACAAGCAAAAAATAAAAAGATAGCCGAAAACGTTTTAATACAGGATACGGGACAGCCATTACCTAATGAAGAAGCTAAGAATGAACAGGCTGAATTGAAAAATGAGGAGATCGTTCCCTCAAAGACACAAATGCTGGAATATGACGACCGTCTATTTTTAACAATTGACGGAGTTTCCCGTTTTATAAAAATTAGTTCAATAGAATTCATCTCGGCGGAAAAAGATTATTCCTATACCTATTTAGTAGACGGGAAGAAATTTTTAGTCCTTAAACCAATGGTTGAGTGGGAAAAACGACTTACTAAAAAACATTTTATAAGAATACACCGTTCCACAATAATAAATCTGGAATATGTAGAAAAAATCGAAAAATGGTTCAATTCTTCTTATCATGTTTATCTCCAAAATTTTGAACAGCCGTTTCAGATGAGCCGGAGGTATGTTTCGAAACTGAAAGAAAGATTTAAGTAGGCAATACTAATAACGATTCTAATATATATATTTAATTTTGTATTAAGGGGCGGGGAGGGGAATAAATCAGTTAAGTTCTATTTTCATTCAACACACCTAAGGGATTTGAAATTCAAATCCCTATCTTATTTTAAACCCAAAATAATTATTTAATGGATTTATGATTATGCCCCGCCGCTGAACAAGTTGTTTTCATTTTGATTAAAAATGTACAGAGAATAATTTCTTTAGGTTTAAGATTAAATTCATTAAATTTAGACTAATCACTTTACGGGGAATCAAGATGCCTTTACAAAGATCAAGGAACAAGATGATAGGCGGTGTATGCTCCGGCATTGCCGAATGGCTCGACTGGGATCCTACAATTGTTAGAATCGCTTATGTTTTACTATCTATATTCAGCGCAGGATTTCCCGGCATTCTGGTGTACATTATATTATGGATAATTATGCCTCCGCCTGAACCGGATAGCCGGTGAACTTATTCATGGAGAAAAGAATGTTCAAAATAATATTTCGTAAAATCGCATCACTTTTTCTGATTATTTTTTTCACTTTTGTAACTATTAATTGTAAAACCCCTAATAACGGAAACTCATCCGCCAAAAGTACCGATATTAATTTACCACCCGGATTTCACATTAGTGTTTATGCATCAAATGTCCCGGATGCTCGTGAGATGGCATTAAGCCCGGACGGAGTTCTGTTCGTAGGAACCAGAGGAGATAAAGTTTATGCAATTCTGGACACAAATAAAGATTACCATGCAGACAAGATAATTACTATCGCTAGCGGTTTGAATATGCCTAACGGGGTGGCACTCAGAAACGGCTCTTTATATGTAGCCGAAATAAACCGTGTAATTAGGTTTGATAACATTGAAGCTAATCTTTTTGATCCTCCCAACCCGGTTATAATAAATGACAGCTTCCCAGATAAAAGACACCACGGCTGGAAGTTTATTCGTTTCGGACCAGACGGGAAATTGTATGTACCCGTCGGTGCTCCATGCAATATTTGTATTAGTAATGATTCCCGGTTCGGAACAATCATGCGAATGAATCCTGATGGGAGCGATTTTGAAATTTATGAAATGGGGATTAGAAATACGGTCGGTTTCGATTGGAATCCCCGAACTAATATACTTTGGTTCACGGATAACGGTAGAGATATGTTAGGTGATAATATCCCACCGGACGAATTGAACCGCGCGCCAAAGAAAGGAATGAATTTCGGATTTCCTTATGTCTACGGTAACAACATGCCTGATCCTGAATTCGGCAAGAGTGTGGATGTAAGCAAATTTACTAAACCGGCTCAAACTTTAGGACCTCACGTGGCATCTCTCGGTATGATGTTTTATACTGGCACTATGTTTCCCAATAAATATAAAAACCAGATTTTTATTTGTGAACACGGTTCCTGGAACAGAAGCAAAAAAATAGGTTATCGTGTAACTGTGGTAAAACTGGATAGCGCAAACCATCCCATCAGCTATCAGCCATTTGCATATGGCTGGCTTAAAGGTGAATCCGTCTCCGGCAGACCTGTGGATGTTATTCAAATGCCGGACGGCTCTTTGCTGGTATCAGATGATTTTGGAGGAATTATTTACAGGATAACTTACTCTAAATAATTATGAACCTAAATTATCGGCGGAATAATTAATACATCCGAAGAATTTTCTGGATATAACGGGATATTTAAAGATTAACATTAAGAAAGAAAGAGCACACCGAAAATTCTATTTACCACATTGAGTAACCTTACTGTTAATTATTATCTTTTTTCCCCGGATCGGATGATTTCATAAATCCTTCTTTTAAGAGGCTATCGAAAGATTTATAAATTTTTATTGTAACTTGATCAGTGCCGTTATAACCTATAGATTCGATTTTAACACCGTTGAATTCTTTATATAATTTTACGGAAGAATAAAGCTTATCATCAGCTATTAATTCATTTTGAATGTGTGATTTATCTTCCGGGATATTGGACAATGCCCAATAAACTCCTTTCTTTGCATTTGCAAATGCTATATTAATATCATTCTCAGTCTTTGATTGAGTAGTTTGTATAAAAAGTGGAATTAGCAGCGAGAGTAATAAAACAACATTATTCATAATAATCCTTCTTTTTTTACTATGTTAATGAATTTTTAGGATAATTGGAATAATCTCACTTATTTTTTGTAATTTGAAACGGTGACCTATATTTTAGTAAACTAACATAAATTTTAACATGTATAATAAAAATTTTGTGCTTAAATTTTTACATTTTGTGATACCAACTTTTATTTTGGTTTTTACTTTAAATGTAGAATCTACTGCTCAGAATAAACAGAGATATCACATGTTCGAAAAAGTGGTAGATAGTTTAAACTTTCCCGAAGGACCTGCGTGGGATGGAGAGGGCAATTTATATGTTTCCAGTTGCTACGGCGGCTACATAATTAAAATCTCACATGACGGAATTTCAAAATTTGATACCGCTTCTGTTAATCCCTTCACCTTAAAACAAACAAACGGCTTAACCGTCGGTAAAGACGGATTTATATATGCATGCGATTTTGGAATAGGAGCCATTCTTAAAATAAGTAAGGAAGGTAAAACTGAAATTTACTCTAAGGGTTACAACGGTAAAAAATTTAATCGCCCGAATGATTTAGCTTTTGACCCGGATGGCAATCTATACATTACGGATCCAAAATCATACGATAAAAATAATGCGGACGGAGTTGTTTATAGAATAGATTCTAAATCCAGGGAAACTATTCCTGCTGCCGATAGCATTGCATTTCCCAACGGCATTGCATTCGCACCTGATGGTAAAAGTGTTTTCGTCTGTGAATCCGCCAGACATAGAGTGTTGAAATTTAAATTAAGTAAAAACGGAAAATTAATTGACAGGTCTGCCTTCATTAATTTACCCGGAGGAGATCCGGACGGAATTGCTTTCGATAGTTTAGGAAATTTATATATTGCACATTTTGGCGGCGGTAACATTTACGTAGTATCACCGGGAGGAATGATAATAGATACAATAAAAACTCCCGGGAAAAAAGTAAGCAACCTGGAATTTGCAGGAGAAGATTTAAAAACATTATACATTACTGAAGATGAAACCAACGCTGTTTACAAGATGCAGTCTCGGGTCCCTGGTTTTCCTTTGTTTTATTCAACACTCAATAATAAAAATAGAAAAAAATAATACGATGAGTTGAGTCTTGGCAAATAATTTTTATGGCATTTACAATTATTTTTCTGTATAAAATAAAATTTTATTAATCATATTTTATAACTTTTCTTATTATACTGAATAAATATAAAATTTTTCCGTTTTTATAAATCTTATTCTAAAAAGTTATCAAATTAATTTGGTTATAGAATATTCATTATTTTTCTTTTCATTCGTTGCCTCCCTTTTAATATTCATGTAATTTAGAACAATATAATTTTTTCTAAAATATTTTCGGGGACAAAAAATGGATATTCAGAATAAAACAGTACTGGTGCTTGGTGGTTTCGGATTGGTAGGCACTGCTGTTGCCCGGAAGCTAGTTCCGGAAAATCCCAAAAGGATCATTATAACATCCCTCTTTCTTTCAGAAGCAGAAAGCGCTGTAAAAAAGCTCGAAGTAGAGTTTCCTCAAAAAGGGAAAGGATTTTTTATTCCATGGGGCGGGGACATCTTTGTCCGAAACGAGTTTAAAGGTTTAAATAGGCTTCACGTATTGAACGATCCGGTAAAAAGGAAAATATTAATGACCGATATAATGGAGGAATTGAATGATGATATTTTAAAAAATTCAGCCGTTTATAATTTGTTGGAAACCACTAAACCTGAAATCATCATAGACTGCATTAACACTGCAACTGGCATTGCTTACCAGGATATTTATACGTCATACCGTAACATTAAAAAAACAATAAGTCAAAAAGCCGGTTATGATCAGATTGTTGAAGAAACCGAGAAGCTGATATGTACGCAGTATATTCCTCAGTTGATACGCCACATACAAATTTTGTACAGTTCGATGAATTTGGTTAAATCTTATATTTATGTGAAAATTGGTACAAGCGGTACAGGCGGTATGGGCCTTAACATTCCCTACACACATAGCGAAGAAAAACCGTCGCGTGTTTTACTTAGTAAATCTTCAATTGCAGGCGCACATACGCTTCTCCTCTTTTTGATGGCTAGAACTCCGGAAGGACCAATCACAAAAGAAATAAAACCTACAGCAGCCATTGCATGGAAACGTATCGAGTACGGAGAGATTAAAAAAAGAGGTAAGCCTATTGACCTGCTGGATATTCCAGTTACGGAGGCAATTCCGCTAACCGGTAAATTTGAAATCTGCAGCGATAAACATTACAAAACAAAGGGTGAAACATTACATTCCGTTTTTATCGATACCGGTGAAAACGGTATATTTTCCAGAGGAGAATTTGAAACCATTACAGCACAAAAGCAAATGGAATTTGTAACGCCTGAGGAGATTGCAGAAGTAGTATTATACGAAATTAAAGGCGGGAATACGGGACATGATATTGTAAGCTCACTCGACCATGCTACACTTGAACCTACATACCGTGCTGGCTATATGCAGCATACTGCAGTAGAAAAACTTGCCCAGCTTGAGAAAGAGAATAATGTAAAAAGCGTGGCCTTTGAACTGCTCGGACCACCCCGTCTATCAAAACTCCTTTATGAAATTCATTTAATAAGTTTGTTCTGCAAATCGATGCATGATGTATTAAAACTTTCCGCGGAAGAGTTGACAAACAAATGTTTTGAAAGAATATCCACAGATGATAAACTTAGAAATGAAATAATATCAATCGGGATTCCTATTCTTTTACCTGACGGTAAATCATTACTTCGGGGAAGCATAATTAAAATACCGGCTTTTAGAGGCGAAAATACACTGGATATAACTGAAGAAAATATCGAACGATGGTGCAGTGAAGGCTGGGTTGACCTTAGAAGTATTAATATGAAAAGATGGCAAAAAAGGATAACCGAATTGATTAAAGAAGCTGAGGATATACCTTTATCTGATACAAGTTCACATCACGTAAGAACAAAATCTTACTGGAATAATTTTGAAGAAATGAATATCGGGAAGATATGCAGTTGGTTATTTATCCATGAAGAACACGGCAACAGAATGAAATCGTAAATGATGTCTAATTTCACTCATCATATTTTTGTTTTTTTGTCAGTATATTCTTGAAGCATAAATGTATGAACTATATAACGCATACATTTATGCTAATTTTACATGTAAAACCAAAAAGAAGCTCGTCAACAGCTAAATAATTTTGATCTCAGAACAAGTATTAATAAACTAATATTTGTAAATACTCTCATAACCATTTTCTTTTAAGGTAACAGCCAATTTTTCAAGCTGCTCAGCAGATAATAAGTCCCTTATTTTTGTAAACAAAACATATTCTTCGTTCTGAATATGTTCCTCCAAAGCATGTCCAAGATCATCAAGACTATCCGCCAGATTATCGGGTTTATTAAGTGCTTCTACTTTTTTCACAATATTTTTATGTTCATTATGCATTTCATCGAATAACTTATCCAATTCTTTGTTAATCCCACGAAGGGGTAGTTCAAGTACGGTTTCCTCAATATGAAAGTGGAATAACAATTCTCTTTCATAAAATTCTATTACATATTTTGCCTTTGACTTGTTCGTTTTGGGAAGTCCGGGGAAACTGTGCGCTCCTTTTTTTATTAATTGGGCAACCATCAGTCCATGAAAATGATCATGCGAAATCGAAAAAAGACTTTTAAGTGTTTCCATTGATTATTCCATATAAATTTTCTAATTGTGTATCCAATTTTAGAATATTTAGGTATTACTGTAAATGCATTCAATCATATCTGACACTTATTAGATTAATTTTCTTCGATCCTTTGCCCTAACGCATAATTTTAAACTTTCATAATTTTTTAATTTGGATAATTCTGGTTTATGACACTTTTGGGTGTATATTTTTATAAAAACTGATGTTTCTTGAATTTAAAGTCCGGTAGGGACGAGACATGAATAATTATTTTGGAAAGAAATAAGATAGACAATCATCTCCTTTTTACTAGAATCTTGAAAAAAAAATGTACACGAAAATCTGTATCCTTTCAAACTTTCATGCACGGTAATAAAATATTACATACCGATGATTTTTAGAACGAATTGGATAAGCATCCTCTTATTATCATTCTTTTGCGTAAAGTGAGTTATTAATTAACTTTTTCATAATATTCACCTTTAATCAAATGCTTTATTATGCATTAGTATTTAGTTTTCTTTAATAAGATGTTTCTCATCTTTTAGTTGCACTTACCTTTTGAACCTTACTCTCTTTTTCCAATTTTTTAACTGCTGCAGTTCCGGTGGGATGTCCGTATGAATTCATCATCTTGTAATGAATAAAATATTCATGTTTTGTAATATTATTTTGCCAGTGATGTGTAAAGATACCGACCCCTGTGACTGCCATAAATATTAGTACAATCGCAAATGCTACAACTTTTTTAGAAATCTTTTTTTTAACCGGAAGCACAGATTTTAAATCAAGTGTATCTGCTACCGGACAGACATCCACACAATTCAAGCAGGAAGTACATTCATCCGAAATAACTGTTTTTACTTTATCCACTTTTATCCCTGCAGGGCAAGATTTGTTGCATAATCCGCAATCGATACAGCTAACAGGATTCCTCTTAATTTTATTAGGACTTAAAAATGAAACTAAACCAAGAAATGCTCCGTATGGGCAAAGATACCTGCACCAAAAATTCCGTATGAATATTGATGACACAAACAAAACCGAGATTACAATAAGTGAAAACCGGGATATGTTTGCAAAAAAATTAAACATCTTTAAATCGGCTACTTGATTATAAGGACTGTCAAGAAAAGCCCGGACCGCCGCTACAGACATCAGAACAAAGACCGCGTAAAACAGAAAACCAAGCATTAAATATTTTAAGCTGCGGAGCGGATAATCCAGCCACCTCGGAATATGTATTGTCTTCTTAAATAGTTTTTTACCAAAGTCCCCTATTAATTCGGAGATAAAACCCACCGGGCATAACCAACTGCAAAATGATTTGCCAAAAAGGAATGAGATTATAACAATGGCAATAAATATAAATACGCCGGCAGGATGAGCGGGATGAATTTCTCCCGTTGCAAGAAACAAGTAAAAGCTCATAAACGAACTAATGGGAAGAAACCCATCTACTCCCGGTGGTCGATCGAATATTCCTGCTGCACCATGCGTCTGCAAAAATTGTGTAAACAAATAAAAGTCTATTCCTATCCAGATACATAGAAGCAAAAAAGCAGTTTGAATTATAAACCTGTATTTCTGTATAGGTTTCTCGTGATTTCTAATTATTTTTTTCTTGTCGTTCATTACCGGATATTTTTATCTGATTTAGTACTAAAAAAATAGCTAAAGGGTCATAACCTTTTTTAAGGTTTTTTCCTTAAACTGATCTATTGTTTCATCCGTTAACATATTGTATGCGTTACTTCTTAACTCGCCCCATTTAGCATGTAAAGGACAAGGATTTTCGGGAGAACAATTTGGAAACCCGAGGACACAATTATTGAATACAGAAAGCCCGTCAATTGCTGCAACTATATCAATTAACCTAATATTTTTCGGATCTTTTGCTAATGCAAATCCGCCCGACTTCCCTTTTTTGGAATAAATTATCCCACTTTCTGTTAAGCTCTGCAATATCTTTGATACAAACTCTTTAGGAATACTAAGTTTATTTGCAATCTCTTCGGCAGGCATTACACTTCCTCTAACCTGAGCGGCTAAATAAAGAACTGCCTGTAGTCCGTATTCGCATTTTTTTGAAAATATTACTGTCATTCTTTAATCAGATTATTATATCTGATTAAAGATAAAGACAATTATAATATTTGTCAAATTAATTCTTTAAAAACGCTAATCATTTTATAAAACTTAAATGGTAATGAATCGATTCCCGACTTTTTACATCTAATATTATATTTACAGAAAACGACGGTAATAAAAATGGAAGAAGTACATTATTACAACACAAAAGTGAAATGGACAGAGGGACGGAAAGGTGAATTATCATCCAGTTCATTCCCCCAAGTTACGGTAGCTACTCCCCCGGAATTTCCTCAAGGCGTGCCTAATGTGTGGTCGCCCGAACATTTGTTCGTTGCCTCTATAAATATCTGTTTGATGACTACATTTTTAGCGATCGCAGATAACTCAAAATTAGAGTACAATTCATTTGAATGTGAAGGAACGGGAAAGATGGAAAGAGTAAATGGAAAGTTTATGATCTCCGAAGTTGAGTTAAAACCGAAATTAATAATTAAGCATGAAAAGGATCTTGAACGGGCTGAAAGAATAATCGACAAATCTGAAAATGCATGTCTAATTTCACGGTCAGTAAAATCAACAATTAAATTAACAACTGATATATCGGTTGCTTCATAATTTTGTTAAAAATATAACTTATAAAAATAGGAGAAAAAATGCCGGTTTTTGAGTACCGCTGCGCGGATTGCAATAATAAATTTGAAGTTTTTCATAAATCAACTAATCATCAGGATGAAGTTGTTTGTCCAAGCTGCAATTCTTCAAACAATAAAAAATTACTTTCAAGTTTCAGTGCATCTTTCGAAGGATCGACAAGTTCCCCTGATAGTTACAGCAATAGTTCCGATACAGGATATTCCGGGGGCTGCGCATCGGGTATATGCGGTATTAACTAAAAAAATTAACATTGATAATATTCAGAAAAGATATTACTAAAGCGTCTCTATTTTATAAAGCAGAACAATCGTTCTGCTTTTCATTTTAAATTTCCCGATTGTTTTTAGAAACTCCCTTTACTATATTGACTATAGCTCCTCGCAATAATTTAAGGGGAAAAAATGAAGAGGCTGATTTCTATTCTTTTTTTAAGTTTTACTGCTTCTGTTTTACCGCAAAACGTAAATGTTAGCGATTATCAAGTACCAGTAAGTAAAGCAAAATCGTTAAGATTTGACGGTTCCTGGAACTGGTCTCAAACAGGCAGCAGTGTTACATCAAATAATGCGGTAGGAAATTTAAAATACAGTTCTTTTTACTCATCTCTCCCGCTTGCCTGGTATATAAATATTGATGCATTTGGCGGCTGGAATTTTCAACAAAAAATAAATTATAACCATAATATCAAAGGTACATTCACTTTTCAAAAGTATATCTGGGATAGGTATAATTGGTTCGGTTCCGCAACACTTGCTACCTCTCATGCTACAGGCTATTCCCAAGTCGCATCCTCACTCACTGTCGGATATGGTTACGGGAGATATATTGACGCTACTGCTTTGGCAAAAGCCGTAAGAATTGAGGACCATTTATTGCGGGATAAAATTATTACGGATTATTTACCCAAGAAAATCATGATTGCCGTAGCCAATATAATTGAAAGAGAACAAGAGTATAAAGATAAATATGGAGACACCTACGAAATATACTGGTTTGAAGCAATTGAAACAGAAATTCAAAAATCCTCTGTTGTTAAAAATTCTGAACTTGGGGCATTAGGAATTTATCGAATTCGGCAGGTACTGTTCAATTTAAATGAGAGAGTAAATCAAAGATATTACGGATGGGATGTTACATTGGGAATTTTATTTAACATTTCAACACCGGATAAATCACCTGCAGGCGTGCCCAGCGCAAATTTAAAAGGACGATATTCAATCCCGCTGAGCTGGCAGTTCCAAATAAATATGATCGCAGAATTATCCACACCATTTGATTCTCTATTTTTTAAAAATGTTACTGTCGGCACCGGGGTTGATTTTATATACGAATTAAGCAATAGGGTAAATTTCGTTTCGGGATATAGATTCAATTTTGTGAAGTACGCTAAGAAAAGCAATTTAATTGAACATTATTTAACTACTTCATTCTGGTATTATTTAGAAAATAATATTTATTTGACAATAAGCGGTAACTTAACAAAACAAGGTACTTCTCCTAGTATTCTTGAGACCAGGGTAGGATTATTGTATAATCTGTTTTAAATAGGGGGAATGGCGATCAAACTGATATTAAATTGCATCCCCTTCCTCTAAATTTTTTTTCTCTGTATAAAGCCTTCCTATTTCGGCACCTATGATGAATACAATCGAAGAATAATAAATCCAGAAAGCTACCACAACAAATAGAGCATAAGTTCCATAAATTCTTCCGAAAGTTGTAAAATGGTGGAGATAATAACCAAATCCCTGCTTTGCTCCCTCCCACAAAAGTGAAGCCCAGAGAGCACTGACAAGTGTAGCCCGTTTTCCCAGTTTTCTTATTGGAACAGCTACATACAGCACAGTAAAAACAATATAAATTATCACGAGTGATATTATTGAAAATAAAGCATGTTCGAATATACTCAAATTTAAAAAACTTAATCCTTCAAATCCCTGGGCAGCCTGTCTAAGAAAATCAATTACCGGAGTTAAAATCGTAAGTGCGAAGAAAATCAAAATTACCATTAGGACCAGCGCAAAATCCTTTAGCTTTCCGATTAAAAAATGTACACTAGTTTCAATTCCGAATACTCTGTTAAGTATTGTCCTCATACTGCTGAATAATCCGCTCGCTGCAAAGAAAAGGCCGAACGCACCGATAACACCTGCAATATTTTTATATTCTATGACTTCATTTATTCTTGAAAAGATTATTTTCTTAACAAATTCAGAATATTTATAATAGGGTATTAATGTTTCTATAAATGCATTAACCTGCAATTGCATTGTGCTGGAATCAAGAAGATTACCGAGTATATAAAACATAATTAACATAAAGGGGATGATACAGACAAAAAGAGAAAATGCTAATCCGCCTGCGAGCAAAAAGACATGATGCTCGTCGGTGCGGTCAATTAACCCGCCCCCGTAATGTTTTAAGAAACTCTTGATTTTATGATATACAGGTTTATAATTTAGGAACGCGTGAAACTTTTCAAGTTGTGAGTAAAGCTTCGTATTTTTAAATCTTCTTAAATTTTTTTTTCTAAACATTCATAATTCGTGATATTGTGTGAAAGTATATATCGGCTAATTCATCTATATCCAATTCTATGTCATCATTTAACCTCAATTTGGTCCCCCCTGTCTTACCGATAAATGAAAAAGTTTGTTCCGCTTTTTTCAGCATGTTTTCAAATTTTTCCTTATCTGTTTCATCTATAGATACGATAATCCTTGATTGACTCTCCGAGAAGTACGAAAAATCCTTTCTTTTTTTCACTGGAACTTTTAATTCAGCTCCAATTTTTTTGTCTTCGTTAATAATGCAGCATTCCGCTAATGCACATGCAATTCCTCCTTCGGAAACATCATGAGCAGACTTAACTAATTTTTGTCGTATCGCACCAAGTAATACATTATGCAGTTTTTTTTCAACTTGTAAATCAATTTTAGGGGAATCTCCGGCAACTTTATTATGAATAATTTTCAGATACTCACTACCTCCCATTTCTTCGAAATCCTCCCCAAGAATATATATTAAATCACCTTCGGTTTTAAAATAAGAAGTCGTAATATCTTCCAGGTTTTCCACTAATCCAACCATTCCTATTGTAGGTGTTGGATAAACAGCAATATGGGGTGATTCATTATAAAAGCTGACATTCCCACCAGTAACAGGGGTTTCAAAAAATTTGCATGCTTCCCCCATTCCCTCAATAGCTTGTTTGAATTGCCAGTAATTTTCAGGTTTGTAGGGATTTCCGAAATTTAGACAATTTGTTATTGCAAGAGGTATAGCCCCCGAGCAAACAATGTTTCTTGCCGATTCGGCAACGGCAATTTTTGTTCCTTCTTTTGGATTAAGATAAACATACCTCGAATTACAATCTGTTTTAGCGGCTATCGCCTTGTTGGTATCTTTAATATAAATTACTGCGGCATCACAACCGGGACCTACAATCGTATTTGTTCTCACCATTGAATCGTATTGTTCATAGACCCATTTTTTTGATACAATGTTCGGAGATAAAAATATCTTGCGGAATATTTCAGTTAAATTATCGGGTTCAGGTAATGCAGAAAGGTTAATGGCTTTAGTCTTAAGTAAATAAGCCGGCTCCTTTGTCTCCCGGATATAAACAGGTGCACCGCCGCCTAGCACTAATTCAAAGGGCGGTATTAAAGCTTTTTCCTCCCCATTCTGTGTTACCGATAATTTACCATCGGAAGTAACTTCACCGATAATCTCACAATGCAGATCCCATTTTTCAAATACTTCTTTTACTTTATTTTCATATCCTTTCTTTACAGTACAAAGCATTCTTTCCTGACTTTCGGAAAGCATAATTTCATATGCGGTCATATTGGCTTCACGCAGAGGTACTTTATCCAGATTTACAGTCATACCCGATTCACCTTTAGCACTCATTTCCGCAGTAGAGCAGGAAATTCCCGCAGCACCCATATCCTGTATTCCGACCAGCCAGCCGTTTTTAATTATTTCAAGAGAAGCTTCAAGGAGTAATTTTTCCGTAAAAGGATCTCCTACTTGGACGGACGGTCTTTTTGATTCGGATTTTTCCGAGATCTCTTCCGATGCAAATGTGGCACCGTGAATTCCGTCTCTACCGGTTGAAGAGCCTACTATCATCACAGGATTTCCTTTGCCTTTTGATACAGCACTAGCTATATTATTCTTATTAACTATTCCTACTGCCATTGCATTGACAAGAGGATTATCTCGGTAAGATTCATCAAAATAAACTTCACCTGCCACTGTCGGAACACCAAAACTATTTCCATAATCACCAATTCCTCTAACAACACCGTCAAATAAAAAACGGGTTCTTGCATCATCTAGTGAACCAAACCTCAAAGAGTTAAGCGATGCAATCGGACGAGCACCCATTGTGAAAATATCCCTCATTATTCCGCCGACGCCTGTTGCCGCACCCTGATATGGTTCTACTGCAGAAGGATGATTGTGACTTTCTATTTTAAAAGCAAGCGCCAGATCATCACCGATATCTACAAGTCCGGCATTCTCTTCGCCTGCTCCCACCAGCAGCTTTCCGCCTTCACGCGGTAGTGTTTTTAATAATGCTATTGAATTCTTATAGCTGCAATGCTCACTCCACATTACGCTAAAAATACCTAATTCGGTAAAAGTAGGGACTCTTCCGAGGATCTTATTAATTCGTTCGTATTCATCTTCAGTCAATCCGTGCTCTAAAGCCAATTCTAAAGTTACTTCCGGTTCTTGCATTTATTTGAGCCGTCCTTATCTAAATAGTTAAAAAAATAATAGTAAATATAACATTTTCATTAAAAGCAAAGAAGGGTTTAAAATAATATTGACAACATAGTTTTCATTAATTATGTTAGATATTTAGGAACCTGCCCGCTTAGAAGCATATCTTTATGCTGCAAAATTGACTATTGTATTTAACTAAATAAGGTGTATCGTTTTATGGAGAGTATGATTAACTGGTTTGAAATTCCTGTGTTAGATTATGCGACTTTCATTGATACTGAAGGAAATAAAATTGCCCTTCATTCCAGGAGATAAAAAATGAGAATACATTTTTTTCAGCATGTCCCTTATGAGGGAACGGGCTGCATCGATTCATGGATAAAAAGGAGGGGATATACTTTATCCATTACTAAGTTTTTTGAAAATTATTCATTACCGGATATTTCCCATATCGATTGGTTGATTATTATGGGCGGTCCAATGGGAATATATGATGAAGATAGATTTCCGTGGTTAAAAGAAGAAAAGCTATTTATTCAAAAAGCTATAGCACTTAATAAAGTTGTACTGGGAATTTGCTTGGGTTCACAACTTATCGCAGATTCGATGGGAGCAAAAGTAAAAAGAAACGCTTATAAGGAAATCGGATGGTTTCCAGTTAAATCTATTAAAGAGAAGATGAAAAATAATACCTTTGATTTTTTTGCTGATCAACAAATTGTTATGCACTGGCACGGTGATACATTTGAAATACCTCATAATACCGAACATTTGCTCGAAAGTGATGGGTGCAAAAATCAGGCATTTATTTACAAGCAAAATGTTATCGGACTTCAATTTCACATGGAGTTTACTGATGATTCGTTTAAAGAACTCATTAAAAGGGGAAGAAAAGAGCTTGTTAAAAGTAAATTTGTTCAGTCAGAAGAAGAAATTTTAAATAAACTCTATCTACTGAATGAAAATAATCGGTTGATGTTTCAATTGCTTGATAAAATTGATTCGAAACATTAATCGTGTTGTTTATTCCTTTCATGAAGGATACTCCGAGTAATAAAACGGTTTTGTAATCGTTTGCCGATTTCTGCCATATAAAAAATACCCTTTTGTATTCTTTAGCTGTAATAATTGGATTGCTAAAAATAAAACCAATTACATTAACAAGGATTCTAAAATTGAAAAAAATGCAGTCAATTATTTTGTAGTCAAATTTTGGACAATCAAAAATGAAGATACTCATCCCAAATTTTGAATAATTGATAAGTTGCGTAAATATCATCACCGCAATACACTGCAATATCTTTTATTCTTCCTGCTTCATATAAATTTTTGACTTCCATGCCGGATATTTCTTTTGATTTAGGAGACTTTATTCCAAACGAATGGCAATAAAAATCGAGGTTGAATTTTCTGGTTAAACCGTAGTAGGTCAATTGTTCTAATAAATCGATGTGTAGAGAAGTATCATACCGGTTGGTTATTAAATTTTTGGCAGGCTTGATTTTATGCATAGCTGATCTCATCATTAAAAACGGCGCATCGAAATTTCTACCGTTAAAAGTTATAAACTGATCGGTAACTTCAACTATCCGCCAGAAAGACTTCAGCATCTCAATTTCAGGGAGACCTTTATATTGAATATTTTTATCCTCTGAGCTCCATTCTTCTTCTTTTTCGCTTTCATAATAAACGAACGATTTTTCTTTATTAACGTCGTATAAGCCGATGGCAATTACTTTAGCAGTATACGGATATAAACTGAGATATCGAATTGCCTCATCAATTTTTTCTTCTCTAGTTTCTTCATCTTTCTCCTTTTCGGCATACCTAAGCAGGTATTCCTGCTGGCTATCGGATAACGATTCGAAAGGGACTGAACAAGTTTCTATGTCGAATACGATTTGGCGCATAGCGATACCTCGTTTATTTTGGATAAATTTTATTCGCTTTTCAGGATATCGACTTCTGTTTCAAACAGGAGAATTTTATCATAAAATTCGTCAGGGAGGGGAACTGATTCTTTGGAAACCGGGTTAACATGCACTAAAACTCCTGCTCCTTCTGCAATTATTTTATTTGAATCGATATTCTCAATAATGTGTTCAAAACCGAAGCTGCTATGCTTAATATAAGAAACTCTCGTGTAAATTCTTAATTTATCTTCAAATGTAGCAACTCTTAAATAATTAATTTCGTTCCGTGCCATATAAAAGGCAGTACCGTTTAATGCAATACCTGCTTTGGGAATTACTCCTAAATCTTTCGCGTATTTAATTCTGGCTTGTTCAAAGTAATTAAAGTAAACGGCATTATTCACAATATGAAGCATATCAACTTCTTCAAATTTTACTATTACGTCATAAGTATGTTTAAATAGATTTTTATTCTTAGTCGATTTCACAATTGATTTTCCTTTTTGACGCACATAGTACAAAGACTTCAAAATCGGTGTTGATCATAACTTTCAGCGTCATCAGCGTTCTATTGTTAAAACAATATTAACTTCCTTTTACACCCCTAACCGCTTTCTCAATCTCATCCCACATTTCGGAAGGGATAGCTTCCAGCATATTAAACTGACCGGCACCTTTTAACCACTCACCTCCGTCTATCGTAACAACTTCACCGTTAACAAAAGATGAAAAATCGGAAACGAGATAAGCTGCCAGGTTTGCAAGTTCCTGATGTTCTCCGCTTCTGTTTAAAGGTACCTTTTTCTTAAGGTCAAACTTATCTTTTAAATTTCCGGGAAGTAATCTTTCCCAGGCACCTTTTGTCGGAAAAAGTCCCGGAGCAATTGCATTAAATCTGATTCCGTATTTTGCCCACTCGACGGCAAGCGAGCGGGTAAGCGCTAAAACTCCCGCTTTCGCCACCGCAGACGGGACAACATACCCCGAGCCCGTCCATGCATATGTTGTTACTATATTAAGGACACTCGCTTTTTGTTTTTTCTCTATCCAATGTTTTCCACAAGCTAATGTACAATAGTAAGAGCCTTTCAGTACAATATTAACTATGATATCAAAAGCACGATGCGATAATCTTTCGGTAGGACTGATAAAATTACCTGCGGCATTATTTACCAGTGAATCAACTTTACCGAACTTATCAATTGAAACCTTCAATAAATTTTCAACTTCATTATAATTAGTGACATCACATTTAACAGGTAAAACTGTTTTACCTGTAAGTTCTTCAATTTCTTTTGCGGTATTTTCAAGTACTTCCAACTTTCTACTGGCAATTACTAAATTTGCACCTAACTCGGCAAAATATTTTCCCATAGCTTTCCCGAGCCCGGTTCCCCCCCCTGTTATAAGCATTACCTTTCCCTCAAGAGATCCCTCTCTCAACATTGGTTTAGTATAAATATTTTCCGGCATGAAATTATTCCTTAATTGATTAGCATGAATTTAAAATTAATAAACCACCCCCGTTTCTACCTCTTAGTGCAAAACGAATAAAGGGGTGGTTGAATGTTTACATTTTTAAAAACAATACTTATTAGCCTCGATTAATCTATCTGCGATATTTCTTCTAAGTTTTGTAGTATTTACGGAATCAAGTTTTGTATAACGTTTTAGCCCCAGCATCAACATTTTCAGTTCATCGCCCTCGGCATATGCTGAAATTGCATGTTTACCGTAAAGATTAATTCGCTCAATAGAATCACTAACATAAACCTGCGTCATTTCTACAAAAGGTAAAATTTCTTCTTCGCTTTTCAAGCTTGAAAGCTTCAAAGTTCGAAGTATAACCGATTCGGAACTGAAAACTTCTATCAGCATATCGGTAACATTCATAATTATTTCCTGCTCATCGGCTAACTTTTGCATAAACTTTTGCACAGCAGATCCGGCAATCATTAATATAGCTTTCTTTGCATTTTTAATTGCGTCAAGTTCTTTAGCTAATAATCCATCCGGCTTTTCTCCAAACTCTGGTATCGATAATAAATCTTTTTGAATCGCCATTGCGGGGCCCATCAAATCGAGTCTGCCTTTCATTGAACGTTTTATCAGCATATCAACTGTTAATAAGCGGTTGATTTCATTCGTACCCTCGAAGATTCTGTTTATCCTTGAATCTCGATAGGCTCTTGCCGCGGGATATTCTTCGGAATATCCATAGCCGCCGAATATTTGTACTGTCTCATCAACAACATAATCGAGCATTTCAGAACCAAATACTTTTAACATGGCTGATTCAATCGCATATTCTTCGGCAGATTTTACTACTGCTTCATTATACGGTAAACCTGCTTCTAATAATTCTTTCACCTGATCATTAATCAATCCGCTGGTTCTGAAAGCAGCCGATTCCGAAGCAAAAATTCTTATAGCTTGCTCGGCTAATTTATGTTTAATAGCACCGAAACTTGAAATAAATCTGCCGAATTGCTTTCTTTCATTCGCATAATTAAGAGCATTTGTCATAATTTTTTTTGCACCGCCTGTTGTCATCGCACATAATTTAAATCTACCGATATTCAATATATTGAAAGCTATATAATGACCCTTGCCTATATCACCCAAGATATTTGCTTTCGGAACTTTTACGTTATCTAAGAATAAAGCACGTGTTGAAGAACCTTTTATACCCATCTTGTCTTCTTCTTTACCGCGGGTAAAACCTTCCGAAGTTGTATCGATTATGAAGCAGGTAAATTTATCGCCGTCAACTTGAGCAAAGGTAATCAATATATCTGCAAATCCACCGTTGGTAATCCACATTTTTTGTCCGTTCAGGATATAATAATTACCATCTTCAGATAATTTTGCCGTAGTCTTTGCAGATAACGCATCCGAGCCGGAAGTTGGTTCCGTTAAGCAATAAGCTGA
Source organism: uncultured Ignavibacteriales bacterium (assembly GCA_963751355.1). Lineage (GTDB taxonomy): Bacteria > Bacteroidota > Ignavibacteria > Ignavibacteriales > Ignavibacteriaceae > CAVVVS01. The sequence goes on along the minus strand of CAVVVS010000048.1, from coordinate 46,758 downwards.
TTTCCATTCACCTGAAGCAAACTTCGGAAGATATTTTTTCTTCTGCTCTTCAGTCCCGTAATATAATATCGGCAAAGTTCCGATCCCCGTATGAGCCGCATATGAAACACCGAATGAATGGCTCGCACCCATTTCCATTGAAAGAAACGTATTAGTATTAAAATCTTCTCCGAGCCCACCGAACTCTTCGGGAATTGCGGTTCCCAACAGACCTATTTCCCCGGCTTTCTCAAGAAGTTTAACGGTTAAGCCTTCTTCTTGATGATCGATTGCATCTACCTTAGGTAAAATCTCTTTTTCAACAAATTCCCTGGCTGCTTCCGACATCATTTTTTGTTCTTCATTTTTTTCCTCAGGTATAAACACGAGCTGGGGATCAGTTTCTTTTATCAGAAATTCTCCTCCTTTTGGAACTTTCAATTTTATTGTTTCTTCAGCCATGATTTTTACACCTCTTTTTCAATTATTAAAATCAAAACTAATTAATTTAGAAGTTCGTAAACCGCTGCAACACCTTGACCGCCGCCTACGCAAGCAGTCACCATTCCGAACTTCTTATCTCTTCTTTTTAACTCATTTAATATTTGGACAGTCAACTTGGCGCCGGTACAGCCCAGCGGATGCCCCAAAGCAATAGCTCCACCGTTTACATTTAAAATTTCTTGATTTAACCCAAGTTCTCTAACTACAGCTAACGACTGTGCGGCGAATGCTTCGTTTAACTCAATTAAATCCAAGTCGTCTAATTTCATATTTGCTTTTTTCAAAGCTTTAGGGACCGCTTCAACAGGTCCTATTCCCATTATTCTCGGATCGACTCCAGCTAATGCATATGAAACTAATCTTGCAATTGGTTTTAAATTTAATTCTTTCACCATCTCTTCCGACATAACAATAACAAAAGCAGCACCGTCGGATGTTTGAGATGAATTTCCCGCTGTAACCGTCCCGTTAGCGGCAAAGACCGGTTTTAATTTTGCAAGTGCTTCAATTGAAGTATCCGGCCTTGGACCTTCATCAGTATCAACCGTATATTTTCTTACTTTTCTTTTTCCGTTGTCGAGGTAGGTTTCTTCGACTTCGATGGGAACGATTTGCTCCTTAAAATATCCGTTTTTAATTGCATTGATTGCCTTCATGTGAGAGTTATAAGAAAATTCATCCTGATCTTCACGCGATATTTTATAATCCCTGGCAATTTCTTCCGCGGTTAATCCCATACCGAGATAATATTCCGGATGCTCAACAGCAAATTTATAATTCGGTGAAAGCTTCCAACCTGTTACCGGAACCATTGACATAGATTCCGTTCCTCCGGCAATAATACAGTCAGCCATACCTGAACTTATTCTTGCAACAGCGGTCGCAATTGTGTCAACACCGGATGCACAATACCTGTTAACCGTTGAACCGGGAACTTCCATCGGTAAACATTGCAGAGCAATCATTCTTCCCATCTGAAGTCCTTGTTCTGCTTCAGGAACTGCATTGCCGACAATTAAATCATCAACTCTACCAGGATCCAATTGCGGAACCGATTTCAATAAATGTTTAATAACTTCTGCGGCGAGATCATCGGATCTAAAAAAGCGGAAACCTCCCTTTTTAGCTTTCCCTACTGCTGATCTGTAACCTGCTACTATATATGCTTCTCTCATGATAATACTTCAATTTTATTATTAAAAATTTTTAGTGCCGCTCACTTCAAATATTCATTACAAGTGAGCGGTAATTTGTTAATTACTAACTAATTTCTCAATGGTCTTCCGGTATTCAGAATATGCTGAATCCTTTCCATTGTTTTCTTTTCTCCTATAAGGCTCAAAAAGGCTTCTCTTTCCAGATCAAGTAGATATTGTTCGGAAACAAGAGTACCTTGGGTAAGATCTCCGCCGGACATAACAAACGCCAATTTCTCTGCAATCTTTTTATCATGATCGGAAATATAATTTGCCTTTCGAAAGGAATACGCGCCTAGTAACAAGGTAGCCAAAGCTTCTCTTCCAAGAACTTTTATATTATTTCGTGAGATCGGTTTAGTATATCCTTCTTCAGCTAGTTTTAATACTGCTTGCTTAGCTTCATAAATTACCCTATTAGGATTAATTGTAATTCCGTCTCGACCGGGTTTGAATATTTGCATATCCAAAGCTTCGTATGCAGAAGTAGCAACTTTTGCCGTTGCAATATTCATAAACCTCCATTGAAGCTCAGGCATTTCTACTTCGCCTTCCCTGTAACTGTCGGAAGCACGTAAAGTCATTTCTTTGGTGCCACCGCCAGCGGGAATAATCCCCACACCAACCTCCACCAACCCGATATAAGTCTCAGCAGAAGCTTGAACTTTATCTGCGTGCAAACAAATTTCGCAGCCGCCTCCCAACGTAAGTGAATGCGGTGCAACAACCACCGGAACATTTGAATAGCGCACATGCATCGTTGTATTCTGAAAAGTTCTTACTGCCAGATCTATTTCATCGAATTCCTGCTCAACTGCAAGCATTAACATCATCGCTAAATTTGCACCTGCCGAAAAATTTTGACCGTTGTTGCCGATCACTAACCCGGTAAAATCTTTTTCAGCTATTTCAATCGACTTATTTACGGCATCAAGTATTTCCGAACCGATGGAATTCATCTTTGTTTGGAATTCAAGATTTACAACGCCGTCACCTATATCGTGAAGTGTTGCTCCAACGTTTTGCCAGATAGGTTTATTCGAACGGAAATTATCCAGTATAATGAAATCACCTTTTCCGGGAATTTCTTTATATGATGAAGAATTTATATCGTAATATTTCTTCTTACCGTCTTCTGCGATATAAAAAGATTTTATACCTTTTGAAAGCATATCTTTTACCCATTGAGCAGACGGTAGATTTGCTTCATCCATTAACTTAACCATCTTTTCAACACCCAGAGCGTCCCATGTTTCAAAAGGTCCCAATTCCCAGCCGAAACCGCCTCTCATTGCATCATCAATTTTATAAATTTCATCAGCAATTTCAGGAATTCTGTTTGAAGAATATTGAAAAATATTAAAGGAAAGCATGCGCAGGAAATCGGCAGCTTTATCCTTTGCGGCGTGAAGTGCTTTTAATCGATCGCGTAAATTTTCAATTGGTTTGGCAGCAGCCACGGATGCAAATGTTGTTTTTTCGCTAGGCTTATATTCCAGCGTGCCGATATCCAATTCAAGGATTTCTTTGGTTCCATCATCTTTCTTAATTTTTTTGTAAAATCCCTGACCCGTTTTATCGCCTAGCCAATTTTTCTCCTCCAATTTCGTTACGTAACCGGGAATAACAAATAAATCTCTTGCTTCATCATCCGGGCAATCAGCATGAATATTATTTGCTACTTTTACAAGAGTATCAATTCCAACAACGTCGCAAGTTCTAAAAGTTGCGGATTTCGGTTTTCCGGTTAACGGTCCGGTAAGAGTATCTACTTCTTTAATTGATAGTTCAAATTCCTTCATTAATTTGAAAACCGCCATCATACTGAAGACACCAATTCTATTTGCTATAAACGCAGGCGTATCTTTACAAAGGACGGTGGTTTTTCCTAAATAAAGGCTCCCGTAATAAAGCAGAAAATCGATTACTTCCCGGCTGGTTTTTTCAGTAGGAATTAATTCCAACAATTGTAAGTATCTCGGAGGATTAAAAAAATGTGTGCCGCAAAAGTGTTTTTGAAAATCTTCGCTTCTTCCATCGAGCATCAAGTTGACCGGGATTCCGGAAGTATTTGTCGTAATCAATGAACCTTCTTTTCGGAATTTTTCAACTTTTTCAAACACTAATTTTTTTATTTTAAGGTTTTCAACTACGGCTTCAATAATCCAATCTGCATTTTTCAAACTTTCCATATCATCTTCAAAATTACCGGTAGTAATTCTAGTCGAAAATGACGTTTTATAGATTGGAGACGGCTTAGCTTTCAAAACATTTTTTAGATTGTCATTTGTGATTCTGTTCCTCACCTTTTTATCATCTAATGAAAGCCCTTCCTTTTTCTCCGCATCGGTTAATTCTTTGGGAACAATGTCCAGAATTAAAACCTGACAACCAATATTGGCAAAATGTGCGGCTATACGGGAGCCCATAACTCCGGAGCCTAATACTGCAACTTCTTTTATAATTCTTTTCATACTTGATTCACTGTTTTTTGATTAAAATTATTTACTTGTTTTCCTTCACTATATATTTTTTCAATGATATCTTTATATTTCTCTAATATTACTTTTCTTTTCAACTTCAAAGTAGGCGTAAGTTCACCGTCTTCTACTGTCCAATCGTTTGCGATTAATTCATATCTCTTAATTTGTTCAATATGTGAAAATCTTTTATTATATTTTTCAATATCCTTCCAAATTCTGTCTCTCAATTTTGGGCATTGAATTAGTTCTTCTATTGTCTTGTTATTAATCCCCTTCTTTTTACACCACTTTGAAACAAAATCGAAATCAGGAACAATTACCGCAGCTGTGTATTTTCTATTTTCGCCCACTACCATTATGTTTTTGATAAACCAGGATTCTTTCATTTTATTTTCAATCGGCATGGGCGCAACAAATTTGCCTCCCGATGTTTTAAATACTTCTTTCTTCCTATCTGTAATTTTTAAAAACCTTCCGTCTATCATTTGACCTATATCTCCAGTATGAAACCACCCTTCCGGATCGAATGCTTTTTCATTTAAGTCGGGACGGTTGTAATATCCTTTAAATACATTAGGTCCTTTAGCTAATATTTCTCCGTCATCTCCGATTTTGATTTGAACATCGGGAATCGGCAAACCTACCGTACCTAAATAATAATCGCCTTCTTTGAAACGGTTACATGTTAAAACCGGGGATGTCTCGGTTAAACCGTAACCTTCACGTATAGGAATGCCTGCTGCAGTAAAAATTCTTGCAAGCCTCGGCTGTAAAGTTGCAGCTCCGCTGATAATTCCTTTAACATTTCCTCCTAGTGCCGCCTGCCATTTACTAAACACTAATTTTCTTGCACCGAATAAACGCAGATTATAGAAAAAATTATTTTCTCCTTTGGGATCGTAATGATTGGCTAAATTTACCGACCATCCAAATATCGCTTTTTTTACGGTGTTTAGTTCTCTACCTTTTGCCATAATTTTTTCAAAAACTTTTTCAAGCAACCTCGGAACAGTTGTAAAATAATCAGGTTTAACCTCTAAGAAATTTTCAACAATTTTATCAATACTTTCCGCATAATAAATTCCGCCGCCGATAGTCAGATAATAATAAATTGCCGTTCTTTCGAAGATGTGACAAATGGGAAGAAAACTAATTAATTTATGTGAATTATTGATAGGAATAATTTGGTTCAAAGATGAAATGTTACTTAAAATGTTAGAGTGAGTCAGCATAACCCCCTTGGGAATACCGGTAGTACCGGAAGTGTAAATAATTGTGGCTAAATCTTCCGTTTTTATTGAATCTTCAATTTCTTTTAGTTTGCCTTCTAACGACTCGTCGGCTTGAAATGAAATTTCAGTCCAGAGCTTCGCACCGTTTACTTTATCAAATGTTAATACTTCCTGAACCGACTTCGTTTTTGGGATGACTTTTTTTACTTTATCATATAATTCTTTATCTTCAACAAAAACTAATTTTACCTGTGCATCGTTGAAAATATATTCATATTCATCCTCGCTCATATTGGGATAAATTGGAACATCAACGCCGCCCATTTGAAGAATTCCCAAATCAACAAAAGTCCACTCCGAACGATTGTGAGAAATTATTGCAAACTTATCACCGGGCTGAAATCCAAGTTTGAGCAGTCCTAAGCTGAAAGTGTCAACAATTTCCTTGATTTTTGTTGAGCTGTGTTTTCGCCAGGTCCCTTCCTGCTTATCGCAAAGAGCATCATCGCGCGGATACTTTTCTATTTGATAAGGAAGAATATCAATGAGCCTTTTGTTAACCATCACATATTCTCCAATTTATTTGTTGAATAAGGAATTCTTTTAAGCTCTTAACTCTTAAGTTCAAAATAATTAGTTAAGATTACAAAAACAAGCGAATTTTCGCTAATGATGAATTTTTGCTAAATATTTATTTTAATTTTTAATATATTACACCCGGAAAAATTATTGAAGGTAAAACCGCGATGGCAAAAGGTAATTACATAAAATTGATTTTCGGGTTGAAATTAAAGCAGTTACGTCAAGATAAGAAAATGTCTCTTTCAAAACTGGCTGCAAAAAGTAATCTATCAGTTTCATATCTTAACGAGATAGAAAGCGGGAAAAAATATCCTAAAGCCGATAAAATTGCAACACTGGCAGAATCCTTAGGTGTTACTTATGATAAACTAGTATCGTTAAAATTAATGAGAAACCTAGCACCTATCGAGGAGCTTTTGGAATCAAATATTCTGGAACAATTGCCTTTGGATCATTACGGAATCGATATCAATAAATTGATAAACATTATGTCCAATACTTCTCTGCAGCTCAGCGCTTTGATGGCTACGTTTATTGAGACGGCGAAGGGATCGGAGATGATTCAAAATAATTTCAGCCGCACTGCACTCAGAACATTTAAGGAATTCAATGATAATTATTTTGAAGATCTTGAAAAGGCAGTTGAACAATTTGCAAAAAAAAATAATCTTAAAGGACTACCTACTATAGAATATCAGCAGCTTAAACCTATACTTGAAAATAAATATGATTATGAAATAGACGAGACTTCACTAAATAGTTATTCCGAGCTCAGCGGTTTAAGAGCTGTAGTAGTTAAGGGAAAGAAAAATAAATTACTGCTGAACCAAAAACTGTCCGGGCAGCGAAAAGCTTTTGTTATCGGGAAAGAGCTGGCATATAATTTTTTGGGTATAAAAGAAAGAAGTTATATTTACTCAAGTTTAAAGCTTAATACGTTTGATCAATTACTTAATTATTTCAAAGTATCTTATTTCTCAACGGCTCTTATCATAAATCATAATTATTTGATACCCGATATTAAAAAATTATTTGATTCGAGGAAATTTGAGGAGGATAAATTTTTATCATTGCTTGATAAATATAATGCAACACCCGAAATGTTTTTCCAGAGACTGGCTAATCTTTCCGCCAAATATTTGGGATTAAACAAGTTTTTCTTTCTAAGATTCAACTACGTATTGGGAGCTAATAAATATGATCTGTCAAAAGAAATAAGGCTGAACACGCGAAGAAACCCCGGGGGATATCAGAGCAAGGAACATTATTGCAGAAGATGGATATCTATCGAGACTTTAAACAAATTAGAAGAAGTTTTTAAAAAAGAAAAAGATTATGAAGGAAGAACAGCCGGTATTTTACATTCTACTTTTTTTGATTCGAACGATGAGTATTTATGCATTTCGGTAGCGCAGCGAAGCAGTTTAATTGAAAACAATTTATACAGTGTCACTATCGGTTATCAAATTGATGACTTATTAAAACAAAAAATAAATTTCTGGAATGATCTTAGTGTACCAAAAAAAATTGTAAATGATACTTGTGAAAGCTGTACACTAACAGACTGTAAAGACCGGATTGCACCGCCCACCTCCGCAGAAAGGATTGAAAAATCATTGCGATTAGAGAAAGCACTCCAACAATTGCAGGAAAGCATCTGATAGCTTATTTCCCCGGATATTATCTCTTAAATTAGTCGTTCGATGAAATAATGTATGAAACCATTTTTAATAGGAATTTAATTATTCCATATGTTCAAACTGTTCAATCTTTTTTTTCACATCTTCAGGAGTTTCAATTGATTTAAGCTCTTTGTAATCATAAGAAACTAATTTTGTTAATGCAGCGGCAGCAATAATTATTTTACCGCTCCGCTCAACAGTAATAAGGTTCTCTATGTCCGAACTTTTTCTTCCGAATTTAGCCGTCCTGGTAAGCACTTCAATTTCTTCACCTAACACTAAAGGCTGAACGTAACTTATCTCAATTTTTGCGACTACCGCTCCAAAATCCAGCCCGTCTTTAGACATATTCAGAACATCTTTGTAATACGCAATTCTTGCTTCTTCGAGGTATGAAAGATAAGTTGCATTGTTCACATGCCGCATTGCATCCAGATCAGAAAATCTTACTTTTATTTTAATCTTATGCTTGTAATCTTTGATTGATAGATTCTTTTCTGCCATTTGAATTTCATTACTAATTATGGTTTAATGGTTCAATTGTCAAATTGTTGATTTTATATCTTATTCTAATAAATCATATCAATTTAACAATTGAACAGTATAACAGTTTGTCAATTAAACTATGAACCAAATACTTCCTTAATTATCCCGGTAGCTTTTTCAACTTCTTCAAAATTTACGTCAAGATGCGTAATCGCTCTGAGGTAACCGGGTTTTCCTTCCGAAATAAGCAGTCCTCTTTCTTTACATTTATCGATTGCTTCTTCAGGTGAAAGTGTAAGAGATTTGAATATCACGATATTCGTTTGAACCGAAGCCATATCAATTTCGAGAGACGGTATTTCATCTATTGTCTCAGCAAGCAGGTGAGCTTTCTCGTGGTCTTCGTTCAATCTTTCTATATTATTTTTTAACGCATACAATCCGGCAGCAGCCAAAATACCGATTTGTCTCATTCCGCCACCCCATCCTTTTCTAACCCGGAATGCTTCCTTAATAAAATACTTTGTCCCTGCTATAATTGAACCAACCGGTGCACCTAGTCCTTTTGATAAACAGCATGAAATTGAATCAGCATAAGAAGCATATTCGCTTACTGAAATGTTAGAAGCAGCCGAGGCATTCCAAATTCTCGCCCCGTCCATATGAAAAAACAAATTATATTTTGTAGCAAGTTCTTTTAGATTTTTAATATTGTCAAGAGGTTGAACGGTTCCGCCTGCCCGGTTATGTGTGTTTTCAATTTCAATTACTTTTGACCGCGGCATATAATATGCACTAGCAGGCCTGATGTACGGTTCAATTTGTCCGGGAGTGATTACTCCCATTTTACCATCCACCGGCATTAATTGAATCCCGCTTAATGCGGCAGGTGATCCGGATTCATACTGAAAAATATGAGCATCTCTTTCGCAAATAACTTCATCACCGGGATTAGTAAGCACATTAAGACAAATTTGATTTCCCATTACTCCGCTCGGAACGAATAAAGCAGCTTCTTTACCCAAAAGATCAGCAGCATATTTTTCAAGCATATTCACCGTCGGATCTTCACGAAAAACATCATCTCCGACTTCTGCTTCGTACATAGCTTTGCGCATTGGTTGTGATGGTTTGGTTACGGTGTCACTTCTCAAATCGATTGGGTTATTCATGATAATAACTTTCAAGATTAGTTAGATTAAATTCTAAAAGTATAATAAGAATTACAAATTTAATTTTTTAATTTTAAATATTAAATGATTTATAGCTCAAATTTCTTTTTTATAGTTAACAAAATGAAGATCCCAAATACCCAAAGCGAGAAGCCCGAACTTAGGTATGGAATTATCATCGGATGTTTTGTAAAAAAAGTTTCTTTGGTTTCTACATGTACATCACCGACTAAAATCGTTTTTGTGTACATTTTAGTGCTCGTTTTAATCCTTCCCAAAGGATCGATGATACAACTGATCCCGCCATTAGCATCGCGTATTACTGATCTTCTGTTTTCCACGGCTCTTAAGCATGCAATATCTTCATGCTGATAAGGTCCGCTTGAATTGCCGTACCAGCTATCGTTGGTTACGATTGTAATTAACTGTCCGCCTCTTCTGATAAAATTTGTAATAAAATAAGGGAAAACAGATTCAAAACAAACAACTCCATCAATCGATAATGAGTCTTTCGAATTTACTTTATTTTCGAGACCAGCAAATTGTGAATAAGGGATTTTAAAATCTGTAGTATCTCTTCCTACATTCCACCCCGATATTCCAACTCCCCAGCTAATGAGTTTACCTAAAAAAGGGAACTGATCAACAAACGGAACTCGTTCACCGAAAGGCACTAATTTCATCTTACCGTATCTTTGCAATTTTCTGGTAACCGGAGAAAGGAGCATGATTGCATTATGCGTTGTATAATAATATTTACCACTGCTGCTCTCCATTGCATGAGGCGGAATTTTATCACCCTTCATGTAAAATCTTACATCCGGCATTCCAGTAAGAAGATAAATATTATTTTTTTGAAGAAAGCTATAAATCGAATCAACAATATGCGGATAATTTCCTGCTAATAAATAAACAGGGTATGCCGTTTCCGGCCAAACAATTAATTCCGCACCTTTATTAACTGCTTCTTTTGATAGGTTCAGGTATTCATTCGTTAAATTAGATAAATCGTTGGTTTCCCATTTATTCCATGGATCAATATTCGGCTGAATTAACCCGACCTTGATTGTCTTTTCGGAAACCTTAAAAGTGGAGAGACGGTGAAGTCCGTAAATTACAAATGCCGCAAATATTAATATCCCAAATGACAAATTATAAGCAAATCTTTTTCTTGAAGATTTAAATGAAATAAAAGCTTTATATATGAAGATATTTATTAAAAGGACGACAATTGATAATCCCACAGCGCCAATTGTATCAGCCGCTTGAATGAATACTGTAAACTTAGCTAATCCGTGTCCTAATATTAACCAGGGGAAATGAAGATCGGTTACCGTGTAAAGATATTCATATGTAACCCAAAATAAGGGAAAAATAAATAGAGTAATTTTTTTCGGAAATATTCTTCTGCTCAGATAAAGTAAAGTTGACGGAATTAAAAACAGGAGGGGATTGAAAAAAAGCAGAGTACCGCCGGCAATCATTAAAAAAGGATCAGCTTGTTTCTGCCAACTCCCCACCCAGTAAAGTGTTATTACACTGAAGACAAAAAAAGTTAAATAAGTCGCCCTGCTGATTTCCGCCAGCCCCGTTCGTTTTTCAATAACATAAAAATAAGGGGTAAGAGCAAAAAACATTAAGAGTGTAAATGGAAAGGGAAACGGGGGAAATGATATACCCAATAAAATACCGCTGAGTACCAGCAGCAATAAATCTCTTTTCTTTTCCTTTCTCCTCCCGGGAGAAGGTTGTTCTCTATTTTGCCGGGAAAATATTTTCAATTTTTATTATTCTTTCTTTTTTTCCAGAAATACCTAATAGTAAAGAATAAAATTACTAAAACAGTAATTGCGATTACGGTGTTACTGTAATGCGACATGTATTGGTCAACAAGATGAATGTTTCGTCCAAAAATTACCCCGAGATATATAATTATCCCATTCCATATAAGGGCGCTAATTGTAGCAAATATTGTTGTTTTCTTTATATCGAGTTCACTTAGCCCGCCGAAAAAAGATACCACTGATCTAGTGCCTGGCATAAACCGGTTAGCAAGTATAATAAAATAACCGTACTTTTTGAACCATATCTCCGCTTTATTCAAAGCCTCCAGAGAAATGAATTTTATTTTACCTGCTCTTACTACTTTTCTATCCAATTGAGTTCCGATAAAGAATAAAGTCATAAAACCAAGTACACTGCCGATGGTTGTGAGCAGCAGTGTCGGAACAAAATGAATCGTCCCGGTACCGATTAACGAACCTCCTATTACAACTACCAAATCACTCGGGGAAGGCGGAAAGACATTTTCGATATACGCAAAAAAGAAAAGCACAACGTAAATCCAAAACGGGGTTAAACTGGAAATAAAATTCAGGACTTCTTCAATCATGATTATTTTCTTTAATTACTAAAACGGTTGAAAAAGCAGACACTCCTTCTTCCCTGCCGACAAAGCCGAGTTTTTCAGTGGTAGTGACTTTAATTGATATTTGTTCTTCGCTTGTATTTAAAATTTCCGCAATTCTTTTTCTCATCAGAGGGATGTATGATGCTATTTTCGGTTTTTGCAGCAACAGCATCGCATCGAGATTACCCAGAGTATATCCTTTTTGAATCACTAATGAATATACTTGCCTTAATAATTCGGCACTGTCGGCACCTTTGTATTTTTCATCTGTATCCGGGAAATGCTGTCCGATATCGCCTAACGCAATCGCCCCCAGTAACGCGTCACTTATCGCATGAAGCAATACATCGGCATCGGAATGACCAAGCAGTCCCTTTTCATACGGAATTTCTACTCCGCCTAATATCAGTTTCCTGCCTTCTGAAAATGCGTGAACATCAAACCCCAATCCGGTACGAAAACTTTTTTTCAATATTTCACCTCAAATCGACTGAATTCATTCTTGTATTCATCCCATTCAATTTTATAATCGTTCACCTGAGCATGGGATGGTCCAATTTTAATTATTTTAAACAACTCTTCGATTAAAACATATTCTCCTTCTGCAACAGTCAAAACTTCTCCTGTATACAAGTTTTGAACATATCCCTTAAGACCTAGCTTTTGTGCATTTCGCAGTACAAAATACCGGAAACCTACTCCCTGTACTAATCCTTTTACTACTATTTCCCCTCTTTTAAGATTGCTGCTCATAAACTTTATTGTTCTTACCAAATAATTCAGAAACTATAAGTCCTGTAAATATAAGTATACAGCCCATAACCCCAAAGTTAGAAATTTTTTCACCCAGGGCAAAAAAAGCAAAAACCGCTGCAAAGATCGGTTCGAAAGAAAAAATAATTCCCGCTTTGGTGGGCGTTACAACTTTTTGAAATTTTGTTTGAAGTGTTGTTGTTAATATTGTTGCCAATAACGAGGTGTAAATTATGGCAAAAATAACATTATGTGTTATATTAATTTGCACCACTTCCAATTTTGATGCTGAAAGAAAAATAGAAAAAATTATCCCGCAAATTCCGGTCACAACAATCTGAAGAAAAACCAAGGGCAGATAATCATATTTTTTACTAATAATATCAAGATACACAAGATACATAGCAAAAAACATGGCACAAAGTAAAGTAAAAAAGTCTCCGATATTAAAACCGCTGCCGATTTCGGTGAAAATACCCAGAATGGAAGTCCCTTTGCTGGAAAGCATTACTAATCCTGTTAGTACAAACAGAACACCGAATAAATTTTTTATGCTCGGTTTTTTCTTTTCAAACAAAAATTGAAAAATCGGGGTAAAAAGGATGAAGGTGCCGGTGATAAAACTGGATTTTGTTGCTGTAGTATATTTTAAACCTATTGTTTGAGTGGAAAATCCGAGAAAGTACATTATTCCTAAAATGACGCCGCCTGTTATAACTTTTTTGTTGACGTTCTTAAAAAAGAATTTTACAAAGGGTAATAATAGTATGGCTGCGGTTGAAAATCTAAGCGATATAAAAACCAGCGGTGAAACATCATGAAGAGCATTTTTAATTATTACAAATGTAGCACCCCAAATTACCGTAACCAACAGTAGTAATGCTTCGCCGGAATATTTTTTCATTAAGTTCCGTTCTTTTATTTATAGCAATATAACAAATGCAAGGGACGAATAATGCACAGAAAGTCTTTATCATAGAGAACATGCAGAGTTCCCAAAGATTTTAAACTCTGTTCTCTTGCGTAATCTCTGTTAACTCTGTGGTAGGAAATAAATATTTTTAATCGTGCCCTGAATATCCAAAAGATTTAAGCATATTCTCATCCGAACGCCATTTTTTTCTGACTTTTACTCTTAAATCAAGATATACCGGTTTTTCTAAAAACTCTTCGATCGATCCTCTCGCTTCCTTACCGATTTTCTTTAAAGCCTCTCCTTGTTTGCCGATAATTATTCCTTTCTGACTTTCCTTTTCAACAACAATTTCTGCTTGAATAAAATCCTTGCCTTTTTCCCTTTCTTTATAATCGGCAATTATTACTTCGCAACTGTAAGGGATTTCTTCCTGGTAATGCTCAAAGATTTTTTCCCTGATAATTTCAGAAACGAAAAATCTTTCATTTGCATCGGCTACTATATCTTCGGGATAATATTTAGGATGTTCGGGCAGATGTTCAACTATTTCGGAAAGCACGGAATGAATATTATATCCTAATGATGCTGAAATAGGAATAATACCGATAAATTCATTTCCGGCTTCATATTTTGATATAAGTAATTTTATATGCTCCTGGTTTGATAAATCTACTTTGTTGAGTAAAAGTATTTTGGGTCTTTTTGATTTCAACAAGGTTTTATAAATATAATCGTCCTTTAGAGTTTTAGCCCCGGCTGGATCAGCTCCGACATCTATAATAAGAAGTATTAGGTCAGCATCCTTTACGGATTGATCCACCATATCCATCATTTTTTCCTGCATTAAATAACCCGGAGTTAGAATTCCCGGTGTATCGAAAAATATTATTTGATAATCTTTTTCCGAAAGAATTCCCAAAATCCTTTTACGGGTTGTCTGCGGCTTGTTGGTAACAATAGACAGCTTTTGTCCCAGCATTACGTTCATTAAAGTTGATTTTCCAGCATTCGGCTTGCCGAGTATTGCCACATAACCGGATTTAGTCTTTATATTGTCATCCATAATTTTATCCATGTTTCTAAAAATCTCAGTTAAAAATTTAGCCGTATAATGCTTGAAAATCAACCATTGAGTGGATGAATTTCAACCACCAAGTGGACGATTTGCACATGGCTTTTTATGTTAATCATTTATAAGATAATGAGATAAGAATTGATGAAATAGGTTCAGTTCTGCCTGCTCAATCTCCTTTTTGCGTGACGCAGATTTTCGTAAAATAAATAAGCACTGATAATAACTCCAAATGAAATGATAGAACCGAAAACAGGAATACTGTTCGTGTTAAAAATACTACTTACGTTGTGGAAAAAAGTGATAACATAATTAACATAAGTATTAACATCCTGCTGTCCCTGCGGAGCTGTGTTTATGGTATGAATTATATTGTAAAGGACAAACCCTATTACCCCCAGGCTTATAACTATAAAAATAGAGGAGATGGAATAGATGAAATATTTATCTTCTTTTCTAGCTTTTACTCTTCCCTTTAATCCAGCCATAACTTTGGACGTAAAATTTACTGAAGTTTCAAATCCGGAAGTGTTTTTCAAGTTTTGATGGACTAATTGCAATGCTTTTAAATTTCTACGGTCTTCTTCAGAGCTTTTTAAAATTTCTTTTACTTCCTTCATTTCAAAAGATGTTAAATCTCCGTCGATATATTTATTCAATATTTCGTCGCTTAACCGTCTCATAATAATTCCTCAACAAAATGATTTTTTATTATAATATCCTTAAATGCATTCCTGGCTCTGTGTAATATAACTTTAATATTAGCAACAGACAATTCCATTACTTCAGCAATTTCTTCACATGTCATATTATCAAGATAAAACATACTAATTACCGATGCATATTTAGTCGGCAGTTGATTGATTAAACTTCTCACAAATTTTGCTAGGTCTTTCCGTTCAGGTGTATTAAAATCATCTTTGCTCTCCAGAAATAAATATTCATCGATAGAAGACATTCCGGTCTCGATTTTTCTTTTTTTTGTAGAAAGCCTGGTGAGCGCCGTGTTATAAACGATTCTGTAAAACCAGGTGGAAAACTTTGCTTCCTGCCGAAAATCTTTTAAAGAATTATACGCTTTCAAAAAACTATCCTGCAGAACTTCTTCCGCTTCCATTTCATTCTTCAACATTCTAACTAGTAATGAATAAGCCCTGTTCTTGTACCGGTCAACGAGTATAGAATAATCCAGTTGATTACCCTTTACAACAGATTCGATTATTTCCTGATCAGTCAGCTTTTCCATTTAATTAATATGACCTTTAAAGTGCAGAAAAGGTTACACACTGTTCCCCGATTATGAAATGAGAAAAAGACTATTATCAAAATAGAAAGCCTTCTTTTGAAATGCAATTAATTAAATGTGTAACCTTATCTTAATCTTCCTTGTCATAAGTATCAGACGCCGATATGGATAAGTGTAAATTACCGAAAAGTTTATTGTAACCTCAGGACAAGAAATTTAGTCATAAAGAGTAGACCAAATTAAGGAGAATAAAATGGATAAAGAAGTAGTAGCGGTTTTTATACCGATAATATTCATTCTCGTAACCGGGTTAATATTTGTTACCTATTTTTACTTCCGTTCGAGAGAACGGCAAATGTTAATCGATAAGGGATTGGATGCAAATTCGATAAAGGAATTTTTCGAGCATAAAAAAGATCCTCTTCGATTGATGAAAATCGGAATTATTTCAGTCGCTTTCGGTTTAGGATTAGGCATTGGTTTAATGCTGCAGGATGCCACCGATAAAGACTATTTTGTTGCATTTTCAATATTTGTTGTTACCGGTTTAGGATTTGTTGTAGCAAATATGGTAGCAAGAAAATACGAGGCGAATAATAACATCGAAAAGACATCATAAAATGAAAGACCCGGTAAACGCATCAACCGGGTCTATTTTAAGTAAAAGTATGGATGTATGATTGTGTTATAATTTGAAATTGTATAGGAATAAACAACTAGCATTCTCATACAATCAGCCATCCTTACAATCATACCGATTAAATCAGTTATTATTTATTCTTCTTGAGCCTCAAGCCATCTTTCGGCATCTATTGCAGCCATACATCCCGAACCTGCAGCGGTAACCGCCTGCCTGTAAGTTTTATCGGCAACATCACCGGCAGCAAAAACTCCCGGAATATTAGTATATGTTGAACCGTGATTTACTTTCAGATAGCCGGTTTCATCCATATCTAAAACTCCTTTAAATATATCGGTATTCGGTTTGTGTCCTATTCCCATAAATAAACCGTCAGCATCAACTTTCGTTTCCGAACCATCTTTGGTATCTTTTAAAAGCACCCCGGTCATAACCTTTCTGCCGTTTTCCTCTTTTCCCAAAACTTCTTTTACAACTTTATTAGTTAAAAATTTTATTTTGGGATTCTTTTTTGCTCTGTCAAGCATAATTTTAGAAGCACGGAATTCTTCCCGCCGATGAATAATAGTTACTTCCGAAGCATATTTTGTTAAAAACGTAGCTTCCTCCATTGCCGTGTCCCCGCCGCCAACTACAAGCACTTTTTGATCTTTAAAGAAAAATCCGTCGCACGTTGCACATGCGGAAACACCGTATCCCATAAACTTAGATTCGCTCTCCAATCCCAGCAGTCTTGCCGATGCACCCGTAGCAATTATTACGGCATCAGCCGTGTATGTATCGTCATATGATTTTAGTGTAAACGGTCTCTTGGAAAAATCAACTTCAGTTATTTCTTTGAAAAATGATTTTGTGCCGAATCTCTGTGCTTGTTTACGCATTACGTCCATTAATTCGGGTCCCATTATTCCGGTCTCAAAGCCCGGATAATTTTCGACTTCGGTAGTAATAGTTAATTGACCGCCTGGCTGCATACCTTCGAACATAACAGGATTAAGGTCTGCTCTCCCTGCATAAATCGCTGCTGTGAAACCTGCCGGTCCGGCTCCGATGATTGCAACTTTAAAATGATTATCTTCCATATTATCTCCCATAACGAGTATTTGTAATTATTTTTACTTTAAAAATTTTTTATAATTTTATCCGATTTTTTTCGTTTCCGTTTCTTCGTTTTCATTCAATAACATTAGATTCAATTTCCCCGTTAAAGGTTCAAACTTTCTCATTCAAACCGCTTGAGACATCATTTTACTTACTCTTTTAATGATAGATCGTGTGCTAAAAATTCGGCATTGCGTCTTAATCCCTTTAATTTTGCACGGCTAACAGGACTGAATTTAAATCTTTCCTTAAATTCTTGATTTCCCATTTCGATAATTTCATCAAAACCTATTTCCTTATTTCCGTGTAAAGGATAAAATTCTTTAACATTAGTAAGTTCCGAAAATTTAATATTCCATGGACATACATCCTGACAAATATCACATCCAAACAGCCAGTTATCGAATTTACCGGAAAACTCTTTAGGAATTTCACCCTTATTTTCAATCGTTAAGAACGAAATACATTTATTAGAATCCACTACATATTCATCAACAATTGCATTCGTGGGACAAGCATCTAAGCATGCAGTACATGAACCGCAAAAATCGGGAATAGGATCCGGGTACTCAAATTCATAATTAGTAATTATGGTCGATAAAAATAGCCAACTTCCAAACTCCCTGTTAATAACATTAGTATGTTTGCCCATCCAGCCAAGTCCTGCTTTTACTGCCCATACTTTATCCATCACCGGACCTGTATCGACATAAGATTTAGAATTGAATTCCGGATCAAGTTCCTGAAGCTGTCGTTCCAATACGGCAAGCCTGTCCCAAATTATTAAATGATAGTCTTTTCCCCAGGCATACCTGGATACTTTTCCTTTACCTTCTTTGCCGGAATATTGTTCATCCGTGTAATAATTTATTGCTAAAGAAATCACACTTCTTGCACCGGGTAGAATATTATTCACATCTTTACGCTTATCTACATTTCTCTGCATATAAGTCATTCCCGCCTGATAATCCCGGTTCAGCCACTCTTCCAGTTTAAATATTTCTTTTTCCAGTATGTCTGCCTTTGCAAAGCCTACCAAATCGAATCCTAATGCTTTTGCTTTTTCGGTGACTATTTTATTTGTAATCTTCATTATAATAAAAGAAGTTTATTCAGATTAAAATCACCGGCTACCATTTTAATTCTTTTTTACTAACCTTGATGTAAACATTATTATTTTGAACCTCTACAGGATATACATCAATTTTTCCTGTTCTAGACGGAATCATACCCGTTTCAAGATTAAACTTCCAGCCGTGAACCGGACAAACAACGCAACCGTCTTCTATAAATCCGTCGTAAATGAGTGCTGTATGCTGGTGAGGGCAGATATTACTTACCGCATGAATTTTGTTGTCGACTTTAAACACAGCGACTTCAACATCATCGATTATAAATCTTTTCCCATATTGTTCGGATAATTCTTGTAACGTGCAAACCTTGGTGAATTCTTGTAAATCGATCATTCTAAAATGCCGTAAATTTTTCTTTTATTCTGTAACCTTTTTCGGTACGTTCAACCGTTGCTAAAGCGTTTTCGGGATCATGCTCAAAAAAGAATTTCCAGTTGCCTTCTACTGCCTGGGTTAAAAACTTCTTTTTTTCTTCAACTGTCACAAGAGGCTGCAGATCATATCCCATAACGTATGGCAGCGGTATATGTGCGGTCGTAGGGAAAAGGTCACAGCAATATAGGATTGTGTTAGAAGAATCCGAAATTTTCAACAACTGCTGAGCAAAAGTATGACCATTCACAATCAGCAATTGAATTTCATCATCAAATTTTTTCTCACCCTCCAATAGATATAAAATTCCGGCTTCGGCAAGCGGAGCAAAATTATCTTTTATATAACTTCCCTTATCCCTTTCGGAAGGATTAACTGCCCATTCATAATTTTTTTTCTGAACAAAATATCTTGCATTCGGAAAAGCAGGTACCAGTTTTCCGTTTTCCATTATTGTTGAACCGCCCGTATGATCAAAATGAAGATGGGTTAGTATTACATCGGTTATGTCTTCCGGCTTTACATTCAATTTTGAGAGTCCGGCAAACAAGGAATTATTTTGCTGATCTATTGCATATATTTTTTGCGACTTATCGTCCCATTTATTTCCCATGCCGGTATCTACCAGAATTTTTCTGTTATCGTATTCCAGAAGTAAGTTTCTTGTGGCAAGTTTAATCCTGTTTGCATCGTCAGCCGGATTTGTTTTTTCCCACAGTGGCTTGGGAATTATTCCAAACATCGCACCACCGTCTAAACCGAAATACCCGGAATTAATTATATGAAGTTTATATTTTCCTATTTTCATGATTTCTAAATATTATTAGTAAGATTTTTTATTTGAACTCTAAATTAAACAAGATTTCAGTAAGGTTAAAGGTGGGGTGTGCTTATAAAACGTTGAAACTCACTTCCTCACAAATTTAGAATCAATTTATTCTTTGATAATTAAGAAGTTTTATAAAAATTATGAATTTTAAAAAGTGAATCTCAACTTTTTATATTATTTGAGAAGTACCATTTTTTTTGTCTCTATAAAATTATTTACCTTCAAACGGTAAAAATAAACTCCGCTTGAAAAATTATCTGCATCAAAACTGACGGAATATCTCCCATGATGTTTATATCCGTCGACAAGAGTTTTCGCTTCATTTCCGATTACATCATAAACTTTTAATGTTACGTATCCGTCGTTAGATAACTGGTAGTTTATTAACGTAACCGGATTAAATGGATTGGGATAATTTTGCAGCAGTTCCGGTTTTTCAGGCAGCTGACCTGTTTCTTTATTTATACCGGTAGATTTATTTTCATTGAAGTATCCGCTGACAAAAACCAATGGGGCATTCCAATTTATGGCAATTTCATTTGATGCATAACTCCCCTGGTCATCTACGTAACAAAGAGCCGGAGGAGTGGAAGAAGTAAACTTTGATTGTAACACAGGATCAGATAAATATTGATTAGGTCCGCCCGCCAATAATCCCGGAACAGGTTCGTTTATTCCATCTGCAGCAGAGGGACGGTGATGCGGATGCATAGGATATTTTGTACCCACACCCGTTACAAAGGAAATATTATGAACATTACATCCCATAATATAATCTAATTGATCAAGTGCAGTATTATAGAAAGATTCGTTAGCGGATAATTCGTAACCAATAATTAATAGAACTGCATTATTCAGTACCTGCGAGTTACTTCCCCAATAATATTCACCGGGTTTTATAGTAAGATGAAAACCATCGGGATTAGATGTCTTTACCAAGTTCGAGCAATAATTTATTAGAGAATTTTTTAAATTAGATTTTAAAGATGCATTAGCTTTATTTTGACTACCTGTTAAGTAAGTTAATTGAGCTAATGTTCTAACATTTTGCCAGCCCATTGTCGAGTTAATTAATCCTGCCTCGTTATAATGAGTTAAATAATAATTATGATAAACATCCTCCCCCGTTGTCTCAAACAATTCGGCTGATGCCCATAGTCTTTCATCGGAATCGTTTCCGTCACCGTATTCTCCCGTATCGGTTCCGGAAGGATTCTTAAATCCACCTGGAGGTACAATTGAAGTATTTGCAGCTAAATACTCCCATGCTTTTTTCGAAGCTTGTAAACAATCGGAAGCAAATGTGGAATCGAACGACGAATAAATGCGAGCGGCTCTCGCTAAAACCGCTGCAAAATCACCGGTTGCAGTTGTGGATTTTTCATAAATATATCTCATGGATTTATCCTGGTCGGGCATAACAAATCCTGAAAAATTCTGCGGTGTCACTTTGAAAAACACGCCTCCGTCAGTGTCCTGCATTTTTAAAAACCATTCAAGCTCATGTCTTACTTCATCCAGAATATCGGGAATAGAATTTCCACTTTCGGGAATATTTAAATTATCATAATTAAATTTGGAAGGAAATAACTCGTACGCAAGCAGAAGAGTTCCGGCGGTAATGCCGGCATTAACAATATATTTGCCGAAATCTCCTGCATCATGCCATCCTCCGGTAGCGAGTTTGAAGCCGTTTAAATTTGTCGAAGAGTGTAAGAATCCATCAGCAGTATGACATGCTTTCCTATTGTATTTCCCGGCATACGGATACAATAATTCCATGCCGCACCTTTGAAAATAAAAAGCCTTCAAAGATTTGGTAAATAAATCTTTAAAGGCATTAAAGGAGATGGAGAATGTATATGAAGTATCATTATTATTTGTAATAACCCTGTAATTGCCTTCACGTTTTAACCCAGAAAAGTCACCATAATAAAGAAGTAAACCTGTTGCAGGATCATTTAAAGAACCTAACTGAACCGCATCCTTATATTCAACATTTTTATTATCTGAATCAACAACATAAAAACTATCTGCAGGTTGAGTAAAATAGACATACTTGTGATGTTCAGGTAGATAACCTGCCTGGTTAACTAAAATCTTTTGTGCTTCATTCGGTACTATACATAATAAAAGTAAAAATATTATCAACAATGATCGCATTAGAAACTAATGCCCAGTGAAAATTTTTGTATATTATTTAATCTTCCAAAATTCTGATAAGCATAATTGACTTCAACTCTTATATTACCCAGCAAATATTGTTTAAGACCGAATCCAAGCGCGAATGATTCTTCAGAATCTTGCAGGAATAATGATTTATATCCGCCTCTGATTGAAATAAAGTCGTTAAAAGTATATTCACCGCCTATATTTACACTTTCATAATTATCGCTCGGATGAAGAGCATCTACGGCAATCGTTAATTCGTTCTTCTCCGTATGAATTGGCTGATAAGCAACTCCAACCCGGAAATTCAATGGGAGTGCCCAATCTCCCGTCGAAAGGTTCGCCGGTATTTTATCGTTGTTCCCGCCGTTTTGAGGATCCAGGTCAACAAGTACAACGGTCGAATTTCCCTGCATCTGCATTTTAGAACCAAAATTAGAAATGGACATTGCGAGTATCATGCCGTTAAAAGGAGTTTTATACTGAACTCCCATATCCAGCGCAAATGCATTCGCACTTGTTTCCCAAATGCTTTGATAAATAAATTTAGGATTAAATCCTATTGCGAAATTCTCTGTTAGATTAATGGCATAGGCAACACTTATAGCCATGTCTGTTGCGGAAAAAACTTCTCCGGTGCCCTCAGGCTTATCTACTGTTGTTACATTCATATCACCGTAATCAGACGCTGTGAAACTCACACCAATTGTACCAATTTCGCCCAGGTTATAAGCTGCAGCTACAAAATTGTAGTTTATACCGGCAATCCAATTTGTATGATCGAAAATTATGTTAGTTCCCTGAATTTTTGCCAATCCAGAAGGATTCCAGTATATTGCACTCGCATCGTTTGAAATACCGACAAATGCACTACCCATGGCGGTTGCACGTGCGCCTTCTCCAATTGATAAAAATGGCGCGGCAGTTGTTCCCTTCTTAGATACATCGGAAACAAAATTTTGTGCGTACAAAATTAGATTGCATAAAATTATAATTACCATTACGTTAAAAATTCTCTTCATTGTATTTCTCCGCTATTTGATTAGTGCAAATTTGCCGATGTATTCGCCTATCCCGGGTGCATCCACATGAAAGACATAAATACCGTAAGCCGCATCCATCCCGTCCACGGTTATAAGATCCCAATAAAGCGAGCCGTCTGCAGGACCCGAATCCTTGTAAAGAGTTCTTATAAGCGAGCCTGATACGGTGTAAATTCTTATAGTACATTTAGGCGGAAGATGAATAAATTCGATTCTTCTTTCGCCCCTTCCGGTATAATTTAAATTCCGCGGTTCCCATTTATCCGCAGAGATGTAAGGATTAGGAACAACTTTAATCCTCGATAATTGATCTTTAGCTAAATCGCTGTTTGTATTTTCCGGTTTAGTGGAAAATGAGAAAGCATCACCGTTTCTAAATGGTTTGGTCGCCCTAATAACAAATTTATCACCGGCTTTTGGTTCCACAGGCTCAGCACTCGGATCGGCAGGCATTCCGTATGAAACGTGCCAGGCAATCCTGCTGTTTGATACTGACGGGGTGCCTTTAAATTCCAATATATAAATAGTGTCACCCGGAGTTAAAGTTTTTGAACCGTCAACATCCTGAACTACGGTATATGCTTTATGACCCTCGGTTAAATTTGTTATCTTATAGTTAACAGGCATCTTGGGAAAAACAGAATTATTAAAGAATGTTGTATCCTGTGGAGTATCGAAAAAATCTATTTCATAATCTGCAGGATACGGAAGATACTTTGTAGTTCGGTCTTTTGTTACCCTAAACTCAAGATTGCTGTTACCGACAAGCCAGCCGGTTGAAGAATCTATAACATTAACCGTAGTATCATTATATATCTCTACGGTCATTCCGTCGAACGGCGGACTGACTCTATTAGAGCCCATGTAAGTTGTATCCACATTGGTTAATAATGTATCTGTTCTTCCATTATAAGTACGGAAAATATCCATTGACTGAGTTTTATATTCGGGATATGTACTATCGGAGTTGAATTTTACTTGATAATTAGCGCCATCCTTTATCGAATCTGGATTAAGAATATTAACACTCATTGAGCCGGTTCCAACCCCTTTTTGCACTTGCCTGGTATTACCGAGTATTTGGGGAGGAACATAACCGGCAGCCGGTGCATTCGGTGTTATTACTCCACAATTAATATCAACAAAGTTAACGGTACCTGCATAGTCAACTTTTATAATTTTACTATTTTCCGTAGGCTGTAAGCCGTTAGATCCGTAATGTGGATCTCCCATATCATATGCGCACAATGCATAGAAGTATCTTTGACCGTTTACTACATTAGTATCTACAAACGAATGTGTAAGACCGGTGTTGCTGCCTCTCCAGAATCTCGCCCCATTTATTCCTATAGGATCGGGACCTGAAATAGAATCTTTCAAATCCCATTGTTGAATTGGTTTCCAGTAAGTAGCATTTCCTTTCGAATCGGTTATAATTTTTGCATCACTAAATTCAGGTTCTGTACTTCTGTAAAGCAAATATCCTTCAAAGTCCAGTTTATATCCTTTGGTTGAATCATTATCCTGGAATCCCATAAAACGGTCACGCGATTGTTCTGAAATGTTGTCCCAGTAGAGATATACCTTATGATTTCCGGGAACAGCCGTCAGCGTGGGTTTCATAGGCGGTTTCGAAAAATTATAATTAGCATTGTAGATAGCCTGAACGGTTTCTTTATGGAATATTAAATTTTCAAGATCATTTCCGAAAACCAGAGCCATGGAAAATCTTTCTCTTTGTCCTACTTCCCACGGAAAAGGTCCGGAAGCAAAGACCATACTTATATTCGAATTATGAAGTGTTGTATCAAAATTATGATAATTCATTTTCATCCACATCGATTCATCATCTTTCGGCCATCCGCCGCCGGTACCATTCTCTCCTAATCTGTAAATAGAAACCGCTGTTAATCCTATTTGATCGGACTCATCTTTATCTTTCTCATCGAAATTAGGTTCGCCGTGAGTCGGAAGTCCGTCGCCTTCACCAAGGTCGGGACCATTGTAACCGGGATCCCACGGACCAATTCCGTCTTCTCCAAGATCGTCATTTAACGGTTCTTCTGTGTCCCATTTACCATTGTGATTCAAATCGGTATAAGGTATCCAGTTATGATTATTATCAATATTGTCGTCGCGTCTTTCGTCCACCATTCCGTCTTCATCGTCATCAATACCGTTGGTAGCATTACCCGGACTTTCAAGGTAAGCATATCCCATATATCCGGTTTTCCATTGATTCGGGACACCAAGTCCGTCAGTATCATAAGCATACGCTATATCAAGTTTGGTGCTAAATGATGCATTATCGTCACCAGAATCATCGGTACCGCCCACGCCAGGATCGGTATAAAATCCAAATACTGTTTTATCATATTTATGATCTGAGATATTCGTTATATCGTAATGCCAGAAAATATTATCTTCAGCCAGAACGTGAGACCACTGGAATCCTCTTACTTCAACCCTCATTCCTAAGCCGCCCCTGGTTTGATCACCATTTATCGGGAAATAATTATACGGAGGTCTTGTGAATTCTCTATCCTGTGAATCATCCATAACGAAGAAAGTTTCGAAATCAGCATTCTGAACACCTTTACCGAAGTATCCGTACCAGTAGCCGTTCCAATCCGGTCGTAACCCTAAAGCAGCAGGCCATTGTTTGGGCCATGAGTTCGGCATAATATTGATTGCCGGAGTTTCGGAACTGGGATTTATATAACCTGGGACAGGTTCTAACCCCCATATTTGACCTGTTACAGGATCTTTATCAACATATTCACGATAAGAAGTTTCCAGAGAATGGATTTTTTGACCGGTAGGTGTAGTAGCCTCGGCAGCAATTAATACTGCAACGCCGTCAAGATAGGAATGTCCGGTACCTTTAGGCCATTCCCCAGATGGTTCATATGGCCACTGCCCGACTTCACCATTATTATAAAATAGAGTCCTGACCAGGTTCCCGTCCATCGTCCCTTCTCTTCTATATTGAATATTGCCCAAAGGTTCATTTCTGTACTTTTGAACTTCCGGTGTAACCTGGGCATA
This sequence comes from uncultured Ignavibacteriales bacterium, assembly GCA_963751355.1. Classification (GTDB taxonomy): domain Bacteria; phylum Bacteroidota; class Ignavibacteria; order Ignavibacteriales; family Ignavibacteriaceae; genus CAVVVS01. The sequence continues at coordinate 20,710 of CAVVVS010000048.1, read as the reverse complement.
ACCGGTATAATAAATTATTAAGGTTAAAATAATAATCGCGAATTTTTTAAACATTACTTTTCCTCCAAGATAGAAAAACCGTTAAAAACCAAAACCGAAACCAAGTCTTATTTCCCGTGGTGCAGAATACATAGAAGGATTATTAATATATTGCTGCAATGTATTTAATCCTATTATTTCACCGGGGTTCGATAACCTGGGACCTAAGTCTACACTTGCACGTCCTGTTGTAGAATAAACGCCGTATTCATTTTTAATATCGAGAACATTATAAACCAATAAGAAGGTATTTACATCTATGCTGCCTATCTTAAATGTTTTTTCAGCCCTTAAATCGAGATTGTATGTTGGTGGTTTTCTACCGCCGTTTTCGAACCTGACACCTTGAGAAATTCTTATATCCTCCGTATACGGCGAACCGGAACCGTATTGGAAAACTAAGCCAACAGTCCAGTCACCCGGTTGTCCTACATTCAAAGACAGATTTAAAGTGTTTCTTTGATCCCAATCAAGAGGAACAACTGTCTTAGTCGCCTCTATTGGTGGATTGGTTCGATTATTATTATATACCGACATGGGATCGGAAGCATTTCCTTCGGCAATTTGATAAGTGTAATCAAGTTTTGCACCTACATAATCGGCAAATCTTTTTTCGAAGGTCACAATAAAACCCCTTACGTTTCCGTAATCACGATTAATGAAACGTCCATATTTAAAACCTTCGTAAGTATTTATTATTTCCATACCCAGCAGGTTCCTTATATCACGATAATAAACACTCAAGTTCAGCACAACATTCGGGAACAAGACTTGCTGCAGACCAATTTCGTACATAACTGTTTTTTGAGGTTTCAAATCGGGATTTCCCATAACCGATGAAAGTGCAGCACCCTGTACAACTATGAAATCGGGATTGGTATACAGGTTCTGGAAATTGGGTATCTGGAAAAAATGCCCGTAAGAAAACCGGATAATACCTTTATCGGTGATCGGGAAAGAAGCTCCCAATCTTGGACTGACCTGAAATTTGGGTGATGCTTTTGTATATTGGAACGCTCCCGGAAATGCAGGATTATTATCCATGTTCCGTGGATTGGCGGGAAATGAAGCATTCGCATCAAAATAGTCAAATCTTATTCCTGCATTTATTATCATGATATCGTATTCCATCTTGTCCTGTAAATATGCAGAGGCTCCGAATGGATGATGATTATACATCTGATTATTACCCTGGCTGGTTATGCTGCCGAGCTGCGGGTATCCCGGTGTCCAAACATCTCTCGGAAAAAAGCTCGTTGTATCAACTACTCCGTCGGTTAAGTTTACAAGGTGATTATCATGATTCATTATTTCATAATACCTTCCTTCCAAACCGACTTTAATTGTGTGCTCTTTGTTTAATTGTGTTGACAAACTCCACTGTCCGATAAACGTAAATGTGTGCCGCCTATAACGGCTACCGTCGTTGCCGCCCTCTCTGAAAGTATATCCCGAAGTCGGAAGTCCTTGCAAAGGATTAACATATCTGGGATCGTAAGGATTATCATACAAACTCCCCCTGTAATAATACATGTTGGCAGTTAATTTTAGAGTTTGCAAAGTATTATTTGAAGGGAAATGAGAAAATTGCAATATGTGAGTAAAATCCGTTCGGTAATGATTTAGTATCCCGTCCGGAGTCCACGAAAAGAAATGATCATAATATTTGTTTTTATTGAAATCGTAAAAAAGGCTGTAACTAATTTTAAATTTGGGAAGTGAATAAGTAAGCTTACCGTTTAAAGAATACCTGTCATAAGGATTCATAGGTACGAAAGCACTGTCCCCGGTATGAATAGGAATCCAAAATGATGGATTAGAAGGATCGGGGACAAAGGGTTTATCATCAGTTACATTAAAAATTCGCTGACCGTATAAATATCCTCTATTATGAAAATATCTGCCCGTCAGGAAATAAGACAAATTTGGAACCGGTGAAGGTCCGCTGAGGGTCAATTCAATATTTTGCGTCGCTATATTATCCAGGTGATTGAGATTTCTGAAAATGTCTGTATGAGGAGTAAAATAATTTCCGATATATCCACTTACATTAACATTAAACTTTTGGGAGCCGTCCTGAGTGACAATATTAACAATACCGGACATCGCCTGTCCGTATTCGGCATTAAATGTACCGCTTATAACTTCCATCTGACGGATTGAGGAATTTTCCACAGTCACACCCGATCCCCCGTTAAATGCATCGGTCACAGGAACACCATCGATCAAATACGCAACTTCTCCCGAACGACCGCCCCTGAAATGACCGTTAACAACACCAGCCTGCAAGTTTACAATTTGTCCAACACTCTCAACCGGCATCATTTTTATATCGTTTGATGAAATAGTAGCAGATGTTGAAGTTAAATCTTTTTGAACTAAAGGTCGCGTTGCGGTAACCACAACTTCGTTTTTCATATTAATGACTTGTGGATTTAAACTAACATCCAGGTTTGTAGTATGATCTATTTGAATCAGTACTTTATTTACCACTGTTGTTTGATAGCCCACCGCACTAATGATAACGGTATATTCACCGGGAGATATATTATTTATATAATAATAACCGTCTAGATCTGCAGCGGCTCCAAAATGTGTTCCTTTGATTATAATGTTTGCTCCTACCACCGGCTCTCCGGTTTTCGAATCTTTAATATTACCGGCTAACTTTCCGGTTGTACCGGCAAACATCATATTGGAGAACAATAAAAAGAAAATAACGGTCAAACCGGTTAATGCAATTTTTACATTCGGGGTTTTCTTATTAATCTTGCTCCTATTACCAATTTTAATCATGACGTTTTCTCTATGTTGAATTGATATAAATTTATAATAAGTTGAGACTCACTTTTTTTTACACCTCGGCTAAGTTTATCTTGTCTAAGTGAGTCTCAACTGTTTTTCATCTATCGAACATCTTACTTAAGTAACATCATCTTTTTTACCATATGATAATTACCAGCATCAAGTTTATAGAAGTACACACCACTGGCTAAACTGGATGCATTGAAATTAATGTTGTACTTGCCCACATTTTGAAATTTATTGACGAGAGAGGCAACTACGCGCCCGAGAATATCGTATACTTTCAATGTAACTAACCCTGGTTTTTGAATAGTATATGAAATCTGTGTTGAAGGATTAAATGGATTCGGGTAATTCTGATTCAAGCTGTAATTATTAACCGCAGCTTGATTATCATTGACCGCAGTTACCCAGTCACCGATCCAGGTATGAGTCCAAACCGAAAAATCTTGATAAGAGTTTCCGTTAGCAACCGAAGAATAATCGAGCTGTCCTTCACGGGTTGGAGAAGTGGAAGGGTTCCCGTCATTATCGCTTATTTCAAAGTCTATTGGAATTCTCATACCCTGTTTCGGCACGAATAATGAATCGTTACCAGTGGCAGCCAGGACGGACAACGATATCTTAGCTTCAATGCGGTAACCGCTCGGGAATTGTTCTTCCCAATAATAATTATCACCAGGACGAAGTACAATCGCACTACCTAAATTATCAATTAAGGCTTGAGTCTTTGTAAAGCGGAAATGATAATCCGGCTTAGCTCCTCTTTGTAAGGTTTTATGAGTAGCACCGTGAAAATCATATAAACCGATAAACATATCAGCACAATCATTCAACCATGAACTTAATGTAGAGTCAGAATAAACAACATCATCATGAATATCGAATGCAACATACAGGTTATTATTATCGACGGCTACATAAGCATCAGCCGAACAGTCTGCATCGTCGTCTATAGATGTATTTGTAACCTTTGTACCGCTACCATCAGAGAGGTACATTCTAAACGGCTTAATTGCCGCCCATTCACTTAGGTCCCCGTCCGCTTTAAAATTAACGGTCGTTGGAGATACTACTGCATAGCCTTTTGCCGTATTAGTTACAGGGGCAGAATTAGTACTTACCGGACCCACATTACCTGCAAGGTCCATACAGGTTATAGCATAATAATAAGTAACATCTTGATCTTTCAAAGGAGCTCTTAATACATGAGAATAAGATTGAGTATTCTCCGGAATATTAGCTGCAGCAACATCGACACCGGCTGCAGTTACGTCTGTAATCTGGTTTTTACTGTAATAAATTGTATAAGTTTCGCCCGTTTCGCCGGCAACATCCGTCCATGTTACTAAATTATTGAATGTACCCGCAGTTGCGACAACATTCTGCGGAGCATCCGGAGGAATAACATCAAATACAGGGTGACCGGTCCAGATATTACTTATGTAAACTACCTTTCCTGCGATTCCGTTACCCTGCGACATGATCTGAAATACAGAAACCTTGGAAGAATCAAAATTATTTTTACCGTCAAAAAGTACAAAGTCCTTTAGCGGAAGAGAATAATGATGCCACTGATTATCTGCTGTGGGTTTAAATAAGAAACCTTTTGCTCCGTCTGTGTTTCCTAAAGGACCGGATTCGAACTGAACTCTTAATGTATCGACTCCGTCCTCTGTTTTTAGATCGAAAGAAAGACTGTCAGTTACCCATGCACCGCCAAGATTGAATAAAGGTTCATGTACATTCCAACCAAAACCGTTCCAGCCGCTTCCCCATTCATCGCCCATAGTCCATTTAACCGCATTAGTTTTAGGCTGAGGTCCTTCGCCTGCAGCAACTTCCATCGCTGCCTGTCCCCAAACAAAAGCTTCGAGATTTGCAGGGGATTTAATGCCGTTGAATATAACAGCAGGGATAGCTTTGTTTCCTGTCCTTTCAAAATCATCCAATCCAAGCTCTAATGAATCTGCCGGAATGTTTGTACCTGCAGTATAACCTGAAGTGATGAAACCAAATTGAAACTGAACAATTTTATCGAGATTCAACTTGCGATCGTTATAAGTAAAACCGCCCCAGCTCGAAGGTGAAATTACAAATCCCGTGCTGTCGGGTACAATTGAACCATCCGAAGGTATTTCTTTTAACGGAACTTTTAGTTGAACCCAGTCATGGGCAGCATCAATAATAGTTGCATTTTCGTAAATGTATTGTTCCAAATCGGAACTGGGTGTCGGTCTATCACCGATTTGAATTCTGAACACCATATTTGCAGGAATGGCCGGTGCTTTAAATACTTTTATCCAGACTGATAAGGTGTCGCTGGATGACCAGTCCATTGGTTGTGCAGAATCCGGCAGCGCATAGATATATTGAGTGTAAGTACCCCACTCATGTAATGCAGCTAATTTTGCGGTAATATGAACAGAGGCAGCGCCTTCTACTTTATCCGTTGAATCATTATAAACGGACATAGCATTACCGCCTTCAAAGTTAAGCTGCCACAATGAATCTGCCGTGGCATGATCAAAACTCTCGAGCTGCTGTGCAAATGTAGTAAAAGAAAAAGCAAGCAGAGCAAGAAGAACAGGTAACATGATCTTTTTCATATATCATCTCCCTTATTTATATGTGAATAGTACACAGTTATTGTTATTTAGATTTTACAAGAATTAATACCAAATACTCCAAAGTCCAGCTATCATTAGGAATATGAAAATTGATAATAGAATATTTATTTTAGAACTTCTTACCGTCGACGCATTATTCAAATCAATTTTTATTTCATTAAAACTATCAGGGATTAAATATTGGAATGATTGAACACTTTTCTCCCCAAATCTTAAACTTATCCATATCATAATAAATGTACTCAGAACAAATAAAAAAACTGCAAAATGCAAGAAACTTATACCGGTTATATAAACTGCGACAGGATTAGTAATCACTCCCGAATCCACCATGAGCCCCAGAATCAGTCTTGATATTCCGATAGCTTCCCCGATTATTAAAGTCCAGATCGCACCTTTTGCGGTTGCCTTTTTCATGACAAAAGCAAGTATAAAAACCGCTGTTATGGGAGGACTAATAAAGGATTGTATACCCTGAAGAAATAAATAAATTTGTGAACTAATAATCTTTACAAGAGGAATGCACAAAATTGCAATAACTACTATTAGTACAGTAGAGAGCCGTCCGATTAATACCAGTTCACGATCGGTTGCATTAGGATTTTTTGTTCTGTAAAAATCATTTGTGAACAGTGCTGCCGTGGTATTGAATACGGCTGAAAGCGAAGACATAATAGCAGCTAGCAGGCCTGCAATAGCTAACCCTTTAATACCCATAGGTAAAATGGTACTGGAAATCAAAACCGGATAAGCTTCATCCCCTTTAATCTCAGGAAAAAGTGCAATAGCAATTAAACCCGGCAATACAAGTATAAATATGGGTAAGATTTTTAGTATAGCTGCAAAAAGAGAGCCCCGCCTGGCCGCTTCAATACTTTTAGCTCCAAGTATTTTTTGAACAAAATACTGATCCGTAGCCCAATACCAAAAAGCAATAATCGGCGCTCCGAAGAGAATACCCGTCCAAGGAAAATCCGGATCGCTGAACGGTTTAAACATAGTGAAAAAGTTTGCCGGCAGTTTTGCTTCCAAACCGGAAAACCCGCCTACGCTATGGAGCCCGAAAAGAGTTAATGTAACGGCACCGCCGATAAAAACCATTCCCTGAAATATATGTGTCTTAATAACCGCCGTAGCACCGCCTATAACGGTGTAAATTCCTGTAATCAGAACAACAGCAATTGCCGAAGCATAAATATTTATGCCGAACATCTTCTCAAAGAGGAATCCGCCTGCGAACAGAGTAACTGTAATTTTTGTAAAAATGTAAATTAAAATTGATAGAGTTGCAAAGAATTTTCTGACTTTTCTGTCAAATCTTTTTTCTAAAAATTCGGGAGTAGTTAACACACCGGATTTAATATAAATAGGAGCCAGGAACCAACCCAAAATCACCAAAATAAAAATTGCCATTAATTCGAACTGACCTACAACTAAACCTCTTGTAGCGCCTGAACCGGCTAATCCAATAAAATGTTCGCTCGATATATTTGTAGCAAAAATTGAAATCCCTATTGTAAACCAGCCAAGTTTTTTGCCGCCCAAAAAGTAATCTTCTACACTTTTATCCCTCTTCCCTGAATAGTAAAAACCAAGACTCAGTACTATTACCAGGTAGGCTAATATTATGAAACTATCTAAAAAGGTAAAACTTGACAATAATTAAATCCTCTTTTTTCATTCGCATTATGCACAAATAATGCCAGTTAAGAGATAATTAAATTCATTCCGTATTTTATCATACTTACTAATTTTAATCGGCTAATTTTTATTAGTTTGATAAAGACCTTTTATCATTCTAATAAAATAAATAGCTTTGATGATGCTAAGTTCTTATTTCATATTCTAACACATGAATCGTAAACTATATCTGCTTATACTGACAAATTAAGATCAATCATTAAGCTTTTGGAATACATGCTTTAAGCTTTTAAGAATTGATTTTCATTTGTAAATCGAAAATATTCCCTTTGGGTTGATACGGATGATAATGTTGTTCTTGAAACTTTTTTTTATTTCAAGAAATAATCCCCTGCACTTCAAATTCCTAAACAGAAGGTTTTTGAAATATTGAATCACTTCTTAGTTCCCTTTATTTAAGCAAGACCAGTTTCTTTTGATTTATATATTCGTCTGCTTGTATGCGATATAAATAAACACCGCTGGATAAATCCGCAGCATTAAGATTAACACTATAACCACCAGCAGATTGTTCTTGATTAACCAATGTTTTTACTTCATTCCCCAACATGTCATATAATTTTAACACAACTTTTGATTCTTTCGGTAATTCATATTTTATAGTTGTTACCGGGTTAAAAGGATTAGGAAAATTTTGAGCAAGTGAGTATGATTTAGGGACATTGCTCGTCTCAATAGTACCTACAGTCGACGATGTAAAATCAAGATAATTTACGTTGAAACCGCCAAAAGCAAATAGCATGGTTAAAACATGTTTTCCTGCTGGTAGAGTAATATTTTTAACATTTACATCCTGCCAAATTTTCCAGCCACCGGTATTAGGCATATCGATAAAATCCGTAATGTTATTATTATCGATTCTAAATAAAATTTTTCCACCTGATTGGGCAGATGCCATTCTTACGGTAAGATCGTAATTTCCTTCGTTTTTTATGTTCACGGTATAATTCAACCATTCTCCGGTTTCAATCCAACCGACATCGTACCCGTTATTCGGAAAATCATTGCAGGTTTCAATATCTACTCCGTCATTTCTGTAAAGCCCGCCGGTATTCCAGCTGCCGCTTCCCTGTCCGCCGGTGTTCTGATAATCATTATCCTTGTATGCGATACCATTGTTTCCCATATCATAATCTGTCGCGAAAATTGTACCCGGAATTTCGTTGTTTGTATAAGGGACGGATATATCCGAACCGGGAGCCCTGATAATTGCATCAATCACATCGGGATGGAACGTACATCTATCTATTGAAAGCTGATAAGCTTCACCAACCAGGGCATTTGTAGCATCTGTTACAGAAGGTTTTGAACCGCTTCCGCTCCAGTAATTCAACACTTGCTGATATTCGGGAGTAATTTTTGCGGATAACGGTCCGGCGATTGATTCCAATTTTTTATGTGGCCACCATGCCCAGCCAATATCATTTGCACCCATTAATTTTACGCAGTCAGTAAACCAGGCATTCGAGTTTTCCCCGGTTTCGCCCAGCCACAACGGGACATTATAATTATTCCTTAAATCTACCAAATATTGTATCGAACTTTGTGTAGTACCATTCCAGTACTTGTGAAAACTGTAAGCCATGTTACTATCCCAGGGCGGAGTCAGTCCCGCAAAATCGGTAGCATACCAGTTTCCTTCAATAAAAATTATATGATTATTATCTACCTGCCTTATTGCATTAGTAATTCTGATATATAAATCTCTTAAGGGTTGATTATTATTGTTGAAGTTCCAAGCTGTTTCATTTAACAGATCATAACCGCCAATCCAGGGCTCGTTTGCATATCTTTCCGCTAATTTTTTCCACAATTCTACCGTTCTGTCCTGATTGACAGTGTCTTCCCAAAGAGCAGGATAACCTGAATAGTCGCTTATATTATCTTTGTTCTGTCCGCCCGGTGCACAATGCAGATCCAGTATTAAATAAAGCTGATTATCTTTACACCAACTTAAAAGGCTGTCAACTATATTGAATCCTTTGTCAATATAAACATGAGGTTGATCCTTTGGAGTAAATAAATCGTAATGCAGCGGTATGCGAATGGAGTTAAATCCCCATTTTGCTATTTGCTCAATATCTTTTCTTGAAACATAATATTGCAGATAAGCATCGTAAAACTTATTAGCATTGTCAGTTCCGATTAAATCAACAATTTTTTTCTTTATTTCCGAAGGCGAATTGGCGAAACCCGCAGTATGAAGCATGTAACCCTCCTGCACGAGCCATCCGCCTAATCCGATTCCTTTCAAATGAAACTCAACACCGTATCCATTCACAATTTTTTTACCGTCAGATTTTAAGAATGTTTGAGCATTGGTTAAATTGAGGACAGCAGATAAAATTATACCGACAAATGTGAGAAAATAAAATTTGGATTTATGCATTAGTTCTCCGGAATTTCGAAATGCTATTTTACCACAAGAATTAGACCAATGATTAGGATAAATTTTTATCGCCTTGAGGCTTGAAGTTTTAATTTAATACCGGTGAATTAAATAGAATTGTCTTACCTTAATAGTAAGCAAATTCTAAATTATGAGTTACAAATTAAAAATAAGAGATCCCCTTTTTATCAAAAAAATAAAACTGTTTTATTAAATTGATATAATTAAGCTATTACATTTCGTAATAAATAACAGCTAATAATTAACACGACTTGATCAAGTTCGCCGGGAAATAATTCGAAAATTTAGATAGAAGATTTAACTAACTTTCGCATTAATACGTGTAATTTGCGATTAAACTTTCTCAGTCTAAACAAGCGGTCGTCCTAATTATGTTTATTTAATTCCCAACTCTTTTGCAATCCTGTAATAGTTGGAAGGCGCAAGTCCGAGCTTTCGAGCAGCATCGCTGTCCGATTCCGAATGCTGCCTGACGAATTTCAAATACTTTTCCCGGAGTATTTTTTCCATTTTTGTCAAGGGCAGAATATTATCCTCGAATACTGTACCAAGGGAGGAAAATTTATCATCTTCATCACCTGCATATAAGGTGCCCAGAGCTTGTTTAACATTCGTCTTGTTTATTTCTTTTTCATCGAAGAACAATAATCTCTGCACTACATTCTTCAATTCCCGGACATTCCCGTGCCACGAATAATTTGTTAAGATTTCCATTGCCTGATCATCGAGGATAGGTTTTTCTTTTCCCATCCGGCAGCCGGTTAAGGACAAAAAGTGATTAACCAGTAAGGGGATATCGCTCTTTCTATTTTTTAATTCCGGTACCTCGATACAGATAACATTAAGCCGGTAATAAAGATCTTCCCGGAATCGCTTGGCTTTGACTTCTTCTTCTATGTTCCTGTTAGTTGCTGCAATTACTCTTATATCCACCTTTACTTTTTCTGTTCTTCCAATCTTTTCCAGTTCGCCGTCCTGAATAACTCTTAACAATTTTACTTGTGCCGGAAGCGGAAGTTCAGTTACTTCATCCAAAAAAACTGTCCCATGATGCGCGATCTCAAATAAGCCAAGTTTCTTTTTATCGGCACCGGTAAATGCTCCTTTTTCATATCCGAATAATTCACTTTCTATCAAATCATGAGGTAAGCTTCCGCAATTGATAGGTACAAAGTTTTCAAATTTCCGGTTACTGTTATAATGAATATTATAAGCAACCAGTTCTTTACCTGTACCCGAAGCGCCTTTAATTAATATATTGACATTACTTTTAGAATATTTTTTAATCTCTTTCCGTAGCTGAATTACCTGTTCCGATTCCCCTATTATTTCTTTCTGAGATAAAATATCTTCTACGTTTTTGATTAATTTTTGGTTCGATCTTCTCCACTCCCTCTCCAGTCTGCATTTTTCGTTTGCATTGAAAATACTCATTATAAAATCGGTGGGCTGATAAATATAATCTTCAATATCACCTGGATATTTGGTACAATACCAGAATGCTCCGGCTTGTATTAACCTATTTGCAAAATCATAATCAGTAATGTTTAATGTCATTTTTGTAATAACAATAATCTGGATGGACGAATCGATTTCCTTTATTTTGAGTATAAGTTCCTCACCCATAATTTTACCGGTAAGATGAAAATCCATAATAACAACATCATATAGATTATTTTTGTCGCTTAGTAAATTTAAGGCGCTTTCACCGTCTGAAACAATGTCATTAATATTAATTCTATCCAAAAAAGGTTTTATCGTATTGAGCACCCTATTAACATCGAATTCTTCATCTTCGATTAATAAAACGTTTATTTGATTACTTGTAAACATATTCACCTTTAAATTTTTAACCGGGAATGGTTATTGTGAAACCACAGCCTTCTTGCGGCAGATTTTCCGCATCAAGGTCCCATCCGCAACGCTGACAAAATTCGTACGCAATATAACAGCCATATCCCGAATTTTGCATTGTTACGCTCTTAGTGGACACATTTTCTTCGAATAATTTCTTAATTCCCTTTTCATTTTTTTCAAGAAGTTCATTTGCTATTCCGATACCGTTATCCGATAAAACAATTGTGGATTTGCGTTTTTCTTTGTCATAATGAGTCTTTATATTAATCAAAATATTTGGCTTCCCGGCATGATCGATGCTATTCTGAATTAGGGGTTCTAAAATTTCCCAAACCACAAATTCATTTACCGAAGCCACCGGAAGATTATCATCAAGGTCTAATTTTATTTCATACAGGCTGCTTTTTTTGTATGTCCGCAGAAATATATATTCTACAATGAAATTAATAACCTCATTTAAATTCGTCCTAAAAATAGGGTTTCTTATCGTTTGAACCTGGGGTTCGTACCATTTCATATCATAAATTATCCGGGATATGAAATTTGCATATTTGGTAACCCTTAATTTAATAATATTTATGTTTTCCGCCGATAATATTTTGAGATCACCTTTTATAAAGCCCATGATTTTTTCTGCTTTGTGGTGGGTATGGTAAATCCTTTTAGTGAATGCCAACTCTTTTTCGATCGTAATTTGTTTCTTCAAATTATTTTCATGTTCTTCAAATAATAACTTCTGCGCCTCATCTCTCTCCCTCACTGTATAAGAAGATATAAAATACATTGATAACAGACCAAGCGAAATAAGCGAAAGATAAATCAAAGAAGTTTCGTCATAGTTGGAAAATATTCCGGCAGTTAAAAATGAAAAGTCCGGTGTGTTCTTAAAATAAACCGCACCTTTGTATTCTCCCCGGATTACAAACGGAACAAAAGTATTAAAGGTTTTATTATTCGTTAATACACTTTTTATCTTTTCTTTGGATTTGAGCTCGTTTTTAATGTTTTCATATAGTTTTATGGCTTCCGGATGATTTTTTAACCCGCCTAAATTTACGGTATCGCCCTTAAATAGAAAGGAGAAAAGTTTTTCCCCGTCATCAATAACGACGAAGCGCAGCCAGCAGTTCCGCCATGAAGGCCCTGTACACCTCCGCCTCGCCGGCCAGGGCCTTTTCATACAACAGCGTGCAATCGCCCAGCTTCTCCTCGACCAGGTCGAAGTCCTTGCGCCACGGCATGGCCGGCTGGGTGGCGGCGGGAGCGGTGGTGGCAACGGCCGTCGAGGCGGGCGAGGCGGCGTCGATCGGCCCGCTCGCCGGCATCGTCGTTTGGGCGAATCCCGCCCCGCTGAAGGCCAATACCAACACCAACGCCGCCAGCATCCGTTTCATGTGGATTCCCCTTTCTTCCGGCCGACAGTATCGCCAGAATCGCTCGCGGCGGCAAGGAAGAATCGGCGCCGCCGATTGCGTTGTGCCTGTTTGTAGTGTGCCCGCTTGCCACGGCGCAGCCGAAGGCGCAGCCGAAGGCGAAGCCGAAGGCGAAGCCGAAGGCGAAGCCGGGGAAGGGCATATCCTCAAGATAACGCCTCACGGCGTCACTACAAACCCCTGCAACGGGTAATCACGGCCATTCGGAGGGCACACCACCGGCCCGAGTCGGTGGCGCCTTGGCTCTACCGCAGCTTGTCCTGCACGTACGCCGCGACGTTCTCGGCCGGCGATGCGGTCCTGGCTTAGGCTGTCGCGTTCGCGGACCGTGACCGTGCCGTCGGTCGAGCGTCTGGCCGTCGACGGTCACGCAGAACGGCGTGCCCGCTTCGTCCTGGCGGCGGTAGCGTCGGCCGACCGCGCCCTTCTCGTCGTAGAAGCTCGACAGCCCGGCCGCCTGGCACTGGCGGTAGATCTTGTCGGCCAGCTCGGGCATGCCTTCCTTCTTGACCAGCGGGAAGACGGCCACCTTGATCGGCGCCAGCCGCGGGTGGAACTTCATCACCACGCGCGTCTGCATCTTGCCCTTCTCGTCGGGGGCCTCGTCCTCGGTGTAGGCCTCGCAGAGGAACGCCAGCACCGCGCGGTCCACGCCGCCCGACGGCTCGATGACGAACGGCAGGTACCGCTCCTTCGTCTGGTCGTCGAAGTACGTCATGTCCTTGCCGCTGAACTTCTGGTGCTGCGTCAGGTCGAAGTCCGTCCGGTTGGCCACGCCCTCCAGCTCGGCGATGCCGAACGGGAAGCTCGTACTCGATGTCCGCGCACGCGCGGGCGTAGTGGGCCAGCTCGTCCGTCTCGTGGTTGCGCAGGCGGAGCTTGCTCGCTCCGCAGGCCGAGGTTCACGTACCACTGGTAGCGCGCGTCGCGCCAGTACTCGTACCACTTGTCGGCCTCGTCGGGATGGCAGAAGAACTCGATCTCCATCTGCTCGAACTCCCGGCTGCGGAAGGTGTAGTTCCGCGGGTTGATCTCGTTGCGGAAGCTCTTGCCGATCTGGGCGATGCCCAACGGCATGCTTCATGCGGGAGGTGTCCAGCACGTTGCGGTAGTTGGCGAAGATGCCCTGGGCCGTCTCCGGCCGAAGGTACGCGACGGACGAGCTGTCCTCCATCGCGCCGACGAAGGTCTTGAACATCATGTTGAACTTGCGGGCCTCGGTCAGCTCGCCGCCGCACTTGGGGCACTTGGCGGCCTGGCCTTCGGGCGTGCTGGTCGGCGCGGAAGACGGTCCACGTCGAGCTTGTCGCCGGCCTGCTCGATGCCGGCGGCGCGTCTTGCTGTTGGCGGCCTCCGTGGCGGCCTGCTTGCGCGCGACTCCTCGTCGTCGGCCTCGACGCCGGCGTCGAGCTGGACGTTCTCGCCCTCGCGCGGCGATCACGGTGAAGACCTTGTCGGCGCGGAAGCGCGCCTTGCAGCCCTTGCAGTCGACCATGGGGTCGTTGAAGTCGTTGACGTGCCCGCTGGCCTCCCAGACCTTGGGGTTCATGATGATCGAGCAGTCCAGGCCGACCATGTCGTCGCGGCTGCTGGACCACGTCCTGCCACCAGGCGTCCTTGAGGTTGCGCTTGAGCTCGACGCCCAGCGGGCCGTAATCCCAGAACCCGCCGATGCCGCCGTAGATCTCCGAAGACTGGAAGATGAAGCCCCGCCGCTTGCAAAGGGCGGTCAGTTTGTCCATCAGCTCGTTGCTTTCCTGTGCCATGTCAGCCGGCTCCGCAAAAGATGCATGCTCGCGCCCGAACTCCGCAGCCCGTGGCGGAAACCGAACAGTTTACGGGTCAAAGCGGGCAAATACAAGCGAACGTGGCGCGGATTGCGGATTGCGGATTTCCCGTTCGAGAGCAATCGGAAAAAGGGAGAGCGGTGCCGGCCGGCAACGCGTCCCCAAAGCCCAAGCAGACAGCCCGCGTGTCGGCAGGCGAACACCCGCAATCAAGGCGATTGTCTCATCCGGTCGGCGGAAGCGACGATCGGTGATTCCCGGCTCTTAAGGGCTTGGGGACCTCACAAACCGTCCGTCCGTTGCAATCCGCAATCTGAAATCCGCAATCCGCAATCGCTTCACTCCGCAGGCTGGGTGGCCGGCTGGGTGGCCGGGACGTTGTACTTCTTGCACATTTCCTTGATGAGCTTGGCCTTCTCGGCCTCGATGGCTTCCTGTAGACCGGCCGGCACGTCCTCGGCCCGGAAGTACACCTCGACGGTCGTGCCGTCGGACAGGGCGATGGACCGCTTGATGAAGAACGGGCTGCGGCGCGTCGTCGTGCCGCCGTTCGCCGCCTCGTAGGCCTTCTTGAGCTGCTCCGACGCCTCGACGCGAAGGCCGTTGTCCTCGAGCACGAAGTTCAGCCCGGTGTTGCCGCTGATCGCCTCGAACGCCTGGGCGATGGTCGCGTCGGTCACCAGGAGCGTGAACTTCTCGCGCGTGTCGGCCGGGACGTAAGTCATCACGCCGGGGTCCATGTCCAGCAGGACCCGCGCCTGATGGGCGAGGTCCAGCATGATGTCCGTCAGGTTCGCACCGCGGACCTTCAGCGTCACCTTCCGCTGGAGCTGCCGCTCGATCTGATCCTTCTTCTCGATGATCACGATGTCGTCGCCGCTGACGTACCACGTCCAGCCCCGGCCCTGGCAGAACATGTCCAGCCACTGGGCGCCCGTGCACGGCAGCGCGCGGTTGGCGTTGATGAACGCCAGCTCCTTCTGGCCCTTCTCGGGCCTGGTCCGGAACGTCAGGTCCATGTCCTTCTGGCCGGTCTTGGCGCGGAGCTGGTCGAGCACGGCCCCGCCCTGCTCGATGGGCAGCACCTTCTTGGTCAGGATGTTGCCCAGGGCAGCCAGTTCTTCATACGTCGCGCGGCGGGTCAGGCGTACCAGCGGCGCGGTCGGCATGATCCGCACGGCGTTCTTCTCGATGACCCATTCCATGCCGAGCGGCAGGAGCATCTGCGAGAGCGCGTTTCGCAGCGTGATGTTCGGAATGTTCACCACCAGGCGTGTCTGGTCGCCGTAGGGCAGCAGATCGTAGGCCTCGTGGTCGATGACGAACTGCACGCCGCTGGCCTGCGTGAGCTTCTGGAAGACCTGCCCGATCGGCACCTCGTTGAGGTCCAGCTTCACCGGCTTGTCCAGGGCGACCTGCACATTCACCGCCGGCTGACCAAACGCAGCCACGTTGACCGACAAGACCGCCAAGCATCAACGCAGCCGACGCCGTTACCGCTTTGCTCATCAGATGTCTCCTGTCCTCAAGAAGCTCCTAGGTCTTAGCTCTTAGGTCATAGGGTTGGCGAAGCCAGTTCGCAACATCCTTTCGCCCATGATTCTCTCATCGCCATCGCGGGCCAAAGGCCCGCGCCCCTAAGAGCTAAGACCTATGACCTAAGACCTTCTGTTCTCTTTTCAATCAGTAAATCATCATCGGCTCGCCGCCGGACGAATTGTCCGGCTTGTGCGCCGCCCGCGGAAACCGTCACCGTCCCGCCTTGCGAGGCCTTGGCGGCCGGTGCCGACTGGCCGCTCGGGCGAGCGAGCCTCATCATCACCGTCCCCGTTGAAGCGGCCGCCGCCGGCTCGACCGGGTGGACCATACGCA
The DNA here is from genome assembly GCA_963751355.1 of uncultured Ignavibacteriales bacterium. GTDB lineage: Bacteria > Bacteroidota > Ignavibacteria > Ignavibacteriales > Ignavibacteriaceae > CAVVVS01. The sequence continues at coordinate 4,176 of CAVVVS010000048.1, read as the reverse complement.
CGCTCACCTCCGGGGCGGGGGAATTATTACTGACGACGGTGTTCGGCTGGTTCCAGAAGAGATACGCCAGCCCCACCACGATCAACACCGACGCCGCGGCGGCAAGGCTCGCGGGCAACGGCCGAAAAATGAACACGCGCCGTCGGTTCTTCTGGCCGAGCAGCGCCTTTCGTTCCGCGGCCGCGACGATCTCGGCCCGCTGCTGATCGAAATCGAAGCCCTCGACCTCGCGCTCGCCGAGCTGGCCGAGCAACCCGTCCAGCGACGCGTACTGGCGGAGTTGTTCGCGCAGTTCGTCGTCCTGTTCGAGCTGCTGCTCCATCTGGCGGCGTTGGCGTCGGCCTAGCTGTCCGTCGAGATACTCGCACAACTGCAACTCTCGATCATCTTGTCTTTTCGGCTCATTCATTGTCCCCACCTCCGGGACCTTTCGAGCGTAGCTCTCTGAAGCTTACCCACTACAAGAAGTCCTTAAACTGTTCCTTGAGTTTCTTTCGGGCGGCGAACACGTGCCACTTTACCGCCTCGACGCTGCAACCAAGCATTTCCGCGATTTCCTTCTGCGGAAGTTTCTCGATCGCGAACAGCACCAGCGCCTGACGCTGCGTCTCCGGCAGCCGACGTATCGCCTCGTCCAGCAGCCTGCTCACTTCCTTCGCCGAGACCTGCTCGCTCGGCTCGGGCATGGCCGGGTCCGGCCGATTGTCCCGCCCGTGAGCCTGATCTTCCTCGGGCGAGTCCAGCGGGTCGGTCTTCCGCAAAGCCCGCGACCGCCGGAAGTTGAGCGAAAGGTTGCTGACGATCCGCATCAGCCAGGGACCGAACCGCCCGGGCTGACTGAGGCTGTCGAGCTTGTCGAACGCCTTCAGGAACGCGTCCTGGACCACGTCCATCGCGTCCTCGCGGTTGTTCAACAGCCGGTACGACACCGCCGTCGCCTGACGCTGGTAACGCTTGACCAGAATTTCAAATGCGCCCAGGTCGCCCCGCTTGGCGGAACGAACCAGTTCGCCGTCGCCGGGCTCTTGCCCGTCGGCAGACCTTGAGTCTGAATCACTGGACACAGATGCAACCCGAAGGTTAGGTGAAATTCCGATCTCCGCCCGTCACGGAGTAGATATGACATGGTACACCAGACAGTAGCTGCTGACCAGTAGGCATTGGCAGGGAAAGAAAAGCCGGAACCCGGAATTCGGAACCTGGACCCCGGGAAGGCAAGCACGGGGAACTAGCGGCCGGAAACATCCCCAAAAGTCTGGCGGCCATACCGACAAGACACTCCGGATGCCCTGCTTGCGCACTGCGTCCATATTGTCCACCGTGTCCATAAGAACGCCGCCGAAAGCCCCCACTTCGTACCTTCCCCGGTTCCGGGTTCCCCGGTTCCGCCGTTCGCCTTTTCCCCGGCTACTGGCTACTGGCTACCATTGACGCCACTGCCTCCGCCGCCCGCAACCCGTCCGTGCCGCTGGAAACGATCCCGCCCGCATAGCCCGCGCCCTCCCCGGCCGGGAATACACCCGCCACCGACACCGACTCGCCAACCTCGTCCCGAACCACGCCGCCACCGGACTGCTCGTCCGCGTCTCGGCCGCGTATAACGTAACATTTTCCACCGAAGCACCTTGCATCCGCATGAGCATCGCCGGCATCGCCTCGATGAGCGTCCGCTCCACCGGTTCCGGCAAAATGCCGCGCAAATCTGCCACCCGGCTACGCTTACACGATCGCTCAGCCGGCAGTTCCGCCCCCGCCTCGCCGGCCAGGAAATCCGCCAGCCGCGCCGCGGGCAGGCTGTAATCCGCCCCGCCGGCCTCGAATGCCCGCCGCTCGATGGCCGCCTGGAACGCCAAACCCGCCAGCGCCGCCGGCTCGCCCGGGCCCGGCTCGGGATAATCCTTGGGCCCCACCGGCGCGAGAAAGGCCGCGTTGCCCCACCGCCCGTCGCGGGCCGCGAGACTCATGCCGTTGGTCGTCAGCATGCCCGCCTCCGACGCACACGAAATGACCACCCCGCCGGGGCACATGCAGAACGTATAGCACGCCCGGGCCGTCGCCGACTCAGGCCGCGTCAGGCGGAAGCTCGCCGCGCCCAGCCGTGGATGCCCCGCCCATCGCCCCCACTGACACCGGTCGATCGCCGTCTGCGGCAGCTCCGCCCGCAGGCCCACGGCAAACGGCTTGGCCGCCATCTCCACGCCCGCCGCGCAGAGCATCCGGTACGTGTCGCGGGCACTATGGCCGGTCGCCAGAACGCATGCCGACGCCTCGATCCGCTCGCCCACAACGATCACCGCTCGCAGCCGCCCTGCCTCGACCTCCAGCCCATCCAGCCTCGCGCCGAACCGCACCTCGCCCCCGGCCGCGATGATCTCCGCCCGCAAGGCTGGGACGATCCGCGTCAATTCGTCGCTCCCGACGTGGGGCTCGGCGTCGATGAGAATCTCGCGCGGCGCACCGCACCGCACGAGCGTTTCGAACATCCGCCGGACGCGCGAGCGGTCCTTGCTCGGCTCGTGAGCTTGCCGTCGGAAAACAGCCCCGCCCCGCCCTCGCCGTACAGCACGTTGCTCTCGCTGTCGAGCTCGCCCGCGTTCCAGAACCGCCCGACCTGCCCCGCCCGCCGCTCGACGGGCTGGCCTCGCTCGATCAGCAACGGCCGCTGCCCCGCCTCCGCCAACGCCAAGGGCCGCCGTCAGCCCCGCAGGCCCCGCCCCGACACGCCACGCGACCGGCATCCGCCGGCCGGGCGACAACCGCCGACGCCTCCGACGACGTTTCCCCGCTAGGCTCGGCTCGCCTGACGCGTCATCGAGATTCTCCACCTTGCCCTGCGTCGGCCGGGGCGCCCTGCTCTCGACCTCGGCCTCGACGCTCAGCACGAACACCGGCTCGCCCCGCCGCTTGCGGGCGTCCACCGACCGCCGAACGACCGCCACGTAGGAAAGCGAGGCCGCCGGCCGGCGAGGCGTCTTCGCCGCGGCCGCGACCACATCCCGGTCCTCGTAGTCCAGCGAAACGACAAGTTGATGTATACGCACTCTCATTGGTTGGTCCGAAAGAGAATAGCACCCCGACACGATGTTAGAAACACACAACCCTCCCGCGAAAACAAAAGCCCGACGGATGAGTCGCGGCCAAAGGTCGTGGCGAATCCTCGGGACATCGCGCCGCCCATCCCTATAATCCTGAAGCCTGAAGCCAGAGGCTAGAGCCCGACGCCTCTTCATTCACAAAGGAATGCTCATGACGCTACCGACCCCGCCCACCGCGAAGGGCGTGATCTTCGACATGGACGGCGTGCTGTGCAAGTCCGAGCCGTTCGTCCGCAAGGCCTGCATCCAGACGTTCAAGGAGCTCTACAACGTGGACGTCCAGCCGGGCGAGTTCCTGCCGTTTACCGGCATGGGCGAGTCGTACTTTCTCGGCGGCGTGGCCGACGCCCACGGCCTGGCCATCGACCTCGAAAAAGCCAAGGCCCGCACGTACGAAATCTACCTCGACCTGATCGCCGGCCGACTCCAGCCGTCGCCCGGCTCGCACGAGTTCGTCGCGTGGTGCCGCCAGCTTGGGTCAAACTCGCCGTCGCCACCAGTGCCGACAGCATCAAGCTCAACGGCAACCTCCGCGCGATCGGCCTGGGTCGGGATGCGTTCGACGCCATCGTCGCCGGCGAGGACGTCGAAAACAAAAGCCCGCCCCGACGCGTTTGTCATCTCGGCCGATAAGCTCGGCCTCGACCCGTCGGTGTGCCTGGTCATCGAAGACGCCGTCGCGGGCGTCCGGGCCGCCAAGACAGCCGGGTGCCGATGCCTCGCCCTGACCACCAGCTTCGGCGAAGGCGACCTTCTCCAAGCCGGCGCGACTGGATTGGCCCAATCTCGCATCCGTGCCCGAAGGCGTGCTGGTGTGGTAGCCTGTAGCCCGTAGCCGGTCGAATACGAACGGCGGAACCCGTGTACCGGGAACACGGAACCGGACAAGAAACTGCCGCGCAACCAACCCGGAGCAAGCTGGCGATGTGGCTTGCCTCTTGGAACCGGCTACTGGCTACCGACTACCGGCTACCAAAACTGACCTTCCAGTTCACGTCGCAGCTCTTGCCGGACTGGATCGTCACGCGGACCAGGTCGCCGTCGGCCTTCATGGACACCTTCATACCTGCGGCGGCGTCCT
>CAVVVS010000047.1:0-41323 GCA_963751355.1 uncultured Ignavibacteriales bacterium | reverse complement strand
TCACCAAAAACCTCGGTGATTTGGACAGCGGAAATTCCGGAAAGCCTAAATTATCACCTCTGTTCACTGAATTGCTGCAGCAGGCATGGATTACGAGTTCGGTAACGCATCATGAAACAAAGATAAGATCCGGTGCTTTATTCGAAGTCTTTATTGCATCTGAACAGGTAATAAGCAGCAGAATGATGGATATTCTTTCTCCGATTAAAGAAGAAGATTTACGAGCAAATTTTTATGAAATTGTAAAAGGATCTGCCGAAGAACCGGACGTTGCGTCGGAAGTTATTTCATCCGAAGAGGCGAGGCAGATGGCGCCCGGTGAAACTGTGCTTGATCTATACACCGCTAATTTAACCCAGCAGGCTAAGGACGGAAAAATTGATCCGATACTTGGAAGGGATGAAGAAATAATCCAAGTAATAGAAGTTCTTTGCAGAAGGAAAAAATCAAATCCTATTTTACTCGGCGAACCCGGTGTCGGCAAAACCGCGTTGGTCGAGGGACTGGCGATAAAAATTGCTACAAATGAAATTCCGGATATCTTAAAGAACAACCAGATATATTCTCTGGATATGGGAGCGCTTCAGGCCGGTACTAAAATGAGAGGTGAATTCGAGAAGAGATTAAAAGCCGTAATAACGGAAATAACAAACTCACCCACTCCTGCAATACTTTTTATAGATGAAGCACATACATTAATAGGAGCAGGCGCTTCCGCAGGCGGAGGTGATGCGGCAAATCTTTTAAAACCGGCGTTGGCAAGAGGTAGTTTCAGAGCTATTGCTGCAACAACATATCTTGAATATAATAAATATTTTGCAAAAGATGCCGCACTTGAAAGAAGATTTCAGCCGATTCATATAGGTGAGCCGGACGATGATAAAGCAACATTAATGCTTCGCGGAATTAAAAAGAAATACGAAGCATATCACGGTATTCATATTACGGACGAGGGCCTGGAAGCCGCCGTTAAGCTGTCCAGAAGATATATAGCAGGAAGGCAACTGCCGGACAAAGCAGTTGATCTTCTGGATACCGCATCAACCCGTGTTAAAATGTCGTTAACAAGCAAACCACCGAAACTTGAATTATTAATCAGCGAATTAAAATCTGTTGATATTGCAATAAGTACACAACAGAAAGATTCGGATATGGATATCAAAATCGACATGGATGTTTTAAACGAACTAAAAGAGAAAAGAAAAACACTCGATTCCGAAATAAATATACTGGAAGAGAAATGGATCAAAGAAAGCGAAATGACGCGCAAGTTAATGGACCTGAGAAAAAAGAAGTTCGATAAAGACGGTAATAAAAACGACGACCCTGAAATTATTAAAGAGATAGAAAAAGTGAGAGAGGAGTTAAAAGCATTTCAAAACGGAAGTTCCCAAGTTTTTGCGGAAGTAACAGCTAATACGGTTGCAGAGGTTATAGAAGCATGGACGGGAATTAAAGTAGGAAATATGACAAGAGATGAAATGACAACACTTCTTCAACTGGAAGACGATTTGAGAAGAAGAGTTGTCGGGCAGGATCATGCAATAAAACAGATTTCCGACGCTATTAGAGGTGCCAAAGTAGGAGTCAAAAAAGAAGAAGGGCCAATCGGTGTATTTTTATTGGTCGGGACAAGCGGAGTAGGAAAAACAGAACTTGCACGCACCGTTGCAGAACAATTATTCGGCGATGAAAGATTTATGGTTACTCTTAACATGACGGAATATCAGAATGAATACAATACATCAAGGCTGATCGGTGCGGATCCGGGACTCGTCGGTTACGGAGATGGCGGTGCTTTAAGCGAGCCCGTAAGAAGAAGACCTTACTGTGTGGTTCTTCTTGATGAAATTGAAAAAGCAAATTCTTCCGTTATAGATTTATTTATGCAGATATTTGACCGAGGAATGCTTCAGGATTCGGATAGAAGAAACATCGACTTTTCCAATACAATAATATTTATGACATCAAATCTTGCTTCGGATGTTTTGTTCGAGAAGTATAACGAGGGAATGACCTCGCCCGATGACCTGCTTGAAGAACTGCGTCCATATATGAACCAATATTTCAGACCTGAATTTCTAGGCAGGGTAAAACCGATAGTTTTTCTTCCTCTGACGAAAGAAGCTATGAAGCCGATTGTAGAACTGAAGCTCGGAAAGATTCAGAAAAAATTATTGGCGAACAGAGGACTTGAAGTAGAATTCAATAAAGCTGTAATCGATGAAATTGTTGACTCATGTACAAGAGCTGAAACCGGTGCAAGAAATATAGACGCAATTGTCGACCGTAGATTAGCTCCTGAAATTTCCGTTCAGCTTTTAGGATTTATGGCCGAAGGGAAAAGCCCTGCCAAACTTGTTATCTCTAAAGCAAAAGACGGTTCCTTCAAGTATAAGTTTAAATAACAAGTAAGGATATTTTCCCGTTGTTAAAATTTTATTATTCATTGAGAATTTTAAAGGTTATAGAATGTTAGAACAAAAAGCCGATCAAGCATATTATAAATTGCATCTATCCGGGATTGAAGATGATTCAATAAATGTTTTATCTTTTGAAGGTGAAGAAAAAATCTCGGAATTATTTGAATATCGTATTGAAATAATTTCAAAGGATATGAATCTTGATTCGTCGAAAATATTGAACAAACCAGCTACGTTTACATTTGAACGAGGTGTTAAAGATCCGGAACAAATCCACGGAATTATTTCAAACTTTGAATATTATGGGAGGACCAGTCTCTATGCACATTACAAGCTGATCTTAGTACCAAGGTTATGGCGATTAAACCTGGTCTATCAGAATGAAGTCTACCAGAAAATTAAGGTAGCCAAATTAATTGAAGAGGTACTTTCTGATGCCGGATTAAAGGGAAGTGCTTTTAAGATAGATCTTAAAAGCAGCTATCCGGAACTGGAATATATTGTCCAATACAGGGAATCGAATTTTAATTTTCTTAACAGAAGGCTTGAACATTTCGGTATCTTTTATTACTTCGATCACAGCAGCGGTTCGGATGTTGTTGTATTTACGGATGCGAATTCAAATCTTCCTAACATTCATGATTCCGAAAATATTGAGTTTAATGAAAAAAGAGAATTTTTTGGGGAAACGGAGACAATTGTAGATTTTAACTGCCGTGAGAAAGTTGTTACAGGCGAAGTGAAGCTTAAAGATTATAATTACATGTTTCCAGAAAAACAATTAATGGCGCAGAGTCAAATTGATTCTAAAATGCCCGGACTTTATTATGATTTCGGAGATAATTTTGAAACCGAAAAGGATGCTGAGTCTCTAGCGAAAATCAGAAACCAGGAATTCCTTTGTCAAAGCAAAATATTTTCAGGTGTCAGCGACAGCAGACTATTAAGGGCCGGGTACCGGTTCAAATTAAAATCTCATTTCCGCAATAATTGGAATTCTGAATATATTCTTCTGAATATTTCGTTAAAAGGCTCTCAGCCCGGGTTGGCCGGATATCTTCCAGGAGAAGAAACTACTCATAATTTGGAATGCAATTTCACTGCGATACCATTCAGCAATGATTATCGTCCTCCTCGTAGTACTCCCGTTCCCAAAATAACCGGTATTATGAGTGCTAAGATTGAATCCGGCGAAAGTGATGAATATGCATTTATTGATGACAACGGAAGATACAAAGCTAAAATGCTTTTTGATATCAGCGATAAAACCAACGGCGAAGCAACAATGCCGATCCGTTTAGCTCAAAATCATACCGGTCCCGGTTATGGAACTCATTTTCCCAACCATAAAGGAACCGAGCTATTGTGGGCCTGTGTTGACGGCAATGTAGACAGACCTGTCGGATTAGGAACTGTCCCTAATCCTTCACAAGCATCGCCTGTTATTTCAAAAAATAAAATGCAAAATATAATTAGGACCGCTGCAGGCAATGAAATATTAATTGACGATAAAAAAGACGAAACTCAAATCGGATTAACAAGCAAGGATCTTAATAAAATTCTACTCGACGATAAAGAAGATAAGATCGAAATAATTACGAAAGATAAGCATATAATGACTTTTGATGATAAAAATCAGAATATAAAATTGAAATCAAAGGATGGCCACTTTATGGTTATGGACGATAAAAACAAGAAGATTGAGATACAGAGCAAGAACGGGCATGTAATAAGTATTGATGATACGGACGATAAGGAAAAGTTTACGATAGCCGATAAAAGCGGTGATAATTCGATCGTAATCGATATAAGCAATAATAAGATCATTATAAAAACCAACAAAGGCGGTATTGAAATGCAAGCTCCTAAAGGCAAAATAGACATTAAAGCCAAGGAACTTAATATTGAGACTGAGGGAGATACAAAAGTGAAAGCAGCCAATATAGAATCTGAAGCAAAGTCTAATTACAAAGTGAAGGGTTCAAATATCACCGAAGAAGCAACAGCGGATTTAAAATTAAAGGGAATGAATATCGAAGCCAAAAGTGATATGGACGTTAAGATAGAAGGCGGAATGAACTTAGAGGCTAAAGGCGGAATGGCTGCAAAATTTGAAGGCGGGATATCTGCCGATGTTAAAGGCGGTGCTCAGGCTTCAGTGAAAGCCGGAATTGTAATGATAAATTAATATTTAATTAAAGCAGAATAAAAATATTTTCATCATTTGCCCCGCCATTAATGGCGGGGCAATTAATAAATCAAATTATAAATAATCATAATTTATTAATATTAGGAGATTATGGGCAAACCGGCAGCAAGAATGGGAGATTCAACCGCACACGGCGGCACGATTATTTTAGGACAGCCGACTGTCCTAATCGGCGGAATGCCCGCGGCACGAGTAGGCGACATGCATGTTTGTCCTATGATGACGCCGGGAGTACCTCCCATACCTCATGTTGGAGGACCTGTTTCATTGGGCAGCACCGGAGTTTTGATCGGTGGAATGCCTGCTGCACGTATGGGAGATATGCTTGTGTGTACCGGCCCGCCGGATACAATAATTATGGGATGTATGACAGTGTTGATTGGAGAGGCATCTCCCGGCGGAGGCGGAGGCGGAGGTGCCGGTGCCCCGGCAGTAGCAGCCGCAAAAACAAGCGCTGCGATTGCATCTTCCGGCAGTAAAGAATCAACCACTAAGGAAGATCATTGGATTGAATTTGAATTTGTTGATAAAGCAGGGAATTCGGTTACAGGAATACCGTATAAATTTACGGATACAAATAATAAAGAATCCAATTCAAATATTAGATTAGACGGAAAGATTAGAAGAGACGGACTGAAAGACGGAAGTTGTAAAGTGGAGTTGTTTGGACTTCATAACGCAAAGTGGTCTAAAGAAAAAGCTAAGGTTGGAGATAAAGTTAAGCTTAGTGTAGAATCTTTAGGGATTAAAGACGGTGAAAAAGTTGATTTTTCTGTTTTCGTAAAAGATGCAAATTACAGCGATACACTTCTTACTACACTTGAAAGCAGCATTAAAGGCAATAAGGCCGAAACAGAATGGGATTTGGTAATAGATGAAAAATATCTGGGAGTAGTTGATAATAAGAATAAACTGAAACGGTACTCTCAGCCATTCTTTTATTTTGATGCATATTGTGCAAACATGAACGCGAAGTCTCAACTATTATATTATGAAGATAAAGTGGAAGTTCAATTTAAAGATGAAGACGGAAAGGCATTGGCTAATAAAAAATACAAAGCAATTCTGCCGAGCGGTGAAATTAAAGAAGGAAAGCTCGACGGAAACGGGATTGCTAAAATTGAAAAAATTCCTCCCGGTAAAATTGATATATCGCTTGAGCCATAATTAAAATGCTCATTTTTATAGAGCAAATATTTATATAATAATTTTGAATAAATGAGTAACGGAAGCCCAAACATAGCGCAAGTAATTTTCCGGGATATTTTCGGCAGGGGAAAGTCTTCCGCCGTTACAAGCAGGAAAAATGAAATAATACTGAAATTCGTAAAAGTTGATATACTTGAGATGGAGGATGTGTTATTTCATCTAAATAGTTCTGTAATGATGCCGGAAAATCCGAAGGGAAAGGATGCAAAAGACGGTAATATGGCTTCTAATGACGAAAGCCTGGATGTTACCGGCATAAAAGCCTTGGCAATCACGTTTAAACAGTTCGAATTTGACCCGAATAAAAAACTTATTATTTCCGGGCACACCGATACATCTGGCACTGCAAAATCAAACTTTGAGCTTTCCGATGAAAGAGCAAAGAATGTACTTTATCTGCTGAACGGTGAAAAATATAAATGGGCAAACAACTGCTATAATAGACAGCGTGTTGAAGATTACCAGCAGATCATGAAATATTTTGAACCCAAATTAAATTGCGGCTGCGACCCCGGAAAGATAGATAACGTTTATGGTGAGAAGACTTCGAAAGCAACAAAAAATTTTCTTCAAAAAGTAAGGCCGAATCAGGCGGATGAGATTTATGAAAAAATAAAAAAGGATGATAAGCACCGCTGGCCGTTTGAATCCTGGATGTCGGTTTATGATCTTTACGATAAAGAGATGGCCGATGCTCTCGAGATGACGCAGTCTGAATTAAATATTTATAAAACATCATTTTTATCCTTTGTTGATGACAAGAAAAAATATGTCGGCTGCGGGGAATCATTTCCGATTGAACAAAAAGACAGAAACAATTACCGCTCTCAGAAAAACCGCCGTGTTGAACTGCTCTTTTTCGATAGAGATGAAGTACCGGTGATCAATTGTCCCGCGGAAGTAGATACCGTACATAAAGCGGAAGATTGTCCTCTTTGGAAAAAGTATTATTTTGTCCCTCTTTATGTCGATCCGAAAGATTTAAAATCAGTTATTTATCATTTTAAATTTTTATATTTTGACAGGATCAAGAATAAACAGCTGCCGGTTCCGGAAGGATTAGGTTTCAAAGCCTTTGAAGACGGAGACAAAGAATTACCGGTGGAGACAATTTATAAAAAAAATATTTTCTACGTAAAAGTTCAGTTCGGTAAAAAGATAAAAGATCCCGCCAGGCAGAAACTATACTTTAATTTCGAAACTAAAGACCAATGGATATACACTCCGGATAAAAATTCCGATCCTGTAATAATATCTAAATCGAAAGCCGATTATGATAAACTAATATTTCAGGAAAAACAAAAATATTATGATCTGCCCGAGAAATGGTGTTCACGCAATTATTGGACAAGGTATGACGGAGATATAAACAATGGGGATAAATATGAAGAAGTATTTAAAACGAAAAAGAAACTGAAACCGTTTGGTGATGCACTTACAAAACCGGACGCGCCGTTAACTTTTTCACTTGATGATACCGTATTAACAGATACAAATAAAAGCCAGGTGCTGCATGATCAAGATGCGCACGGGGGATCTATTGCGCTTGATGATAATTCAAGAGTAACAATATTTTATGTCGACTATGAGACTAATGAAAAATCCGGAGGTAAACAGAAAAATTTAAAACGGTTAAAAATTTACAAACCTGAAGAAGCCCAACCCGTTTTTACGAATTTTAAATTCAAAAATAATCTATTATCCGATGTTCCCGGGTACTCGCGTGTAATTTATTTCTGTAATCATTTTTACGATGTAGTCGATAAAAGGACATCCTCAGCGGATAACAGTTTTAATTTCGATTCCGGGCATATTGAAGGTGCGCGTGCTGCAATTAAGAATGATCCTGATGTGCATGCTGCAAAATTAGTAATTGCAACAAACGCTGCCGACCTTACAAGTGCTTATGCGGAAGACAGCTGCGGGCACTACGAACTTCACTATCTTCACAATTGCGCAGAACTGGACGGCAAAGTCCTTCATTATGTGCTTATTTATTGGTCGTGCAGGTTTACTTTACTTCCGGCTCCCGGCGGCGGCTCTCAAGCCGATATAACCAACCATCGGAAATTCGGGATGGTTCATGCTATGAAAAGGCTGAATAAAAATTATATGATTGAAAAAGATAAAGGATCGGAAGATGTCTTAATAAGGCCATTTGCATTTATGGAAGCTAAGAATGATACAAACGGCGGTATTCATAAAGCTATGGTGAATGTTGTAGGGAATTCGCATGGTGCCTGGATGTTGGTTAATACTTCCCAGTTTAGAAAAAGAGATTATCAGCCGGATCCAACGTATTTCGGTGCCCATGATAAAATAAATAAAATGAAAGATACAGACGGAAGTACGTATGCGGTTCTTACAAATGCTCACGAAATGGGACATGCTACCGGGAATTGGGATTCTTATTTATATGATTATAGAGATGCAGCAAAGACTAATTGGGATGGCCTTCCTGGTTACCATCAGCCTTTTACTGCAATTGGAGGACCTTATAGATGCGACGAGTTAGCTCGCATGTATCATAACCGTACACCGCGTTTACGTAATTTTTGGAAATATGTTTTATGGATTAATGATGAAACCGGAGCCGGTAAAGCCCTGCATAAATTTACCAACGGCACTACTTTTAAAATTACATTTCAGGGTACGTCGCACAAACACGAATTCACACTTGCAGACAAGTACAAGAATGTTGAAATAGCTTCGCATACAGCTATGGATCATCCTACTTCCGCATACTCCAAAGCAGATCTGTTGTTATACAAATTAGGCGATGATGAACTTTCACGCCTGCTGAAATCCGGACAAGTTTTTAACGGCCTGCTGGTTGTTAGAATAAGACTGGCAATTAAATTTATAGATGTGGGAACAAACCATTGGGGGAACTCAAAATTAGCCTGGGCGCAGCAGCTTAACAACGACTTTGATAAAATGCTGAATAAAAAATTCAAAATATCGACTTCGACAAAAAATGATTTTAAAAATTTATATTTAATATTTACGCCCAGTTACCAGGTTTATACCGGAGCTGCCCCTGCAAATTCGCAAATTAATATTGAAGCATCATTTCAATTGGGGAAAAATTTTAGCTTTGCAGGAAATACTGCAAGAGTTGACTGGGACACTAATAATAAAAGTATTATAAGATTTTGTTTGGGGAAGACAACAGGTAATTCCGACTTATCAAAAAATGATTTCCCCGCTATCAAAAACTGGATAGAAAGCGCTGCGGTGGGTAATGCTTCTTATAACATTAATAATTTATAGTCTGTTTTTTATGAACGAATCTTATACGCAATATTACGGAAGTTCAAGGCATGACGGTTATATTGCCGCAGAGACAAACTGCAAGGGCAATATAGAATGGGAATATAAACTTCCGCCGGACGATGAAGATTTGTCGGAAGCAAGATTAATTTTAAATGAAGGTAAGAATATCTTCATTGATGCGACTTCCGAAATAATTTGCCTGGATGAAAACGGAAAAATGTTATGGAAAAGGGAAAAGTGGTACGGTAGTCCGGTAGTTATTAAGGACAAGATGGTTTATTATACCTCCGCCGAAAGAGCAGACAGGATGGAAGCGGTTGATTTCAAAAACAATATTAAGGTTAGCGATTTTGTTATTTATGAAATCATTCCCAGATCATTTCTAACTCTATTTGAACCAACCTCAAATGAACTGATTGCACAGGTTCAGTACACGGGATTGCAGGAAGTTGCGGTAGATAAGTTTGTTATTTATAAAACAGCAACGAACAGTCTGGGTTATGTCTGGAGCAAAATTTTTAATGAAGAAATTTGTCCGCTGATCCCGTTGGTAAATTTTGAAAAAAAATATTTATTAACGGCAGATAATTCTTCAGTATATCTTTTTGATATAGATTCGCATTCTAGGGAACCTGAGCCGAAAGTAAAATTCCCCTTACCTGAAAACTCCGGAAATATTTTCGTAAGCAGTTCGGCGGGTGGATTAATTTATTTCGGTTATTCTAAGGAAGACAAAACTATTCTAAATGTTTTTGATGAAACCGGTAAGGAATCATATTCTGTAGAGTACAATGAGGAATATAAGAATATTAATAAAGTTATTGCTCCTCCGATCACTACCGGAAAAGCAATATTTTTGTTGACTTCAAATGCATTGATTAATATTAAGAATAAAGCTGTGGGCTGGGAAATAAAATCTGGCGGTACGCCTTTTTCTTTTGCCACCGGGTTAAAAGATAATTCTATCCTGGTTACACAAGAGAATATGCTTTATCACTATTCCGAAAACGGGAAAGAATTGTTTTCAAAAAAAATAGATAATAAAATTACGGCGCCTCCAATAGTAGACAGTGCGGGGAACGTTTATGTTTGTACTGCTGATAAATTATTTTGCATTAAATAAATATTATGACCGAACATAAAGGAAATACAAATAAAGTAAATAAAGTAAAACTGGAATCTTCAATTGACCGTGTAGTATGGACCTCTGGTACCGGAAGTGCAGGAGCAAAAGCTGGGATCGAAGTTAATACACATTTTGTAGGTAACAATTCTGATATTAAAATTGAAATAACTGATAAATCCGGAAAAGTATTTCAAACAGTAAAATCAAAAATGTCAGGTAACTTTTTCTTCACGCAGATCACTGTACCTAATAAAGCAAAAGATGAACTTTATGCCGAAGTCAAATTATCGAAACACGGGCTCACTAAAAAATCAAATTGTATGTATATTTTTCCTGCCATTGAAATCAAAAATCTTAAATGGAATAAAAAAGAAGCTCATCGCGGTGATGTATTGAAGCTTACTGCTGATGTTACTAATGTATATGATGGCGCTGAGGCAGAAATACAAATCTGGGAACACGACGCTGATGAAGCCCACGATTTAATTACGAAGTTTCCTGCAGTTATAAAGAACAAAAAGATAGAAGCGGATTGGGAGTACGAATATCACGAAGATACGGATGATATACCTACAAAGGAAGAAAGTGAAAAAGGATATAATCCTCCTGAATATTTTTTTAGAGTAAATATAGCTGGTATATCTGCAGATTCAGGACTTTTGCAGTTTAAGGATTGGGTGGAAATTTATTTGTGTAATGAAAATGAAATGCCAATGAAAGATGAAGAGTATATTATTTACTTACCTGATGGAACTGAAAAGAAAGGTAAATTGGATGATAAAGGCTGTGCAAAAGTTGAAAATATCCCGCCTGGAAAAATAACTGTCGGATTTCCTCGGGTTCAGGAAAAAGAACTTATTGGTCCAAAAGATGATGATGCCGCCAATTTAATTGAAGAGTCGGTATAATGGGAAACGGTCCGAAAGAAAAAGATAGTAAAGTTTATGTCCTGAAAGGGAGTACTGGTAAAAACCATAAATATAAAATTAAAACTTGGGGAAAATGCACAGTAATTAAAATTAAAACACATGGAAAAGTTGCTATTTCATCTGAAAAGGATTGCCCTTTTGAAAACTGGTTTACGGATTGTACTCAATTTTCAAAACAAATGAGGCCCATTGCGAAGGCTTTTGCACGTTTAGAAGATTTACACCAGGTTTATATGTTTATTTTTCTGACGGGTAAAAGATCAGGGTTAAAAGATGATGGGAAAAAAGCATGGGATGATGCGGTAGGTGGTTGGGGAAATGAGTTTGATGTTAAAGTTAAAAAAATGAAAAATCAAAAAGATTATTTATTAAAACGACGGGATAATCTTTGTCTGGATTTTTACAATAATAAAATACTCCCTTTAATAGAGCATGCACTCGATGCAAAAACACCTGCCAGGCTTGATGGTTCTAGAAGACACGATGCTGAAAATTGTAACTGGGCATTAGCTGAAATTCCTGCCATATTTTTCCATAGTACTATTGGGAGAGAATTTGCGCTGGATATAGCCCATCTTTTACATATTAATACCTATAAAAATCATAGCAAAGATAAACTTGCTAAATTACTTTTCTCTAACTATCAAAATGCATCTTCAGGTGATCTTTTAGATAGTACAGTATTTGAAAGTACACTTCAACTTATGGATCATTTTTTACCTGCTTTGGATGCTAACCCGGCAGTCTTTAAAAATCCTAATATTAAACTTGAATCAAAAGGCTTTATTGAATTCCTGAAAGGGAAAAGACTAAAAACTATGGCAGTTATTGATTTAACAGATCAAGTTATACCCCGCAATAGTAAGATTATTACTCACCAGGTTATAAAGTTTAATGTAGAAGTAGATACAATTGAACGGGCTGATACATTAAAGTGTGTAGCCTTATCAAATGTCTTGAACTTACTTGGATTTATGAGCGCTATTGATAATCTTGGAAAGGATAAATCATTTTATTCAAAGGTCAAAGGAGTTAAAGCTACTGCTGAATTTATGTCTTCATTTTCAAAGCTATCGGAGCTTGCAAAAATACAGGCATTTAGTAAAGCTGCCGGCGTTGTTGGATTGGGCCTTGAAGGTGGATTAAGTGTCTGGGATGCTTCAAAACAAATCAATCTTAGCAGTTCCTATGATGATAGAACCCTGCTGGCTGGCTCACATTTACTAAAAGCAGTTGGTGCTGCTTTAATGCTTTATACACTTCCGGTTGGTGCTGCAGTCTATTTACTTGGAACTTTGGGTGTCATTGAATTAGACAGGGATCCATTTGTTGAATGGGCAAAATATACTTTTTTTGGTGCTAAAAAGCACAGCGATAAAAAATTTATGAGTAGTAGATATGCTTTGTTCAGGTTGGATATGTTAATAAAGAATTTATAATGGATAATTTGAAAGTCTTTATAAAGACTATTTTTTTTCATAAAAAGTTCTTACTAAAAGAATAAATTACTATGGATATCCCAGAATATGACAAATAGTGATAGAGTTAAAGAAATAGATAGATTGAAATCATCAAAGGAGTGGACCTCTCCTTCAGAAAAAATGTTAGATGAGGGAGAGTTTTAATAATATGAAAATACCAGATTACTACCGGCAGTTTCAGAATCAACCCGCTGATGAAAAAAACAAAAATGTAAATACAACTGAAGCTGGTCAAACTAAGCAGTCGCATCAAACTCAAGTATCTGCAAATCCCGGACAACCTGGGGCAGTACAAGATAAAACGGTCCCGTTCAGTGCCAATGAATTTACGATTAATATGCTTGAGGACTGGGAAGATAAAACTATTTATACATTAACCGGTCCGGTTACCGACGGGATACAGCATAATTTAATTATTACCATGGATAAGGAAAATCCTTTCGATACATTGAAGGAATACGCAGAGTGGCATATTAAAACCATGGAAACGGATTTGAAAGGATGCACACTTCTTAAAAAAGGAGAAACAAATTTAACTAACGGTACGGATGCGTATGAAGCAGTTTTTTCATGGTATCCCCAAGATGAAGTGAAAATTTACCAGCATCAAATTTTTGTCTTATTCGAAAAAACGGTTTTTAAACTTACTGCTTCATTTACTAAGAAAACCAGACAGACTATTGGCCCGCAAGTTTTAAGAATGATGCTCAGCTTTAACCCGGGAAGTAAAAAATAAAAAAATAAAATCTGTTTAATGAACGATACAAAAATATCGGATGTAACTAGTCCGGATGCAAAGACAATAAAAGTTAAAATAGTAAAAGGAAATTCTTCAAAAGAAGAGTATTATTTTAACAATGCATTTACTATCGGAAGAACCGAGGAATGTTCAATTCAAATAAATGACGGAGTTGTAAGCCGCGTACATATTGAAGCAATACCGGAAAACGGCGAATGGTGGATTGTCGATAAAGGAAGCAGCAACGGTACATATTTTAACGGAAGTAAAATTGATAAAATAAAAATTAACAATTCCAGCTCAATTGAGCTGGGAAAGAATGGACCCATTATCCTATTTACTTTTGAGGACCCGAAAGAACTACCCCGTACGGATGCAATTGCAGCATCCGGTGATGGTTCTGTAACTGGTTACATACAACACTATTTTGATGATTCAAAAAGTGAAGATGAAATGGGGGAGCATACCCGGATGATGAGGAAGGCGTTTAATGTAGTCCAGAAAAAGCAATCATTAAAATATAAAAAGTTAATTCTTGTTATCGGCTTAATAGCCGTTGCCGCCGCTGCATATTCCATTTATGAAAACATAAAATTTAATAAACAGAAGCTCCTTGCGGAAAATATATTTTACGATATGAAAACTTTAGAGCTTGATATATCTACATTTAAAGATAAACTCGCCAACAGCGGCAATACTGCGGACAAGGAAGCGATAAATAAATTTGATGAAAGGCACAGTAAGCTTCAGAATAATTATAATAAACTTGTAGATGAACTCGGTATTTATAGTACGAGTAAAGAAAATAAATTAATTATACAAACCGCAAGAATTTTCGGCGAATGCGAATTAAATATACCTAAAGATTTTATTCAAGAAGTAAAGGTCTATATACAGAAATGGAAATCAAGTAAAAGGTTAGCAAATGCAGTCCAAAGGGCTGTACAGAATAATTATCCACAGCTGATAGTTGATGATATGGTTAAGCAGCATATGGCGCCGCAATTTTTTTACCTTGCTTTACAGGAAAGTGACTTTAGGTTTAAAACAGTCGGGCCGGAAACAAGATATGGATATGCAAAAGGAATATGGCAATTTATTCCACCGACAGCAATTAAATACGGTTTAGCTGTAGGTCCTTTGGTGGGAGTTAAAGCTTATGACCCAAGGGATCAGAGATATAATATTATAAAGGCAACTGCAGCTTCGGCAAGATATATCAGCGATTTGTATAATACGGATGCACAGGCATCCGGACTGCTTGTAATTGCTTCATATAACTGGGGAGAAAATAATATAATTAATTTAATTAGAAAGATGCCTGCAAATCCACGCGACAGAAATTTTTGGAAATTGCTGGGAAAATATAAAAACAAAATCCCCAAAGAAACATATAACTACGTTTTTTATATTTTTTCCGCTGCCGTAATCGGAGAAGATCCGGAACTGTTCGGCTTCAAATTTAAGAATCCATTAGCGTCTTCTCTGCAAAAGCTCAACCAGCAATAACTACATACTGAAATAAAATTTTTATTTATGAATGATAAAGAAAAGCTGACAATTTTATATTATGGTGAGTCGGATATAGGCTTGATACGGACAGAAAACCAGGACAGCATTGGAAAATTTCCGTCCGACGACCTTAACCTGTATTCGGAAAAAGGACAATTGTTTATTGTCGCCGATGGAATGGGCGGGCATGCAGGCGGTAAAGAAGCAAGCAGCATCGCAGTTAATACAATCCGAGAGGTTTATTTTTCGGCTTCTTCCGATTTAATGCCTTCACTCAAAAGAGCTGTTGAAAAAGCTAATAACAAAATTTATTCGAAATCCGAGAATTCAAAAGAATTCAGGGGAATGGGTACGACATGCACTGTTTTAGTATTGAAAGGGAATAATGGAACAATTGCTCATGTGGGGGATTCAAGGATTTATTTGGCTGATATTTCATCTCACAAAATAGAGCAATTAACCGAAGACCATACTAAAGTGAATGAAATGTTAAAAGAAGGATTATTAACGAAGGAAGAAGCAGATGCGTATCCGTCCAAAAATGTATTGGCTCGTGCTTTAGGTGTCGATCCTTCAGTAAAAGCGGATTTCAAAAATATTACAATCAAGAAAGGCCAAATTTATATTTTATGTTCAGACGGTCTTGCCAAAGTTACAAAAGATGAGATATTACAAATTGTCACAATTAATTCTACCGAAAGTTCATGTAAAAAATTAATTGCTCTCGCCAATGACAGGGGCGGAAAAGACAATGTTACAGTTATGGTTATCAAAATAGGAACTGAAGAGCCTGCTTATGCTTATGAAGCTAAGCCTGTATCATTGGAAAAGAAGAAAAAAAAATATTGGTATGCTGTCTTTATAATTATATTCCTCCTGTTGGCTGCAGCGGTCGGTTTTCAATATAGAAGCTATTTTACAGGATTGTTAAAGCACGATGAAATAACAGACTCAACCGGTAAAAAATCTGACGCGCATTTTAAAAATGATAATGTAACCCGGCAAAAAAAAGATTCATTTGACAAACTTCAGGCGCGAGCGGATGAATTGTATAAAAAAGGTAGAGTTGAAAATGCACTTATCATCTATAAAAAAATATTGAGCAAAAACCCGATGCATCTCGGCGCGCTTCAGGGAATGAATAATATTGCATCGGTATACATTGATAAAGCCGAGAGATATAAAAACGATAATAATTATCAGAACGCTATTATATATTTTAAAAAAGCGCTTCAAATTCAGCCTTCAAATAAAAGGCTGCAAAAATTGATAACCGAATGTGAAATGAAATCAAATAATAAAAGCCAGTAACAAATTTTCTCAAAGAAATAAATCTAAAATATTATTATTCTAAAAGTACAAAACCCCAGTAGAGTAAAATGGATTCAATGATCGGTCAGACAATTGACAATTATAAGATAGTTGAAATAATAGGCAGAGGGGGAATGGGTATTGTTTATAAAGCCTTCGATTTGAGTCTTGAAAAAACCGTAGCTTTAAAAATGATTGATCCCTTCTATGCACGAAACGAAAGTTTTGTAAAACGCTTTAAGACAGAAGCAAAAGCGCTAGCCAAACTTGAAAATACTAATATTGTAAGCGTATATGCATTAAGAGAGACTGAAAACGGTTTGTTCATGGTTATGGAATATGTCAAAGCAAAAACCGTTTCGGAATGGCTGAAAGAAAAAGGATCGCTGACTATAAATGAAACCATAAATATTGTAAGGCAATTATTAAATGCTATTAATCATGCTCATAAATCCGGAGTAATACACCGGGATATAAAACCGAACAATATATTGCTGTGCGAGGACGGAACAGTAAAAGTAATGGATTTTGGTTTAGCAAAGCTAATTCAGGAACATGGTGAGCAAACCACTATGACACAGACTGCCGGGACATTATATTATATGTCTCCCGAACAAATTAAAGGGACAAAAATTGATAATCGAAGCGATATATATGCTATCGGAATGACAGTTTTTGAAATGCTGACCGGCAGAACGCCGTTTGAAAAAGGTACCAGTGAGTTCGATATTCAAAGACAAATTATAGAAGGAAAAATTAAATCACCGGACAAATTTAAGCCCGGAATTCCAAAAGAGTTTGTAAAATATATCATGAAAGCTGTGGATAAAAACGCGGATAAAAGGTTTCATGATATAAATGAAATGATTTCAGGTTTAAAAAGGTTGGAAACAATTGATACGGAAAGCGATGAAAAAACCAGAGTAATGCCTGACCGAACAACTGCTGCTATTCAAACCGGGGAGGGAAAACCTCGTTTTATTTTTGCTATTTCAGGGTTAGTAATAATAATAGTAGTAGCAGCAGTTTATTTTATTTTTATTAAACCTTCAAATAACAAGGAGGCCGTAAAACAAAATAATGTTAAGGGGAGTGAGAATCTTATTGATAAAACGAATACCGGCGGTAGCGGTAATAAAATTAAAGTTGCCAGCCTGGCTGTTTATTCCAGTCCCCCGGGGGCCGAAGTTTTAATCGATGGCAAGTCTGCCGGTAATACGCCTTTGTTCAAAGATTCATTGCAGCTTATTGATTATTCAATAGAATTAAGGAAGGACGGTTACGAAAAATGGCAGAAGTCAAACTATCATTTAATATCAGGCAATAATACCATTTCTGCTAATCTGATTCGAGTTGAAGTTAAAGCAAATTCTGTTTTGATATTAAAAGCTGTACCTTCTGCTTCAATTTATATTGACGGCAAAAAAATTGCATCAAATAGTACCTCAGAAATACATAAAAATATATTTGCAGGCCGGCATACAATAAAATTTGTAAATACGAAATTCGGTACAAAAGAATTAAGGGTAGATTTAAATAAAAAACAGAAAAAAGATATTACCTGTTATTTCCAGCAGCAGATAAATATTCAATCTCTTGATGTGAATGGAAAAGCATTCTGGGGATCGATATATATAAATGGAAAAAATACAGGCAAAACTACTCCCGGTGATGTTGAACTAGGTCCCGGCAATTATACAATTACCGTAAAGAAAATTGGTTATCAAACTGTTGAACCCGAAGCAGTTTTAAATATTTCTCCAACATTTAAGTTAAAGACTCATTCCTTAGTATTTCATTTAAAATAATTCTAATTCACTTAACGGTTAAATCTAAATTTTCGCAACAAACAATATCTCATTAAAATTTTCATAGGAGGTTCAATAATGCACTGCCTTCAAAAATTTACTTTATTAAAATTTCGATATATTGCGGTGGTAGCTTTTATAACTTTAACCGGCATATCAACATGCTTTTCTCAGCAAACTTCCAAAGTAAAATTGACAGAAGCCGAACAGCTTTATAATTCCGCAAAGTTCGATAGTGCGATTGTCGTCCTATCACAAATTTCTATAGATACTACAGACAAAGAGGTTCAAAAGGAGGCTCTTCGTTTTTTAGGAATGGCATATACTGCTAAAGGTTTATATAATAAAGCGAAAAATTCAATACTGGAATTATTAAAACTTGAGCCGCCATTGATAGAATTTAATCCGGATTATGAACCTCCCGTATTTATGAAACTTTATTACAAAGCGCGTGAAGAATATGCAGGGTCGTATCATGTAGAAACACCTGATCCCGGCATGAAGACCATGGCAATAATTGATTTCACTAATAATTCAGTTAGCCACAGAGAGCAGTACAATCCAATGAAGCAGGGTTTCGCCAATTTATTAATTAATAGGTTAAATAATTCTACGGATTTAAAAGTTGTTGAAAGAGAAAGAATCCAATGGATACTAAACGAAATAAAATTGCAGCATGCGAATCACATGCAGGGTGCCGTTAGATTAGGAAAACAGCTTGGAGTTCAGACGGTACTACTGGGCAGTTTTATAATTGTAGGTGATCAAATCTGGCTTGGTGCCCGCCTTGTAAAAGTAGAAACAAGCCAAATACTATTAACCGATGAAGTAAAAGGGGACCTTGATAATTTTTTTAGCCTGGTAGATAAGCTCGGGAAGAAAATTGCGGCGAATATTAAAGTTACTTTGAAAGAGGAAACACCTAAAGAAGTTTCGCAGGCACCTTCTCTTGATGCAATCATGGCATATTCCGTCGGGCTTAGTTTTCTGGAAAAAGAAGACTATAAGAACGCATATGATAAATTTGAAGAAGCTTTAAAAATTGATCCGAATTATAAAAAAGCAAAATTGCGAGCACAAAGCATTGCTCCATTATTAAATTAGTTTTAATTGTTTTTCAGACACAAGCAATTTAAGAGCAACATACCTAAAATTTTTAGGCAAGAAAATGCATATTAATTATAGAAAAATAGTCAATGCGGTAGTTTTAATTCTGTACTTTAGTACCTTAATCCTGTTCTACTCATGTTCTTCCGGTTCCATAATGGATAATCCGGAACTTTATAAGGGTCAGGTTGAAGGATGGCTGAAAAGAGTTAATGAAAATCCCAAAGAT
The DNA here is from genome assembly GCA_963751355.1 of uncultured Ignavibacteriales bacterium. Taxonomy (GTDB): domain Bacteria; phylum Bacteroidota; class Ignavibacteria; order Ignavibacteriales; family Ignavibacteriaceae; genus CAVVVS01. Next base: position 21,964 of record CAVVVS010000047.1, on the reverse strand, counting down.
GAAGAAGCATTGAAACATTTAAGTGCTTTTTACACACAAACCCACCAGAATATAAAAGCTCGTAAATTTATTGATATGGCGCTTAAGCTTAGTCCGGATGATCCTGAACTGACTTTTTATAAAGGATTAAATCTTGAGTACTCTGATAAACCGGGTGAAGCAATAGATTTTTACAAAGGATACACGGATGTAGATGAGAGCTCCCCTTACCGGCAATTAATGGAAGGACGGTATTTATGGTTAAAAAGGCAGCAGGCTTTTTCAGATGTTGATTCTCTGATAAAAAATGAGAAAGCACTTTCAAATAAAAATACTTCCGACAGCACAATGGCGGTTTTTCCTCTTATTTATGAAGGAATTGATAAAAAATATTTCCCACTGAGCCGGGGATTTAGTGAAATGATAAGCATCGATCTTGCAAAAGTAAAGTCTTTGACTATTTTGGAAAGAATAAGAATCCAGGCTGTATTAGACGAACTCAAGTTCGGTCAATCTTCAATGGTTGATAAATCAACCGCACCGAGAGCGGGTAAATTATTAGGTGCCGGTACAATTGTATCGGGTGACTATGATGTTTCAAAAGACGGAAAATTTACGATTGATCTCGGCTCGTGGGATGTTAGAACCAGTCAAAGGAAATTGTGGGTTAATAAAAATGGTAACCTGGATGACTTTTTCACATTGCAGAAGGAAATTGTTTTTGCTTTCCTTCAAAAAAATAATATTGAGTTAACCCAGGCAGAGAAAGAAGCTATAGCATATATACCGACACAGAACCTTCAGGCGTTTGTTGCCTTCTCAAGAGGTCTTATGCAGGAAGATGGGGGCCATTTTGGAAGAGCTAATTCCTATTTCCAGAGGGCAACCGAACTTGATCCGAATTTTAAAGCAGCAATAAGCAGAGAAAAATCTTCTCAGGCTGTTAACAAATGCACCGGCAGTACAGTTCAATTCGTATCGACAGTTAAAAAAGATTACCCGGCTGTTACCGGAAATGAAATTAATCTTGTCCACGATAGAATGGTAACAACGGATCAGAATGTTTTATCTAATTTCAATCAAACAGATTTTAACCGCACGCCTTCGCAGGACAAAAAAGGATTAAACATCACTTTACCCGATCCGCCTCCGCCTCCGGTTAAATGAAAACTATAATTCAACAGCAGATGTTTTATTTTATTTTTTATGAAAAGTTTTAAGGAATAAAAAATGAAATCCTACCCGGTCTATATTTTTTTAATTGCTTTATTATTTACTGTTACCGGTAAAGCGCAGGATTATTATCCTGGAACGAATATGTTCTCTATACGTATTTCGCCAATTTACGAAAGCTGGAGTATTAAAAATGATATAAATTTCTCCGAATTTACCAATGTCGTTTCGTTAAATTATTATCCCTCTCATAATACAAGCATATCATTCAATACAAAATATGCATCAACAGGCGGAGAATTAAATGCCTTAAACGGGTTCTCCGATTCACAATTTTTGCTGAAGCATAATTTTTCAAAAATTAATATTATAGTGAATGCCGGTATCAATATTCCAAGCGGGATAACAAAACTATCTGCAACTCAATTTGAAACTTTAAAATATATCGGGCAGGATTTATTCCAGATGAGGACACCCAATTTTGGGCAAGGGACCAATTTAATATTAGGTACTTCATGGCTGCATCAAATTTCGCAAAATTTTGTTTTGGGTTTGGGTTTATCTTATCAGATTAAATCAGAATATCAGCCCCTAAGTAATTTTAACCAAAATTATAAACCCTCAAATGAATTTTCAGCTGCAGCAGGTTTTAATATGAAGTTGAGCCAGACTCAAGAGCTGACCGGAGACTTGATAAGTACTTTTTACGGCAATGATAAAGTAAACGGCAACGAAGTTTTTTCCAGCGGCAGCAGAACAGTTCTTGATGCAGTATATAAACAGTATTTTGCATTTAACAGTCTTTCCGTTACAGTACTATATAGTATTGTTTCGGAAAAATATTTTGGTGATAAAATTTTTGCCGATAATATTATATCTACATTAGAAAGCCTGAAATTAAATCCTAATAAATTTTACCTTAATGCAAATTTTAATCAGCGTTTTACAGCAATGTTTTCGCTTGGCTACGGTATTTACACAAGTATTTATGAAAAAACGGCATCTTACTTTTCAAATTATACAATCTATGGTTTAAACCTTACCCCGAATTTTAAGGTTTCATCTACACTAAGTATTCCATTCCTAATTAATTATTCTATAGGAAGTGCGTCCGGGAAGCAGGATTTACATGGCTTTTCTTTTCGTACCGGAGTAAATTTACTTTTCTAAAATTAATTTATGTCTAAATGTAGACTAATTCCGATAACTATATAATATTTTGATCACTTGTAAAAAAATCTAAGCATCTTCTTCTATATTCCCGGTATTTGGAACATCTTCACAATACTATATTCTGCGTGATTCTCGAATATAAATTTGTACTTTATTGACGCATTCTTGAGAAGATGGCCACATCTTTTTTTAATATGTCTCGCTCCTCTCTTGCATCTGCCGACCCCTTCTTTAACCACCTTATTTCATCTTCATCCGGTTTTAGATGTTCTTTACCGGGAAACGAATGCGAATCATCGGTAAATTGCTTCTTCCAACAACATAGTAAATTTTCATTTATCCTAGTCCTTTGTATACTTCTCAAACACTACGCCCTTCATCTAAAACCAGCTTTACTGCATTTCTTTAAATTCCCCGGTAAATATTCGTCTCTTCTTTATTTCCTCTATTTTTATCTTTCCTATTTTTTTATATCAATTTACTAGCTTTTATACAAGTTCACCAATCGGGGGAATATCAGCTATTTCTTCAATGGAATCGGTAATACGAGAGATCGTTTTCTCTAAACCGTATATATCTTCTATGTAGCTCTGAATATCCCGGACGTATCTCTGCCGTACTTTCACAACCATCCAGACCCATGCTTGAGTGAGACTTGAAGTAATGATGGGCTTCTACAAAACGTCCGTTGTGTCTGCAGATAAGTTCTGGGTTGGAAAGAATCCATAGTATCTCCTTGTTTGTTAATTATTATGGTTCTATACCGAAATATTGGTAGTTATAAAAAGCTAAAAAAGTTGAAATGATTTTTCGAGTGGGAGCTTAATTCTGCTATATATATGCTTAGAAATAAAAATTTTTGTGAAATTCTTTTTGTATTAAAAAGAATTTTGTTAAGTTGTTGGCTGTTACAAACTTATAAGTTTAATATGGGGCATTTACTCAGCAAATCATCTTTTTTAAAAGGTCTTCAGTGTGAGAAGCAGCAAGAAGTCTATATATGTTATATTAATTTAAAAGAGTAAAGGAATGCTTAAATAAGAAACAGTGTAGAATATTAAGAATTTAAATTATTTAAAATTTAGGACACGCGTTAATTATTAGTATTTATTGTAAGGGAAAATATTCGGCAGTGTATTAGTTAAAACAAAATTATAATTAAATTAAAATAATTATCTATAGAATATTATGAGGAAGTTTTTTGAGCTCTATAAAAATATTAATCTGCAATTAATTGTACCAAAAGCATGACTCCTGAAGAAGAATCCAGACAGAACATAGACAGAAAACTAATTCAAGCCGGATGGGAAGTCCAGGATTATAAAAACATAAATCTTTCTGCCGGATTAGGAATAGCTGTTTGTGAATATCCGACGGAATCAGGTTCAGCCGATTATATTCTCTTCATAGATAGAAAACCTATAGGGGTAATTGAAGCAAAAAAAGAAGGAGTTACATTAAGCCGCGTTCATGATCAAACCGTACGGTATGCTACCGATGATTTAAAATTCCTAAAGAAAGTTGATGAACTTCCTTTTCAATATGAATCCACAGGCACCGAAACATTTTTTACCGATGCAAGGGACCCTCTTCCGAGACAAAGGGAAATATTTTACTTTCATAAACCCGAAACTCTTTTCGATTTGCTAAAACAGGAAAACACGCTGCGAACAAGGATGCAAGAATTTCCAAAGCTTATAACTGACGGACTGCGAAACTGCCAGAGCAGAGCGATAGTAAATCTTGAAAACTCTTTTGCGGATAACAGACCAAGAGCTTTAATACAAATGGCAACCGGTGCGGGCAAGACTTTTACTGCTATTACTTCAGTTTACCGCCTTCTTAAGTTTGCTAAGGCAAAAAGAATTTTATTTTTAGTTGATACCCGGAATCTCGGCAAACAGGCAGAACAGGAATTCCAGGCATTTAAACCAGCCGACGATAAAAGGCTATTTACCGAATTGTATAATGTACAACGACTGCGCTCTAATTTTATTGATCCTTCATCTCATATTTGCATAAGCACAATACAAAGGATGTATTCGATATTAAAAGAGAAAGAGCTTGATGAATCGCTTGAGGATGAATCGCCTTACGAATCTAAGACAATTGAAAAACCCGTTGATGTTGTTTATAACACTGCAATTCCTATTGAGACTTTTGATTTTATAATAATTGATGAATGCCACCGCTCAATTTATAATTTGTGGAAGCAGGTGCTTGATTACTTTGATGCTTTTATGATTGGTCTTACCGCCACACCGGATAAACGTACATTCGCATTCTTCCATGAAAATATTGTAAGCGAATATACTTTAAAGCAATCGATTGCCGATAAGGTAAACGTCGGTTACGATGTTTATACAATTGAAACGGATATAGCAGCAAAAGGTGCTGAAATAAAAGCAAAGCAGTATGTTGATTTGAGAAATAAAATGACAAGAAAGAAAGAATGGAAACAACTTGATGATGACATTAAATATGAACCCACTCAACTTGATAGAGAGATTGTTAATCCAAGTACCATTAGAAACATTTTACGTGAATGCAAGAGAGTGATGATTGAAGAATTTTTCCCGGAACGTGATGGTAATTATGTGGTTCCTAAAACTTTGATATTTGCAAAGACGGACAGCCATGCGGAAGATATTGTTCACATTGCACGGGAAGAATTTGGCGAAGACAATGATTTCTGCAAAAAGATAACCTACAATGTAAAGAATGAAGATCCCGAATCGATACTGCAGCAGTTCCGTACACGGTACAACCCACGGATTGCGGTTACTGTGGATATGATTGCAACCGGCACGGATGTAAAGCCTATTGAAGTGTTGATATTTATGCGTGATGTACGGTCCCGGAATTATTTTCAGCAGATGATAGGAAGAGGAACAAGATCGCTTTCTAAAGATAAGCTGCTGGAAGTAACTCCCGGCGTAAAATTGAACAAGGAAAGATTTTATATTATTGATGCTGTCGGTGTCTTTAAGACGGTTAAAGTTGATTACCCGGTTATCGATAAAAAACCGACTATCCCGTTAAAAGATTTAATGAAGATGGCAATTCTCCAGCCGGATGAAGATACGCTTTCTTCACTCGCGTCAAGACTTACAAAAATTGATAAGCAGATTTCCGAAACGGACAGAGCAAAGTTTAAAGAATTAACAGACGGTAAAAGCATAACCGAAGTAGCAGAAAATTTAGCTAATGTTTACGACCCGGATTTTATTGATAAAGAAGTAAGGAAGCAATTAAAATTACCTAAAGATATTGAACCTTCCGAAGAGCAAATCCATACAGTCATGCAGCCATGCATCCAGGGGGCTATTACGCCTTTTGATAATCCGAAGCTGAGAGAATTTGTCGAAACGGTAAGGCAGAAAATTTACCAGGTAATTGATACGGTTAATGTAGACAGAGTAATTCATTCTGATTTTGACAGCCGCTCCAAAGAAAGCGCCGAGGAAACAATCGTTAGTTTCAGAAAATTTATTGAAGAAAATAAAGATGAAATAACCGCCTTAAAAATTTATTATAATTTGAAAGACGGAAAAAATAAAATTAATGATGCCCCCAATTATAAAATGATAAAAGAATTACGCGATGCATTATCCAGCCCGCCGTACAATTTAACAATTGACCGGGTTTGGGATGCATACCAGCGGATAGAACCTAAACGCGTTAAACACAGAAGCACTTTGGGAATGCTGACAGATATAATTGCCATACTGCGTTTTGAATTGGGAATTGATACCCTGCTTGAACCTTACAGCGAGATAATAAACCGCAATTTTAAGGAATGGGTATTTAAAAAGAATGCCGGGCATGTGCAGTTTACCGAGGAACAGATGAAATGGCTGAGGATGATTAAAGACCATATTATTACTTCCGTAAGAGTTGATAAGGATGATTTTGAAAGAACACCTTTTGACGGAGAAGGAGGGCTGGGAAAGATGTTTAAATTGTTTGGCGGGGATTATGAAAAATTAGTAGTTGAGTTGAATAAAGAATTGGCTTTTTGAATATTACAAAATGAGTGATATGATTAAAGTGTATATGATATTATTACAGTATACGTAATATTTGGTTTGACAGTTTGTAAAAGTATTTATAACTTTGGGGTGTCCATTGGAATTTCAATTTCGAAATAAAGAATTAATTAAGCTTTATGAAACCGGAAAAGCCAAAAAATATAAATTGCAACCGGGTGTACTTAAAAAATTCTTTATGCGAATACAGCAAATTGAAGCTGCAAATACAATACACGATCTCTGGAAAAATCCTTCCCTTAATTTCGAACACCTTGAATCCAAAGGAATTTATTCTATTCGAGTTGATAAGGGATACAGGCTTGAAATAGAAATTGAATGGAAGAATGAGGAAAAAACAATAGGCAAATTTTTTATTAAAGATTTATCAAAACATTATGGAGATTAAAATGGCTAAATTAAAGCCATATTTAAATATTGGTCCGGGTGAATTTATTAAAGAAGAAATGAAAATAAGAAACTGGACTAACGAAGACCTTGCCCAGGTACTCAGCTTAAATCCCAAAACTATAAGCGAACTACTGAATAATAAACAAAGGATAACAATCGGCACGGCTAAAATACTTGGCAGAGCTTTTGGCCAATCTCCACAATATTGGCTTAACCTTGATAATAATTATCGTTTACGTTTAAATGAAAACAATAATGAATCGGAAGTTGAAATAAAAAGCAAAATATATGAACGGATGCCCGTTAACGATATGGTTAAAAAGGGATGGATTAAAAAACCCGGCGGTACAAATGAATTAAAAAATATTTTTATGAAATTTTGGGAAATAGATAATTTTAATATTGATTGGCTTGACAGTTTAGCAATACCGAATTGCAGGAAATCCAATGCTTACGAAAACTTAAGTAAATACTTCCTTTTAACCTGGACCCGAAAAGCGAAGTTGGTATCTGAAAAATATGAAACCCCAAAATTCAATAAGAAGGGACTCAATGACCTATCAAAAGAAATAACTAAATATTCAACATTAAAGACCGGGGTGTCAAAGTTTTTAAATAAACTTAATGAAAACGGGGTAAAATTCTTCAGTTTAAGTCACTTGCCAAGGACCTACCTCGATGGTGCAGCATTTATGCATAACAATAACCCGGTAATTGTATTCACAAAAAGGTACGACAGGCTAGATAATTTTTGGTTTACAATTGCACATGAAATAGGCCATATACTTTTGCATATAAAAAATGAAAACGATATCTATATTGATGACTTTAAAGCAGAAGGTGAATTTGATTACGAAAATGAAGCAAACGAGTTTGCGGAAAAAATACTTCGTATAAACGCAATTCTGGATTACTTTTCTGATTACCAACATTACACCTCTGCTTTTAGGGTAAAGGAAGCTGTTAACGAATTGAAAATTGATCCATCAATAATTGTCGGAATACTAAAATATTATAACGTATTGGCATATAATAGGCTGAACCAATTTACCGAAACCGTAAGTGATAAAATCCCTAAAAAGTATGTTGTGAATAAATAGTGCATTTTCAAAAATAAATATCGGATTTCCATATTATTTCCAAATAAACATTAATTGCATGAATAGAATCAGTATTGATAATTTCCCATTTCCGAATTATTTCCGGATAATATAAAATGCGAGAAAAACAAAAGAAATGGCTTAGAATGATTAAAGACCATATTATTACCTCTGTAAGAATTGATAATGATGACTTTGAGAGAATGCCGTTTGATAGAGAAGGCGGATTTGGAAAGATGTTTAAACTGTTTGGTGCGGAGTATGAGAAATTGCTGGAAGAATTGAATATGGAATTATCAGAGTGACAATGGAATAGTCTATTTTACTTATATTATAAACTCTTTAAAAGATTGGATAATAGAAATATTTAAGGGAGGTGTCATGCAATTAAATAAGATAATCGTTCACGAAATAATAAAAGAAGTAAACAACGACGGTGCAAATTGCGAATATTCTCGTCTACAATTACCTATAGATAATAAATCTGAAAATTTGATTAATAAGCTTGATGAAAAATATATATCCGCAAGTGTAACCAATGGAATATTTAGTAATATTCCAAAAGAATTTTTCCCAAATAATTTTCAAAATTTAATGAAAAATTATAATGAAAAAAATTTTATTGACTTCACTATAAATGCAGTAAATGCTCTCAGAGATCAAATAAAGAATATTAAACCTGCAAAAGGAGGTTATTTTGTTTTTGCTGATTATGAAAAAAATGGGGTTGATTTATTTGGCATTTTTTTGATAAGAAATACTAATGGCATGCTTTTTCATAAAGATTCTGATTTAAATTCTTTTGTAATTAATATTACAACTCATATTGATTTAGAAAAATTGGCAATGGCTTGTAGAATTAATCTAACAAGGTATAATAATAACGATGGTAAATATTTAAGTTTTATGAAACATAAAATTCCCGATATTTCCGATTATTTCATAAATTGGATAGCTGCTATCCAAATGGAGAGTAGTGCATTGTATACTGATGAGTTATATAAAATTTCTGCGCGTTTGCCAAGGCCGAAGGACGAAAATGGAAATGAAATTAGTTTGGATGAATTTAGAAAAAATATTTATGATTATATGAGTACGAGACCAGAAGGATATATTAATATCAATGATATGAGTAGACATTTTTATGATGACGATCAAATTATTATTGACTTTATTGAAGAAAATAATATCACAATAGATAGTGAATTTAAATTTGATAGTAGGAAAGCTAAAAAATTCATTAGAATTGATGTTAATGCAGATGGAATTCATCTCAGATTTTCAAGAGGTGAATATAATAGTATTGTGAGAATTGATGAAAATAATCCTAATATTATTATTATTGAATCAGAGAAATTCGCAAATAGATTGAGAGATGAGATAAATACTGATGAATAAAAATATTGAAATATTATCAATATTGTTTGAGCTTCAAAAAAAGTCTATTTCATCGAACTTTATAGACGGAGAAGATCTTGAACTAAAATACGATTCCGTAGATAGTATTCTAAAAATTATAGACAAATACAATATAAAAAAAGAGGAAATCGGCCAAAATACAATAAGAATAAATCTACGCCAATTCGAATTCCCAGTATTTTTTGACAAGAATAATTTCCTTTCCAATGTTTCTTTAAATGACAATAAATTAGATATAGGTATTCTTAACTACGACGAAGATGAATTTTTATTCTTTGATAATAAGGAGCTTAAAAGTTTTAATTCTGCAGGAATTTTTGGAAATCATTTAATACCTAACACATATTCCTATTTAAAAATAAAAAAGATAATATCTTCAGACCCAATTGCTGATTATTTTAGCGAGGCCAATAGGGAAATAATTATAATATCGCCGACTAAAGGTAGGCTTGCAATTGGTTATCCAATGATAGCGGATAATCTAGATATAAATGAAGATATTGAGAACTATTCAAAATTGTTATTAAACAAATTAGAATCTAAAGAATTTTCGAAATTTTTTAAGAATGAGTTATATGATTTTTTATCCTCGGCAGAAAAAGAACAAAGGCTTAAATTTTTAGCGCTGAAATTAAAAACTATTATTGAAGCAGCAAATAGAAATTATGAAATATATTTATCAAATTTTTCTTTTGATCAGATTAGAAATGAATATGATTCTCGTAAACAAAAATACTTCGATGAAGTAAGAAGTATAGTAAATAAGTTAAGTGGTTATTCAATTGGTTTACCTATCTCGATAAGTGCTGCTTCTTTTGCGGCGTTTAAAACAATAGACTCAATTCCTACTTATATTTTAATAATATCATCTTTTATTGTCTTTTCCATTTACTTCATTTTCATGATTAGGCATAATAAAGATGATTTAGAAACATTAAGAACAGATTTTGAATTTGATTTTAGTACACTATTCCAAAAGGAATTTTTTAAAAAAATTGAGAGTGAAAAAGAATCATTTTTAACTTTGCAGTCTTTATTAAATCGTAGAATCGATAACCTTAAAATAAAAATCGATCTCTTATTTGTTATAGTTATTTTATTAAATACAAGCCTTATTATAATTCTTTTAATACAGATTAAAATTGATTTATTTACAGTTATCATTGTTACATCAGTTCTACTTTCACTTTTCTTCTATTTATATTTCCATAATATCAAAAGTGAAAAATGAATAATCTCCCTCCTAACTGGTCTAGGGTTAAACTTGGTGATATTGCTAAAAGTTATAAAGGTAAGAAGCCTAAGAGGCAAAATACTGAGAAGAATTCAATATTTTGTATTCCTTATGTAGATATAAAAGCATTTGAAAATAGAGGGATAGATAACTTCACAGATGGGGAAAAATGTACTCTATGTGAACCTGATGAAGTTTTAATTGTTTGGGATGGTGCACGTTGTGGATTGGTCGGTCGTGGCATTAAAGGCGCAATTGGTTCAACTCTAGCTAAGATAAAAAGTGATTCGCATTTAAATGCATTTCTCTTTTATTTTATTAAGCAATATTATAAACTGATTAACTCCAATCCCAAAGGCGTTGGAATACCGCATATTGAACCGATTTCATTTTGGAATTTGGAAATACCTGTACTACCTACCTCAATCCAGCAAAAAATAGTAGCCAAAATAGAAGAACTCTTCAGCAAGCTGGACAGCGGAGTTACATCACTTAAAAAAGCAAAAGAACAAATTAAAACTTACCGACAGGCTGTGCTGGCAAGTGCATTTTCGGGAAGGTTAACCCGCGACCACCTGAACCCCATTCAGCTACGCTACCCAATTAGCAAAGCAGCCGATCCGGAAATACCTTATGGCAAAGAATTACCTAAGGGATGGAGATGGGTAAAGCTGGGAGAAGTAATTGACTCATTACAATATGGAACGTCTGATAAAGCAAGTAATAATGAAAACGGTATACCGGTTTTACGGATGGGTAACATTCAAGAAGGTAAACTTGATTATTCATCATTAAAATATTTTGATAAAAGTTATAAAGAATTAAGTAAGTATCTTCTAAATGATGGCGATTTATTATTTAATAGAACTAATAGTGCTGAATTAGTTGGTAAAACAGCACTCTATAAAAAGCATTATCCTAAATCCATTTTTGCCTCTTATCTTATAAGAGTTAAAGTTAATAAGTCCATTTATTCATCTGATTTTTTAAACTACTATATAAATTCATTGTTCGGGAAAAATTATATAAAAAGCGTAGTGTCACAAAATGTTGGTCAAGCAAATGTTAATGGAACTAAGTTAAAAAATATGGAAGTTCCCTTAATTTCATTATCAAAGCAGAATCAAATAGTCGAAGAAATCGAAAAGCGTTTTTCGGAAGCGGACAATCTTGAAAAAGCGATAGATGATAGTATAGTAAAAGCGGAAACATTAAGGCAATCAATTCTTAAACAAGCGTTTGAAGGGAAATTGGTGTAATGATAACAATAGAGGATGTAATAAATAGTATAAAAGCTGATGTAAATTTATCTGCATCTTATATTAATTACGAACTACCGAAACCTTATACTCCAAATGATAAATCTAAAATTAAAGCTTTTATTTTAGGCGCCGATCCGAGTAATTTTTCAGATAATAATGAAACGAGAAAAATATCTTATGTTTTTGATATTGGAAGAGATAAAAGATACTTCAATAGTATAAATCATAATTTAAAAGAGATTGGTTTGTCCCTTGAAAATGTATTTGTAGAAAATATGGTTAGAAATTACATGGATAAAGAAACTCAAGAAAATACTAAATGGGAATTATTTGCTGACAAATGGCTTCCATTTATTAAACAAGAGTTTGATCAGGTGGGTGCTAATCGGAACCTACCGGTATTTATAACAGCAGAAATTATATTAAAATTCTTATCTAGTAATCCTTTTGAACTAGGAACCCCTAGTGATTATTATAATGGGATAAGAAAGATTCCTATTCAACCGTTGGAAAATAAATTTGGAAGAAATTTAATACCTCTTTATAGGCATCCTTTTTATGAATTAAAAAATTGGAATGATTATAAAACAAAGATTAAAAATATTTTAAGGATTTCATGACAACAGCAACAATTGTTCAACGTGTTTGGAATTACTGCAACACATTAAGAGACGACGGCGTTAGCTACGGTGATTATGTAGAGCAGCTTACTTATCTTCTCTTTCTTAAAATGGCAGACGAGTATTCCAGGCCGCCGTATAAAAAAGAAATTAACATCCCTAAATAATATAATTGGGAAAGTTTAAAGAATAAAAGCGGTGCAGAGCTTGAAGCGCATTACATCAATATTCTAAATGAGCTTGGAAAAGAAAAAGGAATGATCGGAGAAATATTCTTCAAAGCTCAAAATAAAATACAGGATCCGGCAAAGCTTTATAAGCTTATTCAAATGATAGATGAGGAAAACTGGGTAATTCTCGGTGCAGATGTTAAAGGTGATATTTACGAAGGCCTTCTTGAAAAGAATGCTGAAGATACTAAGTCCGGCGCCGGACAGTATTTTACTCCCCGTTCTTTAATTAAAACAATGGTAGAGTGCATTAGGCCGGTACCTAAGAAAACAATCGCGGATCCTGCATGCGGTACGGGCGGCTTCTTCCTAAGAGCATACGATTATATTTCAGATAAGGATAACTACAAATTAGATAAAGAAGAAAAAGATTTTCTGAAGTTCAAAACATTCAGCGGCTGGGAAATAGTAGCTAACACAGCCCGCCTCTGCTTAATGAATTTATATCTTCACGGAATCGGAGACTTAAACAGTGAACCTCCCATAGAAAGAGCTGACAGTTTATTAGCAGCTCCTTCCGAAAAATTCGATTATGTTTTAACAAACCCTCCGTTCGGCAAGAAGAGCAGCATTACGATTACAAATGAAGACGGTACCCAAAGCAAAGAGACACTTACTTACGAAAGGCAGGATTTCTGGACAACAACATCCAACAAGCAGTTAAATTTTGTTCAGCATGTGCGCTCAATGTTAAAACCGGACGGCAAAGCGGGAGTAGTTGTACCGGATAATGTCCTTTTTGAAGGAGGTGCCGGGGAAACAGTAAGAAAGGAATTATTAAAGAGTACGGATCTTCATACTATACTAAGACTACCAACGGGAATTTTTTATGCGCAGGGTGTTAAGGCAAATGTAATCTTCTTTGACAACAAACCGGCAAGTAAAAATCCGTGGACAAAAGAAGTGTGGATATATGATCTGAGAACCAATATCCATTTCACGTTAAAAACGCAGCAGATGAAGTATGAAGACCTTAAGGATTTTATAAAATGCTTTAATCCTCAAAACAGATTTAAGCGCAAAGAAACCGAACGGTTCAAGATATTTACTTATGATGAAATAATAGCAAGAGACAAAACCAATCTTGATATTTTCTGGATGAAAGATGAAAGTCTCGGCGATATGGACAACCTGCCCGACCCGGATATTTTAGCAACTGAGATAGTTGAAAACCTTGAGGCAGGTTTGGAAAGTTTCAAAGAAATAATTGAAAGTTTGAACGGGAAGAAATAGAATTTAAAGAAGATAAAATTATTTCATAATGGAAATACTATTTTCCAAAATATTTTTTTTGAAAAGCTTATAAATCGAACTAAAATCAAAACTTTTGCTAAATTTCTTAATCAAAAATTAATTTTTAGTCATCAAACCCGATAGTAAAAGAAGAAAATTGACGAAAAGTCCGAACTGAAATTGATTTCCCAGAAAAATTCATGAAGTAAAAATTAAAGATATGATGAAATTTTAAATTTCCATTTTATAATTTAGAATTCTTCCTGTGATTCATCCATTGTTAAATTGTAATTAAGATCTCCTTTAAATCAGATTTGTTGGAAAGCCAAATATTCATTTGAGAAATCATTAAATGATTTTGAAATGACAAAAATCGGATTACGCCCTAGATCTTATCAAAAATATAAATTTGTATTATTTGAATTAAAAAAATTTGGGTAAGCACTACAAGTTTAAGCTGTGGATGAATTTACTCCCGATCATGCAACTCTTTTATTCAAAGAATTAACAAAAGAAAAGAAGATAACAAGAAAAAGCGGACCAATAATCATTCGTCCCAAACCTACAACTGTAAATTTCTTCGTATCTGTGGTAAAAGCATTTTTCAATTATGAAGTTCTGAGAGATCATATACAAAGAAGTCCGATGCTGCATATCAAGAATCTTAAAGTAGAAAAGCGCAGTTCTATGTTATTAAAAACTGATGCAAAAAGATTAGACGACCTAAGAAGCAGCGAAATTGAGTGCCGCGAATATGATAAGGTAATGAAAGATTACGCAGATAAGCAGATAGAAATAGATTTAGATGACGGTGTTAAGGTTAATTATGCAAAGTTTGAAGATATTGTAACGGAAATTTAGGCTTTAGCCTAATTATTTATATAAATTTATTAGGGTATTACCTAATATTAAAATTGCAATTATTCGGATATATCCTTATTTTAATGAGTGATAAATAAGGGTATAGCCTAATGAAAAACTTAAATAACGCGTTAATGATTGAGCAGCTTGATAAAAAGCTTTCAAAATTTGCTTTAATTGATAGCGATATAACTCCGGGTGCCGGGTGGATTAAATCTATCCGCACTGCGTTAAACATTTCGCTCGTTCAATTTGCAAAAATGCTTAATAAATCTTCTCCGACTGTAAAAGAATTAGAAGAACGCGAAGCGAATAAAAATATTACTCTTAATAAACTTGCAGAAGTCGGCGAAGCATTGAATCTGAGATTAGTATACGGTTTCGTCCCGAAAGATGGTTCACTTGAAAAATTGATTGAAAAACGTGCATACAAAATTGCTGAAGAGATTGTTATGCGCACTTCACACACAATGAAATTGGAAGACCAGGAAAACACGGAAGAAAGAATTAAAAAAGCTGTAAAAGACAGAACCGAAAAAATTAAAATAGAATTGCCGAAATATTTATGGGATTAGATCTCGATTATACTGACGGACAGACTCCGCTTGATGAAGATGAAAAAGACGATCTGCGTATTCCAACAATTACAACGCGTGGTGACCTGGATGAATTTGAACAGCTTGGTGTTGAGAAAGCTAATGAGTGGTTGTTAGGAAGAAAGATAAGTTTAGACAAAATTCTAACTGAAGTATTTGTAACAGATTTGCATAGAAAGATGTTTTCCGATATTTGGACATGGGCCGGTGAATTTAGAAAGTCTGATAAGAATATCGGCGTAGACTGGACTATGATAGGAGTAGAATTAAAAAATCTATTGGAAGATTGCAAGTACTGGATTGATAACAAAGTGTATGTAGAAGATGAAATTGCCGTGAGATTAAGTCACCGTATGGTCTCAATTCATCCGTTTGCAAACGGTAACGGAAGGCATTCACGCTTAATGGCAGATGTTCTAATTAATAAAGGTTTTGGCAAGCCCTATTTTACCTGGGGAAGTACAAACCTGGTTAAACCGGGTGAAGCAAGAACAAAATATCTGCAAGCCCTAAGGGAAGCGGATAATAACAATTATAAACCTCTAATTGAACTTGCGAGATTATAAAATATGATTATTGAAAAGGTTGACGAAAAGTCCGAAGTGAAATTGATTTCCCGGAAAAATTCATGAAGTAAAAATTAAAGATATGATTAAGGTAAATTTCCATTTTATAATTTAGAATTCTTCCTGTGATTCATCCATTGTTAAATTGTAATTAAGATTATCTTTAAATCATATTTGTTGGAAAGCTAAATATTCATTTGAGAAATCATTAAATGATTTTGAAATGACAAAAATCGGATTACACCCTAGATCTTATCAGAAATATAAATTTGTATTATCTGAATAAAAAAGTTTGGGCAAGCACCACAAGTACAAGCTGTGGATAAATTTACTCCCGATTATGCAACTCTTTTATTCAAAGAATTAACAAAAGAAAAGGAGATAACAAGAAAAAGCGGACCGATTATCATTCGTCTCAAACCTACAACTGTAGATTTTTTCGTATCTGTGGTAAAAGCATTTTTTAATTATGAAGTTCTGAATATCCCGGGCGTATCTCTGCCGTACTTTCATAACCATCAAAGACTCATGCTTGAGTAGGATTTGAAGTAATGATGAGCGGGGACAAATTGTCCGTTTCTGCGGCAGATAAATTCCGGATCGCATCCAAACGTAAAAGAATTCATAGTAACTCCTAGTTAGTTGTTTACTAGGACTCTTTTACCGAAATATAAAGGTCAATTTTCTATTACACAAATTTTTAGTATTAGTTTAGCTTTGGTAGATAAGGTAAACTCCACCGATTATAACCAAACATCCACATGTCCTTTTTATCCACAAAATTGTTTTTGATTCTTCACTCCAATTTAAATATTTCTGAACTTTGCCCGTTAGTGTTCCGGCGCCAACGATGACAGAACAATGCCCTATCCCAAATGCTAAAAGGAAAATTACAGCAAGTAAATAGTCTGTTTGCGCTGTTTGGAATACAACTCCAAGTACCGGGGCCATATATGCAAATGTGCAAGGTCCTAAGGCAATACCGAATAATAAACCGAGTATTAAAGCAGCAAGCAGTCCTTTGGCTTTTGTTTGTTTAACTCCGACAGTATTCCAATCAATTTTAATAATATCAAGAAGGTAAAGTCCGACAAGAAAAAATATCCCGGCTACAAGATAATTTCCAACACTTCCTACATCTCCCATTAAACGTCCAAGCGATGCAGTAACTATTCCTATCAAAGCAATCGTAATTAGTATCCCTACCGAAAATAATAACGAGATATAAAACGTTCTTCCTATAGAAACTTTTCCTTGCGAACTTATAAATCCAACGACAAGCGGAATGCTTGATAAATGGCAAGGTGAAAGCAGAATCGATAAAACTCCCCAGCCAAAAGAAGCTAGAATAGCAAGCCATATTGTTCCGGTCATTGCTTCATAAAGTGCAGTAAAAATACTTTCCATCATCTCAACTTTTTGATTTTTCTAATTTTACTCCTTTGCTTTGCAAAATCTTGTCTATCTCTGCTTCAGGATAATACCCTTCGTGACGATGAAATTCTTCTCCGTTTTTATCGAGGAAGACTTGTGTAGGAATTAGCTTAATGCCGTATTTTTCAGCATACGGTTTTTGCTCTTGCGTCCATACATCATAGAAAATTACTTTTATCTGTCCACCGTATTTCTTCTCAATATTTTTCATAACCGGCTGCATCATTTTGCAGGGGATGCATTTTACAGAACCAAGTTCTATAAATGTAACCGTTGCTTTTTTGATTGTTTTATTTACTGCTTTCTCTTTTTTTGTTTGGGCAATGCAACTTGTAATTACAAATAAGAAAATAATAATTATTGAAAATGCTTTTTTCATTTTAATTCTCCTTTAACCATTTTAATAATTGATCTTCTTTAGGAACAATGCCGCTGCTTTTTAGTTTTTCATTTATAACTAAGCCCGGTGTCATCATTATTCCGTATCCCATCATCTCTTGAATGTCTTCAACTTTTGTTACTTCGGCTTCAAGATTGTTTTTACTAATTAAATCTCTAACCTTTGCCTCAAGTGTTCTGCATTTCGAACAACCTACACCTAGTACTTTTACTGAAATCATTTTTACTCTCCTGAATTTAATATGAAGTTAACTTTTCCGCCTACTTTTTCCACTCTTACAAATCTTTTTACTTCCTGATCATGTGAATCAAGTAAAAAAAACTACCGGAATAAATCCAACTTCGTACTTTGATTGTATATCAAAATTCGGCCAAACCAAATATAAGCAAAGTTGTAACTTCATTTATCATTGTTGCTGCAATTAAAAATGGAATTAATTATTACACTAATTATACGCGTGCCCAAGTGAGGATGTATCTCTTATCACTAAACTAACATTTCATAGTAACATTTTTTTGTTAAAAGGTAACACACCCTTGACAATACTACAATAATAATATACCTTAGTAAGTAAATGCTTACTTATCTATTTAACATAATCAACATGCTTGAACATAAAACATGTGCATTAAAAAAACTAATAGGTACCCGTTGCTATTTATCCCGAAAAAACTCATTTATTAAATTATAAATAAACTATTTTATGAATGTTTATTCTTTACCTTCAATATTAGCATTTACTGTAAACTTTAGTATAGCTTTTATTATTCTTCTGGATAATCCGAAGTCAAAAGTAAACCGCTGGTTTGCGGCATTTGTAATGGCTTTTGTCTTATGGAATCTCGCAGAAATTTTAATCCTTACAACTTCAAATTTTTCCGATGCATTATTCGGGGCACAAATATTATATAGAATAATCTTTTTGCTGCCGGCTTTTTTTGTAGCGATAGCATTCAATTTTCCGGTTCAAACTTCCAAAATTGCAAGTAAAATTTATTTCTATATCGCTTTATTTATTATTCCTATAATACCGTTAGCTTATTCGTTTCCACATTTCAAAATCGATATTATTCGTCTGACGAATGAGCGGGCAGGATATTTTTATAAATTGAGATCGACCTCAGAACCTTTATTTATAATTCAACTTATTATTACCGCAGCTTATATAATCTGGGGAACTGCTGTTTTAATCAATAAATTACCTAAACTGAGATCTGTTAAACAAAAAAATCAAACCTTATTTTTATTAACCGGTTTCATTGTTATCATAGTTTATTTCCTTTTGATAAATATTTTCCGTTTATACCTTACTACAGAATTTTCCACTTATTTCCTAAACACAATATTCGTTCTATCTATAAATATTCTTTTCCTTTTTATATTGGTTCACTACAAAACTTTTAATTCACAACATATTTTGAGAAGCGGCATTATATATTCAATTATATATACTATTATTCTATCGGTTTATTTCATTATTGTTGACAAATTAAATGATGCACTAAAATTATATTTAGGACTAAATTCGTTTTATACTTACGCTTTTATCATTTTAATATTGGTTGCTTTAATTAAACCTTTAGAAACAAGACTTCAAAAATTATTAGACAAAATATTTCGAAAAGATATAACCCGGTACCGCCACAATTATTCAATTTTTAATTATGAACTGCAAACCTATTTAGGACTGAGTGAGTTACTTGTTCGAGTAAAAAAATTCATTAATAAAAATTACCTTGTTGAAGAGGTTGTTTGCTTCCGAAAAAATGAGTCGGGTAACTATTTTAACAACAGTAACCGGGATGAAATAATCCCGTTGACTAATATTGAAGCTTATATCAATTTCTTCATTTCAGAGAAAAGATCTATTGAGCTTTACGAACTTGAAGTAAAGGATGCAAATTCGCCGTTATTGAACATATTAAAGAAGAAAAAAGTAGAACTAATACTGCCGTTAGTTTTCCAAAGTGAAATATTAGGCTTTATATTTCTTTCCAAAAAAAGATATGATAACAAGTTTTCCGAAGATGAGTTGGAAAGACTTACTATACTGGCCAACGAAGTAGTTATTGCTTATCATCGGAATAAAATATTTGCGGAACTGGAAGCAAAAAAAGACGAGCAGTTCAAGTTGGAAAAACTTGCTGCAATCGGTCAAATGACTGCCGGTGTAGCACATGAAATTAAAAATCCGTTAAATACTATATCGGTCTCTGCTCAAACTCTAAGAAAAGGCAGCCTAAACCGGGAAGAAAATTTTGAGTTAATGGATTACATAGTTAAAGAAGTGGATCGGCTTGATAACTTATTAAAGGACTTTCTAAAACTCTCAAAAACAATTGATATTAAAATTGAAACGGTGGAAGTCGGAACTTTATTTTCCAAAACTATAACTGCTGTTGAAACTAAAAATAATAATCATATTAAAATTAAGTGCGACTGTCAAAAAAGAATTTTTCTTAGAACCGACCCGGGTCTTCTATACCAGGTATTGCTAAACCTTGGATTGAATAGTATCGATGCAATTAAGGAACGCTGTAAAAAAGATGAAATTTTTAACTGCCCTGACGGCTTGTTAAGTTTTTCTACTGAATATATAAGCGATAAAATCTTAATTAAAATTCAAGATAACGGAACAGGAATCCCGGAAGAAAAACTGAACACTATCTTTAATCCTTTCTTTACTACAAAAGAAGAAGGTACAGGTCTTGGTCTCTCTATTGCTCATAATATTATTACAAACTTAGGAGGGACTATTTCTGTTAATTCTTTTAATAATAAAACAGAATTTAGTATTTCTTTTCCTAAAACTTAAGGGTGTAACATGGATAATATAAAACCTACAATTGTTATTGCAGATGATGAAGATAGAGAAAGGCGAGTTATAAGCTTAAACTTAAAAGAAAAATATAACGTTCTTCTTGCTCAAAACGGTAAACAAGCCTCCGAATTAATAGATAAAAACCGTGTACATTTAGTCCTAACCGATTTTAACATGCCCGAAATGAATGGATTGGAATTACTTAAGTGGGTTCAGGAAAATTATAAGACTATACCTGTAATTATTATTACAGCCTTCGGCAGTATTGAAAATGCGGTTGAAGCAATGAAGCTCGGCGCTCACGATTACATTACTAAACCAATAAAAATTGATGAACTTGAAGCCGTCATTGCAAAGTCTTTGCAGTTCGGAAAATTATTGGAAGAGAATTTAATCCTTAAAGAAAAAATTAAAAAATATGAAGGCTTTAATGAAATAATTACAGTTAATCCTCAAATGAAATCTTTAATGGGATTAATCGGGCAGGTAGCTCAAACGCCTGCAACAATTTTAATAGAAGGCGAATCCGGGACAGGCAAAATGCTGTTTGCAAATGCGGTGCATTATTTAAGCAACAGAGCGGATAAATCTTTTATAGAAATTAATTGCGGTGCTATTCCACATGACTTGCTTGAGAGTGAACTTTTCGGGCATGAACGCGGCGCCTTTACCGGTGCGGTCAATACAAAAAAGGGAAAATTTGAGTTAGCAAATGGCGGAACTTTATTTTTAGATGAAATTGGTGAACTGCCTCTTGATTTGCAAGTAAAGCTTCTTCATGTTTTGGAAAATCAAAAATTTACACGCGTCGGCGGTACACAATTTATTACTACTAATGCAAGAATTGTTGCTGCAACAAATAAAAATTTAAGAAGCGAAGTTGATAAAGGAAATTTCAGGCAGGATTTATTTTACAGACTGCGTGTGGTATACATGCGTATTCCGCCATTAAGAGAAAGAAAGGAAGACATTCCGCTGCTTATTGATCATTTCTTAAAAAAATATGCAAACTTGAATAATAACGATAGCTTGGTAGTTGCAGAAAAATCGCGGAAGATTTTACAGAATTTCGATTGGAACGGCAACATACGTGAGTTGGAAAATGTAATACAGCAATCGATTATCTTTTCTTATGATGGACGAATTACTCCGGAAAATTTACCCGAAGAAGTTTTAGCCGCTTATAAAGAAGAACCTGAAGCAGAGGAGGAATATATACCAAATACCAAGGACGAACTTCAAGAAGAAAAAAAGAAAAGGACCGACAGTATACTTGATGAACTCGAAAACAAGTTTCTTATAAAACTACTAAACTCAACTCAAGGAAACATCACAAGAGCATCTGAGATGAGTGGCTACGACCGGCGTCAAATTCAAAACCTGCTTAGCAAGCACAACATTGATGCTGAAAAATTTAGGAAGTA
>CAVVVS010000046.1:0-135765 GCA_963751355.1 uncultured Ignavibacteriales bacterium | reverse complement strand
GAGACCATTTTACATTATAATATAATTGAAGAATTGGGACGGGGCGAACCTGCCCTCCGAAACCCAACCCAACAATTGAGAGGTAATTTATGATAGGCGAAACTATACTTCACTACAAAATAATCGAGAAATTGGGTGAAGGGGGCATGGGTGTAGTGTATAAAGCCGAGGATACAAAACTCAAGCGTGAAGTAGCTATAAAATTCTTACCTCACCACCTTACAATCAGCGATGAAGAACGCAAAAGATTTGAAATCGAAGCACAAGCCGCTGCTTCGTTAAATCATCCCAATATTTCCACAATCCATTCTATTGAAGAGTACAGTGATCCCCTGAGAGGGAAAGAAATGTTTATTGTAATGGAATATATAAACGGTAAAGAATTAAAAAGAATGGTATCGGAGCAGCATGGAGTGCCTCTGCCCCTAGATAAAATTATTGATTATATAATTCAAATTGCCAAGGGATTGGAAGCTGCTCATGAAAAAGGAATTATCCATAGAGATATAAAATCCTCGAATATTATGATCACTGAGAAAGATCAAGTTAAGATAATGGATTTTGGATTGGCTAAAATGGGCGAGGGAATTCATTTAACAAAAATAGGCACGACGGTTGGAACTGTCGCTTACATGTCGCCTGAACAAGCTTTAGGAAAAGAAGCGGATGCAAAATCAGACATCTGGGCTTTCGGTGTAGTATTGTATGAAATGCTGACAGGACATTTACCGTTCGAAGGTAATTACGAACAGTCTGTAATTTATTCAATTATTAATGAAGAACCTGCTTCCATATCCCCGGTAATTGATAGTCCGCATTATTTGGAAAGTATCGTTATCAAATGCTTGCAAAAAGATCAAAAAAATCGATATCAAAAAGTTTCGGACATATTATTGGATATTCAAAATAAATCCAATGCCGGTCTTGTCGCTCCAGTGGTTAGTACTAAAAAAGAATCAAAGGTTTCCTCTGTTAAAAGCCAAAATAACCGGAGAAGTTTAAAAATAATTTCCAGCATCTTATTATTTGCAATCTTGTTGATTGCAATTATAATGGGTAAACCATTCATTGAATCCTTATTTAGTTCAAAACCGGCAATTAAAGGACAACATTTAGCTGTTCTGCCGATTGTTGATATAAGCGGAGGTACAGCAAACCAGGCATTTTGCAATGGTCTGATGGAGACACTTACCAGCAAGTTAACGGAACTTCAGCAGTTTCATAGTTCTCTTTGGGTGATTCCGGCGAGTGAAGTATTACATTACAAAATAAAAAGTCCCGGAGAAGCAAATCAGATATTCGGTTGTAATCTAACGGTAACAGGCAGTTTACAGCTAGTCAATAAAGAATTCCGTTTAACGATGAATCTAATCGATGCGAAGAATTCACGTCAGCTCAACTCATTCTTAATTGATGTTAAAGAAAATGATTTAATTCTTCTTCAGGACAAATCAGTTATTTCACTTTTGAAAATGCTTAATCTTCAGTTGAACCCTAAGTTGAGCGGAATGTTAGAAACAGGGAACACTAATGTTCCGGAAGCATATGAATATTACATACAGGGACGCGGCTTTCTTCAAAACAAGAATAATTTAAATGAGATAGAATCTGCAATCAATGCGTTTTTACTTGCAGTTCGGAAAGATTCTCTTTATGCAATTGCACATTCCGGTTTAGCTCAAGCGTATTGGGAAAAATACCGCCTGGTTAAAAAAAATGAATGGGCAGACAAAGCGGTAAAAGAATCTGAGTATGCATATAAGTTAAACAACAAACTTGCTTATGTTAATATTGTACTGGGTAATATTCATGATGGGACAGGGATGTATAAAAAAGCTGTTTCCGATTTTAATAGAGCATTAGATATCACTCCGGTTGACTATCAAGCATATCAGGGATTGGCAAAAGCTTATGAAGATCAAGGTCTGCTAGATGATGCTGAAAGAACATATAAAAGGGCAATAAATATGCAGCCTTCCAATTGGATAGGTTATCATTCGTTAGGTGTTTTTTACAGCAATCATGCTCGGTATGGTGAAGCTATCACGCAATTTAAAAAGGGGATTGTTCTAAACCCACAGAATTACATGGATTTTAATGGCTTAGGGGCAATGTATTATTATACCAATAAACTGAAAGATGCCAGCGAAATGTTTGAAAAAGCATTTAACATCAAACAATCATACAGCGTTGCTTCAAATCTTGGAACACTTTATTACATTCAGGGAAAATATAAGAATGCTGCCAGAAAATATGAAAAAGCAATTGAAATAAATAACAACGATTATGTGATCTGGGGAAATTTAGGTGCGGCATATTATTGGGCTCCCGGTGAACGCGACAAAGCTAAAGATGCATTTTTACATGCAATTAAATTAGGAGAGGAAGCGAGAAAAGTAAATCCAAATGATCCGGAAATGTTTTCATTGTTAGCAGGTTTCTACTCCATGGTAGGTAATAAAGCAAAAGCATTGGAATACGCGAAAAAATCATTAAAATTAGCGCCGCATGATCCGGATATTATGTTTCGAGCCGGAACAACTTATGAGCAATTAGGGGATCGGAAAAAAGCTATAGACTGGGTAATTGAATCGATTGAGAATGGTTATTCAAGATCGGATATAGAAAACCAGCCTGAATTAAAAAATCTTATTGCCGATGAACGGTATAAGCAAAGGGTATCACATATTAAGAACAAAGAGGATAAATAACTTTATACAGGATTACAGCCGGATCAATTCATGCTTAAACTAGTCGTGTAAAAATCAAAGAAGGGAGTCAGTTATGAAAATTAAAATGGGAATGTTCATTACCGGAATAATATTATCGATATTTATAACCGGTTTTATTTTGAAACCAACCTTCACATCACCCAACACTTACGAATTAAAAATCGTGAAAATTGATAATGTTTGGAGAGTAGTTGATGCAACAGATTCAACAAAAACAAAGATAAAAGTGAAAAAGAAAGATACTGTCATCTGGACAGCGGAAGGTACGGATGCGTATTTTCAATTTCCGGAAACTCTTTTTAATCCGGTCAGTGCCAAAGATAGTCTCCACAATGGTTATACAAAATTTTTAAAGAACGGTAAAAAGCTTAAGCTCAAAGTAAAAGACAACGCCCCTGCCGGTACATATGAATATTCCGTCTTTTGTACTCCCGCCGGTGTTTATGCAAGAGGGGATTCTCCTCCCAAAATTATCGTTGAATAAAAGAATAATTCATTTATGGAAATTTACAAATAGTATCCGGCTGTGATTTTTTATAAATAAATTACTGAGAATAGAATTATGAAATGAGTGCATGTTTACGTTATAGGCTAATAGTTAGGACTTAATTAAAATTTTTCGTTTCTGAATAAACCTAAATGAGATGATTGATCAGAATGAATACTTTATTATTTTATATGATCTAATCTTGATAATTCCAAAATAAATATCGTACTTTATAGAAGGTACCTCCGGGCAGGCAAAACTCATTGTATACTGACTTCCTCAGTATAGCATAAAAATTCAGTAACAAAACGTAATGATTGGGTAAACAATATTACAACACAAATTAATTGAAAAACTCGGCGAAGGCGCATGTGTGTGGTTTATCTTGCCAGGGATACTAAATTAGGACGTAAAATTGTGCTTAAGCTTCTGCCTCATCACATCACGTCTATTCTATAGAAAAAATATTACTATTTATGATGTAATTGAAACATTTTATAAATCTATTCCTGCAATTTTGGCCGGGAAATTATCGGATTCAACATTACGATGGTGTCAAACCAGCAATCGGAAATAGAAAATATTAAGTGAAAGAGATCATAGGATAATATTTAATATATTTCAAAATTTACTATACTTAATAATCGTAAATAGGAGTTCCACGATGAATTATAGACAACCATACAAAATTTCAAAAGATTTTTTTGTAAAACTCAACCAAACAAGACGCAGAAAAAACCAGGCACATACTTTCACAATACTTTTAAGTATTATTGTGACTTTTTTCTGTTATCATACTTTATTCGGACAGAGTACTGTTATAAATAAAAATCTAAACACAAATTATGCCTCTTCCGATTCTGTTATAAATTATCCGCAGGCTCACCGTGATAATAAAATCGATACTTACTTTGGAACCAAAGTTCCGGTACCATATCAATGGATGGAAAACCTCAACAGTCCCGCTGTGAAAAGCTGGGTTAAACAAGAGAACAAACTTACTTTTTCATATCTTGAAAAAATACCGGTTCGAAATTGGATTCATGAACGTTTAACGAAATTGTGGAATTATGCAAAAATGGGCACTCCTGATCAAGTTGAGGGCGGCACCATCTTTTTTAGAAAAAACTCCGGGCTGCAGAATCAATCGATAGTGTATGTTCAAGAATCAGCTAACGCACAGCCGCGTGCGCTTATCGATCCTAATAAACTTTCATCCGACGGGTCAATCGCATTAGCAGGCTATCAGCCTTCACCTAACGGCAAATATCTTTCTTACGAATTATCACAGGGCGGTTCGGATTGGGAAACTATACACGTCTTAAATGTTTCTACCGGCAAGGAGCTTTCCGATAAAGTTCAATGGGTTAAGTTTTCAGGAATTTCCTGGACTAATGATAACAAAGGTTTTTACTATTCACGCTATCCCGAACCACCAAAAGGAAAAGCAATCAGTCATCAGGTTTTAAATCAGAAACTTTATTATCACAAAATCGGAACAGATCAAAGCAAAGATAAATTAATTTATTCGAGACCTGATCTTCCAAAGTGGATTATTGGCGGAAGCGTTAGTGAGGATGGGCGTTATCTTTTTGTTTATCTCTTCAACGGAACAGCTCCTCAGGATGAACTATTTTATGCAGATTTAGGCAATCCTCAAAACCCTGATGTTACGGCAAAGTTGAAACCTATTTATACAAAAAATGATGCTCAGTATTTTGTGTTCGGACATGAAAGCGGACACTTCCTGATTCAAACTACATTAGACGCACCGAAAGGGGAAATAGTATCAGCAAGTATCAAAAATCCCAATCCGTCAAACTGGAAAGTCATTGTCCCTGAAGCGGAAGGTGTAATTCAGAGTGCAACAATGGCTGACGGCAAGATACTCATTAATTATGAAAACGCAGCTAAAAGTCAGCTTGCACTTTTTTCACCCGGTGGGAAATCACTCGGTAAAATATCATTTCCAACTATCGGTTCGGTTTCCGGAATTTCAACACTGAATAATTCCTCTACGATTTATTATGGATTCTCATCATTCTTATATCCAACTTCCGTTTATGCTTATGATGTTAAAACCGGCAAATCAAAAGTATTCTTTAAACCGAAAGTTGATTTCGATCCTTCATTGTATGAAACAAAGCAGATATTTTATCATTCTAAAGACGGTACAAAAATCCCGATGTTCATTGTATCGAAAAAGGATGTTAAGCTCGACGGTAATAATCCAACGATTCTTTACGGATACGGCGGGTTTGATATAACCATTACTCCACGCTTCAATCCGATGCTGCCTGTTTGGTTAGAATTGGGAGGCGTTTATGCTGTTGCAAATTTACGGGGTGGAGGGACATACGGAGAAAAATGGCACGAAGCCGGGATGTTAGGCAATAAACAAAATGTGTTTGATGATTTTGCCTGGGCGGCAAAATATCTTATCAACATGAAATACACTACTTCCAAACGTCTCGGTATTCAAGGGTATTCTAACGGCGGACTTTTAATCGGAGCATCAATAACTCAGCATCCGGAACTTTTCGGTGCGGCTTATGCAGGTGCCGGAGTGATGGACATGCTACGTTATCAAAAATTCTCTGGCGGTGATCTTTGGTCACCCGAATACGGGACTTCAAATAATAAAAAAGATTTCAAGTGGCTGTATTCTTATTCACCGCTATCGAATATTAAAAAAGGAGTTTGTTATCCGCCAACAATTATAACAACAGCGGATCATGACGATAGGGTAGTGCCTAGTCACTCTTATAAATTTACTGCAAAACTGCAGCACAGTCAGGGATGTAAAAATCCCATAGTCATTCGCGTTGCTACACAAACCAGCCACGGTTATATGCCGACCGACAAACGAATCGCACAGACAGCGGATGTTTGGGCATTCGAAGCTTACAATTTAGGGATAAAACAAGTTCCGTCTTTTTCGATGTCAATGAATTCGGTTCACGAGACATTTGAAGCAAAAATTGATACGATCGCTATTCAAGTATTAAGAGAGACCGGGGTTCCGAGCGCATCTGTTGCTGTTGTTAAACATGGCAAGATTGTATATAATCAAGCTTATGGTAAAGCACGACTCAATCCGCCGGTAGATGCTAAACCGGATATGCGCTATGCAATAGGTTCAATCAGTAAACAATTCGCTGCGGCTTCGATATTATTATTAGAGCAAAAAGGAAAACTTACGCTGGATGATCATATCTCTAAGTGGCTACCTGATCTAACCCGCGCGAAAGAAGTAACAGTACGTGAAATACTTTCTCATACTTCAGGCTACCAGGATTTCTGGCCTCAAGATTATGTACCTCCGCTGATGCTTAAACCTATGCCCCCGGAAAAAATTCTGGATCGCTGGGCTAAGAAACCGCTGGACTTTGATCCCGGAACACGCTGGCAGTACAGCAATACAAACTTTGTAATAGCAGCACAGATTGTGGAAAAGATAACTCATGAACCGTTCTTCAAATTTTTGCACGATAATATTCTAAAACCTTTGGAATTATCCAGCGCAGTTGATTTCGATAAAGGGAAAATGACTTCACAAGATCCGGCAGGTTATACAAGGTACGCTTTGGGACCGCTGCGTTTGGCTCCGGAAGAAGGATCAGGATGGATGGCAGGAGCTGGCGAATTAGCTATGACTTCCGGTGATTTGGCTAACTGGGATATATCAATTATTGATCGAAGTCTGTTAAGTCATAAATCATACAAACAGCTTGAAACAGAAGTGAGATTGAATAGCGGAGTAGGTACTCATTACGGTTTAGGTGTGGAAGTCGGGATGATGAACAATCATCGAGCCATTTACCACAGTGGTGAAGTATCGGGATTCACGGCTGATAATGTAGTATTTCCCGATGACAGTGCGGCAGTTGTTGTGCTGACGAACCAGGATGCGGCTCCCGCAGCAGGAACCATTGCACACAAGATTGCACTAATCTTATTTAAAACACAAGATTCTCACACAGCTATGCGAACCGGGCAGGCACGGAAGATATTTATTGGTCTGCAGCACGGAAAAATTGATCGCTCGTTATTCACCTCTGATGCCAATGCATATTTCAGTGAGCAAGCTTTGAAAGATTTCCAATCAAGTCTTGCTCCTTTAGGTGAGCCGAAAGAATTTGTTCAAACATCAGAGCATTATCGCGGAGGTATGCTTGAACGCTCGTTCCGTGTAGTATTGCCGAAGCGGACATTACGTGTATGGACTTACCAGATGCCGAATGGGAAGTTGGAACAATACCAGATTGCACCGCAGTAATAGAAAAAATTTTCTTGATAGTGATGTTGTAAATGATCCCGGCTGCGAGAACGCAGCCGGGATCCTTGTGTTTGTAAGTTTACTTCCTGGGATTGAATAGTTTGAATTTTAGTTTTACATCGTAATCTCGCAAGTGAACATAAGTGTATCGGATGCATATTGTAGCATAGCCCTTACTTTTCCCGCAGTTCATTTTAAATCTGAAAAAAGTAAGATGCTTGATTTTATTCCCTTATGTTTATATAAATAAAAGATAATAAGGTTTTAAGAATTGTATGAGAATAATGGTTACAAAGGTCAGTTAATTTTAAAAGGTTTTTATACTTAAAATTATAATCCTAAATTTATATCTCTACTGCGGTGTAGAGTATCTTCATCGAAAAAAGGAGTTAACAATGTCCCGGTCTTACACGAAGAGTTCTTTCTTAATTCTAATCCTGGTAATTTTTTCAACTGCTTTCAGTTTCCCTCAAAATGTGCAATCT
This sequence comes from uncultured Ignavibacteriales bacterium, assembly GCA_963751355.1. GTDB lineage: Bacteria > Bacteroidota > Ignavibacteria > Ignavibacteriales > Ignavibacteriaceae > CAVVVS01. The sequence goes on along the minus strand of CAVVVS010000046.1, from coordinate 127,782 downwards.
AATAATTCAGAGTATTCATTCATTTCCGGCAATGCCTCAAACGGTATGAGGTGGAGGCTGGTAGGTCCTTTCCGCGCCGGCCGTGCGTTAGCTGCTGCGGGAATTCCGGGTCAGTCTTCAACATTTTATTTCGGAGCCGTTGACGGCGGAGTTTGGAAAACTTCAAATGCAGGATTAACATGGGAACCTATATACGACGGACAAATAAATCCGTCAATTGGCGCTTTGGCAATATCATCTTCCGATCCAAATATAATTTATGCGGGTACGGGCGAGGCTGATATGAGATCGGATATTACTTACGGAGAAGGTGTTTATAAATCAACTGATGGCGGAATGCATTGGGAATCTCTCGGATTGAAAGATACACGGCATATAGGAAAAATTCTGGTAGATCCGGATAATCCAAATATTGTATTGGTTGCGGCACTCGGGCATGCTTACGCTCCAAATAAAGAGCGGGGAGTTTTCAGAACAACCGACGGCGGAAAATCATGGGAAAAAGTTTTATATAAAAATGATTCAACCGGCGCTATCAATCTTTCGTGGGATAGTAAAAGTCCTCAAGTAGTCTACGCATCATTGTGGGAAGCTCACCGCACTCCGTGGAGCCAGTATCCTCCCGAAGAAGGATCTGGAAGCGGAATTTATAAATCTACCAATGAAGGAAAAACATGGACCGAAGTAAAATATAACGGATTACCCTCTGCTCCTTTCGGGAGAATAGGTTTGTCGGTAGTTACAGGTTCAGGCGGGCAGTATGTATATGCATTAATTCAGGCTCTCCGCAAAGGTTCGGGATTATACTATTCCGGTGACGGAGGCGATCACTGGAAATTTATAAACGACAATCCCAATATTATTACCAGGATGTGGTATTTCGGAAGAGTATTTGTTGATCCTCAAAATCCTAAAATTATTTATATACCCAACCGCTCAATTTTTAAGTCGTCGGATGGAGGTAAAACATTTGAAGCAATAAAAGGCTCGCCCGGCGGTGATGATTATCATTTCGTGTGGATTGATCCTCAGAATGACAGTCATTTAATCGAAGCAAGTGACCAGGGTACATCGGTTAGCCTTGATAACGGTAAAACCTGGAGCAGCTGGTACAATCAGCCGACAGCACAGTTTTATCATGTTTCCACCGATAATCAATTTCCATATAGAATTTACGGCGCGCAGCAGGACTGCGGAACGGTTTCAATTACCAGCAGGAGCGATTACGGAGAAATTACATTCAGAAATTGGTTTTCAATAGGTGCAGGTGAAAGCGGGTATATTTTGCCTGATCCTGTAAATCCGAATATAGTTTACGGCGGCAATACTTACGGCGGATTATTTCGCTTTGAACGCGTTACCGGGCAATCGCAGGTTATTTCTCCATGGCTGCTTTCGGAATGGGGAGAATTAATGCCGCAGCGTAAATTCCGTTTTACATGGACATCTCCTGTTGCAATTGATCCTCATGATAATAATGTGCTTTATTACGGAGCACAAAAGCTTTTAAAAACGAATGACGGGGGATTGGACTGGAAAATTGTAAGCCCGGATTTAACGAACACAAATATTGAAGTAAAAAATGGAATGTCTCATAAAGGATGGGGAGTGATTTACTCTATTGCAATTTCGCCTGTTAAACCTGGTGTAATTTGGGCGGGAACAGATGACGGATTAATTCAATTAACGAAAGATAACGGGCAGCATTGGCAGAATGTAACTCCTGTGGGACTGAAACCTTGGAGTAAGATTAGTATTATAGATGCATCTCCGTTTAATCAAAGTACTGCGTATGCTGCTGTTGACCGCCACAGGCTGAATGATTTTGCACCTTACATTTATCGCATTGATAATTACGGAAAACACTGGGCGTTAATTAATAAAGGAATTCCTGAGGGTTCATTCGTGCGCGTGGTACGAGCCGATCCTTATCAAAAAGGTTTGCTTTATGCAGGAACGGAAAAAGGTGTTTATATATCATTCGATGACGGCGCTAATTGGCAGCCTCTTCAATTGAACTTGCCTGAAGTTTCCGTTAGGGATTTGACAATTCATGAAAATAATTTGGTTGCAGCAACTCACGGCAGAGCATTCTGGGTTTTGGATGATTTAACACCGCTGCGGCAAATAAGTAAAAATGATCTTGATCAAAATGTTTACTTATTCAAACCTGCGCAGGCAATACGGATTAGAAGAAGTGAAAGTAATGATACGCCGTTACCTCCCGAAGTTCCGCACGGTGAAAATCCGCCGGCAGGTGCAATAATTGATTTTTATTTACATTCCACTCCTACAGGACCGATTGTACTTAAAATATTTGATGAAGAAGGGAATCTTGTAAGAAGTTATTCAAGCAACGATAAACCTGTACCGGTACTCGAACAGCCTTACTTTATGAAAGAGTGGCTTCCTCAGTTTCATCCTTTAACAACTCATGCCGGTTTGAACCGTTTTACCTGGAATCTCAGATATCCTCTTGTTCCGGTGAAGCATCACGGCTACGGTTTCGCGGCGATTGCCGGAAAAGGAACAGTAATAGAACCTCAGGGTCCGATGGTATTACCAGGCAAATATACGGTCAAGCTTACCGTTGACGGGAAAACGTACTCTCAGCCGTTAAATGTAAAAATGGATCCGCGGGTAAAGGTTTCAAAAGAGGCATTGAATGATCAATTAAATCTTGCATTAAAGATATGGAATGCTGCATCGGAGCACTATCAACTTACGAAAACGGCTGACACCATAAATGCTCAATTATATAAGCTGGAAAATGATAAAAAAATCAGCAGCAGTTTAAAATCGGAAATTAAAAATCTTCAAGAGAAAATTAATAAATTTAGAAAATCTCTGCAGGCTGTAAATATTGCCGGTTTGGAAGGGCCCGTATTAAGCGCCGACAGGGAACCAACCCGACAAATGAAGACGGGTTTTGATATTATGAATAAAGGATTAATGAGTGTCAACGAAGAATGGCCGCAGTTAAAATCAAATGACATTAAAAAACTTAATGTACTGTTGGATCAGGAAGGTTTATCAAAACTGCAATTACCGGCGGAAACCCCGGTGAAGATAACTATACCCAAAGAGATGAGAGAAATATAATATTTAACGCGTCCGGCTTCTACCGAAAATTTTCGGGATACGCCGACCGGAATTGTTTAATTGTTATGAAACAATATGATTATTTACTTAACTCCGTAAAAAGGCTTGAATTTGTAAATTCCCAAAAGACTTACAAGCTGTTAACATTGACCGGTCTTTTGTTTCATACACCGGCTGCGAGGACGCAGCCTGGCGCATTGCGAAATAGTAGCTCGTTAAGATTACAGCGCTCCCCGGCGTCCCCGCCGGGATTTTTAACAAGCGAATCCGGAACATTGTCCCGGGCTACACTATATTTCCCCGAACGGAGAAAATGTAACTAGATAATGAATAAATTTTAAGTCCCATGTTATTCTGATATAATTCCTAATTATTTAGAAAATTAGAAGAATTTGTTTCGGAGTAATGTGAGCAACCATATAAAACAATTTAACAATTGAGCAGTTCGGCAATGTTTATTTTTGTTAGTGAAGATTACAATCCTTACAATTTTTATTATTCCATCCGTTAACTTTTGTCCAAAATCAATACATAGTAATTTTTTAAAATTTAAATTTTTTAGTTGACATTTATTGAGTGAGAAGTTAACTTATTGCCGTATAATGGATTATGTAACTATATTTCCTTTGCACAAAATTATAACGATGACTCACTTTTACACTTAAAATTTTTAGATACGGTAATAGGCAGAGCAAAACAATTCCAAGGATCATTATAATTTCTTGTTCTTATTCTTATGACTCACATTGTTATAACAACAAAAATATAAATCTGAACAAATTATAAAATTAAAACAGCAGCAGAAAAGATGAATAAAATAAGAACTTTATTCCTGACGGTACAACCATTAGTATTAACCGGACTGATTAATTTTTTTGCCTCGGCTCCTTTAATTCTTCCGGATTTTGATGACTACTCAAAACATGATTATTTACTTAAAGACAAAAAGTATGAGGCAATTGTTTTCGACGACGGTTCTTTGAGTACAAGTGAGATTGATATTATGTACAACTTAATTTCCGGAAGTAATACGCCAGGAATACTGTTTACCGGTGAAACAGATAAAAAATATTTGCACTATTTTATAGAGAATGATATTCAAGGCATAGTTAGTAAAAAAGAAGTGCCTGATAAATTACAAGAGGCTGTAATAAGTATATCCAACGGCAAAAAATATTACAGCGAAAATATTATTAATTTTTTGTTTACAGAAGAAAAAACCGGTATTGACAATCTCAATATATTAACAGTAAGAGAGAAAGAAATATTCATACTTATCCGGAACGGCATGCAGAATAAAGATATTGCAAATGAGTTATTTCTAAGTGTTAAGACAATAGAAAGCCATGTGGAAAATATTAAAAAGAAACTAGGCTTAAGAACAACTAAAGAATTGAAATACCTAAGCTTAGAGCAATTCCCCTATAAATTCCCCTATAAAAAATAGGGACATTACCCTATTTATACAATGATTATTATTTAATAGGTTTTGAAGAAAGGTAAAATAATGTTATCGATAACTTGTAACAAAATTACATACATAAATTTAATAATTATAATATTCTCACTTTTTTCTTCTTTATCATATACAATTGCACAAAACTATGGACAATGGATTAGTGTAGCTCCAATGAACCTTGACAGAAGTGATTTTGCTTCTATCGTTCTTCCAAATGGTAATGTATTGGTAACTGGCGGTCAAAGTTATAGCAAAGATACAATAACAAACACCTGTGAGGAATATAATTATAAAAAAAATACATGGAACTATATAGCAAATATGAATATACCACGAACAAATCATAAGCTTGTTCTCTTGGATAGTAATAGAGTAATTGCTATCGGAGGTTACAAACTTAAAAGTTGTGAGATTTATAACATTATTGAAAACAAATGGTCATTAACCGACTCGTTAAAAATTTCTAGATATTTCGGTTATACAGCAAATAAACTTAACAATGGTCAAATAATAGTAACAGGTGGAATATCATTAAGTAAGGATATGAAAACATTTCAATATTTAAAAGACACCGAAATTTATAACCCTTTATTAAATAAATGGTTTGAAATAGATAGCCTCAAAATTGGAAGAGCAAATCACTCCACAGTAGTACTTAACGATGGAAGATTATTAGTCATCGGAGGTGAAATCAAAAATGGTCAAGAAAAAGATTGTGAAATTTTTGATCCTTCCTCTGGAAAATGGAATATTGTTGATTCACTTAATATTGCTAGATATAATCAATCGACATTATTATTATCGAACGGTAATGTATTTGTCTCAGGTGGTTCTAATTACAAAAATCCTTCAGGACAATGGTTAAATAGTTGTGAAATATATGTTACAAAAACAAATACTTGGAAATTAATAACTCCATTAGTTTATAATAGAGATGCACATTCATCGATTTTACTCAATAACGGACTGGTTTTATTAACCGGAGGAGATATTGGAAATGATACCTGGGAATTATACAATCCAGTTTCTTTTCAAAATATATATTCTGCCAAATTTCCCTATGTCCAAAGCTTACAACAAATATGTAGACTAACAAATGGCGAAGTTATTAGTATAGGTGGAACTACATGGAGAGATTCAGCCCTACCTGTAATTTCGACAACCGCCATGTGTGAGATTTATTCTACAATAGATGGTGTAAATATTGTGCCTAAAGATAAAATACCTAAAGAGTGTGAATTATTTCAGAATTATCCTAATCCGTTTAATCCTACAACTAACATAAAATATAATATTAATAAACCTGGTTTTGTTAAAATTTTAGTTTATAACATTGAAGGAAAAAAAGTAAAAGATTTAGTTAACAAATACCAAAATATAGGTTCCTATAATATCGAGTTTAATGGATTAAAGCTTTCTAGCGGAATTTATTTTTATACTATGAAATTTAATAACATAAATATTACAAAAAAAATGATACTTCTACAATAATCGGGAGGACAATAACATGAAAAGGATAAAAATATTTTTATTGCTATTGCTTAGTATATTTTACTTTATTCCTACATCTTTATATCCACAATTAAAAAAGTTCTCAAAGCCCAATATACATTCTGAAGCAGATATTTATTTAAATTCAAACGGTACTCGGTATTCTGATTTGATTACCATTCAGTTTAATTCAAAAGTTATGAGTAAAAGTATCTCAACAAAAAACATTTCTATTGGTGCACTTATAAATACTAAAGTGAAGAATTGTTTATCAAAATTAAAAAATACATGGGGTAATTTTAATATGGTAAAAGTTTTCCCGAATAAAGTATGGGGAGACACTATCGCTATTAATTATAGTGTACCCCAAAAACTGGAGTAAAAAAAAGCTTAATTTAATGTGGTGAATTATTGGACACAAAAAACAATAAGGAGCCGCAAATGTCGAGGATCAGGAAAAAATTTAGTAGTGAATTCAAAGCAAAAGTAGCTTTGGAGGCAATAAAAGGTTACAAGAGCATGAGTGAGTTAGCTAGGGAGTACCAGGTACATCCAAATGCAATAAGCAACTGGAAAAAAGAGGTTTTGGAAAGTTTACCTGAAATATTTAATAATAAGCGAGGTCCTAAAACTGAAGCTAATTCGGAGTTGATAGAAGAGCTCTATAAGCAAATAGGAAAACAACAAGTAGAACTAGAATGGCTTAAAAAAAAATTTAATGCTATCTCTTGAAGATAAACGAGCGATGGTAGAGCCAACAAAATATCAGATAAGTATTCAAGAGCAATGTTCTTTGATAAATTTGAACGTCTCAAGCTATTACTATCACCCACTGGGTGTGACGGAAGAAGAGCTTGAGATAATGGAAAAGATAGATCGCATTTACACCAGTTACCCGTTCTATGGAGTAAGAAAAATAACTGATGAACTAAGAAGACAAGGAGACCTATACAATCATAAGCGGATATGGCGTTTAATGCAGCTAATGGGCTTGCAAGCCATCGTGCCAAAGAAAAATCTAAGTAAGCCAAACAAAGAAAGCCTTATTTATCCATACTTGTTAAGAGGCATCCAGATAAGTAAAACAAATCAAGTATGGTCAAGTGATATTACATATTTACCGTTTTACAAAGATTATGTATTCTTGGTAGCTGTGATAGACTGGTTCAGTAGATTTGTCTTAAGCTGGGAGTTATCAAACAGCCCTGATGTTCATTTTTGTATAGAAGCATTAGACAGAGCACTGAAGGAAGGAAAGCCGGAAATATTTAATACCGACCAAGGCAGCCAATTCACAAGCAAGGCTTTTACTGAAAAGGTTATTGGCAACAAAATCATGATGAGCATGGATTCAAAAGGCAGAGCATTAGATAATATTTTCATTGAGAGATTTTGGAGAAGCTTAAAGTATGAAGACATTTATTTGAAGGATTATCGATCAATACAGGAACTAAGAGAAGGACTAAATAATTATTTTAATTTTTACAATTTTAAGAGAAGTCATCAGGCATTAAAATATAAAACGCCGGCAGAAATATATTTTAATTAATACCGAAATGAGTTATTTTAATTTAAGAAATACCACATTAAATTATATCAAAAAACTCTCCAGGGATTGGGGTACACTTTATAATAAAAGGACACATAAAAAAGTAGACGTACCTGACATATCACAAATAGCACAACTAAGATTTAAAAAATTAGTGCCAATTGATTCAATAATAAGCTATTTAAAAACACAATCCTTTATTAAGTATGCAATGGGGCCAGAACAAATCAAATTATGTTCATCACCAAATGATCCGTTATATCAATCTGGTACACAATGGTCATTAAATAGAATAAACGCTGTAAAGGCCTGGGCCATTACAAAAGGTAATAATATTATCATTAGCGTAAATGATACTTTTACGGGCTCTCCTATTCATAATGATCTAGTTGGGAATGTAATATCTGATCCCTCAGGTCTATCTGAAGGCCACGGTGGTGCTGTAGCAGGTATTGCAGGTGCCGTAACAAATAATAATATAGGTGTTGCTTCATTAGGCTGGAATGATAAAATTATGCTTGATGTTTGGGGATATCAATCTATAATTAGTGCTATTAATCAAGGTGCCGATGTTATAAATTTAAGTTGGATAACAACGGGAGAAACTGATGATCCATATATAAGAAATGCAATAAATACTGCATTGCTTGATGGAGTTATATGTGTTGCTGCAGCAGGTAATCAAGCACCGGGTAATGTTGATTATATTCCTAGTGTTCAATATCCAGCAGCTTATAATTTTGGTTCTATTGGTCAAGTAATAGCAGTAAGTGGAACACAATGGGATGGAACAAACGAAACTTTTGTTGATGGGTGGAATTACAGTCCTGGTCTTGACCCTATCAATGATCCTACTGATGCTTTCATTGATGTATCAGCTCCTGGTGATGCAATTGAAACTATAGCTTTGACTAATATTTATACCAATAAGGGACGGGGTACTTCAGATTCAGCACCATTTGTCAGCGCATTATGTGCATTGATTTTATCTATAAATCATTCTTTGACTCCAAATCAAGTTTATTCGATTATTACAAAATCTGCTGATAAAATTGGTCAATATTCTTATAATTCAAATGGATGGAACCGATACATGGGATACGGTCGTATTAACGCATACAATGCTCTTAAATATACAATTGAACACTATGGTGGGACAATAGCTCAAAGTTTCTCTATACCTTCGGGCGAAACCTGGAACGTTGATCCTGGCATTACTATAAATTTTGCCAGCGGAGTAACATTAACCGTAAATGGAGTATTAAATTGCCAGGGTACATCGATTAATCCAATTTCTTTTAATGTCGGATCCATTATCTTTGACGGTGCGGGTGCATCAAGTTCCAATCTAAATTATGCTCATTTAACTAACAGTACCGGTATTCAATGTATAAACGGTGCAAATGTTACAATCCAAAATTCTACATTAAATAACTGTACTTATGGAGTTTATATATACAATTCAGCTCCAACAATAAAAAACAATTATATAAATGAACCCCAACAGAACGGAATTTATGGTGAAACCGGGGGGTATCAGCCATATATTTATAACAATGTTTTAACAAAAACCAGCAGTAATTCTTATTATCATAACTACCAGGGACTCTATTTTTATAGTAATTCTGCAGTTTATGCGGACCTAAATGATATAAGCGGTTTTTACTGGGGTGCATATATCGGCGGCGGAAGCGATGCATTATTCTATTACTCGAGTAAGGGGCTTTATCCTTATAACCGGTTTAGATATAATTTATATGGTATAGCAGCAGGCTATAGTTCAACAATAACGGCAAATTGGGCAACGGGAGACGGGGGCAACAGCATATATAATAACTCCTATTATGATGCTTACTGTTATAACAACAGTTCAATTTACGGTCAAAAGAATTATTGGGGTGGCGGGCAGCCCAACCAATATGTAGACGGAACTTCATACCTGTACCTCGATCCGGTGTTAACTTCGGATCCATGGAACCAGGGAATTCTACCTAAGATAGCCGGCAATAGTGCAAGTCCGGGAAATCAAGCTTTATTATCTAAATTATCTTCGGTAAGTAGTGTCAATGATAGTAACTTAACCGATATATATACAGGTTTAAGATTGGAAAATGAGAAAAAAATTGATCAGGCAATAGAACATTATCAAACACTAATAAGTAAAAACCGTTTAGTATCATTTTCATTAACCGAATTGTTAAAAATAAATCACAGCTACCCGGGTAAAAATATAGAGAATTACTTCACAGGTTTATTACAGCGTAAAAAACATATTACTGAGATACAAAGTTTGATTGCGGATATATTCTTGCAGAAAAACGAATTTAGTGAAGCAATTAAAACCTATGACGATTTAATAACAAATTATCCGAAAGATTATGAAAGCACGAATGCCCGGTTCGAAGAATTGTTTGCTTATCTTAATATCAAAAAGGATACTGTTAGAGCAAAAAAAATATTATCGGAAATCAAATCAATGAACCTTAAAGATAAAGTATGGCAAATGAGATTATCTGTTGCGGAAAACTTACTGAATAATTCAACCGGTTCCTTAACTAAACCAAACGATAATTATTCTTCTAAAAATAAAATACCTCAGAATTATGCATTAAACCAAAATTATCCTAATCCTTTTAATCCTACTACAACTATCAGCTATCAAATTCCGAAACAAGGTTTTGTGAACATCATAGTATATGATATATTAGGCGATAAAGTAGAAACTTTGGTAAATAGGGAACAACAAGCCGGAAAATATTCGGTACAATTTAACGCCTCAAATCTTTCAAGTGGAATTTATTTCTATACAATACGAGTTAATAATTTTACGTCTACTAAGAAATTATTACTTCTGAAATAATAATTTATGATATTCGTATAATTTAACAAAGCGGCGGGAAGAATTGCTTTCCGCCCATTGTTTACAACATGATTAGTAAGCTCATATAACCTACCATAGTGTCTTGGTCTTAAGCTTAATCCTACTTGTGTACCGGTACTCGAACAGCCTTACTTTATGAGAGAGTGGCTTCCTCAGTTTCATCCGTTAACAACTCATGCAGGTTTGAATCGTTTTACCTGGAATCTTAGATATCCTCTTGTTCAGGTGAAGCATCACGGCTACGGTTTTGCGGCGATTGCCGGAAAAGGAACGGTAATAGAACCTCAGGGACCGATGGTATTACCAGGTAAATATACGGTCAAGCTTACCGTCGGCGGGAAAACGTACTCTCAGCCGTTAAATGTAAAAATGGATCCGCGGGTAAAGGTTTCAAAAGAGGCATTGAACGATCAATTAAATCTTGCAATAAAAATATGGAATGCTGCATCGGAGCACTATCAACTTACGAAAACGGCTGACACCATAAATGCTCAATTATATAAGCTGGAAAATGATAAAAAAATCAGCAGCAGTTTAAAATCTAAAATTAAAAACCTTCAAGAAAAAATAAATAAATATGAAAAATCTCTGCAAGCTATAAATATTGCTAGTTTGGAGAGACCTGTATTAAGTGCCGACAGGGAACCAACAAAGCAAATGATGACGGGTTTTGATCTTATGAATAAAAAATTAATGAGTGTCGACGAAGAATGGCTGCAGTTAAAATCAAATGACATTAAAAAACTTAATGTATTGTTGAATCAGGAAGGTTTCTCAAAGCTGCAGTTTCAGCAAGGTCCTCCTGAAAAGATTGCGGTCCCAAGAGAAATTGATGAATTGTAATGAAAAACCATATAGTATTCAAATTTCTTCAATAGAGATTTTTAATTCTCAAGTATAAATTTTCAGAAGCATGCCTTCATGCAGGCATGCTTCAAAACTCTTGTTCAACTTGCCGGTCAACTTCATTATGCGTGAAAACGAGTAGAACAATATTTATATAGTACCAAACTTATTTCAACAGTAAAAGTTTTTTAGCCTTAGTGAAACTTCCTGCTTTAATCCTATAGAAATAAACTCCGCTTGCCAGTCGGCTGCCGTTAAAAACTATTTTATGAGTTCCAGACAGCATCTGACGATTAACCAGCGTTTGTATTTCTCTACCAAGAATATCGTATACTTTTATAATAACAAATTCGGAATTTGGAATAGTATACTCTATCGTCGTCGTGGGATTAAAAGGATTAGGATAATTCTGGCTTAAATTAAAATTAGAAGGATTAATTTGCCGGTCATTAATTCCCGTCGAACTTCCGTTGTATTTTAACACCTTCCATCCGGTGTTATTGCTTTCATGTATTTCGGTAAATGAATTATTCGGATTGAGCACAACATAAATCCTTGGGTTATCCCGCGTATTATCTGGTATTTTCCAATCAAAGCTGATTATCTGATTGCCGCGTGCTGCAATAAAATCACTAGTAGCGAATATAGATTTGCCGCTTAAACTTTGAATTAATGTTCCCCCATTTGCAGGATCACCGACATAAAATTTAGCTTGAACGGGTTGAGGAGTCGAAATTAAACTATAATTATGTATCCTAACTTGAATATTAACCGTATCCCCTTTACCCGGATTTTCAGGATTAAATATCATTTCTTTAGTTTGCTGAAGTTTATCGGCAGAATAATTATACCCCTTATCATTATCTAACCTCCAGGGAAGAATTAATGCCGGATCGGATGCATGAGCATATCTTTGCTGCCACCACGTCTCAGGTTCATTTGCGTTTGCCGCACCTGGATTAACTGCATAATCCAAAACAAGTGCACCATCTCTAGCCCAATACGCATAAGGAGTAACCGTATAATATCCGCCGCCGGGTATACCCGGATTTATCGGCCCAAGATGGACATCCAATCCTTGTGTATAGGTTACTGTATTTGTAACAGTTGAAATAGAATCATGAGAATAATTACCGTGTATTTCAAAGTTGGGAATAAAAGGAATAGGAACTTCAAAACCAAGTGAAGCACCTGCATCAATCTTTGCTTCATTAGTCGTAGTGGTTTGATTACTTGTCTGTTTTTCCAGCGACCAATCATACCTAGCGCCTGAATTAACATCCAGAGTTACTGCATCCGAAGTGCTCCATCTTATTGACTGGGAAAGACTGGAGTTATCAGATGGATTTGTGATTTGTTTATAGGACAATATATTTCCTACTTCATGATTGGGGATATATGCATCTCCTTCGGGGCTTTTACTCGGAAACCAGTCCCTTCGCTGTAATTTGGGAGAAGTTACCAAAGTGTAGCCCTCCAGTACATTGTTAGAATATACCGGGTATTCCCAAACATCATAATCAACAACCATTGCATAAATATAATCATCATTGCTGGCGCGTGTACTTTGTTTTATTGTAAAACTTTGTGAGCTTGATGATACTTTTGAAAAGTTGTGCCCGTAATCTGCATTTACTTTTGCTGTAACGGGAATTTCTAATCCGGGTATGACAAAAGTCCCCGAAGCACTTCCACCGACAGTCCACCCAGTGTGGAGTTCAGTTTGCATTTGAAAATCCGTTTGAGTTGTTGTGTAATAATCCGAATAGAAATTAGAAGTCTGACCATTGTAACTGTTGGTGACATCAAAACTTGTATCGTTAAAAACATCGAAATGAGTCGGGGGTGCATTTAGTATAACCAACGGCTGAACAATATTTGTAACATGGTAATAGGTAGGATCACCAAGCCTAATGCTTTTACCGTCGAAATCGCCTGCAGTAAGTGCCCAGTAATATTCCGTATTGTTTGTAACAATTGAATCTACAGTCATTGAAGCTCTTTTATTTACTGATGTAATAACTCCGTTTGCATCTACTACCGGTTCAAAAACATTGATTGTGAAAGTGGAATACCAGGGTCCGCTATCCGGCTCCCATTCTGTAGCGGACATACAAGCAATTTCAGGTGTCCATATGGAATCTGTCGGGCTGGCATTTAAATCTTCCAAAACAAGGGCTGTATGAACTGAAAGATCCGGAATATTCACATAGTTTCCGCCGCCACCTGAAATATTTAGAGTATCATCAAGTGTATATATAGAAATACTACCGCCGGCATAAGTAACTACTTCATCGTTGCCGTTATGTGTTATATCGCCTGTTTTAATATTTATCGGTATAACAGAAGTCCCAAGAGTTAACTTTACCATATGTAGATTATTATAATTCACGTTAATTGTATCTAAGCCGGTTGTAACTGAAGCAGGTAATAAATAATCGTAAGTTTCCGAACCTGATCTTTGAAGTACAAAATCGACTACAAATTGGTTTGCTATAGTTTTGCTGTTAAAATTTCCTGCTGCAACATCAATTTCATTAACTGTATGGTACGGATCGAAATAATCGCTCGAAGTAAAAAAATTACTTTTGTTGACTTTTGGTACAATAGAATAAGTTCCGTTGTTATTTTCAATATCATAAATCTTAGCTGAAATTGCCCAGCCGTTTGAAGAGGAATAAGAAACAAGAACAATCTCATCTCTTCCATTCCCGTTAAAATCTCCTGCAGCAATATCATACAATCCGGAGGAATACGAAGTAGTATCCATATGTACATCGGCAATTGTCGCAAGAACAGACGGCATTAAAGTAGAAGGATCAATTTTAAGCAAGGTGATTTGAATAGCCGCCTCTTTATTCCAGTATGCAATAGCTATTTCGGGGGCTTGGCTTTGATCAAAATATCCTTTAATCATTCTAAACCGTACAGCCTTATAATTAAGAGGATTCGGATACAAAACATTAGAAAGAGTTAATATACTTTCGCTTGTCCATTTCAAAGTATTTTTATCAATTTTCGGGACAATAATTTTTATTGAATTATTATAACCTTCTTCTGCTATAACCAGGTTATCTAACCCGTTACCGGTAAAATCGCCTGTAATTGCATCAATTCTGTTTTGATTTGATATCACAGAATTTGTATCAGTAGCAACTGCAGAAGAATCCATATAATTACCGGCTCCGTTGCCTCCATATCTGTAGATTTGGTGTTTTAAAGGTACATTACCGCCGGAATGCCAGACAAGTGAAAGCTCATCGGAACTGCCGAGTTTGTGGTGGCCTAAGAACGGGTCTTGAGGTTTTTGAGTCTGGCTAAATAAATTAAATGTAAGAAAAAAGAATACAGCAGAGCAGTATAATGCTTTTTTCATGATTGCCTCTTTTTATTTTAGATATTATTTCTATGTCCGCTAATAGAGAGAATGAAAGAATAAAATATTTCTGAGTTTTAAAGAGTATATCCGCTTTTTGATAATAATAATAAAATTAATAAAATGAAAATCATTTTCTCATTAAATTAATTATTCAATTCGGTCTTTGTGCTTAATCGAATCCGGGAAGGTAGAGAGTAAGATTATGATTAGGAGCAGGCGTAAGACTTTTCACTTGCGGGCTTCAACCAAAAGACGTTTTGCCGTTACATGGAAAGTTCCGTCGCTGTCGGCTGGAAATTTTTTTGCATACAACTTAAATGCTTCGTTTATAAAATTATTCCTATCTTTTTCCGGGACCCTTTGAGTATAAGGTAGCCAGGTTGTTTTTATCCACCCTTTCATTCCTTCTTCACCTTCGTGCTTCATATCTTTTTCAACTAATTTTATATTTGCAGACTTGAAGCCTGCATGAGAGACAAAATCTTGATACTCGTTTACACTGAAGAAATAATAAGGGAATTTCACACCGCTAAAATACTCCTTCCATTCCGGAAGAGTGATCATTTCATTAAAAACGGTAATTACTTCTTCAACATTTCCTTTACCGCCCATTTGAAGCAGAAGCCTGCCTCCGGGTATCAAACTTTTGTAAATTCCGGTTAAGACTTTAACATGATCGTCAACCCAATGGAGCGCGGCGTTTGAAACCACCGCATCAAACTGTTCATTGAAATTTAGATTTTTTGCATCAACAAGTTGAAAAGTAAGATTAAAATAGATTTTGGAAGGGTATTTTATCTGAGCAAGCTCAATCATAGATTCCGAATTATCCACTCCGGTTACCGAACCATTGGGAACCTGAAGTGCAATTTCGGCGGTTACCTTCCCGTCGCCGCAGCCGATGTCTAAAATATGTTCTTTAGGATGAAGGTTTAACTTTGCTATAGTCTCTCTTGCCCATAATTGCTGTGAAGAGGAAAACTGTGAATATTCCTGAGCGTTCCATTTGTATTTTTTCATTTTATCTTTCGGGAGGTTGGTTTTCAATAAATCAAGGTAAGAAATGAAATGAATAGTTAAAATAGAATTATTCTTTACAATAAAATTAATTCTTCCTAGCTTCAATAGTACATAAGGATAACGAGGGGAATTTTCAATACAAGAGATTTCTCCATCCGGTTGAAATGACTAGTTATATATAATGTAAAAGTAATAAGTAAATAATTTCTTAACGGAATATATTTGATGTCGCTTTAACAAATTGAAATCTATATTAATTTATAGGTTGTAAGTGACCATTTCGTGACAAAGTTTTAATTATTTGGTTGTCTTTATGATAACCACTTCTCCGAAGGAGAAAGATATTAAAGCAGTGGCAACGCCCCTGGAAACCAAAAGCAACAAATATTTTTAACTCTGAGAGAGTTACATAAATACCCGCAATCCCCAAACATCACAAAATTTCAATTTTAAGAAAATTTTAAGAATTGACTTAGATAAATTTAAGACTCCCAAGTGTATGTTTGAATTAAAAAAGGAGAAAACTATGTTTGATACAACACACATACATCCAATGATTGTCCACTTTCCGATTGCTTTGCTTATAATCGGATTTCTTTTTGACTTGGCAGGCGCAGCGTTTAAAAAAGACTTTTTTAGGAATGCAGGTTTTTATTTATTAATTTTAGGAACGTTAGGGGTAGTTGCTGCATATATTTCGGGGAATCTTGCCGGCGACGGAATTACTGAAGCAGGACCGCTTAAACAAGCAATAGAACTTCATGAAGAAGCAGCCGAATTATCATTGTGGATTATGATTGCCGCGGCTTTAATTCGCATCGCTTTTGTAATGACAAAAAAATATACCGGAGTTTTTCAATGGTTAGCGATTGTGGTATTTTTTATCGGTGTTCTTTCAATTGCGCGAACCGGATATTACGGCGGCGAATTAGTATTCAAACATGCGGCCGGCGTACAGTTTAATCTGGGTGCTACATTTAATAACGATACTATTAACAACTCCGATGAAGCGCTTAACATAACTCCGCAAACTAACGGAGAAGAAATACATTCCGATAAAGATTAAGGAGAAATATTTATAAATGCGTATTCTTGTTGTGGAAGATGAAAAGGGAATCGCCAACTTTTTGAAAACCGGTTTGGAAGAAGAATCATTTGCCGTTGATGTTGCGAATGACGGAATAAAAGGACTGGAATTTGCACAGATAAACGATTATGATTTAATTTTGCTCGATTGGATGATTCCCGGCATCAGCGGTATTGAGGTTTGCAGACAAATAAGAAAAGACAATACTTCAATTCCAATCATATTTTTAACGGCTAAAGATACTGTTAACGATACGGTTTTCGGACTTGAAGCCGGCGCTAATGATTACATTAAAAAGCCGTTTGAATTCAGTGAACTTCTCGCGCGGATAAGAGTTCAGTTGCGTACTAAGGAAGGCGAAACTTCAAAACTAACACTTAATAATATTGAAATGGATTTGAATACGCATCAAGTTTTTAAGGATGGAGATGAAGTCATTCTTACCCAAAAAGAATTTGCTTTGCTCGAATATTTGATTCGTAATAAAGGGAAAGTCTGCACGCGGACAAGAATAATTGAGCATGTTTGGGATATTCATTTTGATGCCGATACTTCCGTGATTGATGTTTATATCAACTTTTTAAGAAAAAAATTAAACTTCAGCGGGAACAAAAATTTAATACAAACCGTTAGGGGAGTTGGTTACATAGTTAAAGAAGAAAAATGAATTTAAGTTTACGAAACCGGATTTCGCTTTTATATGTTGTTGCAACCGCAGTGATGACTCTTCTTCTGTTTTTTACTATTTACGTGGTTGTATCCGACACTGTTTATCATCATCTTGATTCCGATTTGGATGCAGAATCGCAGGAAGTTTTTAATAATCTTGTAATTCTTAATAAGCAATTCATTTTTGCAAATCCTTTTGAATGGGGAGAACGCGAGCACGGGCAGATAGAAGTTAATCCTATCTTTATAGAAGTTTTAGATTCCAACGGAGTTTTATTAAAGCAGACAAAAAACTTAAATAAAATCAGATTAGAATTTCATCCTGAATTAAAAAAGAAAACTTATTTTAATACATCACTTTCGGGCTCACCCACAAGGCAATTACAAATACCGATTAAAAATCCAACAGGTAAAATTTTGGGTTACATTATTATTTCAATTCCGCTCGAAGAATCGGCTTTAGTGTTGGAGAACTTAAGATTCGTTCTTATTACGGCATTCCCGCTGGTGCTTTTGGTGTTATTCTTAATCTCCCGATTTATTGCCGGTAAAAGCATATCGCCTATTAATAAAGTAATAAATACCGCGGAAGAAATTACTAAAGAAAGCATCGATAAGAGAATTGAACTGCCATTACACAAAGATGAAATTTATAAACTGACTTCGACAATAAACGATTTACTGAACAGATTGGAAGACGCGGTTTTAAGAGAAAAACAATTTACATCTGATGCATCGCACGAATTAAGAACACCGCTGGCGATAATAAAAGGGACTCTCGAAGTTTTGATAAGACGTCCCCGCGAAGTTGAACATTACGAAGCACAAATTAAATACTGTCTTGATGAAGTCGACAGGATGTCGAAATTAGTTGACCAGCTTTTGATGCTGGCAAGATTTGAAAGCGGTAAAGTCACACCGAACATTTCCAAAGTAAACTTAATCGAAAGTATAATGAATGTTGCGACTCGCGAGTTTGAAAATTCACCATCAAGAAAAATCAAATTTTTATTTGATGGAAATAAAGATATTATTGTGAACGCAGACAGTTCAATGCTGGAAGCGATTTTATCAAATATAATTTCAAACTCAATTAAATATTCTGCCGAAGGCAAACCGGTTGAAATATCGATAAATCAAAATACATCAAATGTAATTTGCCTTATTAAAGATTATGGAATCGGTATGTCAAATAATCAGGTTGAAAAAATATTCGATAGATTTTATCGTGCCGATGAATCAAGGACTTCCGAAGTAGAAGGAAACGGACTCGGATTATCGATAGTAAAAAAATTAGCCGATTTACAAAACATTAAACTAAATGTTGAAAGTAATCCCGGTGAAGGAACAACTTTTAATATTCATTTCGAAAAATAATTTTCCCGAATTAAAATTTTTAAGCATTTTTTAAGAATTCTTTAAAGTTGGTTTTAGGTTGCTCAACGTAAATTAGAAGTGAAACAATTTTTAATTTATTTAACAATAATTAGGAGTAACAAAAAGATGAAAACCAAATCACTATTACTGGCTTTGATTACAACATTAATAATCAGCGGATTGAACTTTGCCGCAAATCCCCCTGCTAAAAAAGCAACCATCGATAATTTAAAATCTGCCATTACAGGCGAAACAACCGCAAGTGCAAAGTATGCAGCTTACTCTAAAAAGGCTAAAGAAGAAGGACACGATAGAATTGCTTTACTTTTTGAAGCCGCATCAAAAGCAGAACACGTGCATGCAAATAATCATAGAGCAGCATTAGGA
Organism: uncultured Ignavibacteriales bacterium; assembly: GCA_963751355.1. GTDB lineage: Bacteria > Bacteroidota > Ignavibacteria > Ignavibacteriales > Ignavibacteriaceae > CAVVVS01. Next base: position 108,535 of record CAVVVS010000046.1, on the reverse strand, counting down.
CAATTGGGTGCTAACATGGGGAAAGTTAATCCAGAGTACGAAGTAAAATCAACTAAAGAAAATTTACAGGATGCAATTAACGGAGAATCATACGAAGTTGCTACAATGTATCCAAGCTTCATTAAAACCGCTAAGGACGGCGGAGTAAATATTGCAATGCTTTCATTTAATTATGCATATCAGGTTGAAAAGAAACATAAAGCACTATATAAAAATGCTCTTGAAAAATTAAATGCAAGCCAGGAAGATCAGCTTGCTAAAAAATATATGGTTTGTACTACCTGCGGAAATACTTATGACGGTGAAGCTCCGAAACGCTGCGGAATATCTATGACTCCGAGAGAGAGATTTATTACTATAGAGTAACAATTATTTTATTTCCACTTTGTAGGGACAAGTCGCGACTTGTCCCTACATAAAAAGCCATAAACTGTTAATCTTTTCAAAATATCATCATTTCTCACCCAACAAAGTAAAAATTAAAAGGGAAAAATAGAATTTATTAAAAGCACCATATTATCATCAAGTTAAATCATTTTGTAGCCCTACCTATTCAATTTATGCTTTCGATTCAAATGACATTTGGTTCGAAGCAGGAATACATTGGAATGGTAATCAATTTCAAACGAGGCCTTTAAATATTAATCCCCTTTCTCATGTAAGCAAACCTTGGGGTACGGTAAATCCATAATCTGCGCAAACACAAATACTTGTAGTTGCATCTTACTCGGATACCTCCGTACAGAGAAAAATATTTGAAATAAGCGGAACAAGCATGAAAGAAATTTCAAGCAAGAGCATTAACTGGGATTTGAGAGTGTTTGGTTTAAGCCTGAAGCTCAATACTATGTTGCCGGATCAGGAATAAATCAAAAAAACTCACTCAGCAATTCGCTTTGGAGAAACAGCCTTCGCGATATAACCAAATACTATAAAAACAGCATTAGAGGGAATGATGCGAACGATGTTGTAGCTGTAGGTTCATTCGGAAAAGTAATTCATTACAATGAAGTTCGCTGGAAAAGCTTCATAGATGAAACCGGATTAGCAAACGATGAATATCTTTTCGCTGCGATAAAAGATAATGAAATTGTTGCGGTTGGCTATAGCGGGCAGAGCGTTGTAATACTTGTAGGTACGAGTTAACTATAAATAAGAAAAAGAGCTTATCTATTTTACCTACTGTGCTTTTCTTAGCTGTATGTGTTTATAAATAATTTCAAATGAAATAATTTTTATTAAATTACACCCAAAGTTTTGGATTTGCAGTACTGACAATTATTTTTTCTTATTTCTAATGAAGCGGATCAAATCAAAATTGAAATATAAGTCAATTCTCATTTACAAATATTTAAGGTGAATTCAATGCAGTTCATTTCATCTTCTTTTGTAGTTTATTATTTCCTAAATAAAAATCGCCGGTTTATAAAGTTAAGTATTTTAGCCGGGACACTATTATTTCTATTACTTCCTCTTAATAAATTATTTCCGCAGCCAATTCCGCAGCAGTCTTATGCAGGAATGAAGTGGAGGCTTGTCGGTCCTTACCGGGCAGGTTGGGCAACGATGGCGGAAGGAATACCGGATAAACCTAACACATTTTACTTCGGCGCTGCGGGCGGTGGAGTCTGGAAGTCAAATGATGCGGGTAGAACCTGGCATGCATTAATGCAGCATGAAGGCGCTGCTTCAGTGGGAGCGCTAGATATTGCTCCTTCAAATTCGAAAATAATATACGTTGGAACCGGGCAGGTTGCATTGCGTTATGACATAATCGCCGGTGACGGTGTTTATAAAACCGAAGACGACGGCAAAACCTGGAAGAACGTTGGTCTCAAAGATACCCGCCACATCGGGAGAATCCTGGTTGATTCGAAAGATCCGCAGAAAGTTTTGGTTGCCGCGATGGGACATACTTTTAATGCAAACAAAGAGCGCGGAGTTTTCCTGACAAATGATGGCGGTAAAACCTGGAAAAAAGTTTTATACGTTGATGAAAATACCGGTGCAGTCGATCTTGCGTCCGATCCGGAACATCCTTCAGTAGTTTATGCTGCTCTGTGGCAGATGCGGATGCATCCCTGGCTCGATTACTATATAACACAAACCGGTCCGGGATCTGGAATATATAAAAGTAAAGACGGCGGTGAGCACTGGACAAAATTATCCAGTCACGGTCTGCCAAAAGGAAATTACGGAAGAATCGGTTTAGGAGTTGCACCCGGCAGCGGCGGAAAAATAGTTTACACTACCATAATAGCTCCAAAAGGAAAAAGCGGGTTGTACAAATCGAATGACGGCGGAGCGAACTGGAAACTTGTAAACGATAACGGTTCTCTTGCAAATTCTTATTTCAGCCGCATAACTGTTGATCCTCACAATCCAAACACAGTTTATGTTATGGATCGTTCTATTCATAAATCTGTCGACGGCGGTAAAACGTTCAAGTATTTCAAAGGCGCTCCCGGAGGCGATGATTATCATTTTCTGTGGATAAATCCAAAATACCCGGATCATATGATCACAGGTTCGGATCAAGGATGCGTAGTTACGGTTAATAACGGGGAAAGCTGGTCGAGCTGGTACAATCAGCCTACGGGACAGTTTTACCATGTGGAAGTTGACGATCAATTTCCTTATAAAATTTACAGCGGTCAGCAGGATAACGGAACTGTTGGAATTTTAAGCCGCGGTCCTTACGGAGTAATTGAACTGCGCGATTGGCATCCTGTCGGCGGTGATGAAAGAGATTATGATATACCGAAACCCGGCAACCCCGATCTTGTTTTCGGCAGCGGGCTCGGTGGACCAATATCACGGTTTAACGAAATTACCAGGCAGGTTGCTCAAGTTTCACCATGGCCAGTTTCCACTTACGGAGCAAAACCAAATACTGTGAAATACAGATATACCTGGATTACTCCTTTGGTCTTTTCTCATATAAAACCTTACCCGTTATATTTTGCAAATCAATATTTATTTAAATCCACAGATAACGGAGATCACTGGACGAAAATAAGTCCTGATTTAAGTGGTAAAAAAGATAACGCATCTAACTGTGACGATCCGGATCTTGCAAAAGCGAGAAGCTGTGGGTTCGGTGTAATATTCTGTATTTCACCTTCCCCGGTGGATCAAAATGTTATATGGATTGGCACCGATGACGGAATCATTCAAATGACCAAAGACGGAGGCAAGCACTGGAATAATGTTTCGCCCAAAGAAATTCCCGGCTGGGGCAGAGTTGATGCAATTTCGCAATCTGTGTTTTCAAAGAATGCTGTTTATGCCGCTGTTAATACTCACCGAATGGGAGACTTCGCACCGTTAATTTATAAAACCACAAATGATGGGAAAACCTGGGAAAAGATAATCAATGGATTACCAGGTAACGAATATGTAAATTCCGTCAGAGCCGATCGTGTGAAGCAGGGTTTGTTATTCGCAAGTACAAACCGAAGCGTTTATGTATCTTTTAACGACGGTTCAGACTGGCAGCCTCTTACTTTGAATCTTCCTACGACGCCTGTGCGCGACATTATTATTCATGGAAATGATTTGATAGCCGGAACACAGGGCAGGGGAATATGGATACTTGATGATATTGAACCATTACGGGAATTAAATCCATCGACGGCACAAATAGCAGTGCATCTTTTTTCACCGGCACAGGCGTGGAGACTTAGGGCAGATGAAAATCACGACACACCCTGGCCGCCTTCTACCCCATTAGGTAAAAACCCTCCTGCCGGTGCAATCATTGATTATATGCTGGGAAGCAATTCTCAATCTCCGGTTAAATTAACTATAACCGATTCCAGAGGAAAAGTTATTCGCAGTTTTGCAAGTGATGCAGAAGCGGAGAAATTAAAAACCAACAGATACTTTGAAGAAGCCTGGTTAGGCAAGTCACAAAAACTTTCTGCAGAAGCAGGAATGCATAGATTCATATGGGATCTTCGTTATCCGAGACCTAAAGCTCTGCATTACGGTTATTCGATTGCGGCAGTTTGGGATGATGATACACCAATAAATCCCGAAGGTCCGCTTGTACTGCCTGGAAAATATAAAGTGACTTTAACGGTTAACGGCAAAAAATATACACAGCCGCTGATTGTAAAAGAAGATCCCCGAGTGCACATTTCAAATGAGGCTCTTAAAGAACAGTTGAAATTGGCTTTGACAATCAATAATGAACTTGCAAAATCAGTCTCCTTGCACAGTAAGCTTGAAAATATACTAAAGGAAGGAAATATTTCCGGCGCCGTAAAGGATTCTCTTTCAAACATAGCCGATAAAGGACATCCGGGTTTATCCTCAGTGATCGGTGGAATGGCAGGATTAATATCCGATGTTCAGGCTGCAGATGCTGCTCCTACTCAAGGGCAGAAAGAATTGTTTTCCCATTATAAAAAACAACTGGATGGACTAATATCTAGATTTAATAGGATTGAAAAAAAGTAATACAGAATTTAATGCAGTCATGCTGATTCAAAAAGCATGACTGCATGTTATTTCTTTAGATAATTAACAATTTACTGTCGAAGACAGCACTTCTTGAGATGTTATAATTTCTTCTGTACTAATTGATTTAAGATTGATGATTAACGAATTAAGATTTTTGATTTTCTGCTGATTAACTTCTGAAATCGGAAATCCTCAATTCCCATTTTGCATATAATCCAAAATCGAATTAACTATTGTAAGGTTTAAAAAAAGAAGGCTAAGTATGGTGTGTGGCTTTAATATTAATATTTATAGTAAGGGAAACACTAATAGCATACTAGAAATCTCAGCACCAAATATTAAAAAACATTATTTTTTTATCTAATTAAGAATTAATAACTACTAATTTAAGACTGATCATTTCCAATATAATGGCAATGTAATAACATACTAGATAACACTAAGTAACACTGTTACCTTTTAAGAAATTTTTACGTAATGAGAAAGTTTCTTCCTTGACAAGGTATATTGTATAATGGATATACATTATGAAGGCAAAAGTTCTATCTCTTTATAGTCAAATTAACCTAAGCTATTAATTATACTCATCCCAGCTTTTTACGGGTAGGCTGTCCTCTCCAAATCTTCTAAATGCTTTTATAAATCTTTTTGCAACCTGAACATTGGTAATAAGATTAATATTCATATCCACTGCTTTTCTTCTGATTTCATAGTCATTTTCCAATTCATCTTTTTCAGAACTTTTAGGAATATTTATTACCAAATCGATTTTGCCTTCATTCAAGTATGTCATGATATTGGGTTCTTTCTTTTCCAGAGGCCAGTGCAAAATTTCTGCATCCATCCCATTTTCTTTTAGAAAATTAGCCGTTCCCCTGGTAGCGTAAAACTTTAATCCGAGATTGTAAAGTTTTCTAGTTTCTTCAAGCAATTCGGCTTTTTCCTTAGGAGTACCTGTTGAGAGCATTACTGCTTTTTTAGGAATTCTGAACCCGGTTGAAATATAACTTTTCAAGAATGCTTCATTGAAATCATCACCGAGACAGGCGACTTCGCCTGTTGATGCCATTTCGACACCGAGTACAGGATCGGAGCCTTTCAACCTTGTGAATGAAAATTGTGGAGCTTTCACACCCACATAATCTACATCGAAAGATGATTTATCAATTTTTGGCAATTTTTCTCCCATCATCAGTTTTGTAGCAATTTCAATAAAATTAATCTTCAGCACTTTTGATACAAAGGGGAAACTCCTGGATGCTCTTAAATTACATTCTATTACTTTTACTTCGTTATCTTTGGCAATAAATTGAATGTTGAAAGGACCGGTTATTTTAAGTTCTTTTGCAATTTCTTTAGTAACCATTTTTACGCGCCGCATGGTTTCAAGATAAGTGCGCTGCGGAGGTAAAACTATTGTTGCATCACCGGAGTGAACGCCTGCATTTTCAACATGCTCAGAAATTGCATAACAATACAGTTCCCCCGAATTTGCTACCGCATCTACTTCTATTTCCCTTGCCTGAGTAATGAATTTGCTGATCACAACCGGATATTCTTTGCTTATAGCGGCTGCCTTCTTCAAAAATATTTCCAGTTCATCATCGCTTAATACAATGCTCATAGCCGCGCCGCTGAGGACATAACTGGGTCTTATCAAGACCGGGTAACCGACTTTCTTGGCGAATTCTTTTGCTTCATCCATACTGGTAAGCTCTCTCCAATCAGGTTGATCGACTTCCAATCGATCAAGAATTTGAGAAAACTTATGACGGTTTTCCGCATTATCAATTTGTTCGGGAGAAGTACCGATAATGTTTATTCCCGAGTGATGAAGCTTCACAGCCAGGTTATTCGGTATTTGTCCACCCATCGAAACGATGACACCATCAGGTTTTTCCAACTCGTAAATGTCGAGTACTCTTTCAAATGTTAGCTGTTCGAAGTAAAGCTTATCGCAAATATCGTAATCCGTGCTTACGGTTTCCGGGTTGCAGTTAATCATAATTGTTGTGTACTCTAATTTATTGAGAGTCATAACAGTATTAACACAGCACCAGTCAAATTCAACAGAAGAACCGATTCTATATGCACCGCTTCCCAGAACAACAATTTGTTCTTTTCCGCCGGGAGGAATATCATTTTCTCTACCGTGATAAGTTAAATAAAGATAATTGGTATGTGCAGGGTATTCAGCCGCTAATGTGTCAATTTGTTTAACGACCGGAACAACATTTAAACTTTTCCTGTAATTTCTAACTTCAAATTCACCAGCATTAACCAACTGTCCGATTTGGACATCCGAAAAACCGTTCTTCTTGGATTCCCACATTAATTCTTCAGTAATTGAGTTAAGTTTCTTCTTATCAAGCTTTGCCCTGGTATCAACAATATTTTTCATTTTATAGATGAACCATTTCGTGATTTTGGAAAGCTCATGAATTTTATCAACCGAGTAACCTCGATGCAGTGCTTCGGCGATAGCAAAAATTCTTTTGTCGGTCGGTTCGGAAAGCTCTTTATCTAAGTCTTCAAATTCAAGGTTATTTCCGGTAAATCCGTTCATTCCGACATCAAGCATTCTGATTGCTTTTTGCAGTACTTCTTCGAAGCTTCTTCCGAGGGACATAACTTCGCCTACGGATTTCATTTCCGAACCGAGCTGTGTACTTACCTGACGGAACTTCTGCAAATCCCAACGCGGAAATTTTAAAGCCACATAATCTAGAGCCGGCTCGAAACATGCGGAAGTTTCCTGTGTTATTATATTTTCAACTTCATTTAATGCATAACCCAAAGCAAGTTTTGCTGCAATAAACGCCAATGGATAACCCGTGGCTTTGGATGCTAACGCGGAGCTTCTGCTGAGTCTTGCGTTGACTTCGATAATTCTGTAGTCACCGGTCTCGGGATCTAATGCGTACTGAATATTACATTCCCCAACAACTCCAAGATGCCTGATCAATTTTATTCCATGAGAACGCAGCATAAAATTTTCTTTTGCAGAAAGTGTTTGAACCGGGGCAATAACCACGCTGTCGCCCGTATGTATTCCCATCGGATCGATATTTTCCATTGAACAAATAGTAATGCAGTTATCGTATCGATCTCTCACAATTTCATATTCAACCTCCTTCCATCCGCGGAGTGATTCTTCAATCAAAATTTGTTTTGTAAACATGAAGGCTCTCCGTGCTTTTTCTACCAGTTCTTCTTTATTGTTTACAATTCCCGAGCCCAAACCTCCTAGTGCGTAGGCAATTCTAACCATTACGGGGAAACCGATTTTTGATGCCGCTTCCATGGCTTCTTCAACATTTTGAGCAGTCCTGCTGAGGGCGACTTTTAATCCTATTTCCGAAACTTTATTTCCAAATATTAATCTGTCTTCGGTAGCCTGAATAGCTTCTACCGGGGTTCCCAATATTTTAACTTTATATCTTTCGAGTATTCCTTTTTCATACAATTCTACGCCGACGTTTAGTGCGGTTTGACCCCCAAATTGGAGAAGGATACTATCAGGTTCTTCTTTTTTAATTATCTGCTCAACAAAGTTTGCTTTTATCGGAAGGAAATATACTTTATCCGCAAAATCATTAGAGGTTTGAATAGTGGCTATATTCGGATTAACAAGAACGGTTGATATTCCATCTTCTTTTAATGCCTTAATCGCCTGGCTTCCTGAGTAATCAAATTCACCTGCCTGTCCGATTTGTAAAGCACCGGATCCGAGTATTAATACTTTTTTAGGTTTACCTTTTTTTATCATTATATCTTTTCTCTTATTAGTTGATCATTAAACTTAAATAAACTTGCTAATCCCTGAAGGGATACCGTGAGAGCAGCAACTTTTATTATGTAATATTTTGTCATATTAAATTTTTGACTCGCAGGGCTACATTCCCTCAGTCACCCTTAAAAAATGTTCAGAATCTAAATTATCATTCCTATTTTATAAATAAGATTGAATACGGGATTATTTGTTTTGGAATACCGGTTCGTTTATAGAACACTTTCAAATTTTTTCCTCCGCTTCCCTGGAAGTAATCTACTCTAATAGCATGCAGACCTTTTGCTAATGCTATGACGCCGCTTTTTTCCTGAGTACTATGAAGTTTGTCATTATCAACAACTAGTTTATTATCTATATATAAATTGCTTCCATCATCAGAAGCCGTAAAAAACTTGTAAACACCGTCAGACGGTATCCGCACATATCCATCGAATCTGTATCCGAAATATTCCTTCTTAGTATTCTTGGTAATATCAAAATTGTTATTCACTCCGGATGAAATAATTTTAACCGTGTCAAAATCAGGAAGTTCATCCCAGGTACCTTTATAATATTTATAATGAATGCCCGGTTTGGGATTTTCAATTTTAACCGCTGGTTCGGGCTTAACTTTATTGAATGATTTACTACTGGATGTACTTACAGGTTGATTATTAACAAAACACCTTACAGTAATTACCGATGATTTAGTAATGGTAATAGCGCCTTTAACTAAAGGAGAAGTTATGATCGGTATTGAACCATCTTTCGTATATCTTATGTCTACATTATTGAGATTGGAAGTAACCCGAACTTTCAAACTATCCATAAATATATCTTGAACAGCTTCAATAACGGGCGAATTATAAACATCGGGGTTTCCTTTAATATCCAGTACAACAACGCTGTTTATGGAATCCGGTGCGGTTTTAGGTAAATTTATTACCAGGGCATCTTCACGCCTTTTAATATCAAGAGAATTTTTATCCGGGTCTGAAAGTAAAAATGCTCTTTGAGGTAAATTTTGAATCCCATGAACAACGAGTTGCGAATTTTGGGGGTAATCGAAGACATGAAGATATAACCTGGTGCCTCCCTCAATTTTTCTTTGAGTACATCTTCCCCACACTAAATTTTCGAATGGACTTGCCTGCGTTCCGTAAATTGATTCACTGTTTACTTTCATCCATTTTCCGATTGCTTTCAATCTTTCAACCGCCGGTTCGGGAAATACTCCTCTGGAAGTTGGTCCCACATTCATTAGAAAATTTCCTCCTTTGGAAGCAATATCGACTAAATTCCGGATTAATACTTTTACCGGTTTCCAATCGTTATCATGCTTGTTATAGCCCCAGTGGTCATTCATAGTCATGCAAGTTTCCCAATCAACGCCCGGTAAACCTGTGGCAGGGATGTACTGCTCTGGAGTCTCATAATCACCGGGAGCTTTTAAAGAATCATCGGTACCTGTTCCCACACGGTTATTGATAATGATGCCGGGCTGCAGGCTTCGAACATAATTATAAATTTCTCTCCCGTATTTGTTGTTCCAATTTCTTTCCCAGTTGCCGTCGAACCACAGTATTGAAATTTTGCCGTAATTGGTTAATAATTCGTGTAGCTGATTTTTTATATACTGAATGTACCGGGTAAAGTCTGCTCCTTTTGTGGGGCGATCTTTTTCCCAGCTGCGGCGCGGCAGGTAATCCGGGTTGTGCCAATCCATTATAGAATAATAGAATCCTATTTTAATACCAGCTTTATGAGCTGCATCCGTTAATTCTTTCAGCACGTCGCGCTTAAACGGAGTAGACATGATATCGAACTTTGTATATTTGGAATTGAATAAACAGAAGCCGTCGTGATGTTTGGAGGTAATTACAATATATTTCATACCTGCATTCTTAGCCATCTTGACCCACTGCCCGGCATTGAATTTTACCGGATCAAATTGATGAACAAATTTGTCGTAAACCTTTAAAGGTATATGTGCATTGTTTCTAATCCATTCGGCATAATTTGTTTTGCCCTTCCATTCACCGGCAGGAATTGAATAAAGTCCCCAATGAATAAATAATCCGAATCGGGCATCCCTCCACCATTCCATCCTTTGATCTTTTTTGTTTTGCTTTACGGCTTTTTGTTGCGCATTACTAACACAACTAGTAGAAAATAGAATAACAAATACGGAGAAAATAATGCAGACGATTTTGGGGCTTTTAGGCTGTATCACTTTTATTCCCTTTCCGGCTAAAGTTGCAGGGATACAAACATTTATTTTTGCACTTTATAAATATTTTCAAAATACTTCTATTTTTTTAAGATTTTTTATGAGTCGACAATTATTTTAATGCTCTTAAAAACATATCGAAAATGAACTCAGTATCATCCGGTCCGGGTGAAGCCTCCGGATGAAATTGTGCCGCAAAAAGAGGTTTTGAAATATGAATTATTCCCTCATTTGTTCCATCATTATCATTTACAAACCATTCACGCCAATCCACAGGAAGCGTTTCCGAATCAACTGCATAACCGTGATTTTGTGAAGTAATATAGCATCTTTTAGTTCCCATCTCGTTACATGGTTGATTATGGCTCCGGTGACCGTATTTCAACTTATAAGTATTTGCTCCTGCCGCTAAAGCTATAATTTGACTTCCGAGGCATACCCCCAAAACAGGAATTCCGTTCGATAATACTTTCTTCGTATTTTCAATTGTTGCCGTGCACATTTTAGGATCACCCGGACCGTTTGAAATTAAGATGCCGTCGGCTTTTTCTTTGGAAAAATCATAATCGTAAGGAACTCTTAAAACAGTAATATCCCTGGCAAGGAATGCTTGAATGATATTATTTTTAGTACCGCAATCGACGAGAATTATTTTTTTCCCGCTGCGTTTATATTCTATTGGTTCTTTAACACTTACCTCACCGACAAGATTGAGCTTATTAGGGTCCTCAAAATCAATTTTTTCGTTTTCATCGATAATTATTTTACCTAGCATAGTTCCTTTATCGCGTAATTTCCGGGTAAGCATACGCGTATCAATTCCATAAATGCCGGGAATCTTTTGTTCGGTCATCCAGTCGGATAAGGATTTTTTAGAGTTCCAATGAGAATATTCTGTGGAATAATCGGAAATAATTAATCCCCTACAATGAATTTGGTCGGATTCAAAATTTTTAAAGAGCCCGTTCTCTTTTTCGTTCCCGGGAATACCGTAATTACCAATTAAGGGGTAAGTGCAGACTAATATTTGTCCACGGTACGAAGGATCAGTCATAGTTTCGGGATAACCCACCATTCCCGTGTTAAAAACAACTTCTCCGTTAGTATTCTTAGGATATCCAAAGCTTTTTCCTTTAAATTCGGAGCCGTCCTCTAAGATTAATTTTGCAACTTGGTTATTTTTGCTCATAGTATTCCAATGGTTAATTACAAATACAATTTCAATTCAATAAGTGTATGTATTTTTAGGCAAAAAAATAGCCACTCGATGAGTGGCTATTTCAATATAGACTCTTTAATGTGACCCGCAATAATTTTATATCGAGTAATTTGTTTTCTTTTCAATTAGTAAATCCAAAAAAGTTTTATAAATATAATCGAAAGAGATTATAGATTCAATTTGATAATTAAAAAAAATAGTGATTTATTTCACTTTATAAATACTTAGAGGAAAATTATTGCCCCCATAATATATTAACATTATACTCTATTATAAAGTACCGGAAAAATATGCTAGATTGATTAAGGATTTTTCCGGATTATATAAATCATTCAATGTTGGATTATTCTATAATGTTGGAAATAAAAAATAAAAGCTGAATGAAAAGAAAAAAAGCCCCCAAACTAACGCAAATTAAAAAAAATCCCAAAACATTTATTTTAGATACAAATGTAATTCTTCACGATGCTACATGCATAAATCAATTTGAAGAGAATGATATCGTTATTCCATTAACGGTATTAGAAGAGTTGGATCATTTTAAACGGGGCAGCCAGATAATAAATCTAAATGCCCGTGAGTTTGCACGTACACTTGATTCAATGACGGGAACTGCGCTGTTTAACGGCGGCGTGTCTATGGGTAAAAATCGCGGCAAGGTTAGGATTGCAATTGCCCGGGGTATCAGCGATGAAATCCGGGAAATATTCAGAGAAGATACTCCCGATCATAGGATACTTTCCGTTGCATTTGAATGGGATAAAAAATATAAAAATAAATCTTCTGTAGTATTGATATCCAAAGATGTAAATCTAAGAATGAAATCTAAAGCGCTCGGAATTTTAGCCGAGGATTACAACACCGATAGAATAAGCAGCATTGAAGAATTATACAGCGGTAAAGAAATAGCGGAAGATTTTGATGACGAGATGATTGTAAAACTGTTTCAACCTCCTTATGTAATTCCGGCAAAGAAAGTGCTAAAAAAGTTGAACGGAGAAGCAGTTCCAAACAAATATTACATAGTTCGAAATTCGAGCCGTTCTGCATTGGCTTATTTAGATAATGAGATGGAATATTTTAGGAAGGTAGATAAAAATATAATCTACGGAATTAAACCTAGAAATGCGGAGCAGACATTTGCGGCGGATGCGCTTACCAACAATGATATTCCGCTGGTGACTTTAACAGGCAAAGCCGGGACGGGAAAAACATTGCTTGCACTGGCAAGCGCGCTGCATGTTAGAAAGAGTTATCGACAGATTTATATTGCCCGCCCGATTGTTCCGCTCAGTAATAAAGATATAGGATATCTTCCCGGTGATGTTCAAAGTAAGATTGAACCTTATATGCAGCCTTTGTGGGATAATCTTAGGGTAATCCAGGATCAATTTACCGAAACCGATAAACAATCCCAGTTGATCAATAATTTACTAAAAGATGAAAAATTAGTAATCGAACCTTTGTCTTATATCAGGGGCAGAAGTCTTCAAAGAATATTTTTTATAGTGGACGAAGCTCAAAATTTAACACCGCACGAAATTAAAACCATCATAACCCGTGCAGGTGAGGGCTCGAAAATAGTATTTACCGGTGATATTTATCAAATTGATCATCCTTACCTCGATTCACAATCCAACGGACTTTCGTTCCTGATAGATCATTTTAAAGGTCAGAAACTTTATGCGCATATTAATCTTGAGAAAGGGGAAAGATCCGAGCTTGCTGAACTTGCTAGTAATTTATTATAAATGAAACCACTCACTGCGGTTTATTGCTAATTAGTAGATTTTCTTCTTATCTTTTAAGTGAAATATCCCTTCAATTTTATTAGGGAGGTGTCTATGAAAAAATCTTTCATTACCGGTATTTTACTTTTATTCTTTATTTCTTTCACAGGATGTCTCGAGGTGAAGACGGTTGTAAATATCAATAAAGATGGTTCCGGGACAGTAGTTGAAACGGTTATGATGAGTAATCAAGTTCTAAAAATGATAGCCGGGTTAAGTAATCTGGCAGATGATTCCACACGAACAAAACCCTTTAGTATTTTTAACGAGAAAAAATTGAAAAATAAAACTGCAGAAATGGGAGAGGGCGTGGAATATGTTTCGGGGGGTCCCGTAAAAACTGAAAAGATGGAAGGGTACAAGGTTGTATATAGTTTCCGGAATTTGAATAAATTGAGAATTAATGAAAATCCCCAAAATAGAGTTCCAATAAATACAATGAACTCCTTATCAAAATCCCGCAATGAATTTTCGCGTTTTATTTTTAAAAAAGGTAATCCATCTGAAGTGTTGGTAGAACTGCCTAAAGAAAAATCTCCCAAAACATCCTCGAAGAGAAAAGATTTAATAAAAACCGGTACCGAACAAAACACGGAAATGTTAAAAATGATGCAAGACCTTCATATCTCACTCTATTTACACGTGAACGGGAAAATTGACAATACAAATGCAGCATATGTTAAAGGTAATGACATTACTTTATATGATATTGATTTTAATAAACTGATGAAAGACAAAAAGAATCTGAACCGGCTTAATCAGCTAAATACTCAAAACCTTGAAGAATTAAAACAACTGATGAAAAACACTCCCGGAATTAAGGTTCAGCTAAATTCTCCCGTCAGTGTTAAATTTGAGTAATGAATAGTAAAATTATTTCCCTTCGTGAATTCCTATATAAAAATGTAAATAGAAAAGAATTGCAAAACGATTTTCCGAAAATATGATTAAGTTAGTGTTGGAAAATCTATCAGTTAGTTTGATACAATGATGAAAACTTTTGAATATTCTTTTTTGTCGAAATTTATTTACAGGTACGGTAATATCCCGATTAATTTAGTATTACTGTTTTATTTTATCGGAGCGGCATTAAGTCTTAACAAACATCTTATGTTTCTTATCCCTTTGGCAATTACATTTATACTGCTGTTTTTGCTTAACCGTCAATATTTTAAGATGTATAAATTTATGCCGTACAAAATATCCGTAGACAATGAAAAAATGGTCTGTGAGAATTTTTTATTTTCCTCAAAAAAAGTAGAAATCAAATTTAAGGACATAGAAAAGCTAACCGGCGGTATTTTTGAGGGCAGGATAAGCGGAATGCATTTTGTACACGATGGTAAAAATAACGTTACAATTGGGTTTTATGATAAGATGAAGAATGCCCGGGCGCTTCAAACTCATATACTTCATTTAGTTGATAGGAAGGTCTATGATGAAGTAGTTGAAAAAATGTCTGCGAGGAAGAAACAAGTAGAAAAAAGAATTAAAAAAGCTGCACAAAAAAAAAGACCGAAGAAAGAAAACAAAAAAAATAAAAATTCCGATTCCAAGTAGCCAGCCGATTAACCGCTTTTGGCTTATTAATTACAGCCGGATTATTTATATTTTTAAAATAATTTTATTGAAAATTGGATTATGAAAATTGCAATGCTATTATCCGGCGGGGTTGACAGTTCCGTTGCGATGAGAATATTACATGAGCAGGGTCACGATATAACTGCCTACTATTTAAAAATATGGCTTCAAGATGAATTCTCATTCCTTGGTGATTGTCCCTGGGAGGAAGATTTAAAATATGCACGTGGAGTTTGCAGGCAGATAGGGATTCCCCTGGAAGTTTTACCTCTTCAAAATGAATATTGGGATACTGTTGTAACCTATACGATTGAAGAGATTAAAGAGGGTCGTACACCTAATCCGGATATGTTCTGCAACAGTTTAATAAAATTCGGTCAGTTTTATGATAAGATTGACGATTCATTTGAAAAAGTTGCAAGCGGACACTACGCAAAAGTTGAGAATACCGATAATGGATTTCAGCTTAAAAGAACGCCCGATCCCGTAAAAGATCAAACATATTTTCTGGCATATTTAACTCAAAACCAGCTATCCCGTGCTTACTTTCCGCTCGGTGATTTGGACAAATCTCAGGTTCGTAAAAAAGCGCATGAATATGATCTCCCTAATATGGATAGAAAAGATAGTCAAGGTATCTGCTTTTTGGGACAAATTAAATTTACCGAATTCATCAAACATCATTTAGGCGAAATAAAAGGCGATATAATTGACATCGACAACGGCAAAAAAATGGGCGAGCATAACGGATATTATTATTATACAATCGGGCAAAGATCGGGTTTGGGTTTATCCGGCGGTCCCTGGTATGTCGTTAAAAAGGAGGTAAAAGAAAATAAAATTTATATATCAAGAGAAAATTATGCAGCCAGGGCTAAAGACGAATTTACCGTCGGTAAGTTTAACTGGATATCAGGTGAAAGACCGGAAGCGAATCATTTTCAATTAAAGATTAGACATGGTGCCGCAATGTATAACTGCACACTTGATTTTAGCAATAACGGAACCGGCAGAGTTAAACTTGACAAACCTGATCAAGGGATTGCAGCAGGGCAATTTGCAGTTTTTTATAAAGATGATTTGTGCCTCGGCGGAGGAGTTATTTTGTAATTTTATTACAACGTGTTAATTAATTGATGAAATAAATTACAAAATTAATTGGCACTTAAAATTTCAATAGCAAATATTTTATAAATCCAATTTCATATAAGTTGTGTGCAAATAACTGCTTTACTTACCGTAGCATTTTAGAAAATATATAAATTTCGAAAGTCGTCATAATTATTTCCCAAAGTTCAAGGAATATCAAAATTTAAGACGGCATCCCTAGAAATTATCTTGCATAAATTCACATCCATAACCGTTTATCAATCATTATCATTTATTTCCCCGATAAATCAGCCGTTCGTATAAAAGCAGCATATACCATTTCAAAATAACTTGACAAATCAATTTCAACTGTCTATATTGCATATAGACAGTCAGAACAGTTGAAAAGGGAAAGTTCAGGGGTATGATACTTAACTTATCAAATATTTCATCAGAGCCTTTACATCTTCAAATCAGCAGGCAGATTAAAAACCGGATCTTAAACGGTGATTTGAAAAGCGGAACGGAATTACTCCCTGTAAGAGTTTTAGCAAAGCAGCAGCATGTAAATAAACGGATTATTCTTAAAGCATATACGGAATTAATGAAAGCAGGATATTTACTACCCGCGGGATATGAAAAATTTTATGTAAATCAATTAACAGATAAAAAACTAAATGAATTAAAAGAGGATAACTTATTGGAAGACTGGTCTACTTCCGAAGGGCAGCGTATTCAGGATGAATTAAAAGCAGCTAAACAAATTCAGAAAAATTTATTACCTAAGGAGTTGCTGGACACTTCTGAATTAAATTTAGCAGCCTATTATTGTCCCGCCCAGGAAGTAGGTGGGGACTTTTACGATTTTTTAACTAACGGAGGAGATTCATTCGGATTGGTAATCGGTGATGCAAGCGGGAAAGGAATGCCTGCTGCTATGTTAATGCTTCAGATACAGGCGATTTTGAAAAGTGATAAAAACCACGAACGTTCGGTTCATCAAACTATGGAAATATTGAACGACTATTTATGTAAAAATATCCCGGCAAAACATTTTGCCACTCTTTTTTGGGGGACGTACGATTACTCGAACGGCTCACTTGTTTACATCAATGCAGGACATAATTTTCCAATTATCATTCATCAAAACGATGAGACCCAATTTTTAAAAACAACCGGTCCGGCTTTAGGGATAATTAAAAATGCATCTTTTTCCGTCGAATCGGTTGAACTGCAGCAGGGGGACACTTTGGTTTTATATACGGACGGCGTAACGGAAGCAATGAATCTACAGAAAGATACTTATGGAGAGAGCAGGTTGCAGGAAATTCTCATTAACAATAGAACAAAAAAATCAGAGGAGATAATTAATTCAATTATTGAAGACATTAAAAAATTTAATACCTACGGTTGTAAAGATGATGATATTACAATAGTAGTCCTGAAAAGAAATTATAGAAATTAAAAATATTTCTTATTATAAAATCTTTCATGAAAAATAAAATAAAAACTCGAGGAATAGATGCTTCTTAATCTAACCGATTTTTCGGATGAACCTTTACAAAGTCAGATAACGAGACAAATAAGGGCTAAAATATTAAGCGGGGAACTTAGCGCAAACGAAACCTTGCCTTCTATTAGAGCATTGGCAAGAGATGAAAGGGTTAGTGTTATAACTGTTCAGCGCGGATATGAAACACTTGAACGTGAAGGCTTGATATACTCACGAAGAGGCAAAGGATTTTTCGTTTCAAATCTTAGGGCGCATACTAAAAAAGAAATGGCTGAAGAAAGGCTGCAGGAAAATTTAAAACCAATAATCAGTGCAGCATTGAATGAAGGTTTGGATAAGAAAGAAATAATAAAAGCTATCGAAATAATATTAAATCATGGTAATAAATAAAAAATGAATTTATCAACATTAAAAAACAAGGGGAAAATCATGCAAAAAGCATTTAAATTTATAGATACCGTAAGAACCTTTCCTGATTTCCGGTTGGGTCCGTTAAATTTTGATCTTGAGCCGGGAACAGTGCTGGGATATATCGGTCCGAACGGATCCGGTAAAACAACAACAATGCATTGCTTAGTCGGGCTTTTAAAAGCCGACAGCGGCACGATGGAAATATTCGGAAGGAAAAATGACCCTAATGATTCTTCCTGGAAATTTGATATAGGATACGTCGGGGATAAACATGTTTTCTATGAAAACTGGACAGGGGAGAAAAATCTCAAGATCATTTCTCAATTCTATCCGAATTGGTCAGATAAATTAGCGGCAGACCTGGTAAGCAGATTTGGACTGCCAATTAACAAGAAGGCGAAGGAATTATCCGGCGGCAACCGGGTTAAGCTTTCTATAATTTCCGCTTTATCTCATTCACCAAAGCTTCTTGTATTGGATGAACCGACTTCCGGTTTGGATCCCGTTGTTAGAACAGAAGTGCTGGATGTCCTCTTCGAAGTATTAGAAAATGGAGAAAGAGCGATTTTTTATTCAACCCATATTTTATCCGATATAAACAGACTCGCCGATGAACTCGCATTTTTAAATGAGGGAAAAATTGTAAGAAGAAGTGTAAAAGATGATCTGACAGACAATTGGAGAAGAATATCTTTTCGCCTGGCTAATAACAATGTAACTTTTGAAAAAGTTACCAGCATTCAGAAGGAAGATCATGATTACAAAATCATAAGTTCGGATTATAAAAAAACTATGGAACAACTCAGAAGTATAGGTGCGGAACATATTCAGGAAACAAGAATGAGTATTGATGAAATAGCAGTTCAAATACTTAAAGAAAATAAAGAACAGGTTGAGAATAATATACTTTCATAAAGGATTGGGTATTAACATGTGGCGATTAATTAAAAACGAAATTAGTTATTTCTCTAATATCTTTTTAGTCATAGCGGCAATTCTGGCGACTTTTACAATTTTTACTAATATCGATTATCAGCCTTTCAAAAGTAACTCGTTTTGGAATAAATACTTTTGGGCAGCCCTTATCGGAACAGGTTCATATTTGCTGGTATATCTAATTTGGAACCAGAGAGTAAAAGAAAAAAGAGATCGTTTTCACGCTTTACTTCCTATGTCCGTAAAATATATAGCAAGGGCAAGAATAATATTCGGCCTTTTCCCAGTTATCT
This sequence comes from uncultured Ignavibacteriales bacterium, assembly GCA_963751355.1. Taxonomy (GTDB): domain Bacteria; phylum Bacteroidota; class Ignavibacteria; order Ignavibacteriales; family Ignavibacteriaceae; genus CAVVVS01. Next base: position 89,234 of record CAVVVS010000046.1, on the reverse strand, counting down.
GTGTTGCAGGATATTTGTTTCTAATCGAAATCACCGCCTTTAATGATCCTAAAGGTGATGCAGCAAGAAGTTTTGCGCAACTTGGATTGTCATTCATTTTTCTGGTGATAATTTTAATCCTCTTCGATGTAAGATTTATTTTTACCCGCAAGAATGAAAATTCTAATGCATTCCGGATGCTTGTTATAGGTTTGATCTTAGCGGCTATTTCATTTACCGCCGTGTTTTTGATAGGCATCCCTGTTTATAATTTGATATATCATGAGGGTGAAGAGGTAATCTTTTACTTGTGGGGTTTAACTCTATCCGTTATTTCAACAATAATATTTATGAAAAGAAAATCATTTACATCATGAGAAAAAATGTGGCGAATTCTGAAAGCTGAAATATTGTACTATAAATTTCTTCTTTTGTTCGGATTATTGTTTGTATTAATAATAAATCACTACTGTCCGATTTAATAATTAGAAAATTCATTTGAGTACTGATTTTATTGATCGGAATCGACTTTATCTTAATAATTGATTTGTAATTATATTTTGAGATTCTCTTTGATAATTGATGAGATATCAAACAATTCTAATGAAATTTTAAACAACCGGACAGTAGTAATATTTAATATGTGCGGAATTTTATTGCCGATATTAAGTATTTTAATCTTCACCTGAAGAAAATCTTATGTAGATAAATAAAATATGTATAAGAAATATTATGTGGAAATTGATTAAAGAAGAAATTAGTCCCTTTAGATATTCGGTCTATTTTGTATTCTAACAGCCACAACTTGTTCAAGTTTACTACAAATCAAAAATCAGATGCAAAGCTACTTTTTTAATCCTGCCTCAGCATTAATATTAAACTTTTGCGGCATATTGCTGGCAGTACTCAGTTACTACTTATACATAAATAGAAATTCATATTTATCGAGCGAATTCGGCTTAAGATCGAATATCAGGTTGAAGCATGAAGATATTTCTTAAATACCTGAGGTACTTCATAAATTTATTTGCTATAAGTAATTGGATTTTTTGTAGTTAATTAATTTTGTTATTATTTTTAAAAAATGAGCAATGGAAAAGTAATATTAATAACATTTTATCAAGTATTTAAATGATTAAAAAGCTCTTTATAAACCAATGGCGTGAAACAACCCGCTCTGTAATATGGACGAGAAATTTAGTTGCAAATATTCTTTTAGGTTTATTGTATCTTCTGCTGGTAGTAAATTTTTTGACAGTGGGTTTAGCAATAAATGAAATTTTCGCAAAAGTTGCCCCCGGGAAAGATCCGGTAACTTTGTTAAACAGCGGTTTGCTGTTTTATTTTTTGGCAGATATTCTATTGAGAATAATTTTCCAGAAGAATCATGGTTTATTCGCCAAGCCTTATCTTTATTTACCCTTGAAAAGATCAACTTTAGTAAACTACCTGTTGTCAAAATCTTTTTTGAGTATTTTCAATTTTTTACCGCTGTTTTTTGTAATTCCATTTTTAGTAAAAGTAGTAATACCGGCTCACTCATTGATACAGGGGCTGACATGGTTAATTGCTTTTATCTCTGTTCTACTGGTAGATTGTTTTATTGTTGCATTCCTGAAAAAGAGTTCTCTCAAAACTTCAAAATACGGAGTGTACGCCGCAATTCTTCTAGCTGCGGTAATTGTATCGGATAAATATAATTATATATCGATATCTTCTATTTCGGCAAGCTTTTTCTCCGGATTTATAACTAATCCCGGACTTGTGCTTATACCAATTGCATTGTTTGCCGGCGTATATTTTATCAATTACAGGTTGTTAATAAATAACTTTTACCTGGAAAATTTTGAAACACAAAAGAAAATCCACTTCAGGTCATTTAAATTATTTGATATATTAGAAAGTTTCGGTGAGACAGGCAAATATATTTCATTAGAGTTGAAATTACTTCTGCGAAATAAACGCTCCAGAACGATGGTGCTTTATTCTTTGTCGATGATACTCATCGGATTCTTTATTTATCCTGCTTATACTAACAAAACCCATTATCCTAGACCTAGCCGTGAGGTGCAGCAGAAGATTAGTGCATATAAGATATCGGAAAAGAATGATCCTGATGCCGAGAATGTAACATTTAAGGTCATTTCCAAAAACGTACCCACCGGAGCTACAGTATTTATCGCAGGTAATTTAAAATTTCTTAAGGATGGGAAGTCGGATGAACTTCCGTTAATAAAGCAGCAAGACGGAAGTTGGGTGGAAACGTTGCCGATAAAAAAGAGTACTAAAATAGAGTATAAAATAACACTTGGAAAACCTAACCTTGAGCCGTTAAATGGTGATGGTTCCGCTCCAAAAGAAAATGTTCTGAACGTAACCGGTGATACAACGCTTATTATTAACGCGGCTAGCTGGAGCACCCCAAAGGAAGATGTATTTTCTCTTATTATGTTGATTTATTTTGGAATAATAATTACCGGTATCTTCTTGCTTACTTACGGTCAATTTGTCCTTAGCTGGGAAAGCAGCTACTTTGATGCTATAATTACAAAGGAGATAAATTTTAATAAATATCTTCATGCTAAATATATGATAATGATAGTTGCCGGATGCATAATCTATTTAATTAGTTTGTTCTACGGTTTTTTTGGAATGAATATTGTAAAAATAAATACGGCGGCATTTCTATATAACATAGGTGTCAATCCGTTTGTTTTGATGTTTATTGCAACATTCAACCGAAAACGATTTGATTTAAGCATAAGCATGATGAGTCAACAGGGTAAAGGTGCGGGACAATATTTAGCGGTAATTCCTACCTTACTGATTCCTACCGCAATTATAGCGCCGCTTGCTCTTTGGGGATATCAAACCGAAGCACTGCTGTCTATCGGATTTCTTGGTATTGCAGGACTGATTTTTCATAAACAATTAATGAGATTAATTCTTAAACAATTCTTTAAACAGAAATATAAAATGGCTGCAGGATTTAGACAGGTATAATTTTATTAAGTATTAGATCCCTAATTAATTTTTCATTTTATTTTTTAAGAGTATTAACACATTTAATCAAATAATTATTAAAGTGGTAACTAAATGATTGAAGCTAAAAATTTAACCAAAGTTTACGGAAAAACTACGGTTCTGAATATTCCCGAACTTTCGATTAGGAAAGGTGAAAGTTTCGGGTTAGTCGGAAACAACGGTGCAGGCAAAACTACATTTTTTAGTTTAATTCTGGATATAATTAAAGCAAACACAGGGGAAGTCTTATCAAATGGATCAAATGTGAAGCAAAGCGAACATTGGAAAAGCTACACAGGTTCTTATCTTGATGAAAATTTTTTAATAGATTTTTTAACGCCTGAAGAATATTTCGAATTTTTAGGCAATCTTCACGGATTAAATAAAGAAGAAGTAATTAATACGCTCAAAACGTACTCAGATTTTTTTAACGGAGAAGTTCTGGGAAAGAAAAAGTATATCCGGCAGCTATCAAAAGGAAATCAGAAAAAGGTGGGAATTGTAGCAGCATTAATGTTTGAGCCGGAAGTTTTAATTTTAGACGAGCCGTTTCCGAATCTCGATCCCTCAACTGTAATCAGGCTGAAAAATTTGCTGAAAGAACTAAATAATAAGGAAGTTACGATGCTTATATCCAGCCATGACCTGAACCACGTTACGGAAATATGTGAGAGAATAGTAGTACTTGAGGAAGGAAATATTGTTGAGGATATAAAAACCAATCAAGATACACTAAAAAAATTGGAAGCGTATTTCTCTGTATAAAATTTTGGAGGAGAAACAATCCTGCAAGATTTATTACCCGATTTTACTCATATTTCTTTGAACTAACTAATGAGTTATTTTACTACAGCTTAATTTTTTTTGAAAACTATCTCTCGGAAAATTTTATGTGTAAAACTTTAAGAGCGCTTGTTGTCTTTTTTATTTTAATTTCGTTTCAGCTTTATGCGCAATCCGTTCAATTGTATACAAATTTGGGTGACTATAAATTAGAAAACGGAAGTGTAATAAAAAATTGTAAAATCGGCTATAGAATATTCGGGCAACTAAATGATAATAAATCTAATGCAATATTATTTCCCACATGGTTTGGAGGTACAACGAAAGGTTTGATAAGTTTGATAGGTCCCGGGAAAATAGCGGATAGTACAAAATATTTCATAATCTCAGTGGATGCATTAGGAGACGGTGTATCATCATCACCCTCGAATAGTGATGAGCAAGCGAACGGGGCTTTCCCTCATTTTAATATCAGAGACATGGTTAACACGCAGTACTTGCTTGTTACAAAAGCACTAAAATTAAATCATTTGTTTGCAGTAATGGGCGGTTCGATGGGGGGAATGCAGATTTTTCAATGGATAGTATCTTATCCAGGCTTTATGGATAAAGCGGTTTCATGGGTCGGGTCGCCCAAGTTAACTTCGAATGATCTTCTATTATGGACTGCAGAAAAATATGCTATAGAAGAAGGGGTAAAATGTGATGCTCCGGACGAAATGATTATGAAAACCGTAGCCGCTTTTCAAGAATTAAATCTTTTTACTCCGCAATACAGAGTGGAGCATACTACACCTGAAGAATTTCCAATATTCATGAAAAATATGACAAAAAGTTTTTCCCGAATATTTAATGCTTACAATTGGATGAGCCAGCTTAATGCGATGATAAATCAAAATGTATCGTCTCCTTTCGGAAATGATATGAAAAAAACGGCTTCACGTGTAAAAGCAAAACTGCTTAACATAGTATCGCTGCATGATCACATGGTTAACCCGCTGCCTGCTATTGAATTCGGAAAGTTAATAAATGCGGAAACCATAAAACTGGATAACGATTGCGGTCATCTGGGTCCGGGTTGTGAAATGGATAAAGTAAATGCGGCAGTAAATAAATTTTTGGAAAATTAAAATGTTTTAAAATAAAGTTTTTAATTATCCCCAAAGACTGAAAATTAATACCGCTAATACAATTAATGTAAAGATAACATACATTAAGTCTTTTTCATAAATAAAGGCAACAACAGAAAAAACTACACGCAAAACAGGTGTTGCAATTAAGACCAGAATACCGAGCTGAATAATGGATATGCTTTCTAGTGCTAGCGCACCCTTAATAACACTGATTACATCTTTAATATTTCCCGGTTCACCTTTGAAAACAGTATAATGAGGCAGCTCAAAACCATGCCTGATTAAATAAATTATTCCTCCGGCAATCACAATTATTGCGGCAATAATAACACCTGTTCTCAGCAAGTTACCCAGAATAATTTCTATCTTTCTATCTTCTTCATGTAATAATTCTTTTTTCATATGGCGCCTGTAATTGCACTCCTGAGCATTTCGAATGCAAGAAATAGAATTAAGATACTAAACAAAACTTTTAACCATTTGGATGAAGTTCGACCCATGATTTTTGCGCCTGCAAATGCGCCCGATAAAACACCGAGCATCACAGGCATTACTAACGAAGGATCTATAAACCCGTTCTTTAAATAGATTCCAGCACTAGCAGCAGCTGTTACGCCTATCATAAAATTGCTTGTAGTAGCCGAAACTTTGAAAGGAATTTTCATAACCTTGTCCATTGCTATAACCTTAACTGCACCTCCGCCGATACCAAGCAAACCCGATAATATTCCGGCTAATGAACATATGCCGAAACCTTGAGGAACCCTTTTCATTGAATAATTCTTCCATACGCCGTTATCGGGATAACTTCCGGTTAACTTTAATTTTGTTGCTATTTTATCATCGGCAACAATTAAATTTTCTTCTTTCCTCGATAAAAAAGATTGGGAAGCCGAATAGAGCAGAACCAATCCGAATATTATGGCAATTATATTAGCAGGTGCTATACCTGCAAGATAAGCTCCGGCAATTGCCCCCAGAGTTGTAGCAATTTCAAGAAACATTCCTATACGTATATTGGAATATCCTTCTTTAACATAAGCAGACGCTGCCCCCGAAGATGTTGCAATCACCGAAATCAGTGAAGCCCCTGCAGCATAATGAATATCAACACCGAACAACAGTGTAAGCATCGGTACGATAATGACTCCGCCCCCTAAACCGGTAAGTGAACCTAAAAAGCCTGCCGCTAGAGAACCGAAATATATCAGAATGGTAAAAAGTATATTATGCAAATAACTTTCCTATCCAAGAATTAAATACTCTTTCACAACTAGTAAAACTAAAAACCATCGTAAAGTATTTACTATATTTATTTTTATACAATTGTTAAAAATTAACATATGAAAATTAGGGGATAGCACTTTAATAAAAAAATAATATATGTGATTTTGCATTCATTACTTAATAATTTAATATTCAGTTAATATTAGACGAGAAGTATAGCTGCGGGTTGAATTACTTGTATTATCAATAAAAATTTCTTCAAATCATATAACCAATTTGTAATCACCTCCGATTTTTTTAGCGTGCCTGCATTGTTAACATGGTGGGCTTGGTAATAAAAATAATCTTATCTTTATTTTAACGAATAAATGAATTTCTTTCTTTGTTGTCATTGGAAAATTATAAATACATTAGCTAAAATATAAACAGGAATTAATATGAAGAAAATAATAGTACTAGGCGCCGGCATGGTCGGTAGTGCAATCGCGATTGATCTAAGTAATCAATATGAAGTTAGTGTAGCAGATTTAAATCAAAACCAGCTCGATAAATTATCAAAAAATTATCAGGTCAAAACTTTCAAGGTAGATTTATCATCCGAAGAATCTATTAAAGATTTAGTGAAAGATTTCGATCTGGTAATTGGAGCCGTACCAGGCTTTATGGGTTTTAAAACATTAAAAACAGTAATAGAAAGCGGGAAAGATGTTGTCGATATTTCTTTTTTTGATGAAGATCCTTTTCAACTGGATGAACTTGCAAAAAAGAATAATGTTACCGCAGTTGTTGATTGCGGAGTAGCACCCGGGTTAAGCAATATTATTATGGGTTATCATAATAAAATGATGAAAATCGATTCGGCAGAAATATTAGTCGGAGGGTTACCATTTAAAAGAACCTTGCCGTTTGAATATAAGACTCCCTTTTCTCCTGTGGATGTAATTGAAGAATATACGCGTCCTGCCAGACTGATGGAAAACATGAAAATCGTTACAAAGCCTGCTCTCTCCGATGCAGAGCTAGTTGACATTCATCCTGTAGGCACTTTGGAAGCATTTAACACGGATGGTTTAAGGTCACTTTTAAATACCTTAAAAATTCCGAATATGAAGGAAAAAACACTCCGGTATCCGGGTCACATAGAATATATTAAAATCTTAAAAGATTCCGGATTTTTTAGCCGGGAAACGGTAGAGATAAATGGGATGGAGATAAAACCTATTGAGCTTACGTCAAAACTGCTGTTGGACAAATGGAAACTCGAAGAGGATGAGCCTGAATTTACAGCGATGAGAATAATAATTGAGGGAGAGAAAAATAATAAACATAAGAAATATGTGTATACTTTATTCGACAGATTTGATGAGAAAACTCATATATCCTCTATGGCTCGTACAACGGGTTTTACATGTGCTTCAGCAGTAAGATTGGTTTTATCGGAAAATTATTTGATAAAGGGAATTTCACCGCCTGAGTTCATAGGTGCATATAATAATTGTTACGATTTGTTAATTAAAGATTTAACAGCACATAATATCCTGATAAATAAAGAAAGTTTTGATTCTGTGCAATAAGTAGATTGATTTAATTAATTATTGTTAGTACGTTAAATTTTAGATTAATCATTTCGATAGGGAGAAGGTTGAAATGACACAGAAAAGTAGAGATTTCCTTTACTCAGAATCGATTGAACCGCATAAGGCACGTACCAAGGCAATACTGAAAGATCATCCCGAAGTCAGAGCATTAATTGGTCGTAATCCTTACAGTTTTATATTGATTATTGGTGTTGTATTTCTTCAGATAGGTATAGCTGTTTTTTTAACCCAATACTCATGGTGGTTGAGCTTAATAATTGCCTATTTTATTGGTGCATTTGCCAATCACTGCCTGTTCGTATTAATTCATGAAGCGGCACATAACCTGATATTTAAAAACAAAATTGCAAATTATTTAGCTGGGATTATTGCCGATTTGCCTAATGTTATCCCCAGTTCAATTTCATTCAGAAGTTATCATTTGAAACACCACTCATTCCAGGGGCATTACGACCTTGATGCAGACATACCCAGCAAGTGGGAAGCCAAATTGATCGGAAGCAATTTTTTCGGAAAAGCTTTTTGGGAATTGTTTTTCCCTTTATTTCAAGCTCTTCGACCTCCTAGATTACGAGAGATTAAATTTGCGAATAAATGGACGCTCGTAAACATGGTGGTTGTTTTTGGTTTTGATATACTTTTAGTAGTATTGTTCGGACCGTTGGCTCTGCTTTACCTTGTATTCTCATTTTTCTTCTCAATCGGATTCCATCCTCTCGGCGCCCGTTGGATACAGGAACATTACGTAATTTATCCGCCGCAGGAAACTTACAGCTATTACGGCCCGTTGAATATTCCTGCATTAAATGTAGGCTATCACAATGAGCATCATGATTTCCCTTCCATTCCGTGGAACAGGCTTCCCCAGTTGAAAAAAAGTGCTCCCGAATATTATGACAATCTCATATATCATACATCATGGTTTAGGCTTTGGTTGAAATTTTTATTCGATTCAAATATTTCACTGTTTACAAGAATGCTTCGTAAGGAAAGAGGAGGAATGGTTGTAAAGACTGAAATATAGAATATAAATAGATTTTTGTATAACAATCCGGATTATTTGTTAATAAAAAAAGGGGAACAATATGAACTCAGCAGCAGATAACCCAGTAAATAAAAAATCATCCTCCCTAAAAAAGAAGGTAAATTCAGGCAAAAATGAAAGAATAAGCACTACTTTGATTGAAGATGTTTTTACCGATGAATTCTTTCAATTTACATCCAGGTTTAAAATTGATACTGAAGCATATTTAAAAAAGCTCTGGGCCTCCAATTCCGATATATATAATATCCTAATAAATTCCCAGACGCTTGAAGCAGCGCGCGATTCTCTTTATACATACCTTGAAAAAGCTGAAAGAGCAGTATTCAATTTGGATAATGATCTTCATATCCTCGAAAAAGCTACCGTAAGGGAATGTGTGAGAGTATTTAAAAGCATAATAGGACCAATAAACGAACTACGAACAAAATTTTCTGCACTCGATGTTTTATGGAAATTGGCAACAGAAAACAAAGATAAGATTACTCAGCCTATTTCACCTGGCTTTTTAATTGAATTCATTAATCTTTTTAAAGGCGTAATTGGTAAATCAAATATCTATCGCGAAGATTATGCAGTAAAAAAAGGTATCCCCGATTTCTTAAGGAAAAAAGGACGTGAAGCTGCATTGGATAGAATGGAAATACTTGATAATCTTGGTTCTACCATCCAAAAATATTTTAAGAAATATCCTTCCGGGATGGACGAAGAGGTTATTTCCTGGCGCGAACAAAACAAAAACAGGATACTTCATTATTTTAAAGCCGAAGAAGAGGATTGGAATGATTACCGGTGGCATTTAAGAAATGTTATAAGAGATTCAGTTCCACTCCTTGAATTAATACAATTAAACCCCGAACAAAAGGAAGCTATCAATAAAGCAATTAATAACAGAATACCTTTCGGGATTACGCCGTATTACCTCAGCTTAATGGATCCTAAAACCTCCGTGGGATATGACCATGCAATTCGTGCACAGGTAATTCCACCGATAGATTACGTAGATAAGATGGTTGCACATATGGAAGAGCGTAATTTAAAATTTGATTTTATGGGAGAAATTGATACATCTCCGGTTGATTTAATTACCCGCCGTTATCCCGGAATAGCAATAATAAAGCCTTTCAACACGTGTGCTCAAATTTGTGTTTACTGCCAGCGTAACTGGGAAATTGAAAGTGTCCTAGATCCGAAAGCAATGGCATCCAGAGAGTCAGTCGATAAAGCTTTAGCCTGGTTCGATAAACACAAAACTGTCGGTGATGTATTGATAACAGGCGGTGATCCTTTGATAATGAAAAATTCACAATTGGAGAGAATACTGGAAGTGCTTGCTTCAAAAAAACAAATATACAGAATAAGACTCGGAACGCGGACACCGGTTGTACTTCCAATGAGATGGGACAAAGAATTGCTCGATATCTTGTCCCATTTTCATGAGCCGTCTAAAAGAGAAATTGCAATTGTTACTCATTTCGAACATTCTTATGAAATAACTCCCCAGGCGATGGAGGCGGTTCAAAACATCAGAAAAATTGGGATAAGCGTGTACAACCAGGAAGTTTTTACAATAGAAAATTCGAGAAGGTTCGAAAGTGCCAAACTTCGCCGGGATTTACGCTCTATTGGAGTAGATCCTTATTATACTTTTAATATGAAAGGAAAAGAGGAGACCAGCAGGTACATGGTTCCGATTGCCCGAATTTTACAAGAGAGAAAAGAAGAAGCGCGTTTACTTCCCGGGCTTGACAGAACAGACGAGCCTGTATTCAATGTACCGCGGTTAGGTAAAAATCATCTGCGTTCCTGGCAAGATCACAGACTTGTTATGGTATTAGCCGACGGTTCACGCGTATATGAATTTCACCCATGGGAAAAAAATATTGCTGCTATCCCTCCTTATAATTATGTTGATGTACCGATTTATGATTATCTTGAAGAGTTGGCTGTCAGGGGAGAGGATATAAAAGACTACCGGACAATTTGGTATTATTATTAATCTATTTGATCAATTAAAGAAGTATTATTGAGCAGATCCTTTTTATAGTATTCAATCATTAATGGAAAAATGCACTCTATGTTTGAAAAAAGGAAAACCAGGAAACTGAAAAAAGAATTAAATTTAATTGATGTATACGCAATAGCAACCGGTACAACATTAAGTGCGGGGTTTTTCTTATTGCCCGGTCTAGCTGCTATTTCGGCAGGACCGGCGCTGATTCTTGCCTATATCCTTGCAGCAGTTCCTCTTGTCCCTGCTATGTTCAGTGTTATTGAACTTGCTACTGCAATGCCCAGAGCGGGCGGCGTGTATTATTTCCTTGATAGAACATTAGGTCCCGCAATGGGGACAATCGGCGGAATCGGAACTTGGCTGGCATTAATTCTAAAGGTTGCCTTTGCATTAATAGGTATGGGAGCATATATCTCTCTTTTTGTTGCCAATATTTCAATTGTTCCTGTTGCAATTTCAATAGCACTTGCACTCGGTATTTTAAATTTATTTTCTGTTAAAGGGACGGGTAAGTTTCAAGTCTTTCTTGTAGTGATTCTTCTATTAATTTTGGTAGCCTTTTTAGGTGATGGATTCACGCAAATTAATGTATCCCATTTCCGCGGTTTTTTTGATTCCGGGTTTTCAGCAATCTTTTCCACTACGGGACTTGTTTATATTAGCTACGTTGGAGTTACTAAAATAGCCAGTCTTTCCGAAGAGGTTAAAGATCCGGAAAGAAATCTTCCAATCGGGCTTTTTTTGTCGTTGGGAACCGCATTTATTATTTACACATTAGGGACAATAATAATGGTTGGGATAGTTCCCATGGACCAACTGAGAGGGGATTTAACGCCTGTGGCTTCCGCCGCTAAAAATTTGCTTGGCGGTTCCGGTGTCGTCTTAGTTAGCATAGCAGCATTATTAGCATTTATTTCTGTTGCTAATGCAGGAACTATGAGTGCCTCCCGGTATCCGTTTGCAATGAGTCGTGATTTTATAATGCCTCACTTTTTTCAAAAACTAAGCAAAAAGGGGATACCGTTTATTTCTGTAATGGTGACGGTTGCAGTTATAATAATTTTTATAGTTGCTTTTGATCCGTTAAAAATTGCAAAGCTTGCAAGCGCTTTCCAGTTATTAATGTTTGCATTTGTCAGCCTCGGTGTTATAGTGATGCGTGAAAGTCATATTGGTTCTTACGATCCGGGTTATCATTCCCCTTTTTATCCATGGATGCAGATTATTGGTATTGTATCGGCTTTCTTTTTAATATTTAAAATGGGTTGGCTATCGATATCTTTTTCAAGCGGGTTAATAATCATAGGGATTGCATGGTATTTATATTTTGCTCGCGATAAAATAAAAAGATCGGGAGCCATCTATCACGTATTCGAACGCCTTGGGCAATTTCGTTATCATGCTCTGGATAGTGAACTGCGTGGAATATTGAAGGAGAAGGGTTTAAGAAAAGAAGATCCGTTTGATGAGATTGTCGCCAGAAGTCTAGTCATCGATTTAAAAGAAAAATGCGAATTTGAAGATGTTGCTGAAAAGGCCTCTTTGTGGCTTGCCGATTCAGTCCCCTTTACGGCAAAGGAAATAAAGAAGCAATTCATGGAGGGAACAAGAATAGGAATGACACCGGTAACCCATGGAATCGCGTTACCACATTTAAGAATTGCCGGACTTTTGCAGCCGGAAATGGTGCTGGTTAGGTCAAATGCCGGCGTTCATATTACGGTAAACGGTCCGCTTACCAATCATGTTGATGAAGAATTTGATGTACATGCAATCTTCTTTTTAGTCAGTCCTGAAATCAGTTCAACACAGCATTTGAGAATACTTGCTCAAATTGCCGGCCGGGTCGATGACGATGGATTTGCCGAAGACTGGCAAAGTGCCCGGGATGAACAGGAACTTAAGGAAACCTTACTTCATGATGAACAATTTCTCTCATTAATAATTGAAAAAGATATTTCGACTGCGGCGATGATTGGTTTTGCTCTTAAGGATATCCGGCTCCCCGGAGGATGCCTCGTAGCCATTTTGCGCAGAGGAGACGATGTTATAGTCCCGAACGGAAATACAATTTTACAGGCAGACGACAGGTTAACAATTATCGGTGAGACGAAGGGGCTTCTATCGATCAGAAAACAATATCTTAAATAGTTATTCCATTATTTGTGCACTTTTAATTTTCTTATTATTTAATTCTGTTCTTGTCTTAAAACTGCTAAATTAAAATATAGAGTTTTGCATTGAGAAGAACTCACCGTGCATATTTCCCTAACAAGGTTGAATCTGAAATGTTTCCTTCGTCAAAATAAATTATATCCAGTATTATATATTATAATAATAATTTATTGAAATTATTTTTAGGAGAGGTAAGATTAAGATGAAATTCATATATAAACTTTTTATATCCGCTTTATTATTGGGGAGTATCCAGTCGGTATCTTTTTCACAAGTTCCGAAACCATCTCATGTAGTAATAGTAATTTTGGAAAACCATTCTTATAATCAAATAATCGGTTCTTCCGCCGCACCGTATATTAATTCTCTTGCAAATGATAAAGACTGTGCAGTATTTACAAATTCCTTTGCAGTAACTCATCCAAGTCAGCCTAATTATATTGCGCTTTTCTCCGGTTCAACACAGGGAATAACTGATGACAGCAGACCCAAAAATTTACATTTTACAGCTCCGAACCTGGGCAGGGAATTATTAAATAAAAAATATTCTTTTGCAGGTTATTCGGAAGATCTTCCTAGTTCAAGTTACGAAAAAGCTTTTTCGGGGTTATACGCTAGAAAACATAACCCCTGGATAAATTGGATGAACAGCAAGAAAAACGGTTTACCTGAGAGTACAAATTTACCTCTCACGAAGTTTCCTAAAAATTATAAAAATCTTCCGGTTGTTTCATTTGTTATTCCGAACCAGGACAACGATATGCATAACGGGTTTAATCCGGCTACAATCAAAAGAGGTGATAAATGGGTGAAACAGCATCTTGATGATTACGTACGATGGGCAAAAAAACATAACAGTTTGCTAATAATTACTTTTGATGAAGATAAAGGTACTTCGGTTAATAAAATTCCAACTTTGTTTGTAGGCGAAATGGTTAAGCACGGTGAGTATGAACAAAAAGTGAATCACTATAATATGCTGAGGACAATTGAGGAGATGTATGATCTGGCTCATGCCGGGGCAAGTGCGGACTCTTCAGCAATTACAAATTGCTGGAAAAAATAAGTAACAAATAACTAATAAGGCAGAGTCAAACATTCCCAATGATCCGGTTAATTTAAAAGTAATTTTTATTGTTAAATTGCTAATGTAAATTCTCTTATTTATTTGTGCAGAAGGAAGGACAAGAGTATGAATGTAATAGTTGATTTATGTGTAGTCCCGTTAGGTGTTGGAGTTTCGGTGTCAAAATATATTGCCGAGTGTGAAAAAATATTAAAGGAAGCAGGTCTAAATACTATGCTTCATGCCTACGGTACTAATATTGAAGGCGAATGGGATACAGTTTTTAGTGCAATAAAAAAATGTCATGAAAAGGTCCACGAGTTGGGTGCACCGAGAATAACTACAACAATTAGATTAGGTACCAGAACCGATCGAAGTCAAACGATGCAGGATAAGATAAAAAGCGTAGAAGTAAAATTAGTTTGAGGCTGAAGCTTATTGGAATATTTTCTTAAAGTATTCTTATTATACCAATATTCCATACAAAATTGAATTGGAATTATTCAATTGACTGACTGTTTGATTGTTTGAAAACAAGATGACTATTAAGTACTCGCATAAAGTTAGAAGTACTTCGATTCTTATTAATTCCGGATAGACCGTTATGTGGAGTAATTTTGAAAATGAATCTCGGTTATGTAATAAAATTTAAAGTTTAAATATGAAGTATGAATTCAAGTTTTGAACAAGATCCGAAGGAAAGATTTTCCGGGAGGGTAGAAAATTATATTAAATATCGTCCGGATTATCCGTTAGCCGTAGTAGAGTATCTTAGAGAAAAATTTAATTTAAATTCCAATCATATTATTGCAGACATTGGTTCGGGTACCGGAATATTATCCAAATTATTCTTAGATAATGGGAATAAAGTATTAGGAGTAGAGCCTAACCGCTCCATGAGAGGAGCAGCCGAAAATATACTAAAAGACTATCCATCTTTTATAAGTGTTGACGGTTCTGCGGAAAACACAGGGTTAGAATCATCGACTATTAATTTCGTTACCGCCGGGCAAGCGTTCCATTGGTTCAATTTGCAAAAAGCTAAAAATGAGTTTTTAAGGATATTGAAACCAAACGGTATTGTCATCTTGATCTGGAATTCAAGAAAAACAAACTCCGGCGGATTCTTAAACGCATATGAAGATTTATTGATTAGTTGTGCAGATGATTATAGCAAAGTAAATCATAAAAATATTGACGATGAAATATTGAAAGAATTCTTTTCGGATTACGGGGTGAGGCGTTTTAATAATTATCAAAAATTTAATTTTGATGGGCTAAAGGGTAGATTATTATCCAGTTCTTATGCGCCGTTGCCTGGTAATTCCAAATATGAATTTATGATGAAGGAATTGCAAAATATTTTTGAAAAATATAATTCTGATAATCAAGTAACAATCGGATATGACACTGAAGTTTACTATGGACATATTTAACTATTAGCCGCGTAGGAGAAATAGATAACTTTAAAATAAATTGTAAGGACTCAATGTATTCTAAAATAAAGATAGCTGAAGAAAGATTAAGGACACATGCAAATTTAACGCCGATCATGATGTCCAGAACTCTTGAAAGTATAATAGGAGCACATGTATTTTTAAAGTGTGAAAATTATCAGCGAGTGGGGGCTTTCAAATTTAGGGGGGCTTTTAACGCAATTTCACAATTATCCGATCAAGAAAAAAACAGAGGGGTTATTACTTACTCATCCGGTAACCACGCTCAGGCTGTAGCACTTGTTTGTAAGATACTCGGTATTAATGCAACCGTTGTGATGCCGAAAAACGCCCCAAAAATAAAACGAAGTGCAACCAAAGAATACGGAGCAAATATTATCGAATATAACCCCGAAAAGGAAATTCGGGAAAAAGTTACGGGAGAAATTATTAAAGAAAAAGGTTTTACTTTAATTCCTCCTTATGATCATCTAAATATTGTTATAGGACAGGGCACCGCGGCATTAGAATTATTTGCTGAACTTAAAACGTTAGATATGTTGTTGGTCCCTTGCGGCGGCGGAGGTTTACTGAGTGGTTCGGCTATTGCTGCTAAAGGGATGGATTCTGCTTGTAAAGTGATCGGGGTGGAACCCGAAGTTGCTGATGATGCGGCTAAATCATTTTATACTAAAACACTTCACACCGTTAAAAATCCTCCGACAATAGCTGACGGAACCAGAACACCTTCATTGGGTAAAATAACTTTCCCATTGGTGTTAAAGTACGTTGATGATTTTGTAACCGTGACGGAACAATCGATTATTGAAGCTGTTCAATTCCTTTTTTATCGTATGAAACTTGTGGTTGAACCTTCCGGCGCACTTGGAATTGCCGCATTATTGAGCAAGAAAATCCTTCCCTCCGGCAGAGTAGGAGTAATAATTAGCGGCGGTAACATTGATGCAGAAACTATGTCGATGATTTTAAATCATAAACAGGAATGAGTGTAAATGTCTGAAAAAGGAAAGTTAAAAATATTTCCTTTACATGGTTGTATAGGATTGTTTTTAGTCGTCGTATTTTGGATCTTAAATTGGTCGTTAAGCGGATTACGGACTCAATGGGGATTTTTCGGTTTATGGTTGGGTTATGCTCTTACCATTGACGGAATAGTCTACTATAAGAAAGCTACTTCTTTGCTTACTCGAAATTTTAAAAAGTATATTGGATTGTTTTTAATCTCCGCTCCTGCTTGGTGGTTATTTGAAGCATTCAATCAAATTACAAACAATTGGATTTATGACGGAAGACAGTACTTCACAAATTTGCAATATTTCCTGCTTGCTACCTTAAGTTTTTCAACGGTAATGCCTGCGGTATTCGGTACTGCCGAGTTCGCCGGTACATTCAAGTGGATAAAGAACATGAAAAGCGGGGTTCAAATTAAACCTTCAAATTCAAATATTATTAAACTCTTTATAGCGGGCATCATCACGTTAACTCTTATAATTGCGTTCCCTGATCACTTCTTCTACTTAATCTGGATTTCTATCTATTTTTTGATTGAGCCCGTAAATATTCTTTTTAAAAATAAAACGTTATTGGATTATACTGTAAATAAAGATTGGAGACCCATAATAGCCTTAGCCTTAGGTTGTTTGATGTGCGGTTTTTTCTGGGAAATGTGGAATTACTATTCATATCCTAAATGGATTTATCATTTACCACTTGTAAATTTTATGCATGTTTTTGAGATGCCGGTTTTAGGATATATAGGGTATATCCCTTTCTCTTTGGAATTATTTGCCTTATATCATTTAGTAACTGGCATAATACTTAAGGATAAAAACCGGGATTATATTCGTTTATTGTAAAAAACTCCGGCAAATATTTTGCCGGATATTTGCAAATATGATCCATTTCAATCTCTGAATATCAGAGATTTGCTATTCGGATATTTAGTCCTAATTTTACGGATTAATGATTCTCGGTCTTTCTCCTTTAAAACTATTTTCAACAACTTACTTATCAACCATCAATTTTCATCTTTAAAAAAAATAATGGCTTCTAAGAAGTTTCTTGCTCCCTTCGTTTTGATGATTTTAGTACCCTGCGATAGCAATAAATAAGCAGTGAAAAAACAGATATCCAGGCAACTGCCCAAAAAATGATACCTTCAATTTTTAATTCCATAATTATCCCCCATATGTTTTTTAGCTGTCGGCATTAATTGTATCTAGATAACTTCTAAAGCTTTTAGAATCATAAAAATTGCACCTAATGCAAGTGAACCTACCATCATAACAGCCTGCCACGGATAATTGCCCGTTTCTTTATCTTGTTTACTTTCAATTTTTGATTTTTCCATTTTGGTCCCCATTCTTGTTGTTAAAAAATAAAACATTCTTTCCCGCAATTATTGATTTGATTGAATACTACTGCCGGAATTATGCGGAAAATTGGTTTAAACTGTGAAATGATATTAAGAATGGAATTTTGGGGGAGCTCTATCGTTTAAATTGGTATATCTCCGGAAAGAATACGAATCTGAGTAATTATCACTTTTTGTAGAAAAAAAGTCTCGATTCTTAACTAAAATGAATTTCTCTGCAAGATCAAATAAATTTTTCTGAACTTTTATTATTAAAAATTTTTGTTTTTTTATTATTACCGGATTTTGCTCAACCGGGAAGTTTTTATTTGAAATTGACTTTGTAACCGAATGAATCCGTAAACATGTATCTAGTACGTTTGGTTGTGCAATACCACAACTTGTTATTCCCCAAAAAAATAAGAAAAATAAAATAAAAAATATGTTGTGTTTATGGTTTGTCATTGTCCCCTAATATCGTCTTAATACAACTGTAATGGTAAAATTATTTGGCTTAAAGTCAAGGCAAACAGTAAAATGTTGCGTAGTAACCACTGCTGTCCAAAAAGTAATTTTTCCCAGAAAACGGAACACGAATGACATTGATACGACTGATTTACGCAGATTTTTAAATTGCAGATTGTTTGTAAGACAATCTAATCCAAGATCTCAAAGTTCGAATTATAAACAATCAGATTCTGTTAGAAGGACTGTGTTTGATACAGTTAAGAAAAACATATCCTCCTTGTTTGGCCAGCTCTGGAATTAGAGTATATCACTTTATTTTGAACAGATATTGTTAATAATGACTTTAATACTCTTGATTTTATCGTAAAAATTAAACAAATGATTTGAAATCGACTCGGAATTTGAAAAATAAATAATTCGCCTTTACAAAGGTGTGTTATAAAAGTTTCTCAAAATCAGTGCCCCATAAATTATTTTTGATTATTAAGAATGAACCCGTTAATATTTACTAGTTCTTAAAATTTCACTCCGGTAATATCATTCAATTAGGGTATTGACATTTAAATGTACATTAAGTAAAATTTACCGTTACTATTCGATGTTTCAAAATGCTTATTTAACAATATAAGGGGCATAATGAATTATCCTAAAAATGGGGACATCCCCACGTTTCCATTTTGTTGATATTTTAATAGGGACTCAAAAGCTTAAACCTTAGTTGTTAATAACACCAATGGCCTTGATTCAAATTAGTTCTTGTAGATGCGGCAATTTTTTGACTAGAAAATTTTCAACAAATTCATGAAAAATAATTAGTAGCATTTCCGTAAAAAGGAATGCAGGTAAATAATTATCATAGGAGTTCTATATGCGCCAACTTTTTACTTTTCTCATAACCTTTTTGTTGATCACTGCGATAAACGCACAAACGAATATATCCGGAATTATTAGCAGCGATTCAACTCTCACGGCAGCTCATAGCCCGTACATCATTACAGGGAATGTGACTGTAAATTCGCCTGCAACCCTTAATATTGATTCCTCGGTAGTAATAAGATTCATGCCTAACACTAATTTATATATAAATGGAAATTTGGTCGCAAGCTATGCTACATTTACTTCATCGGCAGATACCAGCGGCGGAATTCCTAAAAAAGGTGATTGGGGAAATATTCAAATTGGGAATTACAATAATTCGGGAACAGCTCAATTTGTAAATTGCCAACTTAAGTATGGAGGTTCTTCCAATTCTACAATGTTATACTTATATAGAGGAACTATGACGTTAAACGGTTCATTATTATCTCACTCTAGTCATAATGTTGTTGCGGTAAATTCTGGTATACTTTCGGTTGAAAACGTAAATGTATCCAATAGTACCGGCGTCGGTGTGATATTTAACGCAGGAGCGGACGTTTCCATCTCAAATTCAAGTATACAGTCATGCAGTTGGCCCATCCAATACAACGGAACTGCCTCGTTAGTCTTCAACGGGATAAACGATTTTACTGGTAATACGCACGACGGAATTTATATGAATATGTATAACTGCTCTACAATGATATTAGATACTATTTCAACACCGTTCACATTCCCTCACGATTTTACAGTAAACGCAAATGATACTTTAACGATTGCTTCTTCGAATGTTATAAAATTCAGCTCGGGTCACTTATTTGTGAACGGCGCATTAATTGCTAAAGCAGGTGCAGGGGAGAAGATATACTTTACATCTTATAAAAATGATAATTTGTTCGGAGACACAAACGGCGACGGCGCTTCCAGTGCTCCTAAATCCAGGGATTGGTACGGGGTTGTGTTTAATGATGCTAGTTTAGACGGCTCATGTATTATGAAGCGATGCGATGTTACTTTTGCGGGAGCCGGTAATACAGGTGCTGTAACAATAAATAATGCCAACCCTACT
Source organism: uncultured Ignavibacteriales bacterium (assembly GCA_963751355.1). Taxonomy (GTDB): domain Bacteria; phylum Bacteroidota; class Ignavibacteria; order Ignavibacteriales; family Ignavibacteriaceae; genus CAVVVS01. The sequence continues at coordinate 68,988 of CAVVVS010000046.1, read as the reverse complement.
ATCGATAGCTGCACAATGGCTAATAATTATTACGGCGCGATGATACAAGGTTTGTCGAACCCGGTTTTTTCGAACAATGATATCGGATCTAGTGATATGGTTCCAATTGCACTTTCCTTCGAAGCAAATCCTATTTTCAAAAATAATTCATTTTCCTTTTCTGATAATCAATACGATGCTATCGGTTTATTAGGCGGTACACTGCTCGGCGATGCGGTATTGCCGATTAGATCGGTAACTAATATTCCTAATGTAACATATCTTCTGTTGAACAGTGTAACGGTTCCTTCAGGGATAACGCTGACGATTAATAAAGGCGTAGTGATAAAAGGATATAATTATTCTCATAGATTTATTATTCAAGGTAAATTATTAGCTGTTGGAACAGCAGATAGTTCAATTGTCTTTACGTCATCGAAAGACGATAATTTCGGAAATCCGGGAGATACAAACAAGGATGGGACACAGTCCGTACCGGCTAAAGGTAATTGGGGCGGAATAACTTTCGAATCAGGCAGCGATTCGGCTTCTAAACTTGATTATTGCATAATTCAGTACGGTTCTTTGCCGGGAAACTCTTATTATTATAACGGAATATATTTAGGTGGCGGCGGAGTGACCACTATAAATTCCAGTCCGACAATTTCAAATAGCAAGATTAAAGAAGCTACTTATGGAATTTTTGCTTTTTCTACTTCTAAACCTAAGATAGTAAAAGACTCAATTTTTAATACTTCATCAACCCCTATTGCACTTTCAATATCTGCAGATCCGGTATTCTCAGGAAACTCCTTTACAAATGCAAGCATTAACGCATTGGGAATTATAGGTGAACATCTGCCTTCCAGTGGAACAGTAAAAGTGAGAAATGTTGCCGGTTACGATAATATTACTTATGTGCTTTTAAGCGATTTGTGGATTAATTCAGGAACTGACGTTACTATTGATCCAGGTGTTGTAGTAAAATCCGGTGGACCCGGTATTTATGTTGAAGGCGGATTTAAAGCCAAAGGAACAATTAACGAGGGGCAAATTGTTTTTACCTCTCTGAAAGATGATAACTTCGGAAATCCGGGGGATACAAACGGAGACGGAAATGCATCTTCACCGGCGAGTGGCAATTGGAGTACAATTCGATTTTTATCCACCAGCGACGATTCATTTTCATTACTTGACAGCTGCCTCATTAAATTTGGCGGCAACAGCAGTTGGGGCGGAGTTACTTATACTGATGCAGGTTCGACTATTTCCAATTCTACTATTTCGGACAGCCACAATTTTGGTATTAGATGTGAAGGCAGTTCTATGCCGATTGTTACTAATGTTGTGTTACAAAATTGCAGATTAGACCCGATAGCAATGTCATTAAAATCTAATCCTTCTTTCTCTAATATCACTTTTGCAGCGAACGGGAGCAGAGGTATAAAAATTCTGGAAGGAACACTTTCCTCTAACGCTACATTATTCAAAAGAGATATTGCTGGTATTAATAATATTGCATATATAATCGATAATTTAACAATAAGTTCAAATGCAGTATTAACTATCGAACCGGGTGTAGTTATAAAATTTACTAATTACTACAATGCAATAAGTGTCAACGGAGCATTAATTGCAAAAGGTACCCCGGCAGAAAAGATAGTGTTTACATCCGTTAAGGATGATTCGAACGGAGGCGATACAAATAATGACGGCAACGGTTCCGCGCCGGATAAAGGAAATTGGAATATTATAGACTTTAATGCTTCAAGTTCGGATACTTTAAATTCATTAACAAATTGTATATTAAGGTATGGTGGTAATGGATATGGTTCATATAATTATGCATGGGGTATGGTAAGAGTTAATAATGCATATTTAAAAATTGATAGTTGTATAATTGAACAATCCAACACTTCAGCTATTGGAATATTCGGCAGTGCAAATCCATCCATATCAAATACACAGATGAACAACATCAGATACACACCCATTTCAATGAGCATGTTTGCTACTCCAAGCTTTTCAAATAATATCGCACTAAATATAGGGATAATGGCGTTCGGTATTATTGCCGAAAACTACTCTACAAATGCAACCGTTCCGGTAAGAAATTTTGCAGGTTATAATAATATTACCTATTACTTATTCGGTACTTGTTCGGTTAATTCGGGAACGGTTATTACCATACCGGCAGGAATTGTATTTAAGAACGGTAATTGGCATGTTAACGGAGCTTTATCTATTCACGGAACTTCATCAGATCATGTGGTATTCACGGATGTAAGAGATGATAATTACGGTAATCCAATGGATTCAAACAACGATGGGACTTCGACTTCACCATCAATGCAGTCAGGCAGCAGAATAAGTTTTGCCGATGTTAGCAACGACAGTCTGAGCAATATTAATAATGCAATAATAAAATATACTGATGTAGGAATTAATTTAGCTCAAGCCTCGCCAAGAATAAGAAATACCACATTCGATCTCGATAACTGGGGAATATATTTAAATGGTGTTTCAAAACCAGTAGTAGATAGTTGTACATTTAATGATCTCACATACGGTCCCTTAAGAATGTCGTTGGTTTCATATCCTGTTTCTACTGTTGATAATACAATTTCAGGGAAAACATATAAAGTATTAGGTGTGCTCGACGGTGAAACTCTTGTACAGGATATTACACTAACAAAACATGATTTTGCCGGAATAAAAAATATACCTTACATGTTTTCAAATTATACCGTTGCAAGTAATGCTGTATTAACTATTGATCCCGGTGTAATTCTTAAATTTTGGCCCGGTACATCTCTTGATGTTCGAAAAGGATTAATTGCAAACGGCGGTTCTACACCGGACAGTCAGATTGTTTTCACCGATATAAGAGATGATTTTTACGGGGGTGATTCCAATTCAGACAGTACACTTACAACACCTTATAATTATTATGCCGGCTGGAACGGAATAAAATTTGAAGATGAATCTCTGGATCCGTTATGTAAGCTGAATTATTGCATAATAAAATATGTCGGTTTGTCGAGTAGCGCAGCTGCAATTACTGCCAACAATGCGAGTCCTACTATTACTCATTGTACAATCATGAATAATAAATACGGAGTAAATGCAAACGGCGCATCTAACCCGGTAATCAATTACTGCGATATATATCAAAACAATAATTTAGGTGTAAATAATATTGATAAATCTTTCGTAATCGATGCAAGATGGAATTGGTGGGGAGACAATTCCGGACCGACACATTCTTCAAATCCGTCGGGAACGGGACAAGCAGTTTCGGACGGAGTTAATTTTACACCATGGCTGGGAAGCGGTGCTTCTAATCCTATAACCGGAGATGTGAGCTTAAACGGTGTTGTTCAGGCATTTGATGCTTCACTAATATTAAAGTATGTAGTTAACCCGCACGGTGCTGATTCGTTAAATGTAATTCAGCAGCAGGTTGCCGATGTTTCGGGCAACGCCGGAATTACCGCGTACGATGCTTCGTTGATATTACAATATTCAGTAGGACTGATATCTGTCTTCCCTGTTGAATTAAATAATTCGGTAACGACGCAGCTGGATGATAAGACCAAGAATTATTTATCACTTCAGAAAATCAGTCAGGTTGGTTTAAACATTGCAGGCGGCAGTGTTGGAAGAGGTAAGGAACTGTCCGTGCCAGTAAGTATTAAAAACAGTAACGGTGTTGCTGCCGTTCAGCTTAAGTTGAAATATGATCCGGAAGTACTGTCATTTGAAAATGTGAAATTAGCCGATCAGTTTTCAAATTATAGTTTAAATTATTCGATAAACAGTAAAACAGGGGAGTTGAACATAGCTGTTGCCGGAGTTAAACCGGTTAGCGCCGACGGTAATCTTCTGACACTCAGCTTTACCGCGGGTAAAGATTTGCGAGGAAAAATAAATACTAATATTGATGTTACACAATTCATGGCAAACGAAAATGACTTTACCGAATCCGTTAATTCCGGAGCAATTGAAGTCATCGGAAAGCCTGTTTCGTATGACTTGTTACAAAATTATCCCAACCCGTTTAATCCTTCTACGGTGATAACCTATCAATTACCTGATGACAATACACCGGTTAGTTTAGTTATATATGATATAAACGGAAGAGTTGTTAAAACACTTGTTAACCAAACCCAGGATGCGGGAACATACAAAATAACCTGGAACGGAACGAACAGCGAAGGACAAAAGGTTAGCAGCGGCGTTTATATCTATAGAATAATGGCTAAAAAATATGTCGGTGTTAAAAAGTTAATGTTGCTCAGGTAATAATAATTAAACTATTTTGAGCGGTGATTATTTCGCCGCTCTAAAATTAAACGGGTGGAAAATGAATAAATTATTAAAAATATTTCTATTGTTTTTATTTCCATTCTGTTCGGCATTCGGAGCTTCGCAATTAGGTGTTTCGGTTCATGATACTACATTTGTTTATGGTGATGTTGTTGAGATCCCGATTTATGCTGATAGCTCATTTAACGGGCAGAATGTTCTTTCATACAGCCTGCAGCTAACTTTCAACAGTAATCTGCTGGTAGTCGATTCCGTTATGACTGCCGGAACTATTAGCCAGGGTTGGGGCAGCCTTTCCTTTAACAATACGGTTCCAGGTAAAATTACTATTGCGGCTGCGGCTAGTATTCCGCTGACGGGTAAAGGCATTCTGTTATATATCAGAATGCACGCAAAAAGCAGCGGTAGTTCGTACTTGGCTTTTACAGATACAGTAAATAACTACTTTAATGAAGGTTTTCCCCGTATAAAATTGAAAAACGGATATTTTACTATAAAAGCAAAACCCGTTATAACTGTAAATCCAAATCAAGGTTTATTGACAGTTGGAGAAACTTTACAATTTAATGTAAGTAGCGGACAATCTCCATACACCTGGTCGGTTACCAATCCTTCATCGGCTTCGATTAATACCAGTGGCTTACTAACCGCCGAACATTACGGCTTTACCAGGGTTGTTGCAAAAGATGCCAATAATATTATCGATACATCCAACGGAGTAGTTGAAATACGCGCTTTTAAATTGAGCACACGGGATACTACTTTTTATCAAGGTCAGATGGTGGATATCCCCGTTTATACTACCGACTTAACCGGATTGAATATTTCTTCCGGTCAATTTTCTCTTTCGTTTAATCAAAATATTTTAAACCCGGTTCAGGTAATAAAAACCGGAACCCTGCTGCAATCTTTTTCTGATCCCGTATTCAAAGATCAAAGCGGGGGAAAGATGGATGTTTCTTTCGCCGGAAGCGGTTCATTAACCGGAGCCGGAGTTTTGTTGATTATACAATTTCAAATAACGAAGTTTAATACAGGCTCTACTGCGTTGTCTTTTTCAAACATTACCTTTAACGAAAACATTTTGGGTAATTCAAAGAACAGTCAATTTTCCGTTATAAGATTAGCTTCGTTAAATATAGCACCTTCTGCAGGGACTCTAATTGCAGGAGACACCTTACGATTTAAAGCAAGCAACGGAACTCCTCCTTACAACTGGACAGTCAGCGATACAAATTTAGCAAAGATTGACAATACTGGGTTGCTTACCGCTCTGAAGGGTGGAATTGTTCAAGTAACTGCAAATGATCTGTACGGCGGATCCGGCAAGAGCGGAAACATTACGCTTTATGATACTAGAGTAAATATTCCCGATACAAATGCTTCTGTTGGAGACACAATTGATGTTCCTATTTATGTGGGGAATTTATTTTCTATTTTTTCAATTTCTTCCATGCAAACCGGCATTTCTTTTGATTCCTCTATAGTTAAATTTGACAAAGTTGTCACGACGGGAACGTTCTCCGATGGATGGGCATTTCAGGTAAATGATAAAGGTAATCAAATTATTGTAGCAGGTGCAGGTTCAAATAGTTTTGGAAGCCAGGGGGTTATTGTAAAGTTGAGATTTAATATATCTTCTAAAACACAGGTAGGCAGAAAATCTTCACTGACAATTCAGCAATTCTTACTTAATGAAGGTTCACCTGCGGTATTAACAAAGAACGGAAGTATACTTGCTTCATCCGTCAGTCTGCCTGCTTCGCCAACAGGTTTGGAAATAGATTCTACGGGTTACACCAAAGTTTATCTAAACTGGGCTGACAATGCTAATAATGAGTCGGGATATAAAATTGAAAGAAGCATAAATAATAACGGGAACTGGATGTTGATTGATTCACTATCCGAAAACTCAACGTCTTTTACCGATACCGGATTGTTGGACGGGACACGATATTATTACAGAATATTCGCGTACAACATTGCAGGGAATTCATCATATTCTAACGAATCAGCAGGAGCAACAAAACTTATTCCGCCGTATAACCTGCAAGCCGCATCAACCGAAGCAAATAAAATCGATCTAACCTGGCAGGATACTTCATCGAGCGAGTCCGGATTTATAATTGAAAGAAAACTAGATGAAACCGGTACTTATTCTGCAATTGATTCGGTTGCAGCAAATGTGACTTCCTATCTTGATAGTAATCTGGCAGTAGGAACTTACTATGTTTACAGGGTGAAAGCATATAACAGCCTGGTTCAGTCTGATTATTCGAATGAGTTTGGGGCTACGGTTACAAAAGTTGGAAATAACGTTAAAAATATTCCGGGAAATTTTATGATCTATCAGAACTATCCCAATCCGTTCAATCCTTCCACAACAATAAAATATCAAATACCGTCTGCCGCACTGGTTCAGATTGCTGTATACGATTTGTTGGGAAGGAAAGCAGCTACGCTCGTAAACGGCTATCAGCCGGCAGGCTACTACGAAATCTTGTTCAATGCATCAAAATTATCAAGCGGAATATATTTTTATAAAATAACAGCCGGTAAATATAATGCTATAAGAAAGATGATACTTTTAAAATAATATTGAACGAGCAATTGCTGGACTCACGGACAGAGTTCCAGGTTGGTTAATAACTTCTATTTGATAAACCCGGTTTCGAAAGATGCCGGGTTTTTATTGATTATTCCGGAAACTGCAGATTAGCTAGATCAATAATTGCTCATTAGACTATCTTCTAATTGACACAAATCTCATCTCAAACAAAATCACACCAAATCAATTGATTTTAGAATAAGATTTACCTATATATCGCATCCCGATATATCGGATTACGATATAAATAGATAATTATATGAATAAAAGACCTGAAATAAATATTGCCAAACTGGAAATAATTTTCCCGAAGCTGCAGAGATTTTTTCACAATCTCTCCATCGAAGTTTCACGTACCGGGGATTTTACGATTGCGCAATACAGGGTCTTATCTGTTCTGGATTACCATGGTAAGATGACTGTTAACCAGTTAAAAGATCATCTTAAAATAGCACAAAGCACTGCCAGCGGAATTGTTGACAGACTTGAGCAGTCAGGTTATTTGAAAAAAAACTCCGGTGAGAATGATAAAAGGATAACCAATATTAGTCTGACTCCAAAAGCGAAAAAGCTTCTCGAAAAAAAAATGTACTCTATGGATAAAGTATACCGTGAAATATTAAACAACCTTGAAGAAAATGATCAAGCGGAGTTTGTTTTACTGTTTGAAAAGCTGATGGAATTTGTGGAAATGATTGAGCTAAATAGAGAGAATAAAAGTAGAAACTGTATTCGGGCATAAAGGTATAAGATATTGATAAAACCGGAGACCTGGAATTAAGATGTCTTTTTTATTTGTTAAACCTAGAATAAAAGAGTTTATAAAAATTATAAGAGTTGAGGAGTAATTCTAAATGGATCCTATTGATAAAAAGAAAAGGAATAAAGTTTTATTAGTGCTGTTTATCGGTGTTCTGATGGGTGCACTCGATATTGCAATCGTCGGACCTGCATTACCCGCTATTCAATCTCAATTTGGAATAGGAGAGCGTTCAGTAGCCTGGATATTTGCGGTTTACGTTTTGTTCAACCTGGTGGGCACACCTTTCATGGCAAAATTGTCAGACATAATGAACCGTCGGACAATCTATATCATCGATGTGCTCATGTTTGCATTCGGCTCACTAATAGTTGCACTGTCCCCTAATTTTACTATTCTCCTGATCGGGCGCGGGATTCAAGGATTTGGTGCCGGGGGAATATTCCCTGTAGCAAGTGCTGTTATAGGAGACACTTTCCCGGAAGACAAAAGAGGGAGTGCTCTCGGTTTAATTGGTGCTGTGTTCGGGATTGCATTCATTATAGGACCGGTTTTAGCCGGCGTTATTTTGATGTTCTCATGGCATTGGTTGTTCCTGGTAAATATTCCTATAGCTGTTGTTGTAATAATAATGAGTATAAAAATATTGCCTGTTAATAAAGTAGAAAGTAAAAATCCATTCGACTGGAACGGGATGATCTTGTTAGGAATTATTTTAGCCGCTCTTGCCTATGGATTTAATAACATAGATTCATCCGATTTTATGCAAAGTTTAATTTCGCTGAATGTACTGCCTTTTATTTTATTAGCAATTATTTTGCTTCCTTTCTTCACAAAAAGTGAAAATAAAATCAAAGATCCGATTCTGAGAATCGGTCTGTTAACATCACGCCAGGTTATTATTGTTTCAATTATCGCAATTGGGGCGGGTGTAAGTGAAGCCGCGGTAGTTTTTGTCCCGCCACTGCTGGTTTCAACATTTAACATCACCACTTCAAAAGCAAGCTTTATGTTGTTCCCGGTTGTTTTGGCAATGGCATTCGGTTCACCGCTGGCTGGAAGAATGCTTGATAAACTTGGTTCAAAAATAGTGCTCATATTAGGCAGTGTACTTCTTGCTTTGGGAATGTTGGGGCTTGGAGTTGAAAGCATGGATTTAACTACGTTTTATATCTCGGCAGGTTTGCTCGGTATAGGAATGGGATTTATAGTCGGTGCGCCGCTTCGTTATATAATGTTAAACGAATCGAGTCAGTCTGAAAGAGCCTCTGCACAAGGAGCAATAAGATTATTTACTGGAGTAGGCCAATTATTCGGAGGTGCGCTTGTTGGTGCGGTAGCTAGTTCTCAAGGCGGAGGAGCTGCCGGTTTGAGAGCTGCATACGTTATGATTGGTGTGATGGCAGTGGTTCTCTTCTTTATCTCATTCGGATTGAAGGGACGCAGCAGAGAGCTTGCTACTGCAGAAAGTAATGCATAATACTCAATTATATCTTTTCACTTATTTTTCAAAATATTTTTGAGGTCTGTATGGATCTATAAATGATTTTGTGAATTTTAGGGATGTTTGTAATAAAGATTTTGAATAATAACCAATTAGTCATTTTGAAATATCGTTAATAATCGGGATGTTTGTTCATTAACTGATAAAACGAAAAAATTAAGAGGTATCCGGGGAACATTGGTTCAAGAAGAATAAATTGTGATTTTCATCAAGTAATCCTGAAATTATTACCTAAAAACCATGAAACTTACTTCTTCTTTTATCGTCCTATTCACATAGGATATGAAAAAGTGAAGCTGAATGGGCTAATTAATTACCAAACCGCTAAATTGTGAAAATTTATGCTAAAAAGTAATATTTTATGAATATAATTCGATGAGACAGGAAAATGTATAATTTTTTGACTTATTAAATTTTTGTGAATTGATTATATTTAAGTTTATATGAAATTATTGAGCTCAAAACATTATATCTGAAAAGAAAAATAAATTTAATAAAAAGTTTCGGTAATAGTCAATAAACAATTACGTTTTAATTAACAAATGAAAATAGATAGGAGTTGATCCAAATTGAAAATAACAAAGCAATTTACTAGTAGGGAAAGTAAATCGTTAGATAAATATTTGCAAGAGATTGGAAAAGTTAATCTTTTAACTCCCGATCAGGAGATTGAACTTGCTCAAAGGATCAAGCAAGGTGACAAAATTGCACTCGAAAGTTTAACTAAGGCAAATTTGCGATTTGTCGTTAGTGTAGCAAAGCAATATCAAAATCAAGGATTATCCCTCGGAGATTTGATTAATGAAGGCAATTTAGGTTTAATAAAAGCTGCCGGAAGATTTGATGAAACCAGAGGATTCAAGTTTATCTCGTATGCCGTTTGGTGGATACGTCAATCTATTATGCAGGCAATTGCCGAACAATCCAGGATGGTTAGGCTGCCTCTTAACCGGGTCGGGACGTTAAATAAACTTGGTAAGGCTTTTACTAAATTAGAGCAGGAGTTCGAAAGAAAACCGACGGCCGAGGAGCTTGGAAAAGAGCTTGAAATGGATGCAGACGAAGTTGCCAATACTATGCAGCTTTACGGTCGCCATATTTCCATGGACGCTCCCGTTAAAGAAGGTGACGATAATAAAAATAGTTTGCTTGATTTAATTTCAAACGATCAGCAGCCTTCTCCCGATGTAAGTTTAATGCATGAATCTCTTAAGAGTGAAGTTGAAACCGTACTTTCTACTCTAAGCGAAAGAGAAGCAAATGTGCTCAGACTTTATTTCGGAATTAATAGCGAACGCTCCGCAACACTTGAAGAGATAGGTGAAAGATTTGATCTGACCAGGGAAAGGGTAAGACAAATTAAAGAAAAAGCAATTCGCAGTTTAAGACATCCTTCTAGAAGTAAGAATCTTAAAACATATCTCGGATAATATTTTAAATGCAAAGCATCCTATTATAACTGTAATAATAGGATGCTTTTTTTAGAATGGTAAATCTGAAAATATTATTATTGAATTTTGTTGTTGTTGAATTCAACTAAATTAAAAACTGCCTGTTTCAATGCAACCTATCATCGTTCATTAAAAATTAAACATACACAATTAGTTAAATTACTCATCCATTTTTACCTTTTTCAAGCCAATCAGTATCCAAACCGTGTTTCTTAAAAAGTTCAAAGTATTTTTTATTCACTTCATTTTTAGTTATGTCAAGTTCCTCAACGAAAGCTTTTAAGCTTATATCTCCGCCGTATTCAAAATAATAATCAGTCAGCCGTTTGATATATTGTTTCGTTAAATCGGATATAATATTAAATGCTTGTGAAGTGGTGCTGTCTAAAGCATCCAAATTTTTTTCTTCGTCAGGTCTGATTACTTCTTCATCATTCAAAACCGAATAGCTGTCCACTTTATCTTCTAATTCGCGTAAGACTGACCAGTTTGTAGCAAGTTGAAATAAGATTTCCAAAATACTATTTAATCTTTCTTCTCTTAAGGATATATACTTAGAGCGTTCTTTGTCTTTTGATGTGAAATCTTTAACTTCAATTTCCAGTTTTGTTAATAGATCGACTAAACTAGTATGTGCTTTCGATTCATTGGCGATTTTTCTAAACTGCATTATTACCTTTTCATTAAAAGCAATATCAGCATCGTTAAATATTCCGTTATCTTCTAAAATCCGTATTATTGAAGTTTTTTCATCCGGGTAACGCCGTGAGAGGTACTCTTCGGTATAATGAAAATCTTTGTAATTTTGCTTGGATTCATCCATCAAGCTGACCAGGTATGATTTTAGTCTCAGAAATGTAAAAAATAAATTTGTGCTTTCGTATTCCATATTAAACCCCTTATTTGAGAATAAGATATATTTCTCATTTAAAATTAGGAAAAGTATTTAATAAAAACATATTTTTGTATAATAATTATTAGTGAGATTTTGTCTTAAAGAACAGTTCTTATTTTTAGTACGTAATTGTTATGTTATTCTTAGAAAACAAATCCTTTTACAATATTTTCAGTTACCCTTCGGAAGGATGCTAATTTATTGAATTTTATTACGACAAATCTCAAAGGGATACAGGCCGACTTTAAAAGTACGAATGCAATTGTGAGTTCAAGTTAATACAATATTGCTTTAAGAATATTTTGATCAAAAAAACAAAAATATTATCAATAAGAATATAATTACCTGACATCATTACCAAATTAAATTTAAAGGTATAACTTTTGAAAACACAAAGAATTGCAGGAACATCGTTAGAGGTATCGAAATTGGCTTTCGGTTGCATGAACCTAGGCAGGATCGGTGAGACTCTAGGTGAATCTGAAATTAAATATGAGGCTGTAAAATCTATTACTGCTGCATTGGATCAGGGAATAAACTTTTTCGACCATGCCGATATTTATGGTCACGGGAAATCAGAGGAGGTTTTTTCGGAGATTTGGAAAGCGATTCCCGGATTAAGGGAAAAAATTTATGTTCAAACTAAATGCGGGATTAGATTTAAAGGGCAGCCTAAAAATGATGACCCTGGGAGATATGATTTTAGTTATCAGCATATTATAGACTCAGTAAACGGCAGTCTAAAAAGATTGAAGACGGATTATATAGACATACTCCTTTTACATCGCCCGGACCCTCTAGTTGAACCGGAAGAAGTTGCACGGGCATTCGGAGAACTTCATGCCGGAGGTAAAGTACGTTATTTTGGAGTGAGTAATCATACCGGTTATCAAATTGAATTATTAAAGAAATTTGTTGATTATCCAATCATAGTAAATCAGGTTGAACTAAATATTATTCACTCCGGATTAATTAATGCTGGTGTAATTACAAATCAGAAATTTCCCGAATACCCGATTAGAGGCGAGGGAACTCTGGATTATTGCAGGTTAAATAACATTTCGATTCAATCATGGTCGCCGCTTGCTCTTGGCTGGTTGTCCGGTAATATACCCGGAGACGCAGAACAAAGAATTAAAAATACGGCAGAGCTTGTTGCAAAAATGGCTGCAGAAAAAAATGTAAGTAAAGAAGCTATTGTAATTGCCTGGTTATTAAGACATCCTGCAAAGATTCAACCTGTCTTAGGGACGAGGAACACAGATCGAATAAAAGCCGCTTGTCAGGCGGATTCTGTAAATTTGTCAAGAGAAGAATGGTATAATCTGTTTATTGCGGGAAGAGGAGGAACATTACCATAAAATGTATATGGTCATTGCTGTGGAATGTATTTAGCGGTTTCCATCAATATATTTCAGATTATGAAAATTAATTTAATTTGGGGTTTATTGTTCCCGGAATTTCATTTTTGGTTAAAACGAGTTAAATTCATACCGTTCATTTTATATTACCATTGTTTGCCTACAGTATTTCCTGGTGATGCTGTGATTATTCGTAAATATTATTTTGGCAATATTTATGCTTTTTGGTCAGGATTTTTTTGAAGTATAAATTCATGAATTTGAATCTTGGCAGCCGGTCTTTTACTTAGGGGCTTCGCGTTTGATTTATAAAGTAAAAACCAGGCACGGTCAAAAACATTAAAAAAATCAATTCATTACTCCTGTCCTGAAATCAATAAACTTTTTTTGAGGACAATGCAGCATTTGTAATGTCAGGGTGCATGATCATAAATTTTAACTTGTTTGGTGTACATTTTTTTGAATATTAAAATTAAAACTTTTATTACGTCCCATTCGTCTTATTTAATCTATAAAAAAGGGAGCTTATTATGAATAGATTATTATCCGGTGCTCTATTTTTAGCGTTAAGTACGCTGTTGCTTGTTTCATGTTCTCAACAAAAAATGACCGGCAAGTTTTCATTTTCTCCTCAAAAGCCTAACCCGGGAGATGAAGTTACTGTGACATTTAATCCGGACAGCACTAAACTTGCAAAGAGTGATTCAGTAAATATGGTTGCCTATTTGTACAGTGTAAATCCGGACAACGCTGTTGATGTTAAAATGTATAAAGAAGGTAACTATTGGAAAGGCAAATTTAAAACTGCCGATACAACTCGCGGAGTATTAATTAAATTTGTTGACGCTTCGACAGAGGGCAGTGATAACGAAGTTTTTTCAAATAATGATAATAAAGGATTTGTTATTCATCTGTATGATAAAAACGGGAATGTGGCTCCGGGCAGTATGGCAGGTCTTGCTTCCGCCATAAATTCATGGGCTACTTATTATTTAAATGTTAATAAAAATGAAAAACTCGCAGAAGATTATTTCCAACAAGATTTCAATAAAAATCCCGGCATCAAAGATGAATATTTGAGTAATTATTTAGCACTCGAAACTTCCGTTAATAAAAGTAAACAGGATTCAATAGTAAATAACGAATTAGCTCCTATTGAGGCAAAGAAAGATAAGAGTGAAAAAGATTTATCATTGCTTGTTAATTGGTTTGGAAAAATAAAAAATACCGAAAAGGCAAATCAATATAAAAACATCTTAAAGAAAGAATATCCTAAAGGTAATTTCGTTCAAATGGAAAATTATCAGGATATTTATAAGGAATCCGATATTAATAAACAATTAACTGCATTGAATAAATTTCAAAATGATTTTCCCAACAGTCGTTATACTCAATATCTTTATGCCGTTATTGTAAATAAATATGTTAAAAATAAAGATTTCAAAAATGCAAAGTATATGCTGCTTGAGCATAAGAAGAAAATAAATTCCTATTATTTTTATAATACCGTTAAAACAATGGTTTCAGATAATGCCGATCTCAACAGCGCACTTGAATTGGCAAAAACCGGGGTTGAGATGGCACAAGCCAACGTTGATAAACCCACCGATAAAAAGCCTGCAACAATGACGGGAAAAAGCTGGCTGGAAAACCGCGAATATTATCTAGCCTTGAATTTATACGGAGAGGCAGATGTTTTAGATAAGCTGAATAAAGATAAAGAAGCAGAACCGCTGCTTGCTGATGCGGTAAAATATTCCAAAGGTGAAGAAGGAGATATGAACGAACTTTATGCAAAAGTACTCCTTGCAAATAAAGAATACGATAAAGCATTAAGTAAGATCGAAGGCTTCATAAAGTTGGGTAAAAGTACTAAAAACATGGAAGATTTATTTAAGCAAGCTTACGTTAAGAAAAACGGAAGCGATAAAGATTTCGACAAATTACTGGCAAAATATCAGGATGCTGCAGCTTCAAGTTTAGCTGCGAAAATAAAATCTCAATTGATTGACGAGCCTGCTCCGGATTTTAAATTAACTGATTTGGAGGGACATGAAATCAGTTTGAAAGAATTAAAAGGAAAAACTGTAATACTAGATTTTTGGGCAACCTGGTGCGGTCCATGCAAAGCTTCGTTTCCGGGAATGAAAATTGCCGTAAATAAATTTGCAGATAATCCGGATGTCAAGTTTTTCTTTGTTAACACCTGGGAGCAGGTAAAAGATAAAAAAGAAAATGCACAAACATTTATCAAGAAAAACAACTATCCTTTTGATGTTTTATTGGATACCCAAAACAAAGTTGTAGGTAAATATCACGTTAGTGGAATCCCGACAAAGTTTTTCATAGATAAAAACGGAAATATTAGATTTAAGAGTATTGGTTTCGGCGGAAATACCGATCAGATGGTGAAAGAAATTTCAACGGTTATTTCAATGCTGAATAAAAGTTAAGTATAAATATATTTGAAAATTAAAAATCAGTACGCGGATAGAGTATAATGTTATAAGGGTATAAAGGTATAGGATAATTATAGATACTCCTATACCTTCTACCCATACTACTAATGACAAAGGAGATGCATGGAAAACGGAAAAGAATCGACTGAGAAAAAATTTTATCAAACGAACTATTTCTATTTCTTTATCGGTTTTGCTGTAGGTATTATTATCTTAGTTATATTTGGATTAACCACAGCAAATGATGAAGGGAAAATAAATACACATGCAAGCAAAGAGACAAGTGAGTTATTTCCTCAAGATTATCGCATTGTATCGCCTCCTATTCCTAGTAAGTTATCCTTTGCCGGGGAAAAAGTACCTCTTGATAATTTTAGAATTAAAGAACGGGTTGACAGGGAATTTATTGTCAATACCTACTTCCATTCCTATACTATATTGGCAATTAAAAGAATCAACCGTTGGTTCCCGGTAATTGAACCAATTTTAAAGAAGAATAACATCCCTGATGATTTCAAGTATGTCTGCTTAATTGAAAGCGGATTAACTAATGTAGTATCTCCGGCTGGCGCAGTAGGATTCTGGCAATTAACCGAAAAAGCAGCTAAGAAATACGGACTTGAAGTGAATAAATCTATCGATGAAAGATATAATGTTATAAAATCAACCGAGGCTGCCTGCAGGTATTTAAATGATTCATATAATGAATTCCAAAGCTGGACTCTTGCGGCGGCATCGTACAATTTTGGCGTCGACGGTTTAAAGAAGCAGATGGAAAAACAACATGCGGATAATTACTATCATCTGGTACTCGGGGAGGAAACCGAACGATATATTGCCCGCGTAGTAGCTCTAAAGACTATCCTCAATAATCCTAAAGAATACGGCTTTTATATTACGAAGAGAGATTTATATCCAGCCCTTAATACTGAAACTATTACTGTAAACCACACAATAAAAGATCTCGCCGTTTTCGCTGAAGAACACGGAATGGATTACGCAACATTGAAATATTATAATCCCTGGTTAAGGGATGTTGAAATGCCGGATAAGACCGGAAAAGTTTACAATATAATACTGCCTGATCAAAAAGATATGGTAACGGAAACAGAAGAGTGAAATTGAATTATTGTAGCTTATAAATTCTCCAATTGTGAAAATCTTTTTGCTTTATAATATTTGGTTCCTTTTCAATTATTTGTTTTAATCCGTCACTTTGAAAAATCAAATATTTTATTCCTAATTTGAATAATTCTTTATCATTCACAGTATCTTTTTGAACAGCTTCTACTGATAAAAATTTAGCATTATTGCTTCTTCCATTTTTTACGAATCTATCCGGATGCTCTGATGCCACAATTATATTTAAAAATTTCCACCGTGCAGGTTCGATTAAAATATTATAATTGTTCTTTCTTATTAACGAATTTAAATACTTGCCCGCTTGCAAATCATTTTCTGTGAAATAAGATTTACTGCTGCGGTCAAGTGTTTGTGTGATGAATGAAATTGAAACTACAACTAATATTACGAAAAAGCTGATCTTACCTAGTGATTTGTTTATTAAGGTTGAGTCAGTAAGAGAATTAAGCCAGTAAGCCGTAAAAGGGAGAAGTAAAATAGACCATATACCGGCAATTCTCCAAAAGTTATGTGTAGGCATTGTTTTATATATAAATGAATATATCCCGAATATAAGCAGCGGAAAGAAAGCTGCAAATATAAATCTTCTAACATTTGAACTCTTAACAACAAAAAATATTAAAACAATAATCCCGATTATATTTAGCGAACGGAAATTTAATTCTATGAACTGAAATAGAACGTTATTTTTTATCTCTGCATATATTGGACCGGGATGATACACACTGGATACCGAAGATATAAAACCAAAAGCATGTGCATCAAATGAATATAAGATGATCCAAACAAACGGGAATATGAATAATATTAGAAATGTAGCAGAAAGATGTTTTATCTTTAGTTCAACCTTTTTAATGAAGGATAAAAATGCTAATAACAAAAATATAACGCCGGCGAAAATCCATGCTTCATATCTTATTGTTGTTGCAACAGCACAAAAAGAAGTGCTGATGAATAACAAACCCACACGTTTCGTATCTAAATATTTTATTAAAAATAAAAGAGAAACAATAACAAAGAAGAAGTACATAATTTCCATGAGAGGGACTACACTTAAAATTACCAGCGGGAAAAATAACGCACCTAAAAACCCGGTTAAAAATGTTGTTAAGGGCTGGTGAAACAACTCATCTGATAGTAACATTATACCTATTAATGTGCTTGTTCCGAAAACCATACTGATTATTCTCGGCATTAAAAATAGGTTATTATATATGTTCAATAATGAGCCTACCAAGATTTTATAAAAAGGAAGCCAGACTCCGAAAATAGAATAATTCCCTTTATACCAATAATAGGCTTGTAAAGTGTGACCCGATTCGTCCGCTGATAAAGAATAGAAGTGATTATATATTAATGTCAATTGGAAAATTAATAGAAGCAAAGAAGTTCCTATTAGAGAGATAATCAGGGTTTTCTTTTCACTAGACATTAGATTTAATTATTATAAACTATAAATTGTAAAAATCGCCCCGGTTTTTTAATGCCGGGGTTATTGAAATTTTAGCTTTAGTAATATGCATTAATAAATTACTGCATTTCTTCTTCAATTTGATAAACAGGTTTTATATCAACGGGCAGATATTTTAACTTTTCCCTCAGTTTTTCCATGGACGGTGAGATAACATCATATTTTTCCATGAATTTTTTTGCGCCTTCGTAATTTCCCGTTGCCTGCAGCATAAGAACATCGTGTGCAAGCTGTTTTAATGCAGGATATATTTTATCAAAATTTACATTTACCTTTTGCATATTGGAATTATATTCATATCCGCCGTGTTCCAAAAGATAATTATAAATAATTGCATTCCCGCCGCCGTGTGCCTCATTTATTCCAAACCTGATCGATCTGAAAATTCCGGCTAAAAATGTTACATAATTTTGTTTCTCAAACTCTTTCGGATAAATTCCTTTTTCAATCATATAATCGTTGTTATACATTCCGAGTATATCGGCTTTGCATTCCTCGAGTGTGGAGTAAGTTTCTTTCAGTTCTTTTTGTACGGTAGTCTTTTTACCGTTCACTGTTATTACTCCGGGACCGACTCCGTGTGAAATTTCGTGCATCAAAGTGTGATTGAAAAATCCTGAAAATGTAACGTACGGAAGCTGATCTTTTGCCAGTACAATTTCGGCAATCGGCTTCAAGAGTTTTTCAAATTTTGCTTCGTGAAGATTTTTCAGCATAACTTTTTTTGAGCCCTTTGCTTCACGCACTCTTTCATCATTCGGCAAATTAAATGCAAGTGTCTGAATCCCGTAATGGGCTTCTCCTCCTGCATACACCTCGTTCACTACAGCAATTGGTGATTCGGAACCTCGGCTGTGGTTTTTATATTTATCGGGTATCGGAAGATGGTTTTCAATGTCCTGCAAGTAATGTGCAAATTTTTTCAGCTTGGCGCTTTCTGCCGGATCCTTTATTGTGACAAAACTTTCGAAAGCTGCCTTATAATTAAAAAGACCATCTTCGTAAACTTCATAGGGACCAATGACCGTTTCTATGGTGTTATCTTTAACATCCATCCATGCCATATCGCTGTCAAAGTAATCGTTCGTATCAAAAGCTTTGGCTCTTAAAGTTAGATATTTTTTAAGTGATGAATTATCGCAGTAACTTGCAGCTTCGCGTAAAAGCTTGGCGGCTTTATCTAAATCGGTTTTATAGAATTCGGAATACGGAATAGCAGCTAATTTACCGTTCTGTCTTCTGATAACAGTAAATGTGGAAGTGAAACTTTTTTCATCGGACGGATGCTGTTTAACCCAATCATTAAACTCTTCTTTAGTCATGTCTTCGGGATAGTAATTTGCTCCTTCAGGTTTCTGTTCCGTTCCGATAAAAGGCTTATCATGATCAAGTATATCGAAGGGTCCTCCGACGATGTTAAAATATTTTAGTTTCAGTTTATCGACCTCCGAATCCGCTGTTTCAAGTTTCTTCTGAATTTCCAGGTTTTTCGAATATTCCTGATCAAGGTAAATCTTATCCATTACTTTGGATGCTTGGTATAAATAACGAATAACTTTTTTCTGCCGATCATTTAATACAGTGCTGTCATATTTAACTTCAACAGGTGCAAATTTTGCAATTTTATCTTTGAGCATTTGTATTTCCTTCGTGTCTTTTTGAGGTGAATTATTGCTTTTACAGCCTGGTAAAAGCAGTGCGGAAAATAAACAGATAATTATAAACTGTTTCATTCAATCTCCTTTTTCAAATTTTAAATGCATCTTTATCCAAAGATAAAAAGAAAAGTATAAAAAATTAAAAAGAATGGAATTTTGATAAATTTTTATTAGATCTTCTTTGCGGTTCTTAGTGGTCCTTTGTGTACTCTGTGTCCCTACTCATGAATTACAATTACACAGAGTCCGCTGAGAAGGCACAGAGTACCAAGGAGAATAACATATAATTGAATTAGATGTTAACACCAAATTACCATCAATGACGGGAAAAACTTATGACTACAAGTGACTGTTAAATAACAATAAATCAAATAATAAAAAATTAGGTCTAATTGCTGTCAATTAATTTAAACCGGATTCTAAGAACATCATTCTCAAAATTTGTCGAAATAATTTTGAAGGTTCCGATTTCTGTTGTTGATGATACATGCTGCCCTATGCAGGGACAAGCATCGTAATCACCAACTTTAATAATCCTTATACTTTCTCCCGCATCATCCGGCAGACGGTCGAGTACAAAATTTTTATCCGCGTCATCCCGGCTTATAAATTCTTCGCTCACGATCAGATTGGAAGTAATTACTTTGTTTACTCTTTCTTCAATTTCTGCAATCTCATTTCCGGTGATATCACGGTGTAAGTGATAATCGCATTTGGATTTTTTCTTTTCCAGGTGGTTACTGAACGACCTGCCGCAGTTAAACATTCTTACCATGGTCTGATTCAAAATGTGCTCTGCTGTGTGCATCTTTGGCGGATAATCTTTATGTCCCATTTTTCCTTTCCAACTTTTATTAAAGCAATGGCAAAAATAAGAAAAACTTAGATTTTATTTTACTTTGGCCGGATCATTTTTTATCAGAAATCTGATACACTCTCAGGAATCTGATGATAAAAACTCTTCATATAACTCAAAATATCTTTAAAACCCGCATAAAAACAAAACAAATAGGCAGGCATAATTGTTGACCTTTGAATTATAATTTACGAACATCATGAGAGAATTGATGATGAAAAAATATTTATTTATTTCAGTAATTGTTTCAATCTCCTTTCTTCTTATTCAATGTTCAAATCAAATTGCCGGTCCGGATCAAATCAAAAAAATTGCACTAACAGAACTACAAAAGAAAGTTGGAATTTCCTCGGATGAATTTGGTTTGAATTTATTGAAGAAACTTGATGAATCGAATAAAAATGAAAATATATTTATCTCCCCTCTAAGTGTCTCGATGGATTTGGGGATGACAATGAACGGAGCTGAAGGCAGTACACTGGACGAAATGCGATCAACTCTCGGTTATGCAGGGTTATCTCAGGATGAAATAAACAAAACATTTAAAGACTTAATTAAACTTCTTACAAACGCCGATCCAAAAGTAGCTATGCAGATTGCAAATTCAATATGGTACAAAAATAATTTTTATGTTGAACAGAATTTTATTAATGTGAACAAAAACTATTTCGATGCTTTAGTCCGGTCAATTGATTTTTCGGATCCTTCATCCGTTGATGCTATAAATAACTGGGTAAATGAAAATACAAACGGAAAAATAAATAAGATAATTTCGGAAATACCAAAAGACGCAGTCATGTATTTAATCAACGCAATTTACTTCAAGGGAGCCTGGAAGTACGAATTCGATAAAAGCAATACAACGGATAGAAATTTTTACCTGGCTGATGGCAGTACAGTATTACGGAAATTTATGAGTCAGGAGGGCAATTATAATTGTCTCTCGAATAATTTAATTCAAGCTGTTGATCTTCCATACGGGGACAGCAGTTTCAGCATGATGGTTATTCTTCCAAAACCGGGTCAAAGTATAAATACAATAACCGGACAATTGAACAGGCAGAAACTGGTTAGCTGGATAAATGATTTATCTAAACAAGAATGTACCGTTATACTTCCAAAATTTAAAATTGAATGTGAATACGAATTGAATGATCCGCTGATTGATTTGGGTATGAAATCGGCATTTAATCCCGGCGATGCGGACTTTACGAAAATAAATAAAAACGGTGGTTTGTTTATTAGTAAAGTTAAACATAAAACTTATGTAGATGTCAACGAAGAAGGTACCGAAGCCGCTGCTGCAACATCGGTTGAAATTAGCAAAACTTCTGTTGAACCTTCACCTTTGATCATAAATGTAAATAGACCGTTCCTTTTTGTAATTAAAGAGAATAGTTCAAATACAATTTTATTTGCCGGAAAAATTATGAACCCAATTCAAGATTAATTTGAGGGAACAAATGAAAAATATTTTATTCATTTTATTATTATGTCCGTCATTTATTTTTGCACAATATTACGGTGAAAGGACAACAGAACAGAATTTTGAAGAGTCGTCTTTTTACTTCAAACCGCATTATTTAAATCCGTTTGGTATTTCAAGTTTTAAAAATGTTGCACCGGGATTAATTAATAATCCGTTTCTTCATCTATATATAAATCCTGCAAACCTCCCCGATATCGGTAAGAACGATATTCTTGCTTACATAGATTTTAGAGGAGATAGAACCGAGCCTCCGGTAGTTTCAACTTATGTTGCACCGCAGTATTTTGCAAACAGCATTGCAATTTATCGTCCATACTACGATCCGCGCTGGTTCAGTATCTCCCGCATAGAACCGGAGCCAATTGTTTCGCTCGGTATTCTGACTTACCCTTTAAGCCAATTGACACGCAAATTTTTTGCAGGCGGTTCTTTTCAATTTATTCATGGTGAGGATAAATATTACCAGATGCCATATGGAATTTATAATGCCGTTTGCGGCTATGATGCTTTTGGTGTTTCGATGAAAGCCCAAGATGCTGTTCCGGTTGAAAATAGGTACAGCGGAAGAGACGATATGATTACCGATGCACAATTGTATTCGGTTTTTGCAGGATATAGTCTATACGATAATCTAAATATCGGACTATCGATTGACGGAGTAATTCATTCACGCGACGGCGGGTATTCAAATATTTATAATGATGAGTACGGGAATACAGATAATCAGCAGTGGTCGAATTCACAATCTCAAACCAGGAATGAAGATTATAATCACTTTGATATAAGCACCGGAATAAGTTACTTACCTGTAAAGAGTATTACACTAGGCGCAAAGGCAGGCATCCTTACGGGTAAAGCGGAACAAAGCTATGATGCATCAACACATTATTACAGTCAGCAAAACACACCGGAAACATCAGAAACCTGGTATTACAATTATTCGGACAACGCAACGGTTCAGCATTGGAATCATGACGGAACTACAAAATATATAGGAATAAATTTTTCCAGCAGAATGAAAAATGATAAAACTATTTCATTATATTATAAATACTCAAGAAGTAATATTGATCTTTTGACACAATCTGCAATAAATGATACGTCAAATAATTCATCAAGATGGGTCAACTCTTACGACGGAAGCTGGTATAAAAATTACGGATCTTCCTTTACTCATGATATACGTAACGGCAGCGGTAAACGTACCGATAATCTTCACGAGATGATGCTTAATCTGCATTGGAAGCTAACGGAAAAAAATTCACTGGGTGTGGGCTTTTATATTAGCTCAAATAATATTACAATAACTTCCAACGAGCCGGTTATTGCCGTAAATGAATCTAATTACAATTATACAAGTTCTAATCAGCAAAATAACAGAGATTATTATCAAAATCTTGTTGAAGATAAAACTTTAGTGTGGAATTATTCGGCTGATAAATTTACACTGCAGATTCCTATTCTTATAAATTTTAGACTAGGAAAAAATTGGGGAATGATGCTTGGCGTTAACAGGATTTTTGATAAGTGGGATATCACCGACAAAACAGTTGCTTACTTTAACAAACGTGAAAGAACTATCGATACAACTTTTAAAGCCGAATATAATTTCGGCGAAGCCTACACTCAGCCTGAAAAAAAGATGAGTGAAAAATCGACAAAAATTTTTGCAAGTTTTGATGCTTCAATTACTTCTGCTTTTAAAGCACGCTTAACAATTGATCCCGATTTCGAAAGCTTCTTCAGGATTGCACAATGGTGGCTTAGTTTTGAATTGAAAATGTGAGGTTAAAAATGAAAATTTTAATAAACTATATACTTTTCTTGTCAGCTGTGGTTTTAATTTCCTGTTCCGGAATAGTAAATCCCGAATCAACATTGGAATTCGGTGAATATGATTTGTATTTTACCAAATCAGGGGGCTGGATAAATCCTTCGGGTTTGAACCTATATAAAAATGGAAATGTTATTGCTGTATCATATGGAAGTCACGGAAAAGACACAACGAATACAAATATTACATCAGGGGATCAGAAAAAATTATCAAATCTATTAATTGGTTTTGAGAAATACGATAGACATTATGAACCTTCAGAGTATTGGACCGATCAGAACTACGAAACTATAATTTTAGTTAATCGGAATATTTCCGATACGGTGTCGGCCTATAATCGTCCTTTTGCAAAATTGCCGGTAAAATTAAATAAATTATTTAATTGGTTGAATGATTATTATGCTCAAGTCACCACTGATTAACAAAGGGAAATTACGAAAGTCCATTTTAAAATATTAATATTCAAATTTGTTGAGATAGGGAAATGAAAAATTATCGTTTAAATATTATTATCGATTATTTTATCTCCGGGCACCGGACCATGGAGCGATACAACGGGAACATTTACGCTTTTTCCCTTGAATTAGAATAGATTGGGAGGTTTATCATGAGAAGAAAATACTTTACTCAAATACTTTATTCTCTTATTATCTTCATCGCCGCATTTTCAGTTTCAAATGCTCAATGGAAACAATTAAACAGCGATACCAAAGTAAATCTAACCGGTGTTGCAGTAATTGATTCAAGTACGGCTATTGTTACCGGCGAAGCGGGAACTATTCTTAAAACCACGGACTCCGGGAATACATGGGAAAAAATCAATTTGAATATTATCAATAATTTGAACGCGATTTCATGTAGAACTGAATTTTATTCTTCCGGTAATTCGATTATAATTGCAGGAGATAAAATCTTGTTAATTTCCCCGGACAGCGGCAAAACCTGGTCAATAAAAAATGAACCATATAATTTTACTACGGTGGATCAGGGTTTCACAACACCGCTACTTTATGCATTCTCTCCTGACTCTGCAGTAATTCTCGGTACCGATAAAGGCAGAATTTTATTTTCAACGGATGAAGGAAACACCTGGATGGATACACTGTTATTTAACTCCGGAATTATTGCCGCAAATTTTGACGTATATACTACGTTCGGATATGGTACCGGGTCAAAAGTTTTCGCAGCTTCCGCTTCTAATTATGTAAGCGGGGATATTGTGAATAAAAAATGGTCGAAGTATGGTATCGGAAATTATATCCCGTGGCAGAATATTACTTCCGGTGATTTAGCATACGATTACGAGTTTCTTGTCGGCGACGGCGGTGAGTTAATATCTACGGCCTTATTACTGAGGAAACGGCAATCAGATACTGCCTGGACAAACATCTCTCAGAATATGCCTGTAGGAATTTATCCAAACGAAATAAAAAATTTCCGGTACGCAGTTTTTATCTGCGGCAGGTTAGGAGAAATATTGAAATCAACTGATAACGGTGATTCATGGATTGATCTGAAATCGCCTGTTAATACAGCTTTGAATGATATCGCTTTTTACAATCAGGATATTGGGTATGCGGTAGGTGACAGCGGAACAATTCTTTATACGAACAATGGAGGAATTACTGCTGTAAAAGAGAAACATAAAATCATTCCCGCAGAATTTAAATTGTATCAGAATTATCCAAATCCGTTCAATCCGAATACAAAAATAAAATACAATATTCCGGAAGCCGGTTTTGTTCAACTAACGGTTTATAATAATATAGGACAAAAGGTTAAAATGCTGGTTAATTCAAATATGTCTGCCGGGAATCATTCGGTTAATTTTAATGCGGCGGATCTGCCCAGCGGAGTATATTTTTATGAGATAAGATTCGGTAATGCATCGGTTGCAAAAAAGATGCTGCTGATTAAATAAAGTGCTGAGCTTATTCTGATTGACGACTGCGGGGACAAATTGTTAAAATTATAACTATTGCTCATGCAAAAATCAGATAAATTAAAATAATGAAACAATAGCTTATAAAATACAACAACCCGATAAATATGATAATTGTAGAATGGTTAATGGAATTATAAACGCATTATCAGAAAAAATATGATAAGTTAATAATTAATGTCGGGTGCATTGATAATCCTGTTTATGTCGATGCAGCGTTGAACAGCGAACTCGATATTAAATACGGACAAAAAAATATCTCCCCGTTCCGACACTGTTAGCTGCACCGTAATTAAAAACAATATGAATTTTGTTACGATGATTATGGATTCAGGAATCAGATGAGATCGATTTAATAAAATAATTTCCTTGTATGTAAAAAAACATGCAGTTATTTTTAGAACAGCATAATTAGGGGAAATTATTTGAAGGGCGGCTTGAATAAATCATATTATAAAATAAGGATAATTGCAGCTTTCAGCATAATAACTGCCGCATTAGTCATTGCCCTTTCAGTGGTGAGTTATTTTTTTGTCCGTAATCTTTATATAGAGCAGCTAAGCGAACAGGTAAATGTAGTAACGCAAATGCTAGCAAATCAGTTTCAGAAGAAATATGTGAATTTGCTGCAGTTTGGAATGCCGACTCGAATGACCGAAACTTATTTCCGCAGTGTATTTCAAGAAAATTTAGATTCTGCGCTGCATTCCGAAATATTTATTTTCGATGATCATTTTAGGATTGTGGTGCATTCCGATTCTACGGTTAAAACCGGAACAATCGATAATAGGTTATTCTTAAATCAAAGTGAAATTCAGAAATTAAAGATTAATAACGGTAACACTTCGCTTCCGTTCAAAGGTGATGACGGCAAATGGTATTTATGGGGTTTTTACCGTTTGGATAAAACTGATTGGCTGGCAGTGCGGGAGAATGCCGCACGCCTTCAAAAAATTGATGCGTTAACCGAACTGTTTTGGTATATCGGGGCGGCTGGTGTTTTGATTTCATTTCTAACGGCATTATTCTTATCCGGTTCTCTTACAAAGCCTTTAGATAATCTTGTCGGATTCAGCAGGGAAATAGGGCATGGTAATTTTAATGCACAAGTTCCTTCCAATATGAAAGGTGAGATCGGTGTGTTAGCTGAATCGATGGATGCGATGAAGAATAACCTTGTCGAGCATCAAAAAGAAAAAGAGAATATGCTTGCACAAATTGCTCATGAAATTAGAAATCCATTAGGAGGTATGGAACTGCTTGCCAATCTAACGAAGGAAGATCTAGACAGACAAAATATTGAGCACGATTATCTGGACAAAATTCTTAAAGAAATTAACCGGTTGAAAATCTTGATAACTTCTTATTTAAATTACAGCCGTCCTGCTCACGCTAATCCCGTACCGGTTGATGTTGAGAAAATTATCGATGAATTAAAGGGAATCTATCGTTTAAGGCTAGTCGAAAAAAACATAAAGCTTTCGGATAGTGTTGAAAAGGAAAACATAATTTTTGATATCGATCATCTAAAACAAATTTTATTGAATCTCTTGACGAACAGTATTGATTCTGTTGATGACGGAGGTAAAATAGACATAGCATTAAATAATAACGGCACTAAATGGGAGCTAAGCATAGCTGATAACGGTAAGAGAATTAAGAAGGAGGATATGCAGTCAATTTTCAATCCTTTTTTTACCACTAAAAAGGATGGTACTGGTTTGGGTTTGGCTATATGTAAAAAATTGTGCAAGGAAAATAACGCGGAAATTTTTGTTGAAGACATTCCGGTTAAAGGATGTAAATTTATCATAACAAAAAAAAATGTCAATGAGAGCTGAACAAATAATAGTAGTTGAGGATAATGAAACAATGCGCCTGGGAATTGTCGAAAGTCTTAGACGTGAAGGATATAATGTAATAGATTTTGATAACGGTGTTGATGCACTGAAAAAGTTTGAGCTAAAGCATCTGCCTTTGGCAATTCTTGATCTGAAAATGGAACCGATTGACGGTATTGCAATTCTCGAAAGGATTAAAAAAATAAATCCTTCAACCGAAGTACTGCTGATATCTGCATACGGCACAGTTGAAGATGCCGTGAAGGCAATGAAACTTGGTGCGGCTGACTTTTTAACAAAACCTTTTTCACCTGATGAGCTTCGAATAAGAGTTAAAAATATCTGGGAGAAAATTGAAAGCAACAAAAAGATTGAATCTCTCATAGAGCAGAACAGACTGCTTGACAGTGAATTGTTCCCGGGCTTCGAAGAAATAATCGGCAGTTCGGAAGCTATGAAAAAAGTTTTCGGAATAATTGAGCAAGTTGCCGAAAAAGAGAGTACTGTTTTAATTCAGGGAGAAAGCGGAACCGGTAAAGAACTGATTGCCAGAGCAATTCATAAAAAGAGCAAACGTTCCGATAGCCCGTTCATAAAAATTAACTGCGGTGCATTAAATGAAAACCTGTTGGAAAGCGAATTATTCGGTCATGAAAAAGGTTCGTTTACCGGAGCGATCAGACAGAAAAAAGGACGTTTTGAATTAGCGGATAACGGGACCTTATTTTTAGATGAAATAGGCGATATTTCTCAAGCAATGCAAGTTAAACTGCTGCGGGTTTTACAGGAAGGTGAATTTGAAAGAGTCGGGGGCGAGGAAACAATTTGCTCCAACGTTAGAATTGTTGCCGCAACAAATAAGGATTTGAGCAAAATAATAACTGAAGGAAAATTCAGGGAGGACTTCTTTTACAGGATAAGTGTTATCCCGGTTAACCTTCCTCCGCTGCGTGAGAGAAAAGAAGATATACCTTTACTGGTTGATCATTTCCTAAAAAAGAGCGGTACAAAAAATCATCATTCCGAAAAAGTAATTGATAAAGACGGAATGAAGCTTTTAATTGATTATCCTTACCCGGGAAATATAAGGGAGCTGGAAAATCTTGTTGAAAGGCTGTGTGTGATTTCCACCGGCAAAATTATACAACCTGAATTAATTGCACGGCATTTAACGGGAAGTATTTCTGCCAATCATCATTATGATAATCTACCTCTTGAAGAAGCATTATATTCATATGAAAAAAATATGATTACTCAGGCAATGAAAAAAGCCGACGGTGTTAAAAACCGTGCAGCAAAAATTTTAGGTATTAAAACGAGTGCTTTGTATTACAAATTAGAAAAATATGGACTTTTGTAATGAAACGATATATGACTTACATAATAATTTTAATGTTAATAGCTACTATAAGTAACGGAATAAACGCACAGAGTGTAAAAGAACTTGAAGATAATTTTTCAACTTTAAGCATTATATTAAGTAACGAAGGAAATAAACTTGATTCATTAAAGGGGAAACTGAACATTCAAGTAAATAAAATTAATGACGAAAAAGAACAAAAAAATCCAGATAAAAATAAAATAAAAAGCTTAATGGCTTCGTCGGTTGTAATATCGAATGAAGTCGATGAACAGCAGAAGAAAGTTGATAATCTTAAAGACAAGATGGATTCAATGAAAAAACTGCTGGTGGAAAAATACTCGGTTATCGTTGACTCGCTGAATACTTTACTAAAGAAGGATGAGAATGTAAAAGATAAAGAAGAATTAAAATCGGAAATATTTTATTTCACGGAAAAACGATTGAAAATGTACCCTGCCGTAAAATTACTTTCATTTCATCCCGATAAGATCCTGCAAATCAATATGAACGAGATAAAAGATACAACAGAAAAAAAATTATATAAAGAATATTTAGATAATGCGCTCGACGAGGTTGATAACAGGTTGACCGGGGTTACAAATAAAAGCGATCAAATTTCCCAAATGTTAAATCTTCAGGAAAAGGCAAAGCGATTTTTAGAAGAAGCCGAGTTCGGAGGAAGTATTAGACCTAAGAGTTTTGCAGCGCAGACTTCACCGTCCGGTTTGGGAACCGGCACAAATTATGCGGGAGGTGTATCAAGGGAAGCTTCGAAAACTTCTATTATGTTGCAGGTGCAATATTACACATTATTACTGAACCAATTAGATATTAGTACAGTTATGGGTTCAAAATCTGCCCGGCAATTTTCCCCTGATCCTTCTGTGAAAACCGGAATAACAATGGAACAGTATCAGAAGTTATTGCTGGAAGTAAAAAAAAGATTGCAAGATTATAAGACCGTCTTGATGCATAAGCTCGGTAAAACTAAATGAGGCATCGTTACCTTTCAAATATCTTTTTCATTTTAGTAGCAGTAATCTTTTTTAATGAAACAGTCCATGCACAATTCATTTATAAAATTAATGGAGAAACCGGTTTTTATAAATCTTCGGGTTACGGTATAAATGATGCAGGAAATTTATTAGCTTCGGTTGAAGGACTTGCAGGATATAAGTTTCAACAAGACAACAGAAGTGCATCAATACAAATGAGAATGAGACCTGAATTGTACGATGCTGTTGATAAATTGAGCTCACTAAAATTCAAAGTCTCCGCTGATTATTATCAACGTGAAGAAAAATTTAACTGGGGAATAAATGTAGCAAGGCAGTTATTCAAATTTACCGATGAAAATCTAAGTATTTCCTACGATCAATTTTTACTGAACGCCGATCTCTCGGGATTTTTTTTGAATAACACCCCGGTCAGTTTAAATTTCGGGTATGCTTTTCAAAAGCTCAGCTCAAACGGAAAACAGCAGTTAGACATGCTTTTTGCTGATTCACAACTCTTTGAGGATTTGAATAACTATCTTAGAATCGGCTATGGTTTGTATATCGAAAGATTCTCTCTGCAAAATGAAATGATAAATCCGGATTTAAAAATTAAAGAAAACAAAGGCTGGAGATACGGTCCGCTAGTTAGCATTAATTATCTTAAAAGCTTCTTATTAAATTTCGAATACAGGTTTTTGTTTCACGACTCTCAATTCACCCGTTACCCTTCGATAGAACAATGGATAAGATTGATAGGGGGGAAGATTATTTACAAAAGATGGTCAGTGTTTTTATTAGTGAACTATTATTTTCGTAATTTCAGACAAATTGCTGATACGGCAGGCATCGATGAAATATTGTATACTCCAACAAATTTTGAAAACCGTGTGTACGCAAAATTCGGTTTTGATGTTAACGATAAATTTGAGATTTATTTGAAACCGGGTTATTTCATGGAAAATTTGTTCAGCGATAAATATTCATTTGAAGGCTGGGATGTATTGATCGGGTTTGAAGTGGGGAATTGATTTATAGGACTATTTACTTAACTCCAAACAAAATCAAACGTAAATGCTATCAATCCTCTCCAAGGATTTTATATTTTGATGAATTTTATTCTACTTCTACAATAATTTGATATCTACGATGTCAGAATATTTAGTATAATACCGCTGTAGTTTGCACGCCTTTGGTGAGAGCGAAAAATTATTGTAAAAAAAACTTAGAGAACCACGACGTAAATTTTAGATATGAACAAAGGCAGTCATGGAACGGTTTATGACGGCAGGGATAACGGATCCTAACAGTCCACACCGTGACAAGAATGTTTGCAAAAAAATCTACTATTATACTCCTGGCTGCGAGGACACAGCCTCGCGCTATCTGCATTGTTATACAAAATTTATTTATTGCAGTTTGATTCATCGAAGAAATCAAAAAAGGACAAAAAAATAACTGGGCTTTAACCCAATCATAAGCTCAAATACGGCTAAAGCCGAAATCTTATTTCTGCTTTCTCATCGTCGGACAAATCCGATGGTAATAGATATTTTTTTATTGATTTTATTCAAGTAAAATGAATATAATATAGTACATTAATGTTTAGCTTTAGTGAATGGGAAAATAGCAATGAGCTTTTTGTAGGATTTCATTCAAAAGTAAAATAAAATATTTTCAGTCCATTGCCGTTCGATTTATCGAACGGAGCTGATAGGATACAAGAAATATCCGGGCTTTAGCCCAATAAAAATCTAAGAATGGAGATATAGTTAATATGAGCTGGGTAAGAATTTGGGTACATCTGGTATTCTCTACAAAAAACAGAGGACCTTTCCTTAATTCAAAAGAGATCAGAGAAAAAGTGTTCATGCATATAAAAGATAATGCAAAGGCAAAGAATATTTGGCTTGATTCGGTAAACGGCTATCATGAGCATGCTCATTGTTTGATGTCTTTGAATAAAGAACATTCAATAAGCAAAGCTGCTCAACTAATAAAAGGTGAATCATCAATCTGGATAAACAAAAATAATATATTGAGAAATTATTTCAATTGGCAGGATGATTATTGGGAAGTGAGTGTAAGTGAAAGCCATGTTGAAGAAGTACGAAATTATATTTTTAACCAGGAAAGACATCATAAAAAAGTCACTTTTATTGAAGAAGTTAAAATCTTTATGGAGAAATATGGCTGGCAATATGTTGAAGAAACAAAAGATTAAAGTCCAAAAAAAATGCGTTAAAAGTCGGTTCTTTTTTATTTCATCACTCACTTACGGCAATGGATCTTTTTTTATTGATTTTCTTCAAGTAAAATGAATATAATACAGTAGATTAATGTTCTGCTTTAGCGAATATAAAAACAGAAATGAGCTTTTGAAATGATCTCAGCAAAAGCAAATATAAATTTTTTTCAATCTATTGCCGTTCGATTTATCGAACGGATCAAGAAAGGCAAAAAAGTAACAGGGCTTTAGCCCCATAAGAGTTTCGAATGCGGCTAAAGCCGAATATTTCTTTAAACATTACTCCCCCAGCATAAATGCCGGGGCAATTGATAGTCGAAAATAGATTATTCATTTAAATAATATTTATTTACTGAAATTCTGTTTTCACACTGTATCTTAAGACCGACTGCAGTAAAATTTGTATTATTTGTTATTCTGATTCAACTTCGAAAGTTGACTTTCACCCTTCAAATATCTTTGAAGAAATTGAAAATAAACTTCATGTTCCGGAACATGTAGCTGGGTGTCCCAAACCACTTCGCGACACTTTTAAATAGCAAGAAATTAAAAATAAACTTGAAATTTTTGTTCCGATTATTCTCGAAAGTCAAGAAATAGTTCTTGACTTCCAAACAATGTTAATCTGTTAGTTATCATTTCCCAGTTCTTTATGTGCAATATATTCTTATTTATACTCTGGAAAACTATAAACAAAACACGAAGTATAAAATAAAACCCGGTCCCATCTCTGAAACCGGGTTAAGCTTTGTTAATAAGAAAAAACTATCTAAGATAGAATATTATTTCCCGCTATGATTTAAATTGGGAAGATCGCAGTTACC
Source organism: uncultured Ignavibacteriales bacterium (assembly GCA_963751355.1). Taxonomy (GTDB): domain Bacteria; phylum Bacteroidota; class Ignavibacteria; order Ignavibacteriales; family Ignavibacteriaceae; genus CAVVVS01. Next base: position 35,978 of record CAVVVS010000046.1, on the reverse strand, counting down.
TTTCAAATATCTTTCGAGGTATTGCATATAAACTTCATGTTCAAGAATATAACTTGAAAGATTGTACGCTGCACCATGAGCGCCGGGGGGATAAATTCTCAAGTTAATATCCTTATTGGCGTTTGTTAACGCGGTTAACAACTGCATCGTATTTCTTACGTGCACATTATCGTCGCTCATGGAATGAACCAACAACAAGTGACCTTTTAAACTGTCTGCATAAGTCATATCGGAACTGTTCTTGTAACCTTCCTTATTATCATCAAGGGGAGCCATGTAACGTTCGGTATAAATGTCGTCATATAATCGCCAATCGGTTACGGGCGAGTTTGCAATACCGACCTTGAAAACTCCCGGATGAGTAAGCATAGTAAATGTTGTACTGTAGCCTCCGTAACTTGTACCCATTATAGCCATTTTTGATCCGTCGACATAAGGTAAAGATGCCAGGTATTTCGCAGTTTCCGCAAAATCATGACTTTCCCATTTGCCTAATTGCTTATATACAATTTTCATGAATTTACTTCCGTAGTTTGCATTACCCCGGTTGTTAACATTCACGACAATGTAACCGTTCTGTGCAAGGTATTGAACCCAGCCGGATGAATTAAATGAGTTGTATACCGAATGTGATTCGGGTCCTCCGTAAATTGCTAATATTACCGGGTATTTTTTTGTAGGATCGAACTTAAAAGGTTTCACCATAGAGCAGTCCAGTTTCTGTCCGTCGGTAGTTGTGAAACTGAAAAGTTCTGTGTGAGAATATTCATGATTTTTAATATAGTCATTAACGGAATTATTGCCTTCGAGTTTCTTTATCATCTTCCCGTTCGTACTCCACAGTTCTACCTGCTGCGGCAAATTCACATTTGAATAAGAATCGAGAAAATATTCGGTATTAGGTGACATATTGATTCTATGAAATCCCGGTACCTTCGTTAATCTTGTTTCACTTGTTCCGTCAAAATTGATGGAATATAGCTGATCTTCCAGCGGAGAAGCTTCTGCAGATGTATAATAAACCTTCTTGGTATCCGGATTAATTCCAAAAACTTTTATCACATCCCAATCACCGTTGGTAACACGGTTTATTAATTTACCGTCATAATTATATCTGTAAATTTGATAGTAACCGGAACGGTCGGAAACCCAGAAAAATTCTCTAACTTTTTCCGGGAAGTACATCATATCATTAACTCCTGTATAGAAGTTAAATATAGCTACCCACGTGTCATTTTTTTCTTCCATTACTAAATGATGTTCTCCGGTTTTAACGTTGAAGAAAAATAATTTCATATCGTTCTGTGCACGGTTGAGAGTCATCATAGCTAAAACATTCGGTTCACTTGTCCAGTAAATTCGCGGAATATAAAAATCTCCACTTAAACCGGAATCAAGCCAAATGTGTTTGTGGGAATTTACGTCTATTACACCAATACGTACAGACGGATTTGGATCACCGGGCTGCGGTATAGGAATCTTCACATATTTGGGATGTGTGCCTTCGAAGTTTGTCATTTGAAAGACAGGAACTTTGCTTTCGTCAAACTGCCAATAAGCAATGTACTTGCTGTCGGGAGACCAGTCCCACGCTTGTGCCTGTCCAAATTCTTCTTCGTAAACCCAATCGTAGTGACCGTTAAAAATCTCATTCGTAGCATCGTTGGTAAGTTGTGTCTCTTTTTTTGAGGCAAAATCATAAACGTACATATTGCCGTCTCTTTCAATACCAACCCTTGAACCGTCCGGAGATAATTCCGCCGTACGCGCATCCTTTGCTGCCAGCTTTAATGATTTGTCTTTTAAAGAATAAATGTAATAATCAGAGATGCCAGATCGCCGGTAAATTTTTCTAAAGTTGGTTTCAAATACTAAGTGTTTAGAGTCGCGTGCCCACTGAAAAGAACGATACGTAAATTTCCAGTTAGTATCAGGGAATGTGAGATTTGAACTATCAAAAATTAATTCGTCTTTCATGGTTTTAGGATTGAAGGAACGAATTTCTTCCCGCTTTGTTGAATCATTACGGGTTGTATATGAGTACCGGCTGCCGTTATCTATCCAGTTTAAACTGCGGGGACCGGATTTCCCTCTTAATTTTCCGGATGAAAGAAGAGCCTCTCTCAAATTTTTATATTCGGTTTTACCTTGTCCGTAAGTAGCATAAGGCAGAATTATCAAAGCGAATATAAAAATAGATGCCTTTAATAAGTATTTTTGTTTCATAGCTATTTTTAAGTTTGGTTAGTAATAAAGTTGATTATAGATTTTTTAACTGTCATTAAAAATGTGAGGTTGTTATTTATTAATCCAATTGAATACGGTTTGCAAAAAAATAACTAGCATTTAAATAAGCAAGATTATTAAATACATATTATTCAAAAAACAATTTAACATAAGTAATAATAAAAGTATAATCAATAAGATAAATGTGTAATCATACGAGATTATGTCATTCATCTGGTTATTTATTTTGTTGGTGATTTTAGATGTGCCAAAACGGTTAAAAGAACAGTAGAGCCCATTCCCCGGCAGAATTATAATAATATTTATTGTCAGCCTTATTGAATAATAGCAATTCTTTCCATCTTGCCGGAATCAACATTTTGTTTAATCCGGATGTCGGTTTTGTGAAATGAATCCTTATATACATGAGAAATGATCTATAAAAACTGGTTTTTTTTTATTAACCGGTTATGAAGATTTGTCATTTTTTTTGTTATCATTGTTTGAAGATTGATCTTCCTCTTCATTATCGGAGATCCCTTTTTTAAATTCTTTTATGCCTTTTCCCAAACCTTTAGCAAGTTCGGGGATTTTTTTTCCTCCGAACAAGATAAGGAGTATAAGGACAATAATTAATATTTCACCTATGCCTAAGCTTTCAAACATTTCAGCCTCTTTCCCTTTGTTATATATATAGCATTTTTTGGCTTTACAAAACCTATAATAAGATAATTTAATTAAACTACCAAAGTCAATTAAATCCTTTTGTAATGTTTTATCTGATTTTAAGGTAATTATTCATGTTAGATACGATTACCTTTTAAGAGTAATGATAACAAAGCGGCTCTCCTAAAAATAATATATTTCCAAGAAAATAGTATACTGATGTAACAAAATCGACAGATTATCATGGATTTTTAAATTAAAAATTTATGCTTTTGGATAACCGCTAACTTAAGCTAATCCGTGTTCTATTGATTATTGTTCCTGCAAAAACAAGAATAATTATTTTGACAATAAAATAATTATTACACAACTTTCAGACCTATTAGATCAATTCATAATATATACCTCATTTATAATTTAATTATAAATATGACGGCTAAAAAGTATATGCTCATATTTAAGTATACTTTACCTCTCATTACGAAACAGGATTAGTTTTATCGGGACTGCTGGATAATATCTTTTTTGGTTGAGCAACAACTAATAATCCGAGCATTCCTAAATCGCTGAAAAGCAGCGGAGCCAGTACCGGGGCAAAAGCAAGAATTCTTTCCATGCTGAGTGCACCGGTTCCGGCTAGATCGGCGGATAGATGAAATCCGAATCCAAGCACACCGACGACTACCGCAGCCATCATTGTCCAAAAATAAACTGTTTCATCCCCTTTAGTCCATTGCTTCGATACAGCCAAAGAAATAACAACGGCAGTAGCAAATAATCCAAAGACAATTGCAATCATTTTGTAGAAATTATAGCCGTACTGTGCATGGTCAATAATTGAAGTTATCGCACTTGCTCCGAATCCTAAACCAACAAGCCAAAGGAAGTGCCTGTCGCGTGATATAGGGGCTTTAAATGTTCCCAGACCGGGAACCTTTAATATTCCGTTCTGTTTTTCTACTTCTTCGGTAACGGCATACAGACCAAGGAGTGAAATTCCGGAAAAAGCTAAAGGTGCCAGAATAGGTGAACCGAAAACTACCCAGGCCCAGGTCAGATAACCGGCAGGATTTAGTACTGCATTAGCATGAAATGCGGTCCCGAGTACACCCACAATAATACCTATCGTCATCAGAAAAATATGTATCAGTGCCATTGGCTTTTTAGGCTTTAACTGGAATGCTAAAATTATGCATGAAAGAGCACCAAAAGGAAAATAGAAAATAGGAATCCATTCATAGACGGGGATGTACTGGTTAATAGAATGAGCTAAAACTACATCAATCCCTGTGAACATAAGATTGATTCCCACAAAAAGCAGTAAAAGCCTGTTTTTTTCCATGGGCAGTTTTAAATTTGCAAGATGAAAAATTTGGATATCACTCATGGTCTTGCTCCTTTACTATGCTCATCGCGTAATTTTTTAGCATCCTCTTTTAGTTTGTTCAGCTCTTTGAGTAGCGGGTATACGCCATGCCATTGAACATAATCGGGACCTTGCATATATGCACCGAATTTTGCTGTTCTTCCGTAATAATGCCACAGATCGAAAGCATCGAAACTGACCTGTGTGGTAAAAGGTTTATCAGTTATAATTCCGTCCTTCACCAAATCCTGCATTATTTCGGAGGCTTCTTTGACTTTGGAATTTACAAAAGCTACTACACTATCTGCATGTACATACTGTGTATCGATAAATGCGGAAGAATGACAATTTGCACAAATAGCTTTCATGGCTTCACGACCTTCAATAGCATTAGGTCTGTCTTTTGAAACGGCGGCAAATAAAAATTTTGAAAGCCTATGTCCCACATCGTGAGTAGTTCCCTGTGAACCAAATCCACTCATATGGCATGTAGCGCAAGTCGGGGCAGGCATATCCTTAGTTGTTAAACGTCCTGGCTTTTGATCCCAGTTCCATTTATTTCCATCGGTTTGGTACATTACACCGTGCGCGGATTCATGATAAATTTCCATTTGAGGATGGTCGGGACCCAAATGACATTGTCCGCAGATTTCGGGTTTTCTTACCTGTGCAATAGAAAATTCGTGTCGAAGGTGGCATTTATTGCAGTTACCTATACTACCATCGGCGTTCGGTTTACCGATTGCATGACAACTTTGGCATGCTGCAGGTGTAACGGAAGGACCCTCAATATCGAATAGCGAATTTCTTGTTGCAGTGATCAACCCGTTGGGTCCGCGGTTCACTTCCGGTATTTGCGCAATTGCTTTTTTCTGTTGATCATTAAATTCAGATAATCCTGTAAGTGCCATCCAGGCAGGAGCACTGTGCCTACTATGCTCGAATTGCTTAGTCTCGGCGGGGTGACACTTTGCACATTGCTTTGGTGTCGGTGATGATGTAATAAAAAACCCCTCATGATTTTTTCCCATCGGATTATCACTCTTAACCACATGGCAATCTTCGCATTTTACGCCGGAACGAGCCATCGTGCTGATTGTAAATTGATTAACTATGTCGGGTGTAACTCTTTTATGACACGTAGCGCATTTATCAGCGCCGCTGTAAGAGACTTGTTGGGTTCGTACCGTTTCACCGCCCGAAGGTAACTTGGTAAACAAAAAGACTATCAATAATACCGCTATTGTTACCACAGTACCTATGATTAAAGTCTTAGGAATTTGATTTGACATTAGATCTCCTCCTGTCTTTCCCCTATTAGTCATTCAATAAGTACTAATATGCAAAATCAATTATAAGAATTGTTATTATAAATGATTAACAGCACAAAAATTTTCGTATAAAAAGTAATCACCTATTATCTGTTTTCAGGGTTATATTAATTATAATAGGACTCTTTTATAGAAACTATTTTAAATAAAATCCTGCGGATAAAAAACCCACCCAATGCTTCAGTGAGAATGGAGCGGTTGTTCCTAAATTAGTGTATTTTATTGGTATAACTCCCTCCGTCCATGTATCAGAATATCTGAATATTTCACCGTCTAATTTTTTTTCGCTTACATTATTGATAACTTTCATAGTAGTTAATAAACCAAACGGAATAGAATATTGACCACACCAGATAGGATGCGGTTTTTCAGAGCCGGGGTTCTGCCAAAGTTCACTGGTCAGATGTTCTATTTTATCTTTTGTTAATTCACCATCAAATGCTGCATGTGCAATCCTCTGATCATTTTCCGTTCCTTCAGTATGAGCTTTTTTATCTTCACCGTAAGGAACATTGTCAAAATCTTTTCCGTAATGGTTTAGATCGGAAGATATCAGGAAAAAGACATCTTTACCCAATTTAAGATTATGTGCTTTTATGTATCCGGAGATGATATCCGCAAGTTTATCACTGATTTTATCCATCCTATCGAAAGACATTCCGGTTACCATTATGGGAGTAAATTTAAAATCATGATTATAATATTGAACGAACGGAAGCAATGCCTCGATGGAATGTTCTATATCCTGTGCCCTGTCACTTACCATAAAATCGTTTTTAGGAAGTTTATTCTCTATATATTCACGAAGCAGTGAAACTTCGATATTTTTGTATGGACCATGCCAGTATTTATAATCGTCAAAAATTAAAATATTTCGTGGATCGTTCATAGCCTTACGAACCGTTCCGTGCGTAACACCGAATACTACTATTTCTTTTGCATGAATTAATTTGTATAAAGGATAGTATACTCTGCCTGCATATAAATAGTCATCATGTGGTGATATTCCTAAAACTAAATTATCGGAACTAAAACTTTTTTGAGTATCGTTTTTTGCGAGATAGGACATTAGTGTGTTCATCTCATCAGGATTCCAGCAGAACCCGACATTGTCCCTTATCGGACGAATATTTTGTGCATTCATAATTGTTCCCACTAGTAAAAAGATGATGGAAAGGGAGATAACGACTGGCAGTAAACTTTTGTTTTTCATAATTGTAATGAATTAGTTTAACAATTGTTTATTAATGTTAACACATTCCTCTGTAAAAATGCAACAAAATTTATACAATTTAAAATATAGAAATGGTAAAACACGTGTAGATTTATAATTTTGAAAGAATTCTTTTATAAAATAATAATATTATTATGAGACACTAGTCCGTACAAAAAAATATTTTAAAAATAATGCAACTAGGACTTGACAAATAAAAATGAAAACCGTAAGTTCGAAATGTTAACGTTAACATAATATGAACTAAAAATTAATCAATCCGGCTGAAAGTTAGGTCTTCATTAAAAAGTAAAAACGATTCAATCCTCCTCGATTAATTTTTTTATATGGATATGTTAGCGTTAACATTGTTTATCTGAATATATTGACTTAAACGCAAAGTTTAATTTAGGCATGAAAGTAAAAGCACTAAAATATATCATTGTTGAACGGAGAAGCACTGAATAAATGATTGCCTGATATAGTGATGTAAAATAAACAACGTATTACAATTTGGCTTAGGAAAAATTTTAGTCATTATTAGTTAATGTCGCAGTATTTGACAAATGACTAATTAACATAATCAATCATAAATAACTGGAGGTAAAAGATGAGGTCGTTTTTACAGTCGGTAAGTATGCTTGCCATGCTCATATCGGCATTCTTATTGGGCTCACTTACTTACGCTCAGCAGGAACAGGTTGGAGGTCCTTATACAGCGGATACCAATACTGTTCTATTATTGCATTTTGATGGTAATCTTACCAATGAATCCCAATTTTCCGCAGATGGAGTTGGTCATGGGAAGCTTACTTATTTATCAAATGCAGCTCTTAATTTGGGACAATGTTTACGTATTAACAATGATGCTCAAACAGATTCTTCCTGGGTAAGTGTTGCCGATACAGCAGCTCTTAACTTAAAAGGAAACTGGACTATTGAGGGCTGGATAAATGTATTTACTTATGGTACAGACGGTTCTGATTGGCGCTGGGTGCCGCGTTTGGTTATCAAAGCGGGTGATCAAGTATTTTGGCGTCCGAATTATTTTGTTGAAGATTGGGGCAGCAACAGATTCTTCTCAACCGGCTATAATGTAGAAGGTCAGGACAGATGGCCGCAGGTAAACTCTCCGAACAACACATTGGTTGCCGGTAAATGGTTTCATCTAACATTTATTCGTGATACTACCAGACATATTTTGATTCAAATGATTCACGATGCAAAGAGAAATTTGATATCTTTTAATTCCGCACCTTATGATCCTGTCCTCGATAAAGATCCTATTCAAACTACACAGCCTGTAACTATTGGATTTGCAGGAGCAGGTAGTACAGACGGTTGGTTAGACGGATTTGTTGATGAAATTCGTATTAGTGATGTTGTAAGAAATTTTGCAGTACCACCGATTATAACCAATGTGTCTCAAATAACTAATCAGGCAGATAGTGTAACTGGGGGCTATCCCGTTGAAGCTGATATAATGCCATTCTCTGCAACCGGTTCGATTCAAAAAGCAGAAATTCATTACTCTATAGATCTGGGAAACACCTGGGTAACTGCTGCTATGACAATGGATTCTACTAATCATTATATGGGAACTATTCCTAAACAAACTTTCGGCACCGAAATTCGTTATTATGTATCCGCAACCGATGATCAAGGTTTAACTGCACAAGAACCAGTTGCTGGCATAAACGTTAGTATTCCTTACTATTCATTTGTAGTTTACAAACCTGACATTATGGTACTACATTTAAACTTTGAAAATGGCTCCGGTACACCGGTTGATACTTCTCCATTACATAATACAGTTACCACATTCGGAAATACCCCGCCGGTTTACTCAACAAATGCAGCCGAAGGTAATTTCTCTCTCCAAATGCCGGATGATGCGGACTCAGCATTCTTGGAAGTACCTTCAGCGTTCTTAACCATGAAAGACTTTTATGTCACATTCTGGTTTAATGCAGATTCAACGAAAGAATATACCAGACTTCTGAATAGACCGATTGCCGAAGGAAACTGGTATCAGAATAATTACGAAATCAGGTTTGAACCTAATTCAAGAATAAGAGCACGTTATTATGTTGATCCTAATGCACCTAATAAAACTGAAGACTATAGTGAAATTACGCTGCCTGATTCTATAAAAGTTCATAACTGGTATAAGGTTGTTTACAAACGGACAGATACTGCTGCGGTATTCATGCTGTTCGATTCAACAAACACAATGTTGAGTGTAGGGTATGATTCTACAGTTGCCGTAAATCCGCCCACGGTTGCGAGTGCTCCGTTAAGAGTTGGGAACGGCGGAAATGTAAACGGAACCTACGGCTTTAGAGGTTTAATCGACGATATCCAGATATATAATAACGGTCAGGGAAAAAATACGGCTACTGCAGTTAACGATAAAAATCCCTCTACCCCGCTTAATTTTGAATTATCACAAAATTATCCGAATCCGTTTAATCCTTCTACCGTAATCAGGTATGCAATTCCTCAAGCACAAAGAGTATCGTTAATTGTATATGATATTCTCGGTAGGAAAGTAAAAACGCTGGTTAACAGTTTCATGAATGCCGGCAAGTATACTATTTCCTGGAACGGTACAAACAACTATGGTAACCATGTTGCCAGCGGCGTTTACTTGTACAGGTTAAATACAAACGGTTTAATCAAAACTAAGAAAATGGTTCTATTACGCTAATTGTATCTTGTAAGAATGGAACCGGTTGAAATATACCGGTTCCTTCTCTTTATTCTTATTATTTAAATGTTGGGAAAAAATGATAAATAAATACCATCTGCATTTAATTTACTTTGCGGCAATCGGCTTGATAAGCATTGGTATACTGAGTTGTAGCACCGGTGTTGAAAGTTCACCCGATCCGGGAGTCGTACGAATTGTCCTTCAATCAGATCCTGCGGATACTTCAATAATAATTATTAATGATACACTAACCGTGTCGAAGTATGATAACTTCAGAACAATAATTTTCCAGGGTAAAGCTTATTCGGATACAAATTTCGCAATTTTATATCCTACAATACAAAGTTACCGGCAGGAAGATGACACAATTAATGTGATTGATAGAGAAAACGACGTGTATAAACCATATACAATATTTGAATCATATGCACCCCCGGGGAATTATACATCAGTAGTTTTTGGTGTTACCGCAAACCTATTACATATCAGCGTATTCGATGTTCCTGTGGAACTGCCTCCGGATGCACCGAAATTGGTCACTTTGCCTGTAAACTTTAAAGTTTCTCAAAACACAACTACGGAAATAGATGTTCAGCTTAGTCCATTTAAATCGGTACAGCGTTACAGAGATTCTTATTATTTCAATCGTCAATTAAAAATTACTGCTGTTAAATATTTTTAGATTTTGCTGGAACGAAAAAGGAAATTCTAACATGAAAATTGCACCTAAAATTATTTTGGGTATTTTAATATTATTTGCCGTTATTATATATAATTCTTGCGACAGACCCACGGCCCCGCCGAACCCGAATCAACCGCCTAATACCAAAATTGCAAACATTCCTAAAGCTGGTGATACTTTGTTTGCACTCGCTACTTTACACTGGGACGGTAATGATAATGACGGTTATGTCTCTTATTATCAATACAGGTACGTCACTTATCATTTAACTATGCACGATTCGCTTGTTCAACCTTGGAAAGACACAAAGGAAACAAGTATGACTATTGCATTTGTATCAGATGATATAATGAATAAACAGGTTTTTGAGGTACGAGCTGTAGATAATAACGGAACGCCGGATCCTACACCTGCAACTAAAATTTTCTATACACCCAGAGCTAATCCTCCGACAACACAAATTGCTTCGCCCGTGAATAAACAGGTATTTTTTGCTGTCAATCAAACAACGGACTGGTGGCAGGGAATAAAGTTGACATTTTCTGCCAAAGATGCCGAAGAAGGTGGTGAGGTAGTCTCATACGCCTGGGCGGTGGACAACGGCAACTGGCATTGGTCACAGGATACATCGATATATATTACTCCCGATTTGTTTAAGCAGCCTTTAATGGGAAATCATGTTATAAGAGTGACATCAAAAAATAATACTAATTTGATTGATCCTATCGGTGACTCGGTAATCGTTAAGTTGATTAGACCCACTTTTACAAAAAAAATCTTAATCATAGATGAAACCGATGCAAATAATTTCCCGCCGGGAGTGCAAGGCAGCAATAAAGATGTGACGGATTTTTATGCGGATATATTTCCGGGCAGTGATTCATGGAATTATTTATCGAAAGGAATGCCTCCTAAAGATACTTTGGGTCAATACAAATTAGTTGTTTGGGTTGCCGATGACAGACCGAGTACTAAACCTCACGCACTCGCAGTTACTTCAAACCAGGAAGCTTTAGCCGATTACTTAAACGTCGGCGGTAAATTTATAATGAGCGGATGGCGCATATTGAAATCATTTGCATGGAATACAAATTTCCCGGCTTCATTCCCAAAAGGGTCCTTTGTTCATGATTACTTACATATAACGGCTGTAGATGAAACGGTTCTTGATGCAGATTTTACAGGAGCTATCCCATCAAAGGGTTATCATCCTATAAGAGTCGATTCTGCTAAACTAGCGGAAGCTTTCCCATATTACGGTAAACTCGGGCAAATTAATTTAGTTACCGAAAGAGCGGGTTTTACTGATATAATTTACTCGTATAATAATGCCAACAACAGCCAATATGTTCAATACAGGGGACAGGCTGTAGGATTGAGATATTATGGTACTGTATACGATGCAGTAATTTTAGGATTTCCGATATATTTCATTCAGAAAGATGATGCTAAGCAAATGGTAACAGATATTCTTCATAGCTTAAATATGCAGTAAAAGATAAGGAGATATGACCTTGGCAAGCAGTAAATATAGAATTTTAATTTTAATAGTAACTCTTCTATTCAGCGCAGAGATATTTGCATCCGGTTCCGGCAAAATTGCGGGTAAAGTAACTGATAAAGAAACCGGTGAACCACTAATCGGAGTAAATATCGTCCTGGTAGGAACAACGCTGGGTGCCGCAAGCGGTAATGACGGAAATTATTATATCATTGGTGTTTCCCCTGATACATATACTTTAAAAGTTTCTATGATCGGTTATCATACCGTAACAGTAAAAAATGTAGTTGTACGAGCCGATCTTACTACTCAAATTGACGTCCAATTGGAACCTACTTCAATACAAACACCAACAGTAGTGGTGACTGCACATCAAAAAATAATCCAAAAGGATGTTACAAATACGGAGAGAACTATTACTAGGGAAGATATCAAAAATGTTCCCGGTCTTCAATCTACCGCCGATATATTTAAGCTCCAGGGGGGAACGGTTATTAGCACTGCTCCCCAGCTAGTTCCGCTTGGAGATACGCAAATACAAGTAAGGGATCAAAGTGTTAAAGATATTCATATTCGAGGAGGTCGTGGTGGTGAAATATTATTCCTGGTCGATGGCATGCCTGTTACCCATCCGCTATACGGCGGTAGAAGTGTTCTTGATCTGGACGTTAACTCGGTTCAGCAAGTTCAACTCTTAACGGGTGCATTCAATGCAGAGTATGGCGAGGCTCAATCGGGTGTGGTGAACATTACAACCAGAACAGGTAGTGATAAACATATAGGTGGTTTCGAATATCAAAATGACAACTTTAAATTTTTAGGTGAGGATTACCAGACTCAGTATGGAACACTTTTTCTTGGTGGTCCGGAACCAATTACCCGTTATTTACTTCCAGCAATCGGAATCCATGCACCGGGAAAATTATATTATTTTCTCAATGCAACATTAAATATGACGAATACACCGTATAATAATCACCGTACACGTCATCAAATTAATTTGTTTGGAATAAATCTGAAGGAAGAGCAAAATAATTCCGCTACGATAACATCAAAAATAAACTGGGATATATCTAAAAATTCGAAGATTATTGCCAGCTATAACGGTTCGTGGAAATATTGGAGCCAATTCGATTGGTTGTGGAAATATCATCCAGATAATACTCCGTCTTATCACAGGTTTAATAACGAATTCAATCTTTTATTTAGACATGTTTTTTCACCTTCAACGTTCATGAATTTAAGATTTGGCTACCTGGGAGTAAAATACCATAACGCATTAAATGGACAAAATCCTTCCGATTTTTGGGTTATAAAAAAGACACCCAATGGTTGGACGGACTCTTCTAAAATAAAGGCTCCTTATTATAATCCATTAACCGGTTTCTATGCAGGCGACGGTTATCAAGCAAGCTGGGAAGATGATAACACGTCTACTTACACATTTATCGGAGATATAACTTCTCAAATTCTTGAGGATCATTTAATCAAAGCAGGATTTACAGTTAAATATAATGATTTGAGTTATATAGATATCGAGGACGGCGGAACAAAGTTGTCTAATTATGGTGAATACTTATACAACAACGGTCCTGCGGTACCGCCGCCTCCAGGACCATATCCTGCGTTTGGGCAATACCGGTGGGTGTTTCATACTTATCCCTGGATTGGCAGTGCATATCTTCAGGATAAGTTTGAAAAGGAATTTTTGGTTATAAACGCCGGTATTCGAATGGACTGGTTCTATCTTGGAAAATCTGTCAACAATCCGCAATGGAAACAACAATGGCAAGCTGCAACAGGCTTCCAGCCGGTTTGGAATCTATTCAAGTATAAGTTCAGTCCAAGACTGGGAATTTCTTTCCCTATTTCCACAAAGATGGTAACGTATTTTTCATACGGTCATTTCACACAATTACCCGAGTTACAGTTTTATTACCGTGATCCCTACAGCGGTTCATTTACAGGTAATCCAAATCTTGATTTTGAACAAACCATACAATATGAGTTTGGATTGACATATCAGATAGGAGAGAATTGGGGATTGGATATAAAGAGTTATGCTAAAGATATTACAAAGCAGGTCGGAACTACACACCTCTTGTCCAACCAGGGAATACCGGTGGATTTATATGATAATGTTGGTTATTCGAGAGCAAGAGGTTTGGAATTTACTTTAAATAAACTTTACTCAAATTTCATATCCGGCAAACTTACATATACCATTCAGTGGGCTGACGGTTATTCTTCATCTGCTTTTGCCGATTATGTCCGGTCTTTAACTGATTTCCCGAAGCCAATACGACAAACAAGACTTGATTGGGATATAAGACATCAAATAGTTTTCCAGGGCACTATAAGTAGTCCTAAGGATAAACATATTAATTTGTTCGGACTTGAGCTTCCTGATAACTGGGCATTAACGGTGCTTTCAAATTTTTCATCGGGTCAACCGTATACACCCGGGACTTTTAGTCAGGCTGACCTGCAAAAACTTGCTAATTCAGCGACGGGACCAATTACAACCAATACTGATGTAAGATTTACAAAAACTTTCGGACTCTTTGGTGATGTTTCGCTTGGACTGGAAATCGATGTATTCAATGTATTCAACCAAAGAAACGTACAGCTTTCGTATGGTTTTAATAATTGGACAGGAAAGCCATTTAAATATGGTGATGTGTCACCCGGTACAAATGTATATTATGATTGGTACACGATGTACAGGTTAATGAATCCAATGCAGTTCTCAACCGGACGATATGCGAAAGTTGGGTTGAGAGTGGACTGGTAAGAAATAAATTTATAGTAGATAAGTTGTCTATTAAAGTATGGTTTGCAAACTATAATAGTGATTAGTTAAAAACCTGAAGACTTATGCTACCTAAAGATTCTATTAAACGAACACTTTTTCATGAAACATTATAATTAGAGATTGATAAACATTTTATGCAGAAGAATTTTTTAATTGTTTCTATTATGATTTTAGCTTTATCCATTATGACATATGCACAAAATGTAACTCTTAACTGGAAGTTGCATAATGTCGGAAAAATACGCTTGGTGGAAACTAATACCGGGGAATTCAATGCAGTAGGCGATCCGCTATTTAATTATCCCGGATTAATCAATTGCGAGTATCCTCCTAACAGTTCCGAAGAACATATAGGCGATGCCGGATTATGGGTCGGTGCTTCACTTGATTCCGTTAACTATGTGTCGGTAGCTGAAGGTGAAGGCTCATCAAAAGAATTTTATCCTTCCGATGCTCCATGGGATTCTATCTGGGTGGTCCATAAAAATGATACGGTAAATATTCCATATTGGCAAAATTATGTTGGTAAATCTGATCAAGATTTTGTATGCAGGTACACTGATTACGGACCTGTTAGTTTAAAGGTTGCAAATCATCACCCTCTCGGGTTAGAAGTAATACAGGTCAGTCATGCCTGGGCATCGGAGCCATTGAGTGATTTTGTTGTGGTTGAATATTATATAATTTCTAAAAAATACAATTTAAAACATGTTTATCTAACAAGCTGGATGAACGGCAACGTAGGTAATAACACATTTACTGATTATGCATTAGATGATATATCATATTTCCGTCAAAACCAGATGATGCAAATTTGTGAGGACCTGCCGGGCGGCTCTGACGGACAGGCAATAAGTCCAATCGGCAATAAAATTTTTCCGCCAAAAGATCATCTTGAAGGTCCCATGAAAACTACATTCATTTGGTACAATGGCAGGCAGCAGGGACTGCCGAGTCTTGATAGTCAGCGATACGGTCAAATGTCTTCCGGTACGATTATGCAGGATCAAGTAACAACCGGAGACGGTACCAAAAGCATGGTTTCAATCGGACCATATGAAATGGGCGTCGGAGATACACTTCATTTTACAATTGCCTTTATTTGCGGCAAAGGTTTAAAAGGCATGGAAGACAATGCTCAATTTGTTGAGTGGTTAGTTGAACGAAATTATAAAATACCATCACCTCCTCCTTCACCTCCGTTAAGAGTTACCACGGAAGATAAAGAGGTTATACTTGATTGGAAACCTCAGCCGGGCGATGTGAACCCTGAAAATTTTACTGATCCTAACAGAACTGATGGCGTGACGAAGCCTTTTGAAGGATACAAAGTTTATAAAAGCACACAAAGTAATGCAGGTCCATGGACATTATTAGCCGAATACGATATTGTAGGAGATGGCATTGGTCCGAACACCGGGATAAAATATGAATACATCGACCATGGTCTGTTAAATAATGTTCAATACTATTATACCGTTACTTCTTTCTCGAAACCGGATAAGACCATTAATTTTCCTGAACAGGAATCAAGTTTATCAACAAATGCAAAAACGGTAGTGCCCGGTACATCTCCTCCTAATGATGTAGGAAAAGTAGCCGTTGTACCGAATCCGTACAGAGGTGATGTAGCCTATTATTCATATAATCCGCCATGGGAAAAGCCGACCGGGACACGTCATATTTGGATGGAGCAGGACAGAAGAATCCAATTTATTAATCTTCCTGCTCATTGTGAAATAAAAATCTATACTTTATCCGGTGAGGTCGTAGCAACTCTTGAACACGATAACGCTCAAAAAGGTTATGAAGATTGGAATTTAACTTCCAGTGTCGGACAAGCCGTATCAAGCGGTTTATATCTTTTTACCGTACAGGATTTAAAAAACGGAAATGTACAAGTAGGAAAATTTGTAATAATAAAATAGTAAGGGATAAATAGTTTAGGATGAAAAAATTACTAATAATATTGGTTCTGTTTCTTGCCGTCCAGGTTTATCCGCAAAAAACTCATCTGGACTATAAAGTAACGAAAATAGGACAAGTACATCAGTTAATCACCAACATGGGAACACTTTGGCGTGCGGGAACAGATTATCCTGGCTTAATATATTGTGAATTCCCTCCCGGCAGTTATATAGAACATGTTGGTGAAGGAGGAATCTGGGTTGGGGCTATTGATGAAAGCACAGGAGATACTTCGGTATCGTGTACCACTAGCTGGAATTCCGGCTTTGAATTTTATCCAACTGCAGAACCATGGGATTCGATTTGGGTAGTGCCGAAAAATGACACAATGAATATTCCTTACTGGCATAACTATGTGGGTGTTTCCGATCAGGATTTTGTATGCAGATATAGTGATGATAATCTGTTAAATGTAGCATCTCACACACCTCTTCATGTTGAAGTAATCCAATCAAGTTACGCCTGGGCATCACCTCCTTTAAATCAGATGATAGTTTATAACTTCAATGTAATTGCTAAAAAGGATAATTTGAAAAAAGTTTATCTGGCTTATTGGCTAGACGGAAATATAGGGCATCCCGATGCCGGCTTTGTTTTTGCTTTAGATGACTGGAGTACTTATTATCCTGACAGACATTTGATGGTTCAATTAGATGACGGTGAGGATTGTGACGGAACAGTGAGTCCGATTGGAATTAAGGTATTCCCCCCGAAAAATATTCCTGCAGATTCAATAAAATGGACATTTAATTGGTATCCGGGACAAGGGATGGGTGCACCACCGTCTGATGATGTATTACGTTACAAACAAATGGCATCAGGACAAATAATGCAGGATCAACAAGATCATATAGGCTCTCAGGGCATGATTGCATTCGGTCCTTTTAATCTCGATGCGGGGGATACATTGCACTTTCAAATAGGAGAAATATTAGGCTATGGACTCGACGGTGAATTAGCGAATGCCAAAACTTTAAACTGGCTTGTCGATCAGGATTTTAAAGTCCCTTCTCCGCCGCCGGTACCTCCTTTGAAAGTTAAAACCATGAATCATGAAATTATACTTGATTGGACTCCCCAACCCGGAGATGTTAACCCCGAGACTTATACTGATCCTTATAGAGGTGACAGTATTAAAAATCCATTCGAAGGATACAGAGTTTATAAAAGTACTCAAAGTGCTTCCGGACCGTGGACATTATTAGGAGAATATGATGTAGTGAATGATGGTTACGGAAATGAAACAGGACTGACACATCAATATGTTGATAAAGGCTTACTGAATAATTTCGATTACTATTATTCGGTTACTGCTTTTTCAAAGAAAGATACCTCAATTAATTTTCCTTCTCAAGAGTCTAGTGTATTCTCAAATGCAAAAACAGTTGTACCGGGTACTGCACCGCCAAAGACAGTGGGCGAAGTCGCTGTAGTTCCTAATCCTTATAGAGGTGATATAGCATATTATTCTTATAATCCTCCATGGGAAAAACCTCAGGGAACCAGAGAAACCTGGATGGAACAGGATAGAAGAATTCAATTTATAAATCTGCCGGAACATTGTGAAATTAAAATCTATTCTCTGGCAGGAGATTTTATTTATTCAATTGAACATAATAATGCGGAAAAGGGTTATGAAGATTGGAATATGACTTCTCATGTAGGACAAGCAGTTTCAAGTGGTATATATTTATATACAGTTCAAGATCTGACTAACGGAAAAGTTCAAGTTGGAAAATTTGTAATAATAAAATAAGGTGTCTCTAATAATGTATTTATTGAAAAGGTAATTTGAAATTCTCGAATCATGAACTTATGTAAACATAAAATCTGTTCGTTAATAATGCTTTTTCTAAGTTCGTTTATATAATCAGAGTTTATTAGAAATATCTCATAAAGTAAATGTTTTTTGATTCACTTATAAACCAAAATTGGAATTGACATATGATTAAAAAGTGGATAACCATATTAACTTTTTTACCTGCCGTTTTATTTGCACAGTACTCACGACCCGGGAGTACAGATGCACAGTTTTTAAAAATAGGAATCAGCCCGCGCGGTACAGCTATGGGTGATGCCTACATATCGGTTGTGCAGGGTGCTGAAGCTACCTATTATAATGCAGCAGCACTTCCATGGATAAAAGGCACCGATGTGGTTTTTAACCATAACTTCTGGTTTGCAGGAATAAATCATGATTTTGTTGCGGCAGCCCACAATTTCGGGGATATTGGGACCTTCGGAGTATCGGCAACGGCTTTGTACACTGATGCAATGAAAGTTAGAACACCTCTTCAACCCGACGGAACCGGGGAAACATTTTATGCCGGAAATTATCGTTTCGGACTTAGCTATGCAAGGCACTTTACCGATCATGTTACTATCGGGGCTACCGTCAGTTACATAAATCTTGCCTTATATAAAAATTTCACTGCAGATGCTGTTTCAGTAGATATTGCAACTATGTACACTGCCGATTTCAGAGAATTTAAATTTGCTATGTCAATCACTAATTTTGGTTCCAATGTTAAATTTGTCAATGAGTCATATCCATTACCTACGGCATTTAACTTCGGTGCATCCATAAACGCTATAGATGGTGACAATCAAAAAGTTATTGTCAGTTTGTCCGCATTAAAACCTAATGACGGTAAACCATTAGCACAGGCGGGAATTGAATGGAATTTTGAGAATGAGTTCTTTGCCAGAGGAGGTTATAAACTCAATTACGATGTAGCTACGTTTACTTTCGGCGGAGGGGTAAGACTTAATATTTCGGATATGGACTTAAGAGTTGATTACTCATACAGTAAATACGGTCTTCTGGGAGTGGCTAACAGAATCGGTATTGGAGTAGGCTTTTAAGTAAAGGGTTAAAGTGAAGGATTTACATGAGAATAATATGGACATGCATACTATTTATTTCTATAAGTTTTTTAGTCTTTTCACAGTCTAATCAGTCCAGTTACTTTAAAAATTTTGTAAATCATGCAGATGGGAATGCATGTACTCATAAATCACCCGACGCAACCTTTACAGCATACTTGAACGATGATGAAAGCAGTATATTAATTGAAAATGCACCCAGATGGGATACGGGAGGCGATCCGAATATAAGTGGTAATGGTACATTCGGAGTTGAACTAGGAAATTTTATCAATCCTTCTCTTACCTCGGGCGATAGTGTGTTTATAAGGTTTACCTGTAATGTTACAGGCGAACAAGCTATTTTAAGTGATTCTGTTTCGTCGGTTCCATTTGTTGCCTTTCCTCAGTTTTTGCAATTGAAAAAAGTAAATCTTCCGGCACCTCCGCAGGATGTCAGCCTCATTTATGACAGCACTTCAGGCTTTAGAACAATTATCTGGACAAAAGAACAGGGCATCACTTATAATATTTATAGGCGTGTGTACAGCGATGTACTTCCTGGCGGTGAACAAAGAATGCTTTATAGCAGAATGAAAAAGAATTTAAGCGGAGACAGTTTCACTGATTCTACGGCTCAAATAAACGAAAAATACGGTTATATAATTTATGCAGTAAACGGTGAAGGTGTAATAAGTTCACACTCCAAAGAGGTAAATGAAAATGCCCCGCCCGGTGCAGATCTTACAATCGGGTATATAGCAAGATTTCCGCGGATAGATTACACATGGGGAAGCAATGAACCTTCTACGGAAGGATGGCCCGCTGTAGGTTCAACAGTTACCTGGCAGGCACATGTTAAAAATTGGTCGGGCAAAAATTTACCAGCTGTACAGTATATATGGTATCTTGATAGTACAGCTGTTGATTCAGGTACAGTTGCTATTCCTGCTGAATCTGCCGTTGATATTAATTATCCGTGGAAATGGACATTCAGCAGACATACTGTTGAAATAGAAATTGACCCTCACAACTTAATTCCTGAAGAGGAAGAACAAAACAATTCTTTAATGATTTATACTAATGCAATTGGTGCCGGCTTTTATGTTGAGCAAAGTGTGTACGATTATTTCAGGAAATATCAAAAGGATTTGGGAGTACATTCAAATTGTTGGGAGGACTGGGCACAGCGGCATGTTAGCACATGGAATAAAATGTTTGCAAATGCAATATATCCTGAAACTCCCAATGGTGTTATCGATAGAATCCGGATAGATAAAATCACGGTTGTACCGGATGGATCATTACCCCTGGCTGGAGGTTTACCAACAAACGATCCTAATATGAGTGATAGAACAATCGACTTACAATGGGGATTCCCTGCTACACTATTGAACAATGATTTTTATAAAAACCATTCTAGTATTTCAACAAATAATGCATTTTATTTTGAAGGTTCATTACTGCATGAACTCGGGCATGCACGTTATTTGATTGATGTTTATGGTTTTAATGTCAGCGATGACGGTAAAGGTAGTACTGTAGGAATTAAAGAGAACGGTCAATTTATTTCCGGAACTTCATATATGCCGCTGACAGGGAACATGGTGTATACTACTCCGTATCTTGGATTAATGAACGGTCAGTATACATATATAGGCAGGTATAGTGCCGGAGCGTTAAATTTAATAACAGGGGACAGGGCAACGCTCGGTAATTACAATGCACCCGGAAATATCGGCGTATTTATGCAGGATTTGCCGGCTCAAAACCAATTGCAAATAGAAGATGAATCCGGAAATCCCTTGCCGGGTGCCAATGTAAAAGTTTTTCAGGCGTCGGGGAAATCCGGTGAATGGTACGGTAAATATTTTGATAATATACCCGATCTAGACTTTACCGCCGATTCTGCCGGTGACGTACTCGTGGGACGCTGCCCATTTTCGAAGGATGGAAAAATAGTACATACATACGGAGAATCGAATTCGATTGCAATATTGCGGATTTTTTTCAACGGTAAGGTTGGATATACTTTTATTTCTGTTGCTAATTTTAACATGGCTTATTGGAGAGGAAATACTCAATTTGCTTCTTATAAAGTTAAGGTTCATTTAATTACTCCTACGGATGTTTCGGTAAATAAAAAAGATAATGCTCCTAAAAATTTTGATTTGGCGCAGAATTATCCTAATCCGTTTAATCCCACAACGACAATAAATTACAGCCTCTCACAAAATGGGAGAGTATCTCTTAAAATTTTTGATGCCCTAGGCGGTTTAGTAAAAAATTTAGTGAATTCAGAACAAAGAACAGGCACTTATTCGGTAATGTGGGATGGGAAAAATAATGATGGTCTTGCAGTGCCTTCGGGAATATATTTATATCGATTAAAAGCCGTAGGAAAAAGTTTAAGTAAAAAAATGATTTTACTCAAATAAAAAATATTAACTAAATCTATTCTTGTTCAAAAAAACATAAGGTTGTGTTATTGAGGAAATTAATACTGTTTGCGTACGGAATATTTTTTTGTTTTAACGGATTATACGCTCAAACAGCGGATTCAGTTTATTATAAAAATTTCGTATACCATTCCGATAATACCGCTTGCAATCACGTTCCGCCGAATAGTTCGTTTATAACTTTTCTGAACGGGGATACAAGCAGAATATTAACTGAAGAATCACCGCGGTGGAATCCTTCTGGTGATGCTAATATTGCGGGTAACGGAACATTCGGAATTGAGTTGGCTAATTTTACTTTACCGGGAATAAGAGATGGTGATACTGTCTATACAATATTTACTTGTCAGGTTACAGGCGAACAGGGTGTATTAATAGACTCGGTAACCGGAATTCCCTGGAACAGGTTTCCTTTGAGCTTAACGCTTCATAAAGAAGATATCCCGGTTCCGCCACAAAATGTAATGATGAAAAAAAATAACGATAATTCCAGAACAATTAGCTGGAATTTTGTTAGTGGTCTTACATACGAGATCTACAGGCGTTCATTGTTTGATACTTTGGCTAACGGAGAGTTTAGAAAATTGTACAAAAGAGTTGCCGAAAATATAACAGACTCATCATTTAATGATACATCCGTTCAGCCGAGGGAAAAATACGGCTATATAGTTTTTGCTAAATCAAACCAGGGTATCTTAAGTGCTCATTCTAAGGAAGTCAATGAATTGATGGGTACTATCGAGAATTTAACCGCAGTATCAACTGCTACAAATGTAAAACTGAAATGGAATTCATTAATTAATAATTTAAAACCGGTAAGAGGCTACGACATTTACAGAAGAACGGAAAACGGAACTTATGGAACTCCCGCCGGTTTTAACGGACTTGATACCACATACATAGATTCAAGACTTACTCCCGGTACGAAATATTATTATAAAGTAGCAGCAAGATTCGACGATAAGACGGAAGTTGGAATTTCTGGTGAAGTACCTGTAACGACAATTAGTTCAACTAATGGACTTTATACATATGCTAATTTGAAGATAGTAGTAGTTATTTATAAAAACACTAATCGCGGTACCATCTCTAATTCGGATGTGCAAAAGATTAAAAACTCAATTAAATTATCGAAATTATTCTACTGGCGAAATTCCGGTATGAAATTAAACGTGCAGTTTTTCTACATCCCGATCGATAAATATGAAACATTTCCCGATCCGAATGATTCATGGGGAAGTATGCTCAAAACAGCTAATGATCTTGCTGAAATGGGTGTCATGAATACTCAATACGATATAATATTCAGAGTTTCGACAGCGATGAACGGATATTGGTCATATGGTGTTCAAAATTTACCTTTGCCCGGACCCTCACGCGAAACCGGATTTTCTCAAATTCAGTGGCCTGTCGGAACCGGTGTAATCTACCCGGGTGATAATCCTGATGTGTATTACGGCTTAACATGGGTATTCGTTCATGAAGTTCAACATGCTATTGATGCCTTGTACAATGCTAACGGTCATCCCGAAATGTATCACGGTGATCATCCGTGGGAGTTCCCTGTAGCTTGCGGTGAACAATTTGATTTTCAAGCAAAAATGTTCAGAACCTTCAAAGCATATGAAGATTTGTACCCAAACTGGGGAGATATTTATGAAACGGTAGATTCCGATAATGACGGATTTCCCGATAATGATTCTTTAGTCGCACTTGATGAGTCGCGCTTCGGAAGCAGTTCAAAATTGAAAGACACCGACGGAGACGGATTAACGGATAAAGAAGAAGCGGTAAACGGAACTTTTACAGGAAGTAATCCAAACTCAAAGGATACCGATCATGACGGAGTTGAAGACGGTAAAGATGCTTATCCTCGATACCCTGTGACATCCGTGATTAAAAAATATACTCCTAAAATAGACGGTACTATTGAAAAAGACTGGTCGATGATTGATGATACTGTTGACTACACGAATAAAAAATATGCACCAAAGTTATTTATGAATTATGATTCCGATTCTTTATATATTGCGTTATATCTTCCGAATATTGGAATCCCTGAACTGCAATTTGACTTTCAAGGCGACGGTTGGTGGTGGGGAGCGGGAAATACCGATATGAAAATTAATATTTCTCAAGGAGGTTTTTTATCATTCCATTCTTGGGATGCAAGTCCGACAGTTAAAACTTACAGCTTGAATAACGGCGGCGCAGGTGGTATGTGGGATGATGATCCAAACTATCAGCAGCAGTTTCACCGCAGAGTAATTAACCCAGCAAATGTTGATTTGAAAGTAAATACAAAGTACCCGGTTATTCAAATTGAAATGGCGATTCCCAGGAATTCTTATGCAGGGATTGATTTACAGCCCGGTGATAGTGTGGGTCTGAATGTATATTATACTCAAGTAAATAACGATTCGCACCAGTACGCCGCAACATTTGATCAGTATAGCTTTGCTTACTTCAAAATAGGCGGTACCGTTGATGTTAAAAAAACAAAGAAAGATGCTTTGCTAAACAGCTTCCGCCTTTTCCAAAATTACCCGAATCCTTTTAACCCGAAAACAGACATCAAATATTTCGTTGCGCATGCTTCAAACATTCATATAACAATTTTTAACGCACTTGGGCAAAGGGTAAAAGAGCTTGTTAACAGTTCTAAAGAGAAAGGTGAATACACAATTAGCTGGAATGGAAAAGATGAATACGGCAATGATGTATCTTCCGGCATCTACTTTTATAAATTAACCTGTAGTGAATTTCAATCGGTTAAAAAAATGATTTTATTAAGATAAACTTTAACAAATTATTCAAAGGAATCATTCGTGAAAAAAATATTTATCAAAAAAGTTTTAAAAAATACAGCAATTCTCTCGATTATGTTTATGATTGTATTTACAGGATTACTGCAGGCACAATCCCAGCTTGAGAAAATTCTTTCGCCATCGGGTCTCCCATTTTTAAAGAGGAGTAAATTAATAGAAGTCTCCAGCTACGATACCACAGGCGGAAACAATGACCGGATTACAATAAAAGACGGTAAAACTGCAACCATAGCTGATATTAAAGGTCCCGGGGTAATTACAAGAATTTGGGTAACGATCGATTCACGTGATCCCTATTTTTTAAGAAGAATTTTAGTAAAGATGTATTGGGACGGTGAAAAAAATCCTTCCGTTGAAGCGCCGATTGGAGATTTTTTCGGAACCGGTTTCAAGTATCAGCAATATATTTCAAAGTTTACCGGAATGACAAGCGGCGGATACTATTGTTATTTCCCGATGCCTTTTCAAAAATCCGCAAAAATAGAAATTGTAAATCAAACCGGACAGGAAGTATATGCCTTTTATTATCAGATAGAATACCAAAAACTGGAAGATCCTCTGCCGGATGATGTGGCTTATTTTCATGCATGGTGGCATAGGGATTTAAGAACCAAGAGCAAAGATAATTATGTAATTCTCGATGCGAAGGGTGAAGGACAGTTCGTTGGTGTAAACATGAGCATGCAAAGTTATAACGGGCAGCTCTGGTACCTCGAGGGCGATGAAATGGTTTATGTCGACGGCGAGAAAAAGCCTTCAATGAATGGTACAGGTACTGAAGATTTTTTTACAAGCGGCTGGTATTTCAGTCATGGTGAATTTTCGGCACCTTATCACGGGTTGATCATCAAAAATGATTCCGCTGCAAGAATTGCGGCATACCGTTTTATGGTAGGTGATCAAGTTCCCTTTAAGAAATCGATAAAGTTTACTATCGAACACGGGGCTGAAAATTCCGAAATTGCCGATTACAGCAGTACTGCTTTTTGGTATCAAAAAGAGCCTCATGAAAAATTTCCGCCTATGCTAAAAGCATCATTAAGAATACCTCTTAGAGTTGCTGTGCCGGAAGGAGTAACCGAAGCGGAATCACTTACTGTTCAAGGGGAAGGTGTTAATAGCCGTGTGCAGGATATGAGCGATTACGGTCCGGATTGGAGCAACATGAAGCAGATGGAAATAAACCTTGAAAAAAAATCTAATAGCTGCTCAATTACAATTCCTGCGGCAATTGAAGACCGATACAATGTTGATATTTATTATACCAAAGGACCGGACTACGGTGACGTCAATATTATGTACAACGGGAATAAAGTAGGCGAAATTCACGGATATGATTCCGAAATTTATCCCGGAGGTAAGATTACAGTAAAGGATCTAAAATCCGCAAGTGATCATATTAAATTGGAATTTGTTGCTTCCGGTAAAAATAAAAAATCAAAAGGATATGTGCTCGGATTAGATGCTTTTAAGTTGAAACCCAATCGGGAGTTTATCCCGGAATGGTATGTAATAGGTCCCTTCCCGAACCCAAGGGATGCAGATAACAACAGACTGGGACTGGATAAAGTTTACCCTCCGGAAAAAGAGTTTGACACAACCAAAACGTACTCGGGTTTTGACGGTCAAAAAATTAAATGGAGATTACTCAAGACTCCGAAAAGCGGTTATTTTTCTCTTTACGGATTATTTAACCCTCATGAGTTAATCGTATGTTATGCAGTTACATACGTATATTCTCCAAAGGAGCAAACATTACCTTTATTATTCAGCAGCGATGACGGCAGCAAAGTGTTTCTAAACGGAAATAAGATTTACAGGTTTCTAAAGGTAAATATAGCCGAACCGGATCAGTATAAAATTCCGCTTCATTTGAAAAAAGGCTGGAATAAGCTTGAACTGAAAATAGAAAATAATCTTGGCGGCTACGCTTTTTATGCTAGAATTTTGGATTTAAATAAAACGCTTGTATTCAGTCCATTAAAAATGAAGTAATGGGTTAGAAAAGAAAATGACAAAATTAAATTTAGAAGAACATCCTCACAGAAGATATAATATCTTAACAGGCGAATGGATATTGGTTTCACCTCACCGGGCTAAACGTCCCTGGCAGGGAAAAGTTGAAGATGTTCCTGTTGAAAACAAACCGGAATTTGATCCCGGATGTTATTTATGTCCGGGAAATAAGCGTGCAGGTGATGTGAAGAATCCGGAATACAGTGAGACTTTTGTTTTCGATAATGATTTTAGTGCGCTTAAACCTGATACATCCAAAGAAGAATTGAATGAAGATAGTTTACTAATGGCAAAAGGAGAACCCGGAATATGCAGGGTTGTATGCTTTTCACCTAAACATAATTTAACCTTATCTGAATTGAGTGTCAGCGAAATTAGAAATATTGTGGATGTGTGGACGAAGGAATATGAAGATCTGGGTAAAAGAGATTATATCAACTATGTTCAAATTTTTGAAAACAAGGGAGAGATAATGGGATGCAGTAATCCGCATCCTCACGGACAAATTTGGGCAGAGAACTCCATACCGGTTGAACCTTCTAAAGAAACTGCTCAGATGAGCAATTACTTGCAGAAAAATAATAGTTGTCTCTTGTGTGATTATTTGAAAATAGAGGTGGAAAAGAAACAACGCATAGTAACGGAGAATGAAGATTTTGTAGTATTAGTTCCGTTTTGGGCAGTTTGGCCTTTTGAAACTATTATAATAAGCCGGCGGCACCTGAAAAACTTATCGGAACTGAATAAGAGTGAAAAGGATTCATTTGCGGATATAATAAAAAAGATAACCGCTAAGTACGATAAATTGTTTAATGTTTCATTCCCGTATTCTGCGGGTATTCACCAATCTCCAACTGACAGTGACGAGCATAATGAATGGCATTTTCATTATCATTTTTACCCGCCGCTGCTGAGATCCGCAGATGTTAAAAAATTTATGGTTGGTTACGAAATGCTGGGGAATCCTCAGCGAGATATAACTGCCGAATCTAGTGCAGAACGATTAAGAAATTTATAAAAATATTTATGGTCAAAAGGAGCTTTAATGAGACTTAGCAAAAATTTGAATTATTTGTTGACTGCTTGTTTTTTCTTCACGTTTTATGTTAACGTTAACTTTGCACAGAATGTTAACTATACCGGGAACAGAAAGCCATTAATAAAAGTCCCTTATATTCAATTACCGATTGGAAATATATCGGCGAAAGGCTGGCTGCTCGATCAATTAAAACTTTCGGCAACAGGTATGACGGGACATTTGGACGAAATTTGGTCAGATGTTGGTCCGAACAACGGATGGCTTGGCGGCACCGGGGATAGCTGGGAGAGGGGACCGTATTGGCTGGATGGCTTGGTACCTTTAGCTTATACATTAAAAGATCCTGCGCTCATCAAGAAAGCTAAAAAATGGATTGAGTGGACTCTTAACAGCCAAACTCCCGACGGCGAATTCGGTCCGCGTCCCGATTCTTCTCTTGTAGGAAAAGATAAAAATGTAAATGTTAATAAGAAGCAGGAAGTAAAACTCGATTGGTGGCCCCGGATGGTAATGCTGAAAGTTTTGCAATCATATTATGAAGCTACACATGATCAGAGAGTTATAACTTTTTTGACTAAATATTTTAAATATCAATTAAAACATTTACCCTCACAGCCATTGAATCATTGGACGGGATGGGCAAAAAGCAGGGGCGGCGAAAATATTGAAGTTGTGTATTGGCTTTACAATCACACAGGCGATGAATTCCTGCTCAAACTCGGTGATTTGTTATTTAAACAAACGGAAAATTGGACGAAAAGATTTGAATCGGACGGACCTCACGATTGGCACGGCGTAAACACTGCTATGGGAGTAAAAGAACCTGGCGTTTATTACCAGTATTCGAAAGAGGATAAATATATAAATGCAGCTAATAAGGGAATACATGATTTAATGAAATACGACGGGCAGCCGAATGGATTATTCTCGGCTGATGAGCTTTTATCGGGAACAGATCCGACACAGGGAACCGAGTTTTGCACTGTTGTGGAATACATGTTTAGTCTGGAAACGCTTTTAAAAATTTCGGGAAGCCCGCTGTTTGCCGATGCTCTTGAAAAAGCCGCTTACAATGCTCTTCCTGCACAAAGCAAACCGGATTTTACCGGAAGGCAATATTATCAACAGGCAAATCAAATTGCATGTGATACTTCGTGGCACAACTTCAACGTGATGTATCATAATACATCAACATTATTCGGATTGGATAATGGGTACGGCTGCTGTACCGCAAATTATCACCAGGGATGGCCGAAGTATACCGATAATTTATGGTATGCAACGGAAGACAACGGTTTGGCTGCATTGATGTATGCACCTTGTGAAGTTACTGCAAAGGTTGCCCATAATGTGCAAGTTACGTTTAATGAGGAAACTAATTATCCGTTTACCGGCGATGTGAAATTTACTTATACAAAAGGACCGGCTGTTAATTTCCCGTTACAATTAAGAATACCTCGCTGGTGTGATAATGCATCAATAGTTATAAATGGTAAAGAATACAATAAACCGAAAGCTGATACTATTATTACTATCAGCCGAAGGTGGAAACAAGGTGATATTGTAGTATTAAATATGCCAATGAAAATTAGACTCACTCATTGGTATAAAAGAGCCGCGGTTGTTCAAAGAGGTCCGCTTGTTTACTCACTCAAAATAGAAGGTAATTGGAAGAAAATTACCGGCAAAGGGAAATATGCTACTTATTCAGTTGAACCTGAGAACCATTGGAATTATGCTTTGCTCAGGAAAAATGTAGAACACCCCGATAGCAGTTTTCAAGTTAAATTTTTAGGCGTAAAAGGACAGCCATGGGAAGTGAAGAATGCACCGATTGAAATTACGACAACTGCAAAAAGAGATCCTAATTGGAAAAGATACGGAGGGAGTGCAGGCCCGCTTCCCTATACACCATACTGGGAGCCGGAAAAACTGAATACACAGGTACAAAAAATTACACTCATCCCGTATGGTTGTACAACGTTAAGAATAACGGAATTCCCGGTAAGAAATTAATATAATGTCAGGATTAATTAATGGATTTATTAAAAATTTACGGAGATTTATTAAAATGAACTGGCTTAAAAATAATATGAAAAGTTTATCCAAATTATTTATAATAATATTTGCTTTGTATACAACAGCAAACGCACAGGTTACAATTCACCAAAGCATAGATATAGCAGGAGGTATAAAGGATAGTACTATTCAATGGAATGTTTATCCCGGGCTCAATTGGAATTCGATTGACAAAATTTTTGACGGCAATGCATTTACCGAGGCAGGAGTAAATAACAGCGATACACTTTCATTGACTCTGAAATTTTCTGAGCCTGTTAATTTCTCAAAGGCTAAAGTTATCTTCTTTAATGACGGAGTTTGGTCATTGGAATCGGCAAACAGTTTAAGCGATTTGAATAGTAAAACCAGATCCTATCATTCATATGTAAGCGAAATGAAAGATACTGCGTTCACTTGGGATTCGCTGGAGTTCAGTTCGAGTGCCGCACAGTATATTCGTCTTTCGGCTAAAAATTTTAGTGATACCAGTGTTTACATCGGTGAATTCTCCCTGGAAAAAGATTTGAAATTAAAAAATTTAGTGCTCATTCCTTTTCCGCCAAAGTTAATTCCCGGAACAACATTAAGAACTCATTTAAAAATTGTGGATGAAAACGGAAATTTATCGGATTACAATTTGAATTATCCTGTTGTGTATCGTTCTAGTGATGAATCGATTGCTACGATTGATGCAACGGGATATATAACCGGGGTAGCGCCCGGTAATTGCACTATTACCGTATCAACTGAAAGCGGGACACTCAGCGGTAAAGCACCTGTTCAGGTTTTACAGGATTTTACTTCTCAGCGTGTTCTTCCCAGAGTTGTAAAAGTTGCATTGATTATTCAAGATCCGATTATTCCGCAATTCGGTAATATAAGAGTTCATCAGGAATGGGGCTGGACTGATCCGAAAACTATGGTAGCTCAAATTCAACAAGAATTTTTGAAAGCAAGCGACAGCACCGTAATTTTTAAGATTGCCGAAATGCATGATGACCAAAATGTTTTTACTATGATAGATAGTACATATATGACTATAGACACGGTCGCATATTATTTTCAAAGCAATCATCTTTACAATAACGGAACAACGACTTCATTACAATATATTGCCGAACAACAGAACAGAATACGCTATGATTACAACGGGATGATAAAATTTTATGGTCTGGATAAAAAAAGAAATAACGGTGATATTGATGAAGTTTGGGTTTACGCCTTTCCATTTGGCGGAATGTATGAATCCGAATTAGCCGGTCCGGGGGCTTTCTTCTGGAATTCTCCTCCTTTGCCAAGTCCAACTTTAAAAAAGACCTTATCCATAATGGGCTGGAATTATGAACGAGGTGTGGCAGAGGCGATGCATAGTATGGGTCACAGGTTTGAAAGTGCTCTCAGGCATGCATACGGCAGATGGGATGACAAAAATTCGGATCCGAATATGTGGGAATTATTTACAAGAATTGACAAAGATGTTCCGGGTGGGGCAAACATTGGAAATATTCACTATCCACCTAACGGGCAATCCGATTATGATTACGGGGATTCAAAAGCAGTTACAACCTATGCCGATAACTGGAAAAGATATCCGTATATACTTAACCAGCACAGAACTGTTACTTGCAGCGAATGGGGCTGTTCCCAGATAGGTTATATGAGATGGTGGTTCAGTCATCTGCCGAGATATACCGGAACATATAATGGAAAATTAAATAATTGGTGGGCTTATGCATTGGATTATTATGCAGCAGTTGATTCTGCAAATGCTGCCCCGGTTATTACTGATGTTCAAGATAAAATAGTTCAAAGCCCGGTTAAATACGAATTAGGACAAAATTATCCTAACCCGTTTAACCCTACAACAACAATAAAGTTCAGAATAGCATCACCGGGACATGTTACTTTAAGAGTATATGACATACTTGGAAGGTTAGTGGCTTCATTAGTAAATCAGAATAAAACGGCAGGTAATTACAGCGTAGTATGGAACGGCAGAAATGAATTTGATCAGGCTGTATCCAGTGGTATTTATTTCTATAGAATGAAAGCTAATGATTTTATTCAAACTAAGAAAATGATTTTACTCAAATGATTTTTTGATGTGATTTACTTTCAATGCTGTCGAAAGTAAGTCATGGATGTTTTTAACATTTATCATGTTATGACTAATAATAATCATAGCAATATTGGCAGTAAGCAAAATCAAAATTAAAAGTAGCCTGATTCTTAGTTTGAAATTAGGACAATGACGGGATAAAATTAAGGATTTATTCAAAACACACGGAGTTATTGAAATGAAACGGCTTAAAGATAACGTGAAAAATCTTACCGGATTTTTTATCATTGTATTTTCAGTGTTTATAACAGCGAATGCTCAGGTTAATATCCATCAGAGTATAGATATAGCAAGCGGAATTCAGGACAGCACTATTCAGTGGAACGCTTATCCGGATATCAACTGGAATTCGATTAATAAGATTTTTGACGGCAACGCATTTACCGAAGCCGGAGTAAATAACAGCGATACTCTTGCTTTGACTTTAAAATTTTCAAATCCTATTAGTTTTTCCAAGGTTAAAGTTATATTCTTTAATGACGGAGTGTGGTCTTTAGAATCGGCAAATAGTTTGAGCGATTTAAATAACAAAACCAGTTCATATCATTCTTATGTAAGTGAGATGAAAGACACTGCTTTCGTGTGGGACTCGCTTCAATTTTCCCAGAGTACCGCGCAGTATCTTCGTCTCTCTGCAAAGAATTTGAGTGATACTAGTGTTTACATAGGTGAACTTACTCTTCAAAAGAATATTGACCTGACCCACCTGGTAATCATACCTTTTCCGCCAAAAGTTATTCCCGGAACAACACTAAAAACTCACTTAAAAGTTGAGGACCAAAACGGCAATTTAATGGATTATAATTTGAATTATCCAGTGGTGTATCATTCAAGTGATGAATCTATTGCTACTGTTGACGCCAGCGGAAATATTACGGGAGTGGGGCTCGGTAATTGTACTATTACCGTATCGACAGAAAGCGGCTCACTCAGCGGAAAAGCGCCGACTGAAGTTGTTTCGGATTTTGTTTCGCAGCGTGCACCTGTCAGAGTTGTAAAAGTCGCGCTAATATATCAGGATCCTGTTGTTGATAGTGCTACCGGTGAACGAATGCATCAAATGTTTCATTGGAACGATCCTGATGTTCTTATTGCTCAGATAATAAAGGAATTCAACAATGTCAGCGACGGAATGGTTCAATTTAAAATTGTTGAAAAACACGACGATCAACATATTTTTACCAAACTTGACAGTACTTTACTGACCGTAAAACAATTTGTTAATTATTATAATGAGCCGGGCTGGGCCACAATTAAAAGTCTGGTACAAGATCAGGGCAGGGTAAAATTCGATTACAATGCTATGTTGAATTATTATGATTTATGTGCAAAACGCGACAGTGGAGTTATTGATGAAGTATGGGTATTTGCTCATCCTTTTGCCGCAATGTACGAATCTATTCTCGCCGGACCGGGTGCATTTTGGTGGAACGCTCCACCACTCAATAATCCTGCTTTGAACAAGACATTATCAATAATGGGATGGAATTACGAACGTGGTGTTGCGGAAGCTTTGCATAGTTTCGGACATCGTGTTGAAAGCGCAATGTGGCATGCCTATGGAAGCTGGAATGATAAATCTACCGATCCTAATATGTGGGATCTGTTTACTCGAATAGATAAAGATGTACCCGGTGGTGCTAATATTGGAAATGTTCATTATCCGCCAAACGGACAATCGGATTACGATTATGGTAATACCAAAGCAGTTACCACATATGCCGATAATTGGAAAAGATATCCGTATTTGCTCGATCAGCATCGAACAGTAACCTGCAGTGAATGGGGCTGTTCCCAGTTGGGTTATATGAGATGGTTCCTGAGTCATTTGCCCCGATACACGGGTGTTTATAACGGTATATTAAATAATTGGTGGGCTTATGCATTGGATTATTACTCTGCTGTGGATTCTGCAAAAGCAGCTCCGGTTGTTACAGATGTACAAAGTAAAATTACCGATGGTCCGGTTAAGTATGAACTAGAGCAGAATTATCCGAATCCATTTAACCCGACTACTACTATAAAGTTCAGAATTTCTTCTCCCGGTTTTGTCACTCTAAAAATATATGACATTCTCGGAAGAGAAGTTGCATCGTTAGTCAATCAAAATAAAAAAGCCGGTAATTATGCTGTTACCTGGAACGGAAGGAATGAATTTAATTATGCCGTCGCGAGCGGTATTTATTTTTATAGATTGCATGCGAACAATTTTGTTCAGACCAAAAAAATGATAATGCTCAAATAATATTAACTGAGGTTTACTTCTGCCGGTGCCGGAAGAAGTGAGCCTCATTTTTAAAAAACATGATAAGGTTAAAAATAATAATAATTACAACATTGACGTTATTAGTTAACACATATGGTCAGAATTTCTTATCCGGTCTATCGGCTACAAAGTCAAGTCCTTTGTATACCACGTACGCGGCAAATAAAAAAAGATCAAACTATGTAGTTGATGAGGGTTATCAATTCGTTTGGTTTAAAGATAACGACGGTGTAAACTTCGAAGGAAGTAGAGCGGGTAATTTATGTCTTGCCTTCAAACTTAACGGATTAATTCATTATTACTTAACTCAATATTATAAACAGCCCGTAATTACTGCTTCCTACAACGATATTGTTAAATATTATTTTTATCCTTTCGAAGGAATCCGTGTTGATGCAACGTTTCTGGTTTATAGTTCCAGAATAGCCGTTCAAAATATTAAAATAACCAATGAAAAAGATGCGCCGGTTTCATTGAGCATTTACCCTTTCTATTACAGAGGGGGAGACGGGGTGACGAACGCATCAATTGCTCAGGGTGACGACGGAATTATATTTCAGCACAGGGAAATACCGGACGGTTGGACTACTTCACATAATATTCCTTTTCAACAAAATTTTAATGACGTGTATTTACTCGATACTACCTTTGATTCCTACGGAGGTTACCAGGGAATGGGAAACATAAGTACATCATTAAGAAAATCAGCCGGTACAAATTATGCGGTTGAATGGGGAACAGTAAAACACGTCGACGAATCGGCATGTAATCATTTACCACCTTCAGCACAGCAGGTAATTTTTCATAATGGTAAGACAAATGAAATATTGACCGAAGATTCTCCCAAATGGGGCGATACGGATCCGAACATTCCTGGTAATGGGTATCAAGGGTGTGAACTCGGCAATTTCAATAATCCGGCAATCTCTGCAGAAGATTCATTTAAAGTTATCTTTACATGTCTTGCCACAAATGAGCAGGGAATAGGGAGCGGGAAAATTCCACAGCTTCCTGCAGCGGGAGGAATACAGACGAATATACAATTGTCAGCAAATTCATTTCCTGCAATCCCGAAAGATGTGACAGTCAAATTTTCACAAACTAAAGTTAGCTCCTTTATTTCGTGGAACCGGGTTGCAGGAAATTATTATTATCTGTATCGGAGAACTGCTTCAATAAAAGGCAGGTACCAGCTTATTGCCGATAGTATTAACGATTCGGGCTATCTCGATTCAGGTTTGAATCCTGACAGCACTTATGCTTACATTCTTCTGGCGAAAGATTCTTCAGTCAGGTTCAGCGGTCATTCTACAGAGGTCGGTGATATTAATACAGCGAATAAGTACTTCTTCAATGACATGCAAAATGGATCGCTTCAAAATATGATTCCTGCGGGCACTTTAAAAGTCCTCGCAATGGAGAAAGATATAACAATTCCTATAAACGGTAGTTTTCAGTTTAGAAATTTTAGAGGCGTTGTTGAAGACACAGCCGATATCAATAAGTTTGAATCAAAATGCAGAGCATTAAAAAACATCGATTTTGCCCAATTTGTAAACGACGATCAAAATGAGTACAGCCATATTCCTGAATTAAATTTATCCGATCCGGATTATGAAATGTTCTATTGGCAATGTTTTGATTTGCTGCAACAATGTATGCTGCCGCCGGAAGGAAAATGTTCTTACAATTATTACGTCTTTTCACGAGAACCGCAATGGGGCTGGGGGCATGGCGGACAAGTGTTTCACGAAAGTCTTTCTATGCTTGCTTATGTATTTATGGATGCAGAAAGCGCAATGAACTCACAGAGGGTTTATATGGAAAGGCAGCATTCCGACGGA
>CAVVVS010000045.1:0-39887 GCA_963751355.1 uncultured Ignavibacteriales bacterium | reverse complement strand
CTATATTCATTCAGTTGCGTCTTGCTAGATAGAGTCGAATCTATTAAATGCGCCTTTTTCAAGAGAGCATCGTACTCCTTCTTTACATCCGGCTGATCACCGTAAGAAGTTTTAACGGCTTGTTTAATATTTGCTATTTGTGATTTTATATTATCAATACCGTTGATCATCTTGTTAAAGGCTGAAACATCATCACGCATCTTTAAAGACGCCTTGAGCTGTGCCTTCGCTGCGGACATATTATAATGAATATTAGGATCGGTTTTTACATCAACAATCTGTGTCTCAGTTTTGCCGTTTGCCGTAACATCAACCTTATATTTGCCCGGCAGTACTTTAGGACCATTATGGCGTGATGAGTGTCTTCCGTGCGCGGTGTCTGAATCTAACGGTTTGGAACCCTGGTATCTTAAATTCCATTCTACTCTGTTAATTCCGTTATGTGAAGTGCCCGAAAGACTATCGACAAATGCGCCACTCATATCTGTTATTTCAATCTTAACGGAGTTTTTATGATTTTTCTTGGGTTTCTTTTCTTTTTCCTTTTGTTCTTTTTTCTTGTTCTTGGAATGCTTAAGATAATAATCAATGACTGCACCATTGGGAGGATTAGGAGCAGTATATTTTGATAAGTTATTGGAATCGCCTTTGTACCAGTAATGAAAAAAGTATGCCGGTAAAATACTGAATAAGTGGAAATCACTATTTTCTATTTTCTTAGTTATTTCCTCAACAGGAGTAATATTATCTAACACAAACACGCCTCGTCCGTGAGTTGCTACAACCAAATCATGGTTTTTCTTAACGAATTTAAGATCCCATACTGGAGCAGTTGGAAAGTTGCTCTTAAGCGGCTGCCACGTTTCGCCGCTATTATTTGAGTAGAACAATCCCGTTTCGGTTCCTGCTACTAAAAATCCTTTTTGGTTGGGATCCTCACGTACTACATGTACGGGCTCATCGGATGGTAAACCGCTGGAAATTGCAGTCCATGTATTTCCGTCGTTATCGGTTTTATAAACATATGGTTTATTATTGTCGAGCATATGAAAATCAACGGCAATATAACAGGTAGAGGGCGAAAACGGTGAAACCTCTATCTGATAAACCCTTCCCCATTTAGGCAAGCCTGGAATATTCTTAGTTACATTAGTCCAGCTTTTTCCACCGTCATTAGTAAATTGTACCTGACCGTCATCCGTGCCGACCCATATTACATTATCGTTTTGCGGTGAAAGACCAATGGATAAAATAGTGCAATATGTTTCTGCACCGCTTATATCATACTGTATAGGTCCTCCGCTGATTTGCTGCTTACTTTTATCGTTGGTTGTTAAATCGGGGCTAATAACTTTCCAGCTTCTTCCGCCGTCGGTTGTATTGAATAGAACATTAGCACCTAGATACACATCATCTGCATTATGGTACGAAACGGCAATAGGCGTGGTCCAATTAAATCTGTATTTCAAATCTGCCGGTTTCATATCCGATACGTCAAAGAGATAAGGACGAATCGATGCAGACATGCCCGTTTTTTTATCAAGCCTGTTTAGCCATCCGTCTTGAGCTTCGGAATAAATTATATCAGGGTTGCTGGGAGCAGGCACAACGTACTCACCGTCGCCCCCTGCAACAGGATACCATTTTGATCCGTCAATATTTCTACCGTGCAGATTTCTTGATGGGCCGTACCATGCATTATTATCCTGTAAACCGCCGCCGATATGATAAGCTAATAAAGTATCGGTTGCTACTTGGTAAAACTGCTCTATCGGTATATTATCAAAATAACGCCAGGTTTTACCTGCATCGCGAGATTGAAAAACTCCTCCGTCATTTCCAACAATCATACGGTCAGTATTTGTAGGATCGATCCAGATAGCATGATAATCCACGTGAACTCCACGTGCAATGGTTTTTACAGTTTTCCCGCCGTCTTTCGATTCACTCATTAAGAACGAAAGGAAATAAACATGTTCATCGTTTTTGGGATCAACTTCCATAGTCGAGAAATAAAAAGGACGAACATCAAGCGTATGATTATCGCTTACCATTTTCCAGCTTTTTCCAAAATCATGAGAGTCCCAAAGAAGTCCGTGTTTCGCTTCAATTAAAGCATAAACATGTTCGGAATTGGACGGAGACGTTGCGAAAGCTATTCTTCCGATTAGGCCTTTCGGTAAATCCTTTGTTACCTTCGTCCAGGTACTACCACCGTCAATTGATTTATAAATACCGCTGCCCTTTCCACCATTATCCAATTTCCAGGGATAACGGATAACCTGCCAGGTAGCGGCAAGCATTACTTGAGGGTTCCCTGGTTCGAACACAACATCGGTTGCTCCGGTAGTATCATTAACAAAGAGAACTTTTTTCCATGTTTTTCCGCCGTCGGTAGTTTTAAATAAACCGCGCTCTTTATTCGGAGCCCAGGCATGACCGATTGCAGCAACAAAAACAATATCCGGATTTGTAGGATCGATTATGATTTTTGATATTTGTCCGGCGTTATTTAATCCCATATCTTTCCATGTCTGTCCGCCGTCGGGAGAAAAGAATATTCCTTTTCCGTCGGCTATGTCATTCCTAATATTCGCCTCTCCAGTTCCAACCCAAACCAGGTTTGGATTTGAAGGAGCAAGCGCTATAGCACCGATTGAAGAAGTCGGCTGTTTTTCAAATATTGCTCTCCAGGAATGCCCAGCATCGGTAGTTTTCCAAACCCCTCCGCCTGCGGCTCCAACATAGTAAATATTGGGATTTCCAGGTATTCCTACAACCGAACTAACACGTCCGCCTGCAACCGCCGGTCCAATATTCCGGAATTTTAATTCTTTCAGAATATCGGTAGTATCCGTCTTAGATTTTTCCTGGGCATAAGTTGAAAAAATAATTGCACTTACTAAAAGAAAAAGAGAAACACTCAACAGTAATTTCCATTTGTTTGCCTTTGAAAATTTATTCATTTTCGTTCCTTGCTGATTGTTAAAGAAACTATTTTAATTGAAATATGTAAAATGAAATTGGTTATAAAAAGTTTTAAGTATTCAGGGTGGGTAAGCAATATAAATTAAATTTGAAAACAATTTCAGTAGTGTTATATGTTATATTAAATGTTTAAAGATATACATGAACTTAATTTTCTAAACTAAACTAAATATATAATAATTACAATTGACGAATGATTTCAATTACAAAAGAGTCTTACTTTCTTTTTCCCCTTCTATCGAGTGCAATTTCATATAAATTCAAATACTCTTTTGCGGAAATATTCCATGAATAATCCATTACCATTCCGTTTTTCCGGATCCGGTCCCATGATTTTTTATCACGAAAAGTCTTTAAAGCTCTATTGACGGATTCAATTAAAGCTTTTCCGGTATAATCTTTAAATAAAAATCCGGTTCCTGTTTTAGTCGTCATTTTACTGTCATCCCAATCAAACACGGTATCTGCAAGTCCTCCGGTTTTTCTTACAACCGGAACCGTACCGTATTTAAGACTATATATTTGATTGAGTCCGCAAGGTTCAAAATGTGAAGGCATAAGGAAAATATCTGCCGCGGCTTCAATTAGATGAGAAAGTTCATCATTATACCCAATATGGACAGAGACTTTTGAAGGATATTTTTCTTCAAGTAAACGAAACATATTCTCATACTCACTTTCTCCGCTGCCCAGTATTATCCAGTTTGCATCCAGCTTCATTAAATCTTCGGCAATCTTCTGAAAAATATCAAATCCTTTTTGATCTACCATTCTCGAAACCATTCCGATTAGAGGCAAATCTTGATTGAATATTAATTTGAAACGGTCTGAAAGATATTTTTTGTTTTTTAATTTTCCCGAAAGATCTTTGGCAGAATACTTATAAGGAATACAGCTATCTGTTTCAGGATCCCAATCCGTATAATTTGCACCGTTTAAGATACCGAAAAAATCATTTTTTCTTTCTATCAGTATATTTTCCATTCCTGCTCCGAATTCCGAGGTAAGCAGCTCTTTTGCGTACGTATTACTAACTGTATTTATAACATCCGAAAAAACTATTCCGGTTTTTAGGAAAGAGACTTTTTCGAAAAACTCAACAGGACCGGTGGGATAAAATAATTTATCATCAATATTTGCGTGCTTTAAAGTATGTTTTGAAAAAAGTCCTTGGTATTCAATGTTGTGTATAGTAAATAAAGCTGCTGTGGAGTCAAATAATCCATCCGTTTTGAAGTTATTTTTTATGTATAACGGAATCAGACCTGTCTGCCAGTCATTGCAATGAATAATATCAGGAATCCAATTAATACGTTTAAGGATTTCAATAACGGCCTTGTTGAAAAAGATGAATCTTTCGTCTTCATCGCAGCCGTCTGTATAAAGACTATCTCTATGAAAATAATGAGGACAATCTATTAAGTATATTTCAACCATTGAACCGGGAAGCGTAGCATTTAAAATGCGAGCCAAACGTTTATGACTGCCAACCTGAACTCCGAACTCACCGATGTCATTGTTATATTGCAGTTCAAATTTTGAATTGTCTATAGAGTAATATTTAGGCATGAAAATCTTCACATTGCAGTCTAATTTTGATAGGGCTTTAGGCAGGGAACCTGAAACATCTGCCAGTCCCCCGGTTTTGGCATAAGGGAAAATTTCCGATGAAACGAACGTGACTTTCATTATATCAATAAATAATTTTTAAAATGAACGGTCGAGAAAATGATTTCCATAAACCGTGAGTTCTCAAGTATAATTTTAATTTAAGAGCCTAAAAACAGGTTTGATGCAGAAACATAAAAAGCACACAAATGATTGACACATGTTTTATTATTCCGTAAACATGTCCTTTTACAATTCCGCAAAGTGTACCTTCGTCAATTTTATTCTTTATTACAGATTCGGTGATCTACGGGTAAAATTAAAAATCAAAAGAGTAATTAGCTATAAATTTAATAAATCTTTGATAAAATGCTTTATTATAAATCAAGAATTTTACAGGTTACAAAATTGTATATATAAATCCCAATCTCAAACCCTCTTTCATTTGAGTTTTCAATGATTGGTCTTTTTGATATATCAACAGGTAAGTGACATTAACATTTAAAAATGAATTAACTTTTGCAATAACTGCATTATCCCAGCGGACGTCCCAAACATTGAGACTTTCGAAACGGGTAAACAAACGTAAACTGCTCTTCATCTTTATATTTTGCGCAATTTTAAACTTGCCGTTGGTTACCGATTCCAGTCCGGTTTCGAATTTAAAAGCTTCTTTTTTTGTTGTAGAAGTATCGTTTGTGTACTGCCTGAATTGATTCGTAAAAACCTCCTGAACAGCGAGTCCCATTCTGGTTTTTATTACCATCAATTTATCGTAAGTGAAACCGAGACTTTGAGTAACATAACCCGGGTCAAAAAATCCTGCAATTTTGGCAGGGGGATCTTTTTTATATGAATATCCTGTTGTGATAGAAGTTCGAATACTATTGCTGATAAAAGGATCCACTGCCCAGCCTAAATGTCTGGAAAAAACACTTTCCAAATATAATTCGTTATCATTCGTTCTAAAATCTTGTCCACCAAGTTTTGTTCTACCGTAAGCGGCTTTTATATTGTTTTTGAATTGCCATATCGGTGAAAAATAGTTAATTCCACCGTTAAGAGTGACCGTCCAGGTAATTGAGTTATCGCCGCCCTGTGTCCAGTTTTTTAAAGAAAGTTGACTAATATTTAATCCTGCTATAGCCTTCGGATACCAGCCAATTACCTTTGTTGTATCTTTTTTGGCAAAGAGACTCCCACCTAAAATTATTGTGCAGATTATAAATAAAACAATCTTGTTATTCATTAATGATTCCTTATCTTATAACATTTGAATATTGGGCATGTAAATAAAAAGGAGTTTTACAATGACATCAATAAAAGAAAATATTTCAATTTTTCAAGTGGGTAAAAAAAATAGTTTACCTGTTATTTTTGTTCATGGTTTTCCTTATGATCATAACATGTGGGAAAATCAAATCGACAAACTGAAATCAAAATATAATTGTATAACATATGATATACGTGGACTCGGAAAATCCAATCCCGGGGACGGGCAGTATACGATGGAATCATTTGTGGATGATTTAGAAGCAGTGATGGAAGAAACCGGTGTCATTAAACCTGTCCTTTGCGGTTTGTCGATGGGAGGATATATTTCATTAAGAGCCGTTGAAAAAATGGAAGAAAAGTTTAGCGGTTTGATTCTTTGCGATACGAAGAGTAATGCTGACACCAACGAAGTAAAATTAAACAGGGCAGCGGATGTAAAAAAAATAAACTCGGAAGGAGTGAAAAATTTTACCCGAGAATTTATAAGAAAATGTTTCACTGCAGATTTTATGGAAAATCATTCAGATAAATTTACTGAAATAATAGAAAACTCTGCTCAATATTCTCCGGTAGGATTGAAAGGTTGTCTGCTTGCCATGGCGGGAAGAACCGATACAACTGTGTATCTTTCACAAATCAAAATTCCGACTTTAGTGGTATGCGGTGAAGAAGACAGATTAACACCTCCGGATACAATGAAGAAATTATCGGGAATGATTCTGAGTTCCAAATTTCATACAATACCGGGTGCAGCGCATATGAGTCCGGTTGAAAACCCGAATTTATTTAATAAGTACTTACTGGATTTCTTAAATAATAACTTTGGGTAAAAATTGTAATGATTAATTTAGTTGTATAAATCAGAGATTCAAATAAATATCTTCAATTTTAATCAAACGCGATATTACTAACAGAAAAATACAAATTAATTCTCAGAAACAACCCGTTCTTTTTTTACAAGATATCTTTTAATTTTTTGTGTGGTTGTCTTTTCAAATTCATCTTCTCGTATGTAGAATTCTTTTATCCGTTTATGAAGTGGAAGTTCCTTGTTTATTTCTTTAATAACTCCGCCTATTTTTTCATTTATTAAGTCATCGGTGATGCTGACATTGTTTTGTTCGGAGTATTCAATTAGTGCTTCCGCATCGACTACGATCTGTGCAGCAATTATTTCGTCCTGTTTCGGATCTTTTTCTCCGTATATCAATGATTCCATAACAAAAGCGTTCCTGTTTAATAAATCTTCGATTTCCTCTGGAAAAACATTCTCCCCGTTTTTAGATATTATCACGTTCTTCTTTCTTCCGGAAATATGTAGAAAACCATCGTTGTCGATAAAACCCAAATCTCCTGTTTTAAACCAGCCATTTTCAAATGAATCGTCTGTTAATTTTTGATTTTTATAGTAACCCAGCATTACATTAGGCGCTTTCGCATAAACTTCGCCTATTCCGTCAGGTGATGGATTATTAATTTTGAGTTCAACATTAGGCAGAGGAATGCCTGCTGCATCATCCTTAAAGTTATTCAACGGATTTAATGCTAAAATGGGTGAGGTTTCCGTTAAGCCGTAACCCTGTATAAAATTGAAACCGAATTCTCTTAATCCTTTTGCTACAAGAGGATCAGGAGCAGCACCCCCAGCAATAAAAACTCTTATCTGTCCGCCGAATTTTTCGTGTAATTCCTTGAATATTTTTTTCTTGGCATTACTCCATCCTAATTTTTCAATAGCGTTGGTAACTTTTATTAATGAGGGCACTATCTTAGATTTTATTTTATCTTCATGAATCGATTTGGTAATTCTTTTAAACATTTTATCGAATAGTAGGGGAACACCAAGCATCATGGTTGCTTTTACGGTTTGAATATCTTCCAAAATGGTTTTTAATGATCTGGCATAATGCGCCGACGCTCCGCAATATACCGGGCATAAAAATCCGCACGTACACTCGTAAGTATGATGAATAGGCAGTACGGAAAGAAATCTGTCTTCGGGGTAGATCATCATAACCTGAATCATTGCCATTAAGTTTGATGCAAGGTTTTTCTGACTGAGCATAACACCTTTAGCTCTTCCGAGCGAACCCGAAGTGAAAATTATTTCAGCCATTTCATCCGGATTTATTTTGGGAAGATTATTAATCTCTGCAGGAATACTTTTATCAATCATGCCGCTCATTGAATGAAAGCCGTCCTTTCCGACAGGCGTATCCATTCCAATATAATGCTTTAAATTTTTTAAAGAAGGTTTTTTTTCGCGCAGGATATCTTCGAAAGAACCGGAAAAAACAATTGCTTCGGCGTCGGATTCGTGAATGATATTTAGTATTTCATTCGTGTTTAAGTTTTTATCTATAGGTACAATTACATAATTGAATAACATCGACGTTAAAAATGTTATTCCCCATTGGGCCCTGTTTTCTCCTATAAGTGCAATATGAGTCCGTTCTTTCAATCCCAGTTCTTTTAATGAGTTTCCGAATTTTAAAATATTTTGTAAAAGCTGGTTGTAAGTTACTTTTGAAATTGGAGTATCAGCTAAATCTTCGAGGGCAATTTTCCCCGAATATTTTTTTGCTGATTTTAGCAGCATATCCTGTATTGAAGTAATTTCGGGTACGTCGTTTAGTTTTAATCTTTTTTTCATTTAAACCCCTCTATTAAAAAGAAAATTTAAAGCAAAGTGATAGATTGTCTATAATGCTAACAAAAGTAATTTCGAATTCTTAAATAAATTTAACATTTTCTTTTATTAATTATACCTTAATAGCTAAGAGACTTCTATATCTTTTTTCCGACTTCCGGTTCAACCCGGAG
The DNA here is from genome assembly GCA_963751355.1 of uncultured Ignavibacteriales bacterium. GTDB lineage: Bacteria > Bacteroidota > Ignavibacteria > Ignavibacteriales > Ignavibacteriaceae > CAVVVS01. The sequence continues at coordinate 31,193 of CAVVVS010000045.1, read as the reverse complement.
ACAAGTGGTAAATATAATGATTTTGGGTTTGAGTTTTCTTTATATTATTGTCCATTTTTAAATGTTTGTGCATCAATTATTTTGTTTACTCTTTTATTCATAACTTTAAACCATAAAGGCGGAATCAAAGCCAGAATTATCATACCGGAGTAACCGGTTGGAAGAGCAGGGCTTTCTTCTATACTTCGCAATAACTGGTATTTTTTTGAGGCGTACAAATGATGATCCGAATGGCGTGTTAATTCAAAAAGTATTCGTCTGCTGAAATAATTATTTGAGTTCCAGGAGTGAAGAGCATTTACTTTTTCAAATTTCCCTTTTTCTGTTTTGTTTCTCGATAATCCGTAATGCTCAACATAGTTTACTAATTCAAGTAGGGAAAATCCGATTATGCTTGTAATCAGGTAATAATAGAAAACGTTAATACCGAAATAAAAAATAATAGTTGCAATGAATATTAAAGTAACAGCCGTAAACCGTACCATCTGATTTGACAAACTAAACGGTGATAAATTTTTCTTTTTTAACCGGGCTGATTCGAGTTTCCATGCATTTATATACGACCCGAAAACAGTTTGAATCCAAAAGCGGTAAAAAGATTGTCCGTATTTTGCACTAGCCGGATCATCCCGGGTACCCACATATTTGTGATGTCCGCGAATATGTTCAATATAAAAATGAATATAGCATGTGCTCAATAGAAGAGCTTTTCCTAAAAACTGCTCAAACTTACTCTTTCGGTGAATTAATTCATGTGCAACGGTTATCCCGATTCCTCCGAACATTACCCCCGTCGAAAGAATACAGCCGGTTATTTCCCAGCCATGTAAATTATTTCGAATCGTAAACAAAAAGAAAATTAATATGAGGTACTGAAAAATCACATGTCCCCAGAGGAGTAATGAAAACATGTGATTATCCTTCAGTTTCATTTCTTCTTCGCTTGATAAATTTTCTTCACTTGTTCCGGTAAATAGCTCAAAAAACGGGAGTAAAACAAAAGCAATTGCAAATGCTGAATAAGTCCATAGCCCGCCTTGTGTTATCCCCATGATTGCCGCAACCGGTATAATATAAGAAAGTGTGTAAGGTAAAAGTTTTGAGTATATTTTCATATCGGGTATTCAAGAATAAGTTAAATACATCTTAAAATACATTTTTTAAGATACATTTGCATTGGTTGTTTATATATTAAAACATTGTTTTTTCAATCTTAATTTCTGAGGACGATTTGTTTTTGGAATATTAATTGTGTTTCTGATCGAAGAAGCTTTGCAAAGACTTAAAAAAAGGGGAAACAAAAATGAAAAAAACTATATTACTAATATTAATTAGTAAAAGAAAAGAAACCGCAATACAAGTCCAGAAGTTACTTACTGCTTGGGGATGCCTTATTAAAACCAGATTAGGTATTCACGACGGAGTAATGGAAAATTGTTCCGATGAAGGACTTCTGATATTAGAGCTTTACGGAAACGAAGAAGAAAAGAATGAGCTGGCACGTAAAATTGGGGTGCTGCCGGGAGTGTCATCTCAGCTTGTAACATTATCAACCGATCAGTGAAATCTGTTATTTCTCGAAAATTTGCCGAACTCAAAAAATTTTGGGATTTTCCCATTCATTTAGTATACTCAAAAACACAAGAGTAGTTTTTTACCGGCTATTTTTACAAGACTCCTTACATTAGATTTTTTATATTATTAAATTTATATCCATCTTTTCCTAAGATAATAAATTGCGAATTTGTTCTGGACAATACAACATTCGCTACATAACAATAATCATCACTGTATAGGAAATCGGAATCGATATGGACACTACAAAAAGCAAACAACTGTTCGAGGAAGCAAAAAAATATATTCCCGGAGGAGTTAATTCACCCGTAAGAGCATTTAAATCAGTAGGCGGTACACCGCTGTTTATAACAAAGGGTGAAGGTTCAAAAATTTACGACGTCGACGGAAATGAATACATCGAATATATAGGCAGCTGGGGACCGCATTTATTCGGGCACAATCCTTCTTTTATTAAAGAGGCTTTGCTTAAAGCAATTGAAAATGGAACAAGCTTCGGTGCACCCACCGGGCTTGAAGTAAAAATAGCAAAATTGATTTCCGAATTGGTACCCTCTGTTGAAATGGTGAGAATGGTAAACAGCGGTACCGAGGCTACAATGAGTGCAGTGAGAACAGCAAGAGGTTATACAGGCAAAGAAAAATTTATAAAATTTGAAGGCTGTTATCACGGACATGCCGATTACTTTTTGATCAAAGCCGGTTCGGGCGCATTAACATTAGGTATTCCTACCTCACCGGGAGTTACCAAAGGAAACGCTGCGGATACTTTGCTTGCCGATTATAATAATATCGAATCGGTAAAAAATTTGGTTAAAGCAAATAAAAATGAAATTGCTGCTATAATTATTGAACCTATTGCCGGCAATATGGGTGTCATCAAAGCTTCGGATGAATTTCTTAAAGAATTAAGAAAAATTTGCGATGAGGAAAAAATTGTTCTGATATTTGATGAAGTAATGACCGGTTTTAGAGTTGCAAAAGGTGGTGCTCAAGAATTAACCGGTATAAAACCCGACTTAACAACGTTTGGGAAAATAATAGGCGGCGGATTACCAGTCGGCGCATTTGGCGGGAAAAAGGGAATTATGGAACAAGTGGCTCCGAGCGGTCCGGTTTATCAAGCAGGAACATTAAGCGGAAATCCGCTCGCCATGACAGCAGGTTATGCCGCATTAAGTTATATAAAAGAGCATCCCGAAGTTTATAACGAACTCGAAAAGAAGTCGGCATACCTTGAAGAGGGTATAAAAAATAATTTAAAAAAATTAAATAAAAACTATGCGATGAACAGAGTCGGATCGATGATGACTTTATTTTTTACTGAAGAAAAGGTTAATGATTTTAAATCGGCTGTTAAATCCGATACGATAAAGTACGGCAGGTATTTTAATGAAATGCTAAAAAGAGGAATATATCTTGCACCGGCACAATTTGAAGCAGCTTTTGTTTCAACCGCACATTCAGAAGATGATTTAGAAAAATCAATAAAAGCAAATTATGAAGCTCTTCAGGAAATACCTTAAGAGAAGAAATTATTACTAATGAATTAGACGGTACAACATGATTTATTAAATTTTTTATTCTTTTATAAAAAGTACTTGACAGTGTTCATTTTGAAATGTAAATTCTTAACAGATAAATTTTTTAGGTTATCTGTATCTTAGGCATATTCTTGAGGGGGTAAGAAATGTGCCTGATTCCCAAATAAAAAATTATCCATACCCAATTATTGTTTATTATATAGAATTACCTTTTCACAATAAAATTAGGGGGGTCATAATGAAACGGTATATCTCATTTCCTTGTCTAACACTTCTCATTCTTCTTTTCTCAATTAACACAATTTTCGCTCAATTTTATGTCGGTGCCTATCTCGGTTTTAAAGCGAGCGGATTAAAAGGAACCATTAAAACTTCTCAAGGCGGTCAGACTCAGGTTGGTAATGTTGCAGATGCCGGCTCGACCGGTTTTAATGCCGGGTTTACTGCCGGATATCAAGTTATTCCTGCAGATGTAACGGGCGGGCTGTATAAATTAGATATTGATTTAGATGTTTCATGGGCGTCTTTCAATTATTTTGAAAACGGGTGGAACAGCGTTAATGGCTCCGGAAGATATAGTGCTGCCGGACTAAGCGGCGGCAAAACAAATGTTTTCTCTTTCGATGTTATGCCGATTCATCGATTCAATTTTAATAATTTCATTTTATCACCTTTTGCCGGGTTAGGTTTTGGTGTTAATTTATTACTTACTTCCGACATCTCAACGTCTCCCCCGAGTGTTTCAGGCAATCTAACAGGCACATCCGAAATGAAAATGGGATTACTAGTATTTTACGGTACTTTATTTAACGTGTCCAGTTTTATAAAACCGTTTATTCAATTTAAACACCTTATCCCATTCGGGAGTGAAACACAATTTACGGAAACCTTGCAAATTTCCCAGGGCGGCGGTTCACAAAGTTATGCAGCATATATTTCCGATGTTCCGGGCTATTTTAATTTAGTTGCGGGAGTAAGGTTTGTATTGAACTGAAATTAAAATAAGAATAATCAGTTCAGGGAAATCATTCATTATAATTATTGCTGAAATTTTTTTAGTTCTAAAATATTAAAGTTAAAAAAGTTTATTAAACACGATAGACTCTTTAAAATTCTTATGTAAAAAGTGGGAATATATAAGTATTATTCAAATTCTTCATTTTAAATGAAGGAGGGGGTAGAGATGAGAAAAATATTCTTTGCCGTAATATGCTTGTTAATCATCGGGCTTTGGGGTTGTAAGAAAAGTGAGTCCGGTTCCACGGGTACGATTGTCGGACCCGGCGGATCTTTGAGTAATGTAAAAATGGTCGTAACACATCAAGCCGGAGCACAGACAACTATATTCAGTTTTAAATCGGATACGGATGTTTTAGTAAATAAGGCTACCATTGTTGTTACTTCACAAAACATAAATGAATCATTCAATAATCCGAATCCCGACGATCAGCTTGATAAAGAAACCTGGTATGACTTTGTAGAATATGACAATCAATATGTCATATCCGGTGAAAAATGGAAATTTACTTTCGAAGGGAAAACAGTAGGGAGTAAAACAGATTTTACATGCGTTTGTGAATATACGATTCCATAATCTAACATAGACGGATCAATAGATGAATTTTTACGGTGGTTCGCATACAATTGTAAATGGTAAAGCATTTTGTTAGTCAACCGTTGTGCAATAAAATTTTGTATTAATGATATATCCGGGACATATTTTAAAAGAGATTTATTTAAAAAATATTATTCTCAAAAAGAAGGAATCCCCGTCTGCACAAATGGGGATTTTTTTATTCAGTTGATTATTCCCTTTGAGGTAATATTGGTTTTCGTAAAGCGATTATTACCGAGACTTGGTTCATGCTTATGGCCGTATATATCGGCTGTAATTGCATTAATCCTCAATCAAAAAATATTCGAGAATAAAGATCTTTAAACGCTTAGATATAAAAAGGCTGAATATATTAGAAAGAAAACATTTAGTGATAAAATCATGATGATTGGAGAATCCAATGAGAAAATACAAAACACATGTACGTTTGTTCTTTTTGATTTTTTATTTTTTTATTTCCATTATTTTTTCAACATGTTCATTCATCAAAGAGCCTTTCCCGCAACAAATATCTCACCTTACGCTTAAACACAAACTGGAAGGAGATGAGGCAAAAGAATTTGTCGATAAATTACATTTTAATACTGTTGCTTCTGAAAATAATCAAGTAGCTTTTTATGAAAGTGTGGAAGGGATGGCAGTCATTTATATATCTCAATATAATGATGAGGAAAGAGCTCAAAAAAATTTTACACGGATGATCCAAAAAATTTCACCTAAAAATTCCGTATTTACGGGAGGTGAATATATTGATTTTAGTAAAATGAAAGTATACCATTTATTGGGAATGAGACAAAGTCATTATGTTTTCCCGTATAATAATCGACTGTACTGGATCTCGGCGGATACATCGATCGCAAAAAGATTTGTTGAGGATTATATCAGTTACATTAATTGAGTTAAACAAAATATAGCACGCAAGAAGCCCGGCTCTAAGTGCATTGTATATTTTTTAATGTCATCTAATCATTCCTTCTGCATGTATGATTAAAAACTCAGCACTCAGCGCTTTGCATTATTCTCTAACTAATGTTTAAGATTACTTTATAATTTGAAATCCTTATTCCAATGAAATTTAGTTAAGAATATGTTTTCACTTTGTCTTGAATATGCCGTATAATTAAAATATATTTAATAATTAGTCATTACCGGTCTTAGAAAAGTCGCACACAAAATGTGTGACTAATAAATCCTACAGGGTCACAAACACACCTGCTTAAAACGTAATGAACCGGGTTTCATTTTAACGAACTTGAAAATATATTTTGGTTATGAATGAATATGTTGGAAAGAGAATAGTTATTAATGGTTTAAATATTCTTAAAATCAAAAGAAAGTAGTGTTATGGACGATTCAAAAAAGATTTTATTAAGCGAAAAAGAGATCCCTGAAAATTGGTATAATATACAGGCAGATATGCCAAATCAGATGATGCCGCCGCTTCACCCGAAAACAAAGCAGCCGATAGGCCCCGAAGATTTAGCTCCGCTCTTCCCAATGGAATTAATTAAACAGGAGGTATCCAAGGAGCGGTGGATTGAAATACCTGAAGAAGTAAGAGATGTTTATAAAATGTGGCGACCAACTCCCCTTTACCGCGCATACAATCTTGAGAAACTATTGGATACACCGGCAAAAATTTATTATAAGTATGAGGGAGTCAGCCCTGCAGGCTCGCACAAACCTAATACCGCAGTTGCACAAGCATATTACAACAAGGCAGAAGGAGTAAAAAGGCTAACAACCGAAACGGGAGCTGGACAATGGGGCAGCGCCCTGGCATTTGCATGTCAGCATTTCGGAATTGATCTGGAAGTTTTTATGGTTAAAATAAGCTACGAACAAAAACCTTATCGTAAGCTGATGATGAATACCTGGGGAGCAAATGTTTTTGCATCACCATCCGATAAAACCGAAGCCGGCAGGAAAGTCCTTGCCGAACATCCCGATTCTCCCGGCAGTCTTGGTATTGCCATATCGGAAGCCGTTGAAAGAGCAGCCACAAACGAAGATACAAAGTACTCCCTCGGCAGCGTATTGAATCATGTTTTAATGCATCAGACGGTGATAGGACAGGAAGCAATTAAGCAGCTTGAGAAAGCCGGAGATTTTCCGGATATTGTAATTGCACCTTTCGGCGGCGGATCCAACTTTGCCGGGATATCGTTCCCGTTCCTACGCTATAAGCTTACCGAAGGAAAAGAGATAAGATGCATCGCCGTTGAACCTGCATCATGCCCGAAGCTTACAAAAGGCGAGTTCAGATATGACTTTGGTGATACAGTCGGTTTAACACCACTACTTCCCATGTATACATTAGGGCACACTTTTGTTCCTGCTCCCATTCATGCTGGCGGATTACGATATCACGGTGCCGGTGTTATTGTCAGTCAATTGCTTAAAGATAAAATTATAGAAGCGGAAGCAATTCATCAACTCGAATGTTTCGATGCCGGAGTAAAATTTGCGAGAGCGGAAGGAATAATTCCCGCACCTGAAGCCACACACGGAATTGCTCAAGTTTTCCGCGAAGCACAAAAGGCAAAAGAAGAAGGCAAATCTAAAACCATATTGTTTAATCTTTGCGGACACGGCTTTTTTGATATGAGTGCTTACGAAGCATACTTTGCAGGACAACTAACCGATCATGAATTAACAGATGACGAACTATATTCAGGATTGAAGGAGTTGAATCTTCATCCGGTCGAATAAGAGAATTACAAAGATAAGCTGAGTAATTATTCCCCGGCATTAATGTTTTCCACCATTTCAAGCATAATAGGATTTCCCTCAACTATACTGTTTTGATAATTTATAACTTTTATTCAGAAATTCATGACTATGTTAATCTAGACCTTCCCACAATACATTATTTTAATTCTTTATTGGTGAATAATTGACGATATACATTTTATCTTTCTTCTTGCCGTATATTATGGATAATCTTAAATTATTAACCAAAATTTTATTTGTACTTACCGGAGTGCAAAAATGCCTGCAATCATTTATGCTCATTTGTTCGTCTGGATATATGGTCTAATACTTACAATCAACGATATACACAAACATAATTATTGATTGGTTAAGTATTTTCGTATCCTTTTCAAACAAATAAAATATTTATTAAAATGTGATCAATTCACTTCTGGAGGAAGAAATGAAAAACCACTCTCACCGCATTATATTTGCACTCGTATTTTTATTTGTTCTACCTGCGTTTGCGCAGAAAGAAGATTCATCATTGATTACTCTTCAAAGAATTTATCATACAAGGGATTTTGCTTCTCAAAGATTCGGACCCGCCCGCTGGCTTGATGACGGTTCCGGGTATACAACATTAGAGCCTTCAAAAACCGTAAAAGGCGGAACCGACATAATTAAATATGATGCTGCTACAGAGAAGCGAACAATACTCGTACCGTCTGAAAAACTTATTCCCGAAGGTCAAAAAGAACCGCTGCAAATAGCCAATTATGAGTGGTCGAAAAACCGGGATAAGCTTTTGATTTTTACAAATACTAAAAAAGTTTGGCGGTATAATACCAGGGGCGATTATTGGGTATTAAATCTTGAAACTGGAAAGTTATTTAAATTAGGTGGTGATGCCGAATTTTCTACTTTAATGTTTGCAACATTTTCGCCTGACGAATCAAAAGTTGCATACGTAATGAAACATAATATTTATGTTCAGGATTTGGCTTCGCACAAAATTACTCAACTTACGTTCGACGGTTCTAAAAATATTATTAATGGGACATCGGATTGGGTTTATGAAGAAGAACTTGATATCAGAAATGCCTTCCGCTGGAGTCCCGACAGTAAACATATTGCTTACTGGCATCTTAATGCAGATAGCGTTGGAATCTTTTTATTAATCGATGATACCGATTCACTTTATTCTTTTACAAAACCCGTACAATATCCTAAAGTAGGTACCGAAAATTCCGCATGCCGTATTGGAGTAGTAAGTGCGGAAGGAGGCAAAACAACCTGGATGAAAGTCCCGGGGAATCCAAGGAATAACTACATTGTAAGAATGTACTGGGTTGATAATTCCAATCAACTAATTTTAGAACATTTGAATCGTCTTCAAAACAGAAACCAGGTAATGTTATGTAATGCAAATAATGGCGATGCACAAACACTCTTTGTTGACGAGGACAGTGCATGGGTTGATGTGAACGATGATTTTCACTGGCTGAAAGACGGCAGCCATTTTACCTGGGTTAGCGAGCGTGACGGATGGAGGCATGTTTATATTGGTTCAACAGCCGGCGATAAACTAAAACTGGTAACTCCGGGCAATTTTGATGTAATAAATGTTGAAAGTATTGATCAAAAAAACGGATGGATTTATTTTATTGCTTCTCCGGATAATGCAACGCAAAGATATCTTTACCGTATGCCATTAGATGGGAGTGGCAAACTCGCTCGGGTTACACCTGAAAACGAACCGGGTACTCATTCATATCAAATTTCACCCAACTCCGAATGGGCGATTCATACCTATTCTTCCTTTGATGTACCGCCTATAATTAATGTAGTGCATCTTCCGGATCATAAAGTAGTTAAAACATTAGTGACTAATGAGAAATTAAAAGCCACACTTAAAAAGCTGAAGATAAATCATGTTGAGTTTTTTAAGGTAAATATTGATAATGGTGTTAATCTGGACGGTTATTGTATAAAACCTTATAACTTCAATCAGGCAAAAAAATATCCGGTATTGTTTAATGTTTACGGTGAACCGGCAGGACAAACCGTGCTCGATCGCTGGATGGGTAGTAACTATTTATGGCACCAGATGCTCGCGCAGGAAGGTTATATTATAATGAGCGTGGATAATCGCGGTACTCCGGCTCCCAAAGGACGGGAATGGAGAAAAATCGTGTACAGACAAATCGGAATTCTTGCATCTAAAGATCAATCAGATGCCGTTAAAGCCTTGCTAAAATCCCGTCCTTACATGGATCCAAGCCGGATTGCCGTCTGGGGATGGAGCGGCGGCGGCTCAATGACATTGAACCTTTTATTTAGGTATCCAAATACTTACAGTACGGGAATGGCGATTGCCCCGGTAACTAATCAAAGGTATTATGATACAATTTATCAAGAACGGTATATGGGCTTACCGTCGGATAACGCAGAAGGTTATAAAAACGGTTCACCCATAAATTTTGCTCAAAATTTGAAAGGTAATTTATTAATTGTACACGGCTCCGGTGACGATAATGTACATTATCAAAACACCGAAGCCCTCGTAAATAAACTTATTCCATTGGATATGCCTTTTACAATGATGGTATATCCAAACAGAACACACTCAATTTATAAAGGTAAGAATACGAGACTTCACTTGTTCAGTTTGTTGACAAGATATTTACATGAACATTGCCCGGTTGGTGCAGAAGTAAACTAAAAATTGAGTCTCAACTTTTTAAAGATTACGAGCTTTTGCGATCGATAAAAAATTTTCAACCTCCGAATCGGTGGTTTGGGAGAAATCATTATACCAGCTGCTTACACCTCTGAAAAATAACGGTGTGTGAAGGCATTCCATATAATCAACATTATTTCTTATTGACAGGCATGCCTCGCGGGAAGCAACCGGCACTGCAACAATAATCTTTGCAGGATTGTGCATTCTTAGTGCATTTACCGCAGCCCGCATAGTAGCTCCTGTTGCTAAACCATCGTCAGTCAGCATTGTGGTTTTATTATTTACGTTAAAAGAGGGCATCCCCCCCCGGAACAATTTTTCTTTTTTATCTAATTCTTCTTGTTCAGTAGCGGTTATCATATCAATAATATCATTGGATATATTTAAAGTGGCAATAACATCCTTATTCAATGCTCTAACACCTCCCGAAGCAATTGCCCCAAACCCAAGTTCTTCCTGTCCGGGCACTCCGAGTTTTCTTACTACAAAAACATCTAACGGAGCGTTCAACCGGATAGCAATCTCATAAGCTACGGGTATTCCCCCTCGCGGTAAGCCGAGCACAACCAAATCTTCTTTATTTTTATACTCTAAAAGTTCAGCGGCTAATTGTTGTCCTGCATCGTTTCTATTTTTAAATAAAGCCATATGATTTCTCTTTTCATAGGCATATCTTAACAAAATTATTTTACAGCATCAAATCTTTGCGATACCATTTCTGCAATAGTTTTCCCGATACTCAAAGAAGCCGTAGCAGCAGGTGATGGGGCATTAAGTACATGTACCATTCTTTCTGCTTCGACAATTCTGAAATCATCTACCAGCTTTCCGTTGGGTTCGAGGGCTTGTGCTCTTACACCGGCACCCTCCCGGTAAACGTCATCATATTGAATTTCCGGTATAAGCTTTTGCAGCGCTTTTACAAATGCAGATTTACTGTATGACCTGTGAAATTCGGTAAACCCCATTTTATAATAGTTGACTGCCATTTTCCAGAATCCTGCGAAGGTTATCATTTGAGTTATATCTTTTAATGAATAATCATTATGAGTATAACCTTCACGCTTAAATGCTAACACCGCGTTTGGACCTGCTTCAATCCCGCCGTTTACCATTCTTGTAAAATGAACTCCTAAAAAAGGAAACTTCGGATCCGGCACAGGGTAAATCAAGTTCTTTACTAAATATTCTTTTTCTTTCTTTAGTTTATAATATTCACCGCGGAATGGTACTATTTGTAATTTCGGATCCACACCGCAAATTCTAGCAATTCTATCTGATTGCAATCCTCCGCAATTTACAAGAAATTTACACCTGATTTCACCGGCGGTGGTTTCAAGAATAAATTCTTTACCGTCTTTCTTTATAGAAATAAACCGGCTGTTTTTTTTAATCTCACCTCCTGTTTTCCCTATCAAAGCTGCATATGTTTCAGTTACCTGTTTATAATCGGCAATGCCTGTTTCAGGAACATATAAACCCTCAATACCGGAGACGTGCGGTTCGTACTCTTTAATTTCTTCTTTCTTTAATCTTTTTATTCCCTGAAGACCGTTGGCAATTCCCCTTCTTTCCAGTTCGTTTAAAGCAGGCAATTCATTTTCGGCGGAAGCAATCACTAGCTTGCCGCATTTTTCATGCTTGATATTGTTCTCTTCACAAAAATTATACATCATGGTTCTGCCGTTAACACAGTTGTTTGCTTTTAAAGAACCCGGTTTATAATATAGACCGGAGTGAATTACTCCGCTGTTATTCCCAGTCTGATGAGCAGCGAGTTTACTTTCGGCTTCGAGCAGTATGAGTGAATAGTTTTTATTTTTTAAAAGCATCATACCAGTGGCGGTACCAACAATCCCGCCTCCAATAATCGCAATATCGTAGGTAATTGAATTTGCCATAGATAATAAAAGTATAAATTATATCTAATTAAATATTAATGTAATTTTCACCAAAATTACTAATTAAAAAAGTGTAAGCAAAACGACACTGTTTTTGGACGAAAAAATACTCAATTTTAAATTATTATTTTAATTTTATAGGATATAGTAAAGGTTCTTAGATATTCACAATATTATAAAATAAAAAAATCCGGCGCAGCAAAAATTATTAAGCTTCTTCCCCAATTTTTTACAAAGCTATAATTTTCCGGCAAATTCATGTGTTTGACGATAAGTTATAATAAAGGTTAATTTTTTAGCTTAATAGCTCAATAATTTGTTTTAATCCAGTCCATCAAATAACAAAATTATTTATAGAAGATGAATAAAAAACAAAAAATATCAATCATTTCGGGGGCAATAATTATTCTGCTGGTTTTCATAATCTGGTTGTCTTACGGTCATGAGGTTTTTACAAAAACGCAGATTTTAGTTCAGAAAAAGGATGAACTTTTCGGTACTACTTACAATGTTTGGGAACACAAATTTATATGGGGACTCGATTTAACACTTGTTATTACCGCAGCAGATATTATTATTACCGGAGTTTTATATTATATTTTCAGGTCCAAGAGAAAGGTAATTAAATGATTAAAATTCTGAAAACGGCTTTTGTTTTGAGCTTAATTTACGCTGTTTCCATGTTTCCCCAGGGCTTTAATGTGAAGGCTAAAGGAATGCAAACATTTTCGTTCAGAGACACATTGGGGAGAAATCAAACAACATTTCACAGTACAACCCCGTTTGAAGATTTCACCGGCATGTCTACCGATGTTCAAGGTACGGTAAGTTTTAATGTAGATAGCGTTGTATCTACATTGAAAGGAAAAATATCAATTTCAACCGAATCTATTCAAACCGGAATTGAACACAGGGATAAAGATTTAAAATCATCCCGCTGGCTGGATGCCGAAGATTATCCAACCATTTCTTTTGCGATTAAAAAAGTTACTAATGTCCAAAAATTAGCAGATAACAAATTAAAAATAAATTTGTTGGGAGATTTTACCTTGCACGGTGTTACAAAAGAAATTCCTGTGGAAGCTACATTAATTTACCTGGATCAAAATGCAGAGACAATGAAAAGAGAACCGGGTGATCTTCTTGGGGTAACTGCGAGCTTTAAAATAACCTTATCGAACTATAATGTGCAAAATTTGGTTTTAGGGAAAAGGGTGTCGGATGAGATACCGATAAAAGTCAATATAGTAGGCACAAATAAATTTTGAAGTAAATTTTCCGAAATTAATTAAAACCCCGGCACATCAAATACCGGGGTTTTTTATTAGTAAACTTTTTCTAACCTTTTTTTAAATACACATTCCCGTTAATAGTTTCGATAACAATTTTATTTTTACCGCCGTTGATATTTCCGGTTCCGTAAATGTATTTTCTGGGTGAACCGTTTTTATACTCCCACTCGGATGTAGTTTTTTGATTCAAGTTGAAATCACTCTTTATTTTATAATTATGTCTGCTGTCTTTTGTATAAGCGAGTGTAACATCTACGTCCATCGATAATCCGGCAGGAACGGTGAGCGTAATATCACCTCCCATTGAAGTCAATTTAACATGCCTGTCGCCTTTCGCGGGATCGCCAACCATTTCGGCAGTAATATCACCCCCCATAGTTGTTGCTTCAATCCAGCCGCTAACGGAGTTTAATTCGATTGAGCCACCCATGGTTTTGGCTTTAACAAATTTATTGGCATTGCCGATATTGATACTGCCGCCCATTGTTGAAACTCTTGCGCCGTTGGGAGCATCGCTTACATTAATATCACCGCCCATACTTGAAATATTCACCTCGTTTTTAACTGATTCACCATCTCTCCGGGTGACATTTTTCATAATAACATTACCTCCCATAGACGAACCTTTTACGTTTCCGACAACATTCTCGATATCAACCTTGCCTCCCATGGTGCTAACCTTACCGTCAACATGAGAATCAGAAAGATTAATTTTGCCGCCCATTGTGGATAATTCCAAATTTCCTTTTAACCCGGATAAATCCAAATCACCGCCCATGGTTCTGCCTCTCATTTCTCCATCAACATTATTTATTGTAATCGAACCTCCGGTTGTATGAAGATCCAGGTCGAATTTTGAAGGAACTTTCACCTCGAGTACAACTTTACCGTGATGATTTGAACCTCCAAATAAATTTGAGTGGATATCTATTCCGTTACCGGTTTGTTTGATATCAAAATTATTCTCATCCTCGTTGTCTACCGAAACAAAATTTTTATTCCATCCGGTTATTTTTATGGAACCTCCCATTTTGAGCTCTACTGTTAGTTTTTGACCTGTCTTAACTTTAAATTCTTTGGGTGTATTTTGTTCCTGAGTTATATATTTAGAACAAACCGGATTTGCAGAAATTATTAAACCGGATGAGCTGCTGGCTTCCCAAAGAGAGCCTGAGAAAGCAATGAACATTAGAGTGGCGGTGAAAAGAATAAGTATATTTTTCATTTTAAACTCCTTGTTATAAATATCATTATTTGTTCAATTGTTTTATTCTGATTTTATCATTCACACTGGTTAGCTCAATAGTTTCTCCGCCCCCGTTTAATATGTAAGTAGCTCTGACACCGTTTGAATGGTCGCTTGACTCCATCGATTTAGCCTTAAAATCAGAGATAATATATTTATTTTCATCACCGCTTGTCCACCATCCGTAAGCTCTTACTCTTGCATTAATATTAACTTTAGCTGTTGACGGAACGTATAGTGTTATCCCGCCGTTCAGAGTAGATATTCTGCTCTCACTTTTCCCACTCGGAGTTAATTCTACCGATACATCACCGCTATTGGTTTTTGCGTTAACAGAACCTTTAATATTTTTCAATTTTACATTACCGCCTAATGTTTTTGCAGTAACACTTCCTGACGCACCTTCAAGATTTACATCACCCCCGTTTGTGCTGAGATTAGCATCTCCGGAGACGCGGTTAACATTTATACTTCCGCCTAGTGTTTTTATTTCCGCTTTACCGCCAATATTGCCTGTACTAATATCACCTCCGAATGTTGAAACACTGGCGCTGCCGGTTACATTACCCATTTTAACACTTCCGCCCATAGTATTGATTTCGGCTTTACCTGAGATATTAGCACAATGCACATCGCCGCCTTTTGTAGATAAGTTTACATCATTTCCTATATTAGATACCGAAATATCTCCGCCATTTGTAGAAATGTCTGTTGCACCTGAAATATCTTTTGCCGTTATATCCCCCCCGCCGCTGAAGGCTTTAAAATAACCGCCAAGTTTATCTGAAACTGTAATATCGCCGGCATTAGTATTTACAGAGGCATTAAAATCAACAGGCACTTTTACTTTCACGTCTTTATCGTTCGACCATCCCCATCCGCCGTTATCATCGACAGTGATAGTGTTGCCTGATTGATTAATTTTTATTTGATTAGCTTCTTTATCGCCTGCGCCTTCTATGTAAACGGATACTTCCAGTTTATCCCAGCTTGTGATAGATACATTTCCGTTCATTAGAGTGACTTTAAGAAGTCCTCCCTTACTTACTTTGAAGCTTTTACTTATATCCTGCTGTTCATTCGCCCTTGATATTCCTGCAAAGCCAAGAAAAGCAAATAAGACTATATATATTTTTATGTTATTCGATTTCATTGAAGTTTATCCTCCTTTAATAAAGATGCGGCTCGAATTTTTATATATTCGTTGTCATCTTGTTTTATTCTTTGATTTAAAATTTTCATTGTTTCCTCATCAAGTGGTTGACCGCTTAAACTTTCGGATGCCAGCCCATTAATTGCCACAATACGCATAGCCGAGTTGTTGTCGTGTCCAAGAACATATAATAAACAATTTTTTATAAGCGAATCATAAGGGAGACTTAAAAGCGATTTCAGCGCCTCTCTGCGGACACCGGGATTAGCATCATATTCTGCGGCAGATATTAACGCCGATTTTATTTCCGGATCAGCAAGAGCTTTTATCCCGGTATGTGTACTTAATGCATTAACTGTTCTAATTCTTACACCTGGGTTTTTCTCATTTATCAAAGCTTCGGCAAGCAATTTTTGGATGGCCGGATCGTTGATGTTTCCTTTCATTTTAACCGCTTTAACGGCATCAAAAGTAAATTCTATTTCTCCGTTTGCTGTTAAAGGATCGCTGAACCTGACATTAGCAATTTTTGCCGAACGGTCGCTTAATAAATTCTGATTCCCGAACAAACCATTATTTGATGAGACCGGCGCAAAAAATAAATAGCCGAGAGTTAGTCCGATAATCAATGAAAATGCGCCCGCTAAAGCCGGTTGTCGATTGATAAAGAAAAACTTACCGATTGTGGTTACTGATTTTTCGAAAAAAGATTTCCTGGAAATTTCATAATCCAACGCCGAGCGCAACTGCCGCCGGGCGTCCTGAAGAAATTGTAGGTCAATTTCAGGTGTCTCTTTTTTATCAATAAAAGATAAGTATTTACTGAGCTCATCGTATTCCGTCTGGCATTCGCTGCAATCAATTAAATGCTGATGCAATTCTTTCATTTCTTCATCGTTTAATTCATCCAGCAAAGCAAGGTGAATCATTTCTTTAAAATTTTCATGTAACATTTTTCTCTTCCAATCTTTTAGTCGTAATATCCCTTTAACTGTTCTCTCATTTTCTGTGTTGCTATGAAAAGATAATTTTTAACTGTTCCCTCCGTGCAATTCATCATTGATGCAATTTCTCTAATTTTATGACCGCCGAAATGCTTGAGTGTAAAAACCAGTGTTTGCTGCGGAGAAAGTTTTTTCAGTGCTTTGTCTATACGTTCTTTAATTTCCGTTTTCAAAGTTCTCTCGTCGGTTTCGTTGTCGCCGGGAATAAGTTCTGCTAAAGGACTAATTTCGCCGTCTTGTTCTTCAATTCCTTCATCAATGGATGAAAAAGCATGCTTCTTTTTTTGAGAACGATATGTTATACAAACGTTGGTTGTTATTCTGTACAGCCATGTTGAAAACTCGCTGCGGAATTCGAACTTTTTCAATCCTTTGTAAACACGCAAAAATACTTCCTGGTAGATATCTTTTGCGTCATCATAGTTGTTTATGAACGAGTAAGCCATGCCCAGTACTTTTTTATCGTACTGATATATAAGCTGTTCGAAAGCAGCCTTATCGCCTCGCTGGGCTCTTTGTATTAAATCAGTTTCTTCTTTAGTCATTTATTTTCTGTTCCCAACTAGTTTGTTAGACTTTGGTGCTGTGAAAAAGGTTGTGATTGTTAAGTTAAATCCGGGAAAATAGAATAATAATTTTCCTCCCCTATAGATTTATGCCTGGATTTCGACATTTACATAATATAAAATAAGTAATAATCAGGTAATTTACATTTGGCATGATGCCATTCCTTCGGAAGATTCTCCGACAGAATCCATCGGACAGCATCTTATTTTAATCACGGTGATTAATCAATTACCTTTGACCAATTATAGAATAATAATCGAATGATAATTATCACAATTCAATTACCTTAACTTACCCGTAAAAAGGATTGCCAAATATTTGTTGAATTCTTTATTATATTTTTATATAAAGTAATTGGAATTTGATTAATTATTCACACACAGCGAAAAGAGGGAAACAATATGCTAATGAAAAAATTTTCTAAGTCTGATACAAAAATATCTCAATTGGGATTCGGCTGCTGGGGAATCGGAAAGGCAATGTGGATCGGTGCTGATGATGAAGAATCCAAAAGAGTATTGCACAGAGCTATAGAAGAAGGTATTAATTTTTTTGATACTGCTCTGGTATACGGAAATGGCCACAGCGAAAAGTTAGTCGGTGAAGTTGAAAAAGAATCGGGTAAACAATTATTCATTGCTTCCAAGGTGCCCTCAAAAAAAAATGAATGGCCGGCTTCAAATTCTTCCAAAATTGAAGAATCATTTCCTAAGGATTACATTATTAAAAAAACGGAAGAAAGTTTAAGAAACCTGAAAAGAGATCATCTCGACTTAATGCAGTTTCACGTATGGAATGATAATTGGGCTGTTAGTGATGAGTGGAAAGAAGCAGTTCAAAAATTAAAGAAAGACGGGAAAGTCAGATTTTGGGGAATCTCAATAAACGACCATCAGCCGGAAAACGGAATTCAAGCGGGTAAAACCGGACTGATTGACAGCTACCAGGTTATATTCAATATCTTCGATCAAAAACCTGCAGAAAAATTGTTTTCATTCGCAAAGGCTAAAAATATTAGTATAATAGTTCGCGTTCCGTTCGATGAGGGCGCCCTAACAGGTAATGTTGATCCTTCAACCGAATTCCCGATGGGAGATTTCCGGAATAATTATTTTCGCGGTAAGCGTAAGCTTGATGTAAAATTGAGAACAGATGAAATTTGGAAAGACGTACAGGAAGAGACCGAATCGCTTGCCGAAGCAGCGCTCCGGTTTATAATCAGTTTTGATGCCGTTACAGCAGTAATTCCGGGTATGAGAAAAGAAAAAAACCTGCTGGCAAACATTAAGAGTGTAAGTAAAGGTTCGCTTTCATCGCGTTTAATTGGAGAGCTAAAAGTTCATCGTTGGGAGAAGAATTTTTACGAATAGTTTTATTTAGTATATATGCTTCCGATTTATATCTTATAGGCAACAACTTAAATACATGTCATGTGTATTACTAAATAGGAAAGTCTGCGAGGACGCAGAAGTGAGCACATTATATTGTTTGGTGATTTATATAACAGAAGCAAATAATTATTTGAAAATATCTTTTTCAAAAATTACTGTTTACCACAGCGTTCTTGCTGGGTCTTAGTAGGTTAACAAAATCTCAGCAATTAAATATAACAATTGGCAGGATATGCAGGGATCTGGCATAATATTGAATACCCGAGATATCTACTATGGACATTTCTGTATGAGACCTTCAGTTTTTATTTAAATGTAGATCCTGAATATTTCTTGTGCAACGAGCATAAAAGTTCATTAAAAGCAGGGATTGAATTATAATAATAAAATGAGAGTAATGTGAGGAAAACGATAACCATTTTTGGAAGTTCGCGTCCGGTGGAAAAGGATAATCAATATAAAATTGCTTTTGAACTCGGAAGTAAACTGGCTAAAAAAGGATTCAATGTATGTACCGGCGGTTATCATGGAATAATGGATGCTGTTTCCAAAGGAGCCTCAAAAAACGGTGCTGAGGCTGTAGGAATTACCGTTGACTTATGGAATTCAACTCCGAGCAAATATCTTACCAAGCGGATAGAGTGTAAAAGTTTATTTGAAAGAATTTCAAAGTTAGTCGAATTAGGAGATGCTTATGTTGTTTTGCAGGGCGGTACGGGAACTCTGTTAGAGTTAGCCGTAATTTGGGAATTTATTAATAAGTCAATCTCAAAGAAAAAGCCGGTTGCGTGTCATTCTAAAATGTGGGAAGATGTTGTGAATATTGTGGATGATCAGATATTGAAAGAAGGAAGAGAAACCGGGTTGGTAAAATGTTTCAATACTGTTGATGAAATTGTTGAATACTTAGTTCAATTGCTTAAATAATTAATGAGAATCTGCCCGCTGTAATTATATGTTTTTTGAAAAAGATTGTTCTAACAAATTTTGAACAGCATCGTAAACCATCTCTACAGTAAGCTCTTTGATGCATTTATATTTAACATCATCGCGAAGACAAATTAACGGTTGCGGCGAATATATAAAGCAAGGTGCGCAATCTAAATTCAAAGTTATTATTTTATGATTTGTGTGCCACGGGTAAATATAATTTGGATTGGTCGGACCGATTATAGCCGCAACATTCAACTTTAAAGCAGAAGCAACATGCATCAAACTTGAATCATTTGAAACAAATACATTGCATCTCTTCATTATGGAAGCACTTTGGGCTAAATTTTCGGTTTCAATTATTTGACAATTTTCAGAGTTAATTTGCGAAGCAATATTTTTCTTCAAATCCATTTCGTCGGGTCCGCCGAAAATTAAAATTTTCGCATTTTGCTCCCCAATTAATCTTTTACCTAATGCTGCAAATTTTTCCGGTTCCCACCTTCTATTAATTTGGTTTTTTAATATTGCCGAACCGGGATGAAAGCCAATAACCAAATCATCATTTAAGATGTTTTTGCTGTTGATAAATTCATTTGCATATCTTTTATCTTCTTCAGACAAATGGAATTCGAGATCAGGTTCTTCACCTAAACTTTCTTTGAATAACTTTTCGCACAGCTTAATATTTTCCTGAACGTTGTGCAAAGCATCATTCTCGGTAAATGAAACATTGTTGAGCCATCCTAGGTTTGTAAAGTTTTTTCTAAGATAATTAACTCCGGCGCGTTTTTTTGCTCCCGCTAAAAAATTTATGATATTATATTCTTTCCTGTTTGAAGGGTAAACATTTATAGAAGCATCATATTTTTTTCTTAAACTTAAAACAAATTTAAGCGATGAAACCGCACCTTCGGAAAGAAAATCGAAAAAAATAACCCTATCAATATTCGGATTTTTATCATAAATATCTTTCACTCCCTTAAACATAACTAATGCATCAATCTTGGTCTCCGGAAATTTCTTTTTGATAAGGCTTAATGCAGGAGTAAACATTAAAGCATCTCCGATGCCGGAGAGCGCGAGTAGTAATATTTTCATCGACTAAAACTAAACTTTATGATTGAATTTTTACATGATCGAAATAAATAACGATTCAAATATAAAAAAATAAGCGGCATAAAGCCGCTTATCTATGAGGAATACATATAAAAGCAGTAAGTATTCGTTAATTACTTTTACTCCGCAAAGTGCTGTCCTGTTCCGATGCCAGTTTACGGTATTTTGCAATATTTAGTTTTACGTTGGGATCATTAGGGAATAATTTAGCAATCCGCTGCCAGAGTGATATTAATTTCTTATATTCTTTTAGATTTTCATAGGATGTAAGTAATATCCGATAGGGATTATAATATGAGCGAACATCTTCCGGATTGGCTGCCATCTCCGCTAGTGCTCTTTGTTCAACTTCCGCAGAGATTTTTTTGTATCGATCCATCTTTCCGGTGTGGTAATAAATATTTGCTGTTTCATACATAGTTCCCGTTTCCATATCAATTACATTAACAGGCATTTTATTGTTCATTACATCGATAGTTTTTACAGCCATTTCGTTTTGATTTGAATTCAGAAAATGGAATGCAAGTGCTAAAAATCCGTTCCGGTAGCTTTGAAGCATTCTGGTGTGGTTTTCATCGTAGAATATGCCGGCATCATTGAGACCCCTGAATTTAAATCCGGGTTTAAATGATTTACTGTAACCGGGATTTTCATTAAGGAGTTGTTCTTCTAAAATTTTTGTGTCGATAAATTCGGATCTCGGTTTCCTTTTCTGCGGCACAAGTTCATATACCATGCCTTCCAATCTTAGATAATCGGTTAAACTCATCCGGCTTTGGGGTGAAACGGTTACGGCAAAGCAAATCGGTCGTTTCCAGTTATTAGATTCAATTATATCCTTTGCCACAATATCTTGAATTCTAAAGGCTTTTACTCCGCCGTATTCAACAGTATTATTCATTCTAAAAGTTAATGCACCGTTTCTTACTACGGAAGAATCAGTGATATGATAGGATGAAATTATTTTGCTTAATTCATTTTTATCAGATGGAAGCGGCAATGTTATATTGCGCGGTTCCCATTGAACCGGACCGATGTTTTTAATATGCTGATCGGTTAAGCTCATACTTACTGTACCGACACTGTAAGGATCCGAATGCTTCAACTGAAGAATATACCACGGAGTATTGAGAAGACTCAGATTAGCAATCTTAACATCACGCCTAACACCTTCAACATCCTGTAAATACCAAAGGGGAAATGTATCATTATCACCGTTCGTAAATAACACAGCATTGGGCGGGCAGCTTTGCAGCATATTATAAGCGTAATCCCACGGAACCCAATTGTGTGAACGGTCATGAGTGTAGTAATTTGCTTCGAGCATTCTAAATGGAACAAATATTATTCCTAGAGCAAGCGTACCTACGACTGCCGCATTTCTGAAACTGAGTCTTGATACTTTTTCCTGAATAATATCTATAAATCCTCTAAGTCCAATGGCAATCCAGATTGAAAATATAAAAAAGGCACCCACGTAAAAATAATCCCTTTCTCTAGGCTGAGGCTGCTGCTGATTCTGATAGAAGGCTGTAAGATATCCCATAAGAATAAAAAGGACCATAAATATAACCGCCATTTTCCAGTCCCTTTTGAAATGGAAAAAGATGCCGATAATACCCAGTAAAAAGGGAATTCCGTAAAGTGAATTAGCCACATCCCCGGCAAAATGAATATTAAAAAATCTGCCGAATAAATTTCCGATAGAGTTAAACGGGGCAATATCAGCACCGTCGTCCTGAACCCAGCTTTCTCTACCTGCGTAATTCCATAACCAATATCTAGTCATCATATGATTCATCTGGTAATTCCAGAAAAAATCGAGGTCGCTCGAATAGTTTGTAAAAACTTCACGCTGTCGCTGTTCGGGTGCGAACCTTCTTTTGAATATTGGAAAATCACCATATTGCTCTCGGTTCAGATATGAAACCAATTCCGAAAAATCATTCGGCTGATTTTCGTTCATGGGCGGATTTTGATTGGATCTGATTATGATCATTGTATACGTAGTAAAACCAAGTAGTATAAAAATGAACGACATGAATACTAAGTGAAGCGTAGGTTTTTGTTTCTTTACTGAATAGCTCACCATTAAGCCTAAACCCGCAAATATCACTAATAGAGTGATAACTGCTGTCGTAATATTATCACCTGATACTTTGGTCATATAATCCGGAAGCATTTTTACAATTCCCGGGTAAGTTATAAATAATGCGGCACCTCCAATAATGAGAGGAAGATATATTGAATTTTTATTTAAGAGTCTCTTCCAAAATAAGCCTAACAACAGCGCACTCAATCCGGCGGCAATGAGTTTAAATTTCGAATCAAAAGCCAAGTATTGTTCCGGTGAGGGCGGTGTGGTGCTCTTTTCACCTGCCCATAGTATTAAGGCAAATATTAAAACAGCAGCGGCATGTGCTAAAAATATATAGCCGGATTTTTTCAAGGCATTTTCATTGTCAACATACTTCCTGAACATGATCATCATTACTACGGCAACTATAGCCAATACGCTCATCAAATGGACGCCGGTTGAAATACCGATTAGGTATGCGATCATCAAAATATATTTTTCATTATCCTTATTGTCTGCCCTTTCATTCCAGCGCATCATTAAATAAGTGATAGCGGCGAACAAGAAAGTACTGGAAGCATATACTTCCGCTTCAACACCATTAAACCAGAAAGTATCACTGAATGAAAATGAAAGTGCACCAACAGCAGCGGCTATGTAAGTCGATAAAGCATCTAAAAGATTAGCGGGAGTTTTGCCTCTATAATTTTCAATTAGTTTTACTGCAATCAAGTAAAGAAAGAAAACGGAAAATGCACTCGCCAAAACAGAAATCGTATTTACTCTTAAAGCTATATTAGAGACAAACGGAATCATGGCAAAAATTCTACCTAAAATTGTGAAGAATGGTGCACCCGGGGGATGAGGTACTTGCAGATAATATGCAGATGCGGTGAATTCCCCGCAGTCCCAGAATGAAACCGACGGCTGCACTGTAGAAAAAAGCACAGTCGCCGATATTAAAAAAACAGCTATTCCAATTAATTTTTTGATAAGCCTATAGTTCATTATTGCCCCAA
Source organism: uncultured Ignavibacteriales bacterium (assembly GCA_963751355.1). Taxonomy (GTDB): domain Bacteria; phylum Bacteroidota; class Ignavibacteria; order Ignavibacteriales; family Ignavibacteriaceae; genus CAVVVS01. The sequence continues at coordinate 7,320 of CAVVVS010000045.1, read as the reverse complement.
TTGTATAAAGAGTTTTGAATATAAGATTCGATACATCTGCAAAAAAAGTTGTGGCTCCCCTTGAATTTTAGAAGTAGACAATATTATCCGCCATTACGTAGAAATGGTGAATCAAATATTTGTCTGGAAATAAATCACAGTTAAAAATATTTATTCTTCCTTTTTCTTGAAAAAAGCATCGTACTTGCTTTTATCAACCGGTTCATAATATTTATCGTAAAGTTCCTTTAATCTCCTCATTGAGACAGAGTCAAAGTCTTCTTCATCTTTATGCATCTTAAGAAACATCTTGTATTCTTCACATTCTTTTTTGTCGAATTTTCTTTCATATTTTCTAAGAACATCAAGATATTTTTGTTGATCTCGAAATGACATGTACATCCTCCAAAACTTAAATGTACACAAATAAAGGTTCTAATTGGAAAAACCGGAAATTGCGAAGAACCTCACTTATTATTTGCAGAAAAATAATCATATTAATGTTAATGTAAAAATATCTTTTTTCCCCATAGGGTTGAAGTTTTATTAAATAATTAGTTTTATTAAGCAATAGCTTTTAATTGCAAAAGTAATAGGTAAGGGCTGTATGATATTCAAAGGGAACGATTTCATCCGGACAACGGTTAATTAATTGTAAGTACATTATAAGGGAACTAACATTGCAAGATCCATTTGTTTCTCAGCCTAAAATATCAGTAATATTAACGGTTTATAATAGAGAAGAATACTTAGAAAGGTGCATTAATTCACTATTAAACCAAAGCTGTACTGATTGGGAACTAATTGCAGTCGATGACGGAAGTACGGATAATTCATATAAAATTCTACTAGATTACCAGAGGGAAAACCAAAACATTAATCTTATTAAACAAAAAAATCAAAAACTTCCATTAAGCCGGAACAGGGGAATTGGTGCCGCTTTAGGAAAATATATTACCTTTCTCGACAGCGATGATGAATATGGTAAAGACCATCTAGCTAAAAGAATTCAATTCATGAAAGCGCATCCGGATATCGATTTAATTCACGGAGGCTTTAAAGTCATCGGTGATGAGTATGTTAGAGATAAGGAGAACCCGGATAAGTTTATTCATCTTTCCGAGTGCACCGTGGGCGGGACATTCTTCGGCAAACGTAATGTGTTTCTTGAACTAAACGGATTCAAAAATATAGAGTATAGTGAGGATTCGGATTTCCTTGAACGTGCACAGAAAAAATTTAAGGTAACTAAAGTTCATTTTCAGACTTACTTATACCACCGCGATTCGCCGGATAGTATCACTAATAATTATTTCCCTTAAAATATTATGAAATTGAGTTCGAAAGAGTTTATCCGAAAAGTAAATTTTTAATTTATAAATCTGTGAATATCTGCTTAATCAGTGTCATCTGCGTTTTATTTTTTAAAGCTATTACAGGTTGAATAGCCTTCGCCGGTTGAATAATTTCAGCCCGGATAATCATATTAAGATTCCGAATTCCACATAAGCATGCAAGTGCACCCTTAATGGCAAGTAATAAAATTTAAATATCCAGTGTAACGTGAATTATTTAGTTTTCTAAATTTTTTTACGGTTACACAACTTTTAATTCAGAAGTACAATTCGGACACCTGGACGCCTTAATTGAAATAGTTGAAAAACAGTAAGGGCATTCTTTGTTTGTGGGTGCCTCTGGTGGGATTTCTTCCTGCTTCCGTTTTAATTGATTTACTGACTTTACGACTAAAAATACTGCAAAAGCTACTAATAAGAAACTAATTAGCGTATTAATAAAAACCCCGTAATTTATAGTAACTGCACCTGCTGCCATTGCGTCTTTTAAAGTTGCATAAGGACCGGCAACCGCGGCACCCTGCTTCAGAACAATAAATAATTCGGCAAAATCTACATTGCCGAGTAAGAGACCGATAGGAGGCATTATAATATCGGAAACTAATGACTTTACAATTGTCCCGAATGCAGCTCCGATTATGATACCGATAGCCATATCAAGAACATTGCCCCGCATTGCAAATTCTTTGAATTCTTTGAGCATATACTTCTCCATAATAATTATTCTTAAAAAGGGATCAGCTATAAAAATCAGTCTAAATATCTTTATAGAAAAAGTTCTCTAGCAAATAGAATTGAAAGGATTATGAATATACCCCTAAGTGATAAGTAATTTAACTAAAGAAAATTACGTTTACAAGTTGCCTGATATAAATATTTCAGGCATTTTGTTCATATTTCCAGGCATTCTCAATTTAGTTGAGTAACGGTTAAATTATATTATTTCAAAGGATTATGATCTCAAATTTATGTGGCACATAAATTTATATGATATAAATATGAAATTTGGTAAAGATTTCATGATTGTCAAACAACAACTGTAATTCATAAGGAGTTCTAGAATGAGTAAGAAAGCATTTTTATTAAGAAGCACTGTTGCTTCAGCCTTTTTTTTGTTACTGGTAATAGTAGCAGGATGTAAAAATTCACCAACAGATCCCAACACGCTTAATAATACATCCGACCAGGCAGTATTACAAAAAATTGCAGATTCGGATTCCTCAATAGCTTCTTTTGAGCCTAACTATAATGAAGAAGATGCTATGTCTTTTTTGGGAAAAACACAGGCGGAAATTTACCCGTTTAAAGTCGGACAAAAGATTCGGATGGTAAGCCGTGATTTTAATTCAACCATAATAGGTGATTCGGCTTATGCGACATACACTAAAAATTTTGAAGGAGTGTTGTATATTGCAGCTTCATATAGTGCATCAAACGATCGTCCCGACACATTAATTAAAAAAGCTTTTTCATCAACTATAACCAGAAAATTAATATTTGAGCGAAAAGAAAAATCAGATGATTCAACCAAAGGCTGGAGATTAGTCGCGATATCGTTACCGGAAGGCGGCACTTTAAATTCGAATATTGATATAACAAAGATGACAATTTTCTATTCAAACAGCGATAGCTTAGTTATCAGTTCTCCGAACGATTATTTTCTTGCAAGAGGCAGAAGATGGTGGAAAGAAATTCCCCGGTTGAATAGAAACAATAAAATTGCTGTTAGATTGGAACTTATGAGTACTTATGCGGATACTGATTTTGTAACTCTAACTCACGGTGGGGATATGCATGGATTTCATAGGGCTAAAGCAAAATTCGATTTGGTTTCTTCCACACCTGCCGGGAATGGATATGTAAAAGTATATCAATTAACATTCGAAACTCATCAATTTCCTGGATATTATCACGGTGTTATTAATGCATTTCCCCGTCAGGTTATTTATGATGATTCAGCAGCAGTTGAAAGCAATACCTGGGGATTCCCTTATTTCGTTAAGTTCTTTTGAAAATTTGATAAATGGATCGTCATAAAAAATCCTTAATTTAAGTGTTTTCCCCGGCGGCTTGCAATAAAATCAAGCAGCCGGGATTAAATTAAAAAAAGTGAATGCAAAAACGGTTGTGATAAATAGATTGCAAATCAATCGCCACAATATTAAGTTATAAAGAGATGAAAAAAATAATATATTTTATACAGGTTATTTTAATTGGTTTAATTCTTTACGGGTGCGAAAAACCAGCGCCTACCGAATTAATCCAGGATAACCCGGCTTCAAACGATCCGGTACAGGTTGAAGTTATAACAAAAGATACGAATGATATTTCATTTAGCAACGGATTCGATTCTACCGGCATTGCCAGTAATTTAACTGCATATCAAAATATAATCGCAGTAAGCGGCATAAAGATCACTAAAAATTCCCTCACCAAAAAGATCTCCTTAGCTCAATCAATTTTTTTCGATATGAAGCGCTCTGTTCATACATCAGGGGGAAGATTAATCGGATATCATACTATGGCGCCGGGTAAAGTTATGTTTGATAATGTTACCGCAATTGAAATCCCTTACACTTTAAGATACAGATATATGGGCGGAATAGTCGATACGACTCTTGGTCCAATGTATGTACTTAGCGATAACATACCTGATGGTTCCGCTCACTTTAACTTTCATTATAATTCTTCCGTAAATTTTAATCTTACGCCCAAGATGGGTCCGAGAGTTAATTTTGATATCCCGACACCCAGAGAAATAATAGGGAATGTAATTTTAAGCGGTAAAGCAAAAAACAAAAACCTTCACGCCGTGTTAAACTGGAACCGGGCAAATGATCCGGGTATGGAAATTATTATAGGGGTTGTAACCGCAGATAAAAAATATGTCTTTCCATTATATAAATTAAAAACCCGTGATGACGGTGAGGTAAAAGTACCGCCGCATCTTTTGAATGAAATACCACTGGGAAAATATAATCAACTAGTATTTACTTTTGTTCGAAGAATTGAAATTAATCATGATAACGGAAGAGTAAGCTTATATATTTTATCACAAAGCATTCACAGTATATTTGTAGATATACCTTGAAATTTAATTTTACAGCAATAATAATTCTTTTAATGGCTTTATCCGTAAAAATATCGGCACAAAGTTCATTTGGACTTTCCGGGTACTGGTCCCCGCTTCAGAAGGAAAGTTCTCTAATGAACAGCTTTGAAGCTAATCCTTCAAATTTTTCGTCCGTTAGGGATTGGGGGCTTACTATGGAGTACGGCGCAGAGTTTGCTTCTACAACAATTTCAAATGTTTATTTAATTGCCATTACGAAGCGACTTGGAAATCATTTAATATCTGTCCGGTACACGCCCGGTTATCAGAAGGAATTTGATTTTATATCCAGTGAATCAATTCTCTTGCAGGATTCCAGTGCCCAATCGCTTTCTTCAAAATTTAGTTATAAGGAATTATTCGGTTTCGGATATTCTTATAATATAACTCCGGGCTTCAGTGCCGGATTCACTTTTAGATATTTTACACAGCAATTCAGTCAGGAAAGCATTGTACCGGTTTTTTCCGATTCACTCTATCTTAAAAGAGAAGGTCAGACAGAAAATGCAAATTTTTGGAAGGCAGATATAGGATTAAATTATTTCCCTTATAAAAATCTTTCTTTAAGTTTGGCATCTGTTAACCTGTTAAATCTTAATGAAAGTACTGTATCCGGCGAAAATAAAAATTATGAGATAAAGAGGGATAAGGGTGTATTAGTCGGTTTGACTTATGCTCCTTTTAAAATTGTTCATCTAAATTTACTTTATGAAACAAATAATGCATTTCAAATCGGATTCAACAATTTTTTTCTCATGTTCGGCGGAAATGCAGCAATAGGAATTTCAGGTTTTCATAGTAAATATCAGTCACCTTTTATTGCGGGTATTATTCCAGCAATATCTTTTTCAACGGATTTATTCGGAATAACACTGGCAGGTGTAAAATATTTTTCTAATCGAAATGTGTCTCATGCTTTTTCGGAATTTGAGCAAAATGGATTAAATAGTATTATAAACAATAGTTATAGCTATGATAAAGCCGTGCTAACTTTTTCACTTGCTTTAAACACAATTGCAGAGCACAAGGTTAAATTTTTAAATGTGAAAATCCTTAATGAAATATTTCCAACTTTATCGGATAACTATCTGAATAAACCGTTTGCAACTGCAAAAGTTGTTAACCTTTCCGGCAAACCAATATCAATAAAACCGTCATCTAAAATTGAAGGGATCAACAGCGAAAAAATTCAATCGCCGGCAGTTACAGCCGGACCACATGATACAGTTGATATCCCTTTTTATACTATAGTTCCCGAGAATTATTCGAATAAAAAAACTGAAATCTCCTATGCTGATTTCTATTTGACCACTACCGGAAACGACAATGATGACCAATCACAAAAGCCGCTTTTAATTAACGGGATTAATGCATGGGATGGTAGTGTAAGCAATCTGCGTTACTTTATTAAAAAAGATTATTCCTTTTCGATGACTTACGCGAAGAATGTATTAAGCGGATATAAAACCGAGCTCGATACGCTGCCTTATGTAATTTCTAATTTTTATAAAGCAAAAATCATTTTTAATAAGATCGTTAAGGATATGGTTTATTCATCCGATCCCAGTGCATCTGCAGATTATGTGCAGTTTCCGCATGAAACTTTAAAATTAAAAGGCGGCGATTGTGATGACCTGAGTGTTCTTTACAGCTCGCTTCTCGAGAGCATCGGTATTGAAACCGCGCTGGTTGATTATAAACCGGGAGGTAAAATAGGTCATGTTAATGTTTTGGTTAATACCGGTTTATCTCCTGAACAGGCAGTTTTTATTACGAAAAACGATAGTAAATATATCATTCGAAAAAATACTAATAATGTTGATGAAGTTTGGATTCCGGTGGAAACAACTTCGTTAACTAACTTTGATACAGCCTGGGATCTCGGGACGGAAAAATTTAATAATGATGCTGTTAATAATCTTGGACTGGCAAAAGGAACTGTTAATATAGTGGATGTAAATTGAAATAACTTTTATAACTTTGTTTTTAAGGTGTGATATGAAAAAGATAGGATTAATAATTTTTTTAACTGCGGGTTTATTATCCGCACAAATATTTAAAGTAGAAAAAGTAACAGGTAATGTAAAAGTGCAAATCGGAGCTGGTGAAAATTGGGTTAATATTCAAAAAGGTGAAACATTAAATGCAAATACTACCATACAGACTGAGAATAAATCATCGGCTATGTTTCTGGTAAATAATCAAAAATTTGCCCTCAATGAATCCTCTGCTATATCTTTAACAAACATCAAAAAAATGTCACTCGATGATTTAATTTTGGCACTGGCAATGGAGGATATGATAGACGCACCGCATAAGAAAGAAGAAGCAAAATCGAAAAATACTGCCGTGTACGGTTCTGAAATTAATGGAGTGAAAACCCCTCTTATTGAATCGAATAATTTCGGAATAAAAAAGCTCAACGGTGCAGTTCAACTGGCGGAGAACGGTTATAAAGAATCAGCAGTCGTTGTTGTGAAAGAAACTTTTCGTAAGTACCCGGAAACAAAAAATATTGCTTCTTTCAGAATTTACTTTGCTAATATTTTAACCGGCTTAGGACTTAATGATGATGCGTATGAAGAATATAATTCAATTAAAAAATTAAAGCTGACAGATCAGCAGAAAGCGATAGTTGGCAGCAGACTTGAAGAATTGGGCAAAAAGCTTTTGAATAAAAACTAGTTAATGATTCATGTTGTAAAAAGTTGTATTGAACACTCTGCGAATGAAAATCGATATTAATTTCACCGTAAGGTTCTTCGGTGGACATCCCATCTCATCTCTTTTCCTTTAATTAAAATTCCTTGTTATGCGCCGGTAGGCAGACAAGTCCGGAGGGACCTTTCATAGTCCACTGCAAATCCATTTTTG